>JADFYG010000067.1:0-30985 GCA_015233155.1 Candidatus Rifleibacteriota bacterium
TGTTGCGATAGATACTCCGGTTTATCTTGTATTCAGTGCGGCAATGGCTACTTCGACGGTTTCAGTAAATGTGTCTCCTGTACCTGTTGGCTCGAGGCTTGATCTGTGGTCCGCTGATCGCAAAACCCTTTCTATCGGGTGGTCGGTTGGAGTACAAGCCGGACATACATATCAAGTGACAATTGCTTCCGGAGCGACCGATCAGGCAGGTACACCACTGGCTGGAACTCTTTCATTCTCCTTTACTACTGTTCCCCCCATTCCGCCGACGATTGTTGGAATCACGCCGGTTTCCGGAACCTCGGGAATATCCCGGCAAACACAGATTGTCATAACATTCGATCATTTTATGGATACGACTTCGGTAGAAGCAGCTGTCTCTTTGTCTCCGCCTCCAGGTGGGGCGCTCACTCCTGTCTGGTCTGGTGGTGGAGATACGTTGACGTTGACGCCAACGGTATCTTTGGCTTGGAATACTCTTTACACCTTATCCGTGACAACCGGGGCACGTGATCTGGACGGAACTCCGCTTGCTTCAATCTTTTCTGCGACATTCACGACGGAGATTCCACCGACTCCCGTAATCGTTGCGGCAGGCGTTGTTCCGGCAGCCGGAAGCTCCGGCATAGCCACGGCAACGCAGATCAGCATCCCGTTCAGCGAACCCATGGATCATCCCTCTGTCGAGGCGGCGTTCGGGTTGCGCAGTGGGTCAGGGCCGATTGCCGGTTCTTTTTCCTGGAGTGGGGAAACCCTGATATTCACTCCGTCGGCGCCGCTTTCTTATGCTGTTTTACACACTATCAGCGTTACTTCATCTGCCCATTCTTTGGCTGGAGCGACGTTGGGAGCGCCATGGTCATCGACATTCACAACTATAGCGGCTCCTGTTCCTGCCGTTCTTGCCAGTTCAATCCCTGTTGCGGGCGCGGTGGGCGTGGCACTGAATTCTTCGGTATCCTTGACGTTTTCCAAGGCGATGAACACGGGAACCGTGAATGTTACGATGAGTCCGGTTCCTCTCGGAACCCTGAATGCGGTCTGGTCCAACGGGAATAAAACCCTGAGTCTTACCTGGAGTATTGGTTTGCAGCCCGGAATTGTATATCAGGCAAGTGTTGATGCGGCTGCTCGCGATATAGATGGTCTGGCACTCAACGGAACTCCGATTTTTCAGTTTCAGACCGGCACGATAACGGCTCCACAAGTGACGAGTATGATTCCGGCCGCTGGCGCAACGGATGTAATTCGCTCGACGACATTTCAGATAACATTCGATCGTCAAATGGATCAAATTCCGACCGCCGCTGCAATTTCACTTGCGCCAAACCCCGGCGGAAGCACGACTCCTGCCTGGTCACTAGACGGTCTGACTCTTACTCTTACCCGCTCAACCCCTCTGGATTTCGATACCCAGTATTCTCTGACGGCAGGTGTTGGGGCACATGATTTGAGCATGGTTCCGCTGTCAGCACCTGTTACTGTCTCTTTCAGGACTGAAGTCAGACCTGCGATCATCAGTGCGAACTGTTTTCCCGCAGCCGATGCGACCGGAGTCGCTACTGATGCGGTTTTGCTGGTTGCATTCAGCAAACCGATGAACACCTCATCCACGGGAACCGCATTTTCGCTTCTTGACGGGATAACGCCGGTAAACGGCGGAGTCTCCTGGTCTGGCAACACGCTTCACTTTACGCCTCCGGCAGCCGGATGGCCCGCTTCAAGAACACTTCAGATTCAGGTCACCACGGCGGCTTCAGATCTCAGGGGAAATACTCTTGCGGCGCCATTCACCAGACAGTTTACTACGCAGCGCCTCTATGGTTCGATCTGGACGGAAACGATCCAGAACGATCCATCAGGAAGCCAGTTCAGCACACGTACTGGTCACTCCGTGGTTGCCTTTCGTGGTGCGATATATCTCATCGGAGGTTTTGACGGAGACTATCTGAATGATGTCTGGAAATCCACCAACGGCGTTTCCTGGACCAATGTTCTCGCTAATAATACGACCCCTCCGGCGACACAATTTCCAGGTCGTGCATTCCATGCCTGCGTGGTCGATGATACCGGAAAACTCTGGCTTACCGGTGGCGAAAACCTCGATGTAACCAGTTCTCCACAGGTCTTAGATGATGTATGGTCCACCACGGACGTAATCACCTGGTCGCGCGTCAGCGCTTCCGCCGCATACTGGGCTCGCCGGGGGCACTCGATGATATCGACTCCGGGAAAACTATGGATGATCGGAGGAGAAACGGTTGATCCTTCAAATCTTCCTGTTTTGCTCGACGATGTATGGACGGCATCGACCACAAGCGGTGGCATTTGGACGGAAAAAGTCGGCACCGTGAGCTTTTTCCCTCGTAAAGATGCCGCCGCCGCCTATTTTGGTGGTCGTCTCTGGATCTGGGCCGGTTATGGCACTAATGCTCTGGGTGTTACGGGTCCGCTAAATGATGTCTGGTCATCGGTCGATGGAGGATTTTGGAGCAGGGCCGTAGAAAATGCTTCATACACGCCTCGCTCATCGCCCGGATTCGCCATTCATGCCGGCCGTGTCTGGCTGGCTGCCGGCCTGGGGCGTGTCAACGGCTGGGATGTATACCATAACGACGTTTGGAACTCATCTGACGGTGTCGAATGGCGCCTTGTCAGGGAAGAGGGCCCCGAAACCAGCGATCGGTTTTCCACACGCTCTTCGTGCGGTCTCGTTGAAACAGGTGGTGCTCTGTATCTCGTTGGCGGCGAAGATGCCACAGGTTATAGAAACGATGTCAGAAAGGCGCAATGAAGAATCGACCTGCTAATCTTAATGAAAGAGAAAATGCATGAATTCGGAAAAACATACGACAGCGACCCAGTCTGCTCCTAAGCAGGTTGAATTATTCTGTGATGGAGCGTGCAGTGGCAATCCGGGACCTGGTGGCTGGGGAACGCTTCTGAGGTTTGGAGGAAGCGAGAGGGAGTTATCCGGTGGCGAGAAGATGACCACGAACAATCGCATGGAGCTTCAGGCTTGTATTTCCGGCTTGCAGAGTCTTAAGGAAGCCTGCAATGTTCTGATCACAACGGACAGTCAGTATCTGGCTAATGCCTTTCAGAAGGGTTGGCTTGATAAATGGCAAAAAAATGGCTGGAAGACCTCAGGGAAAGAGCCGGTCAAGAACCGGGAATTATGGGAGACACTGCTCGAATTATCCAGACTGCATCAGCTACGCTGGAACTGGATCAAAGGCCATGCGGGACATTCTGAAAATGAACGCTGTGATAAACTCGCAGTCATGGCGCGAGATCGGGCGCAACGCGGACAGCTCTGATGGATATTCTTTGTCCGGCAATTTTATGACACCCCGACATTTTTACATTCTATTATCGTGTGTTTTTGTTTTTATTACGGTTGGTACAGTTGATGCCGCATATGTTGATCCATTGAAGGAACTGGAAAAAATATCCCCTCCCGAGGTGGAATACGCACCTCCTGTAGCAACGTCTGATATATTGCCGCCAGTGAATCCATCGTCCCAACTTTTTTTTGCAGAGCCAATGTCGGCCAGTGATGTCATGAAGTTTCCGCCATCTCTTCCGTTTCAACTGAAATTACGGAAACGAAAAACGACTTCGAAAGCGTTGCTTGCGTCCGATACAGCCATATCATCTCCGACGAAACTGAATAAAGTATCAGGGGATTCAAAAGGAAGCAGTCCGTCGAAAAAGTCTGAACTTTCCGGGAAAGCCATATCAGCTTCTGCCACGGTATCGGTAAAAATTATTTCTCCAGGCGGAAATGTTTCTGGAAGACCGCATGATAATGCTTCTGAAAATAAAGTATCGGACAGACTAGGAAAAAAAACAGTAATTCCCGAAGATTTTTTCTCTCCGGCAAATATAGCAAAAAACGCTACAAGTGTGTCTGATAAAGTTGGCTTGAATTCTACTGCCGATAAGTTTGAAACTCCGCAGTCTGACCGGCTGGAAAAGTCAGTTGCCACGGATTCAATGAAAATTCATGAGAAACATATGTCTGACGCCCGTGTCGTAACGTCTTCCCCGGTGTTGTTATCAGTAAAGATAGCGCTCAAACCTGAAATTGGTTCGGATGCGGCGAAAACCGCATCAGCAACATTATTTGGATTTGGTGCCGCGTCTGAGCCTTCTGATATCCCTGTTACCTTTGTGGAAGGGGCCAAACAGGAGAGTGATAAATTATTTGATAAGGCGACTCAGGATGTGCTTCAAAAAGGCCGACTCCTTTTTGAAGCTAAAAAATGGGATGAGTTGGGAAGTTTATTAGAAGCTCAGAAGAAGTTGCCGGCAATCGTTGAGGTGATGGAATGGCGGATAGAGTTCATGTTGCACCAGAACAGGATAAATTTTATTTCATTGAAAAACTTAGCGGAAGAGGTTATTGGAAAGGATAGTGGAAACATAACAGCTAATTTCGGTCTTGCGTTCTATTGGGCAAATAATCCCAAAAATTCTAATAATGACAAGGCTTTGAAATACCTGGAACCGGTTGTAAGAATGAAAAAGTCACATGAAGGGGCTGACCAGCTTTACTGGACTTTGCAGGCAAAGAAACGATGGCAGATCTGTCTCGTATTACTGTGTGGATTTATTATGGGACTGGATGCGATTCGCAAGAAGCGCGCAAAAAATGCGGTAACAGTCACTAAAACATGATTGGCTATTCGCTGATTGCTCTTCAGGCGCATCTTGCCTGCTGAACGCGCTGTCGCTAATAACTCGGCGGGCAGGGCGGTTTTTATATTACCTAAAAAACGCCGGGGGCATCGGCTACCCGATGCCCCCGGAAGAATTCAGACGCTTATATTGCGATCAGACCTTGCGGACGTTGATCGCCTGAGGACCCTTAGGTCCGTTCTCGATCTCGAATTCAACTTCCTGGTTCTCTTCAAGGGTCTTGAAGCCCGTGCCCATGATTGAGCGATGATGCACGAAAGCATCTTTTTCGCCGTTGGCGCGAGTGATGAAACCATAGCCCTTGGTCTCGTTGAACCACTTAACAGTACCCTTTTCCATTGTGAAACCTCCTGAAAATTTCTTCGACTGCTTTCCTTCGTGGAGGCCCCACCATCACCACACGCTCATGTCACACGTATCAACCATGGGCACTCACCGGGGTTCCTGGACAAGTCTTCACATCGGTAACGCTCTCGAAGCAGGTTTCATTGTAGCACTATCGAATCTACAATGCAACAAATTTCACACAAAAAAACCGACGATGTTTATAAATATGCTCTATAAGAGGGTTTTTGCGCCTTTGTCATGCGGACCCGTCATTGCAACCGATATTTTTCAAAACGACCAGAGTAATGTCATCGGCAATAGGTCCGGGCATTGCCACAGTATCATGCCAGGTTCGCAAGGCCTTTTCGGTGTGTACAGCATCTTTGTCACGCATGTCATTAAAGACTCCGGGTAGCATCTGTGCAACCCGCTTATAACCAATCATTTCGCCGTTCAGATCCAGCGCTTCGATAAAACCATCAGTGTAGAACAATACAGCATCCTCGGCTTTGAGATGGAGCTCCATGGTTGAAATTTTGCGTAAGGTTCTTATTCCGAGAGGCATCCCCTGGAGCTCGATATGGCTGGCTGTCCCATCACTGATAAGAAAGGGATAATTGTGACCAGCGCTGGCTATGCGCAGAAGTCCGCTATCAGTGTCAAATACCGCCATAAGGCATGTCATCATTTTCTTCTGTTTCAGAGTTGAAGAGAATACTTTATGAAGAACTTCCAGGACTTTCGCCGGGTCAAAATCACCACCGGGTGCAGTCATAGGATGCGCTATCAGTGCCTTCGCCATGGCGACAACCAGGGCTGCGGATGCCCCGTGGCCCGATACGTCGCCGATGATGATCGCTAACCTCCGTTCATCAAGTATAAAGTAATCGAAATAATCGCCACCGACGCGACTTGCCGAGAGGCAGCTTCCTGATATGTTCCAGGGGCCGAGGGAAATCGGGCTGGCAGGAAAGAAATTTTCCTGAACTACTTTTGCCACTTCAAGATCTTCGAGACCTTCCAGCATTTCGTTGAAAGCTCTGGAAAGATCTCCAAGTTCGTCGTTGGCTGTAATCGTAACACGCATCTGGAAATTCCGTTGAACAAGAGCTTCCAGGCCGATGCTGAGATTGCCGATTGGCTCTAGAAAAGATCTGGCAAGAAGCCGGCCTACTGCGAAGGCGATCGACAGAATTGCCATACTCAACAGAAGATTCCGGCTAGCCAATGTGCTCAGCTCTCTTCGGATGCCGGCATCATCTGCGAATGCATACAACAAATGCCTCCGAAGAGCATTTCCTTTCATTCCGATCATGAGGCCACTTCGATTGCCAATTCGACAGCGGAATTTAACCGGAAGCGGCTGGTCAATGACTCGATTCGCGATAATTTTCGCCTGAACAGCCAGCTGCGGATAACCTATCCAGACGTCGTTTGAGTTGTACGCCCCGATATGTATCGATTCGTCAGTAACATACTCATCTATTAGCTGTGTCCGAAGATACGCGTATGCCAGGCGCTCGATCGGCCAGGCGACGATGCAGAGATAGCGAACTTTCATATTTTTGTCACGTATGAGAGTGAAAATAGACGAGATATAGCTGCGTGAAAGACTCAAATCTCGTAAAGTACCGATATTTTCAGTGAAGATTGAAAAAACCAGTTCAACGTTGATTCCGAAGAATTCCGCTGTCATATTCAGGAACTGATCTTTTATTTTTGTCACGTTGGTTTCCTGGGTATGATTAATGTTCTTTATCAGGCTTGCTGCACCGCCATTTATCAGTGTCAGAAATCGTTTTGATATAGCATCCCAGTCAGAACGGCCATGAAAGAGGCTGTTCCCGTTTTCGTCAACAATTTCGCAGATAGCTGGTTTGTACTGCCTCATCACATTTCTCATGTGCTTCCTGGTAGTATCGAGGAGTAAACTTTCAGGTGTGGCAGTAGGAACGGAAAGTGCCGCCTGAAGATGCATTTCCATGATGCCCAGATATTCCCTGAATCGGCGATCGAACTCACCTACTTTGGCGACCAAATCGTCAAGAACGCGGGATTCCAGAACCATACGACGCTCACGAAGATACCCACGTGTCGAGATGCCTAGTAGCGCTAGTGGAATGCCGACAACATACAGAAATAGCAGAAAAAGCTTCCAGCGTATTGAAAGGCTTTTGCTGTGATGACTTCCGATGAACCATAGAGTTGCTCCCGAAATACAAGAGAATATCAGGAGAGCGACACATCGCACAGCTAAAAATATAGAGTGAAGACCAGTTGCAGCTTCATCGCGAAGAGCAAAAACTGCGCGAATAGTGGGGGAAATCGGGACTTGCGTCCAGACGCGTCCTCCGAGAACGGTAAATCGTCTGGAATGGTCGCCGAGACGGGCTAAGACCATACCGAGATTTTTGGATGCGCCTCCCCATGGCAGATTCTGGCGATCGAACGAGGTCGTAATATCAATAACTGCGCAGCCGAGTTCCGGGTGTATGAACATCATGCCGTTCGCGAAATTGTGATAGCCGATGTTTTCCCAATCGGGGGTTTTGGAGAAAAAAGCCAGAAAAAAACGCTTTCTCAACGGTAATGAAACAAGTAGCGATGTCCTTGAAGCGAGATACGAAGATATTACACAACTGCCGTTGAGATTTACCTCCTGCTGTCTGCCAACGAGAGGGCCGAGAAATGATCGGTACTGGTCAATGTTCTGTTTCAATGGCACTGGATTTCCGCGTATCGAATTCATATAATCCCGGTGAAATGCGCGCAGCAAATCAGGCGGAGGCAAGAAATCGCTGCAAGAGGCAACGGCTGAGCCGTTTTCATCAATGCAGACCAATTCAATATTCTTTTGGAATTTGGATTTAACCTCCCTGATAATGGGCTCAAAAGTTTCACTGCTACTGCCGGTGAATGGGCATTTCATCCATGCCCGGATTAAAAATTCACTTAGGGCACTGCTTGTATCCACTCGCTCCGCAATTTTGGTTGGAATCATTCGATCCAGGCGCCTGACCAGCCGCATGTGACCGATACGCTGCTCGACCCGGAGCATCTGATCGATTTCGTAAACAAACAAAAGAAGAGGAATGCCGAAGAATATGAAGCAAAACGCCAATCTGGTAAGCAGCTTAAAAAAAGTATTTGCCAAGCCTTTCACGCTGGAATTTTCCGGAAGAGTCGTAGATGCATGAGACTCGGTGTTAACTGATCCTGTGCTGATCATAAGAAAAGTCTCTGCGGAACTGTTATGGAATCAAGAATAGAAGAATCGGACGCTGAGGTCTGAACTCCCGGGATGCTTTGGAGGATGACCATTGTAATATCGTCATCGGGAGGACCGGGGCGAACGCGCGAGGCGTGCCATGCCCGGATTGCCCGTTCAGTCTCGACAGGATTCTTACGCAATAATCCTGGAAGAGCGGCTTCAAAGCATGGATAATTGAGAGGGGCTCCGGAATTGTCAACAGCTTCAATCAATCCGTCGGTGTAGAAAAAGAGCGTGTCGCCCGGACTGAGATCAATTTCCCTGGATTTAAACTCCCGTTGACGGGCAATTCCAAGAGGGAATCCGACCGCTTCAATGAGTTGAGGGCGACCATCCCGGATCAGATACGGATAGTTATGTCCGGCGTTACTGACGATAGCTTTGCCTGTAACGACGTCAAAAACAGCGCTGAAGCAGGTCATTAACTTCTTTCGCCTGAGCACTCCAGCAATTACCGTATGCATTGCCGTCAAAATTTTAGCCGGATTGGTTTCGTGGCATGGATGGGCGAGAATAGCCTTGGCCATAGCGGCCACCAGGGCCGCTGAAATGCCATGGCCGGTAACATCGCCTATGATGATGATAATACGACGTTCATCTACTGGGAAATAATCAAAATAATCGCCGCCCACTTGGCTTGCGGAAAGACACGTGCCATACACACTCCAGTCGCCAAGACTGAGAGGTTTGTCAGGAAACAGACTCTCCTGCATGACGCGAGCGAGTTCGAGATCGGCGAGCCCCTCGATCATACCATTGAAAGCGGCTGACAATCGTCCGAGCTCGTCGTCATCCAGAACCGGTATGGTTGCCTCGAAATCACGTAATCGTAATGCCGCGACTCCTGCCGATAAATGAGCTATCGGAGCAAGAAAAGCGCGGGCCAGGAGAATTCCTACGGTAATGCTGATGAGTATCATAATAAATGCGGTGAAGGCGAAACGCCATGCAATGTCATTGAGTTCACGACGTATCTGAACATCGCGACTGACCGCCACGAGGTTGTATTCGATAAGTTCCTGACATCGGACTCCGGTCAAAAGGAGCGTATCGCCGCTCATAACACGTCGGTCCCGAGCGCCGTGACTGGTCGAGTGAGCACGGTCACGAAATGAGTGTATAAGACGATCGAATCTGAATGGATGCGGAATCGAGAGCGCCTCGTCCCGTCGATTCCACGCGTAAAGGTCGGTATCCGGAAGCTGGCGCGCAAAGCCGATGAGGCGTTTAACAAGATACTGGCGTTCAATACGCGCTCGCGACCACGCGGCTACAGCCAGAAAAATAGCGTGTTGCGTGTCATCAAACACTGGAAGAATCGAAATAAGAAAACTGCCTGGACCAAACTCATATGTAGAAATATTTCCCAGCTGTTTGGTGATATTCGACAAAAACCAGTCCATGTCACTTTGGGAGGCCTGATTGGCTTTGTTATCCGGCGCGGGAGCTGAAGCCGCGGCAAAGTGAGAATTCAGATTGCGGATAATCGTCGCAGCGATGCGGTCGAACATGTTGAAATCCTCATTTTTCAGAGAACGCACTGCATCATCAATATTTTCATAAACGGCTTTTCCTGAGACGTCGAATATACGGAGAGAATCGATGGCAAAACTCGTCTGAATACTATTCAGCTCTGGAATCAGCGATGAAACTGACGCGCCATGTGGTGGAGAAAGTCGCAAAAAAGCATTTTTGACATTGAGTGCCATTGGCTCGAACGTGTGCGGAAACACGCTGTCGAAAGCAATCATGGACTTCTCCACGTCGGTATGAAGGTGGCTTTCCAGCACTTGTCGTCGCTCTGTAAGATAAGTCCTGGCCGTGATTCCCATTACGATCAGCGGAACGGCTGCCGTATACATGAAAGCGAAAATAAGTTTTGCACGCACTGATACATAAAGTGGAAGCCGCCCATCCATGACGCGGTGAGTTATAACGGCAAGCGCAAGCCACAAAAGGACAAGACAGGCGAATAGAACGCGATCCAGACGGTGAATGTCAGAATCTTCAGCAAACGGCACCGAGGCAAGTAGGCTGAGATGCGGAAAAACGGCGCGGCGGGACCAGAGGACCGAGTCATGCCATTTGCTGGACGTCAGACTGCTTCTGAAAGATTTCCAGATGGCTTTGCCACGTATGACATCGAGTCCGAAGGGGGCGAAAACAGTCGAAAGCCGCTGGTTGAGCCCGACAACAGTGACTGGTATTGGAACTCTTTTGTTAACGTGGATGCGTGACTGTTGACGGTTGTGGCTCAAAACTCGGTCTCGCAGAGCAATTTCATCCCAATTCTTAGGCTGATTGAGATGAACGATCAGCATTCCGCCGGCTCTTGGCCGAGTCAGGAAGAGAAATCGATGGTGAGATTGCGCAGAGGCATAATGCAGCTTCTCGTGAATGTCACCTTCTACTGGTACAAAGGAACCGAAAAAACTGCGTATGAAGGCTTTATTGCGCCCATATCCCGTCGAATGTCCTGCCAGATAATTACGGTAGTCGGCAAAAAACTGCTTCAGCAAAAAGTGGGAGACGGTTACGTCACTTAATTCTTCGACGACGGCGCCTGATTCGTCAACAAAAGTGAATTCAAAAATTCCGGGGAAGCGTTTTTTCAGGGTTATCGCCAGTCGTCTGAATGTTGCGGCAGGGTCAGGCTTTGCATAAACACGCTTCCCTAATTCCTGAAGCAGACGGGTCATGAATTCAAGCGTATCGGCCCCGGCTTCGATTGTTGAAAGCGTCTCTTCGAGACGAAGTTCAAGCTCTCCGCGTCTGGATGCCTCAAGCTCGAAAACCACCTGTCGGAATCCCAAAAAAGCCAAAAGCATCGGAATCCCATAAAAAATCAGTGCGAACATGTAGGCGCGACGCATGAATGAACGCGTGCCGACATCTGAACTTTGCGTCGGCACGACATAACCGCCGGATCTCTCCCGGCCAATCGTAGAACCAGGACCCGATGTCGACATTGGCGAATGATATCACAGGCATTGGTTACAGATGAACAAGATAAGTGTGCCTTGCGGGGAGTTGAGATCTAAGGGTAGAATGCCGCAGTGAGAATTCCGGGGCGGCCGCTCCGAATTCAAATCGGGACAGGAGGATCCATGTGTTTCGCAAAGTCGTTCCTTTATTGTACGTTTACATGGTGGTATTGCTTGTGATGCCGATGCGCGGACGAGCCAACGAGCTCGGGTTTATCGAAACATTCAGCCTTGCCGAAGATCGCACTGGGCCGCTGAAACAGCTTATCCCCGGAACTGAGGACTACTTCTGGTATTACTGCCAGTATTATCAGCAGAACGGCGACGCGCAGAAATACTCCGAGACGCTTCAACAATGGGTCAAGCGATACGGAAACACTTCCCGCGTCAATGAAATGCGCAACAGGCAGGCATTGCTCGAATACGGGCAAAATCCCGCAGGAACGATCGAATGGATCAAGCGACAGCTCGGTCTGCAGTTCAACCATCAGAAACAACTTTTAAAGCCTGAAAGCCATGCACCAAGCAAGCTCGATCAGATGCTCATAAGTCGCGAAACGCTTACTCGGAGAGCTTTTCAGGAATACTCAAATCTCGAAGGCTTCGAGGATTCCGCGCTTGAGTTTCTTGTAAACGCCAATCTTAATCCGGATCAGCGTCGTGATTTCCTGAGACGTCTCGTGCGTTCTGACTATCCAGGAATCGCAAAAATGGTCGTCGACGATCTGAAACACGAATACAGCGGGCCCTTTGGATCCCTGAGTATACATAACCGGTTGTTGGTGCCGCAGCTCGAGGAGTGCGCGAAGCTTATGCCGAGCCTGCTGAACGAGACTAATTTCATACAGGCATATATTACGCGTCTGCAGCCAGGAACCGACACGGACTGGCGCAACGACCCGGAAGCGAAAAAAGCTTATCTGGAACGGCTTTGGAACTTTGTGGGACCTTTGGCCCCCGTCCAGAATTCCCTGAAAGCCCATATCCTTTATCATCGACTGGAACTCGATCGCAGTCTCGGTGTATTCGACAAGTCACGATTCATGGAGTATCTGAAGTTGCCACGCAGCGTCAATTATATGAATCCGAAATATATGGCGAGACGCGAGAACTCCGAATACGTCGCCAACCTCAACGCAAATTTCGGTTCAAATATCCTGTTTGAGCCAGTCTGTATGGACGAATCGCTCGTGCGCGATTATCTGCGCGAATTTCTTCAGGATGCTCCGAATGAGCGCGAATTCTCTGAGTACATTGAGTCGAACTGGCTGCGGCGCGTCTTCGCCGAAACGAAGATTCTCGGCGGGATCGGCGATATGCAGAGCTGGTACTCGATGCTCAGTCCCGAAGATGTCCAGGCATTGAAAGAACGTGTTGATCTTGACTTCCTGCCAGTCAATCACGATGTTTTCACGACAGCGGAACCGGTATTGCTCGATGTAGCAGTTAAGAATGTTCCCACGATGATAACAAAGGTTTATGAGATCAATACCGCGGCGTTTTATCGGGAAAAAGGTGAGGAGATATCGACCGGAGTCGATCTCGATGGTCTCGTGGCCAATGAAGAATCTATTGCCACTTACACACAGGTTCCCCTGCGGCGTCATGTCGAGAAGTTCACTTTTCCTGCGCTGAACAGGCCCGGCGTCTTCGTTATCGAATTCCTGGGAAACGGTCGGTCGAGTCGGGCACTGATTCGGAAAGGACGGCTCACCTTTATCGAGCGCACCGGCGCCGCCGGACATGTTTTCACAGTGTTCGACGAGGCGGGAAACATTTGTCCCAAGGCACGTCTGTGGCTGTCCGGGCGCGAATATACCGCCGAGGCTGGTGGTGCGATAACCGTACCATATTCCACAAATGCCGGATCTCAGAAAATTGTCATAGAGAATGAAGGCTTCGCGGCACTGCATACCTTCAATCATCGCTCCGAAGACTACACGTTGACAGCGGGGTTTCATTCGGATCGCGAATCTCTTATCGACGGGCGTGTATGCAAACTCCTGATTCGCCCGGAACTCTCGCTTAACGGTATTCCTGTCGACCTCGGACTGCTCGAGGAGCCGTTCCTGACGATCGAAACCGTCGATCGCGACGGTATCACGGCGACCAAGGATGTCCGGGATCTTAAAATCGCTTCCAATGCCGAAACCGTCTACGAATTCAAGGTTCCGGAAAAACTCGTGAAAGTTTCTTTCACTCTTCGTGCAAAAGTGCGGAACGTCAGCCAGGGCAAAAAAATTGATCTCGCGGCCGCCACCTCGTATGACCTTAACGGCATCGATACCCAGGCGAAGATCGAAGATATTCATCTGCGTCATGTCGATGGACACTGGCTCCTGGAATTACTCGGAAAAACAGGTGAGCCTCGTGGCGAGCGCGCCGTAAACCTTGAATTTAAACACCATCAGTTCAAACGTGTGATACAAGTGCAACTTCAGACCACGCCCGACGGTCGCATAGATCTCGGCGCTTTGCCTGATATCGACACGGTGAATGCGCGTGGACCGGAAAATAACGCCAAGACATGGGTTTTGACTTCCGATCGACGAACGTATCCTGGCGTAGTTCATGCGCAGGCCGAATCACATGTTCGAATTCCCGTCATGGATCTTACCGCCGATGATCCGCATGAAGTGTGCTCTCTGCTTGAACTGCGCGGCGGTGTGTTCGCCTTCGACTGCTCAAAGAATGTCATAGTGCGTGACGGTTTTTTAAGTATCGAAAAGCTTGCCGCCGGAGATTACGATCTCTGGATCAAAAAGCCGGACAAGCATATTCTGCTGCGGTTGACGGACGGAAAAAGGGAAGGCAACGCTCTGGTTTCCCGTGACCGCGTGTTGCGTATCCGGGATGCCAGGCCGACGCAGATTGTGCGTGTTGATGTCTCCAAGGTTGAATCGAATGAAGATGGACAAGTCACCGTGAAACTTGCGAATGTCAGCCCTTTAACGCGCGTTCACGTGGTTGCCGCGCGTTTTCAGCCAGGGACTTCCCTGTTCGAGGGTTTGGGCGCGGCCTCATGGCCGGATCCCGAGGAAATTCGCCTGGGGCGTCCGTTGTCACGATATCTCTCGGGGAGAAATATCGGCGATGAATACAAATACATTCTGGAACGAAAATATGCCCCGGCTCGAGCCGGCAACATGCTGAAAAGACCCGGACTGCTCCTCAATCCATGGAGTATCCGTAAGACCGATACCGGAAGTGATCAGGTGACGGCGGGAGATTCCTGGAGCAACGCTCGCGAACGATCGATGCAGGAAGGTGCGCCGTGTCCCGAGCCATCTCCTTCAACCACTGGAGGCGGCACTGGAAGCGGTTTCACATGTCTTGATTTCCTGCCCGAAACCTCCCTTGTTCTCACGAATCTCAGACCAGATGCGAATGGCGTCGTAACCATCGATACGGCCAAGCTTGGCGCGCGAAGATTTCTGCAAATAGTGGCGATAGATGGATTCGGCGCTTCCTGCCGGGAAATAGCGCTTCCTGAAGTCGCCGATAAGTTCAAGGATTTGCGGTTGACGCGCGGGCTTGATCCTCAGCAGCATTTCACTGAACGAAAGAATGTGACGGCAATTGTTGGAAGCGGTCCGTTCGTGCTTAACGACATAACCACTTCAAAAATGGAAGTATACGATTCACTCGGCACAGTGTACCGGTTATTCGGTGGCATACGGCAGGATGAAGCGATGACTGAATTCTCCTTCATTCTCGAATGGCCCGATCTCAAGCCGGAGCGCAAGCGTGAGTTATATTCAAGGTATGCATGTCATGAACTGAGTTACTTTCTGTACAAAAAAGATCCTGAATTCTTTAAGACTGTCGTAAAACCTTATCTTGCCAACAAAAAGGACAAGACGTTCCTCGATCACTGGCTGCTCGGAGACGATTTGAGCTGCTATCTTGATGCGTGGGCATACAGACGTTTGAATATCGTCGAACAGATTTTGCTCGGACAGCGCATCGCTGATCGCGGGAGCGCAACTGCGCGACATGTAAAAGATCTTTATGATCTGATCCCGCCTGATATCGAAGCCTTCAATCATCTGTTCCAGACTGCGCTCAAGGGCAGCGCGCTCGAAACCGATGACAGGCTGGGATTGGCCGACGGACTCAAGAAAGCCATGGCAGCTCCGCCTCCGCCGCCAGCAAAGGCACAGATGATGGGTGCCGTGGGCAACATGATTGCACCGGCTTGCCCGGCTCCGAGCGTGCACATGGCCGAATCTGACAGCGGAAAGATGGATTCCAAGAGCAAGAGCAAGCGAGCCTCGAAAGACATGGCCGGCGGCCGCGCAGAGTCGGTGAGATTCATGAGTAAAGCCATGAATGCACCTTCGGAAGCGGCCTTCGACGATGCGGGGATGGCGAAAGAGGAAGCAGCAGCACCGGTCGACGAGGAATTGATGCAACGCGACTCGGATGTTGCCCGCAGAGCTGCGGCGCGGCCACACTTCCGAAAGCTCGAGAAGACTGAAGAGTTCGTTGAAAACAATTATTATCACCTTCCCATCGAGCGTCAGATCGGTGATCTCGTCACCGTTAACGGGTTCTGGAAAGACTTTGCCGCATGGGATGGCAAGGGACCATTCCTGTCGACCCACATTGCCGAGGCCTCCCGCAGCTTCACCGAAATGATGTTCGCTCTTGCTGTTCTCGATTTACCGTTCAAGGCTTCAAAGCATGAAACCTCATTTGCGACAGCACGTTTCGAAATGAAACCGGCGAACCCGCTCGTCGTCTTCCACAAGGAAATCCAGGAAACAGCACCAGCCACAGGTGCGCAGCCGATCCTTATCAGTCAGGATTACTTCGCCGCCGATGACCGATATCGCTTCGAGAATAACGAACGATTCGATTCATTTGTGACCGAAGAGTTTCAGACGCAGCGTATTTATGGCTGCCAGGTCGTCATCACGAATCCTACCAGCTCGCGTCGGAAAATAGATGCTTTATTGCAGATTCCGCGTGGCGCAATTCCAGTTCTGAATGGGTTCGTCACGCGCGGGCTGCATGTAGTGATCGAGCCATATGGAACACAGAAGCTTGAATACTCGTTCTATTTCCCGTCGTCAGGTCGGTTCGAGTCATACCCTGTGCATGCAGCCCAGGACGAAAAGCTTGTTGCATTCGCTCACCCATTCGTTTTCAACGTCGTCGAGACATTGACGAAAATAGACAAGACCTCATGGGCTTACATTTCGCAGTATGGCACGGAAAATCAGGTGCTCGATTTCCTGAAGGAAAATAATATAGATCGGCTGGATCTCAATCTTATCGCATTCCGAATGCGTGAAGCCGGTTTTTTCCGGAAAGCGATAAATTTACTTTCAGATCGTTTTGTATACAACGACACGTTGTGGTCATACGGTCTGTATCATAACGATCTGGCGCCGGCGCGCGAGTTCATGAAGCATTCGGCGTATGCGCAGATGTGTGGTCTGGTTATCGAGTCTCCATTGCTGACCTTGAATCCGGTCGAGCGGTTCACTTACCAGCATCGTGAGTATCTGCCGCTCGTGAATCCGCGTGCTCATCAGTTGGGAAAACAGCGTAAGATACTTAACAAGCAGTTGTTCGATCAGTATAATATGTTGCTTTCGTGTCTTCAGTACAAGCGCGCGCTCGATGATGCCGACCGCCTCGCCGTCGCATATTATATGCTTCTTCAGGATCGCATAGATGAGGGAGCGGCATTCTTCGCGAAGGTGAAGCAGCCGGACATTGTCGGGAGCATTCAGTATGATTACATGAAGGCATGGCTTGCCTTCTGTAATGAGAAGCCGGGCGAGGCCCGGGAAACAGCGCTGAAATATCAGGAGTATCCGGTCGATAAGTGGCGCAACTTTTTCCGGGATGTATTAGCCCAGGCTGACGAAATCGAGGGACGCGCTGCGAAGGTGATCGATTCGGAAGACCGCGATCAGAACCAGACACGGCTTGCCGATACCGAGCCGAGTTTCGACTTCGTGGTCGAAAACAGAAAGATTGCGATTCAGTGGGCCAACCTCGAAAATGTTCGTGTGAATTACTATCTCATGGATCTGGAACTATTGTTCTCGCGCAATCCGTTTGTCCAGGAAGTCACAGGCCAGTTCTCGGTGATTCGTCCGAATGAATCCGTTGAAGTTGCGCTTGTTCCGGGTGCCGGGAACCCTGCCACGGCTGCGCCGACTGCTTCCGGAACGGCTGCTAATGTCGTTGCGACGCGGACGATGACCATGGATCTTCCCGAAAAGTATCGTGACAGCAATGTGATGATAGAGATCACGGCTTCGGGTGTCACACACGCCAAGGCATATTATCCGAACTCGCTCGGAGTACAGGTTATCGAGAAATATGGGCAGGTGCGCGTTGGCGAGGGAAAGAGTGGTGCTCCGCTTGCAAGGGCGTATATCAAGGTGTATGCGCGAATGAAGGGTGGCGAAGTGCGCTTCTACAAGGATGGTTATACCGATCTGCGCGGTCGTTTCGATTATGCTTCGTTAAGCACGAGCGAACTCGACGACGTTGAGCGATTCTCTATTCTTGTTCTGAGCGAAAAGCACGGGTCGATCGTGCGCGAAGCAGCTCCGCCCAAAATGTGACAATCTGATTGCATGGGGGCGTTCATTAACGCCCCCATGCAAGGAACAACGGCTTGGAAGGGACATTTTTGGCTGGTGAGGTCCGGGAGCGGTCTGTAGGTAGGGCGCGACCGCCGGGCGCGCCGCGTGGGAAGCCGCAGGCGGCGTAAAATATGATGGTGCAAAAATATATTATTTCAGTTCAGAAGAAATATTCTCTTTTTTTCTTCTGGCTCATTCTTTTTGCACTGAGCATTCTTCCTATCATCGTCCTTCAACTCGAATCACGTCAGGAATTAAATCAGCGGAAAGCTGATCTCCGCAGAGAATGGCTGGAAAAATGCCGTTTTTTTGCCGGTAGTTTGCAGCGAGCATCTGATTACAATTTCTGGCCGGAAGAAGCCGCCAGAGTGATCAAGCGGCGCATGCAAAAACTCGCTTTTTATCAACGAAAGGTATGCGAAGACCCGGTTAAATTCAATGAATATCTTGGAAAAGCGGCGGTGTTGCACCGCCCGGCGAAGCTTCCTCCGTATTTATTATGGGGAGCGATGCTGAGAAATGCCGATCCGAACGCTGGAATGATACTGTGCCGTCATAATAATCTTCAGCAGGATTATGCGAGCATGACGACCGGTTTACTCCAGGATCTATGCCGTCAATATCTGTTTGAAAGAAGTTTGGATAAAACTTTCGGCTTCAGTGATACTCAGTCGAAAAAAAACGGCATCTTCGATCTGGACAGAATTAAAAAACTGGAAAGGCTTTTTGGGTCTGGTTTATCCGCTGAATTATTCTCTGAAAGCCATCGAGGATTGGCTTTCAATGTCATTTTTAGAAACAAGTACCATCTGTTGGTATGGGATCTATTTTTCAATGGAGATCGCCCAGTCGGGGGATTTATTCTTCTGATGCCGGTAAATCTGAATTCGGATTTGCGGGCTCTGAAATTGTCTCTGGCGAATTGGTCCGCGAAAAATATTCTTCCTGGTTTTATCAGGATTCCGTCTTCGGATTCTGAAAATCAACCCACTCCGGTACTGCACGGACGACTGCCGAAAGAGCGAACTGTCAAAAGCCTGGAAAAGATCCGATCTCAGATTGGTTTTTATCGTAATCAGCTTTTTGCGAGCCAATCATGCTCTATTAGTTTGGCCACTGCCATGATGGACAAAATTATTCCTGTTGGTGATGGGAATGATTCGTGTGTTTATCTCACTCCCCTCCATCAACTATCAAGACATATCGGAGTGCTGATTTTTCGGCTTCCCGCAGTGAAAGGCTTGATTTTTGAATTGCCGACCGAAATGGCGATATATAGCTGGATAATAGTGTGGACAATGTTTCTGGTAAATTCTTTTCTCTTCGGATTTCCCTCGCGTCCCGGTGTGCGTCAGGAAATGACAGTGTGGCTGTTCGGAGTAATTGCCATGCCTGTGTTTCTGAGCATCGGAAGCGGGGTTCAATTCAATGAGGATTTGTATTCGAATCGTCTGAATGAGCAGGAACACGATCTTTCTCAGGTGCTTCACTCGCTGGACAACGGAATTTATGAGGCCAACGACAGGATTTTGCGATTGTGCCGAACCGAATTTGATCGTCCATTGATTCTTGCCGCCCTTCGTGAAGCTCATGATTCCACGGAACAGGGTGAGAAGATTTTTCACCAATTGCTCGAAATTTTTCAAAGCGCCAGAATTCCACTCATCGGTTTGAGAATTTCATCAAGAAAAAAAATCCTGGCGGAAAAGTTTCTTCCGGACATGTCGTCGCTGTCACTCAAATCTCTGAAATTGGGATTGCAGGAAGCATGGTTGAATTTTCTCAATACCCAGAAGCCGGAGGAAAACCCGCTCAGAGGCACTGAAGGAGTTGCCCTGAAATCCTCGCAAGATCCCCTGGCCAGATTAAGAGGGCAGGCCTGCCTCATGCGGGGCAGCGAAGAATCACCCAGGGTGTGGCGATCCGGAGAGCGGCAATACTACCTTGTGAGACGCGTTCTTGGTGAAAAGAACTCTTCTGAATTTTTGATTTCGGCAGTATGGGGACTCGATAAATTGTTTCTGCCGTATCTCCAGTCGGCCATCAGTAATCCGATTCTGTTAGCGGGAAAGCCGGATATTTCAATCGCGGTCTATAGTACAAACCCTCTGGAGGAAATAGGAGCTACATCCGGCGATCTGGGGGGAAGAGCGGACATTCTAAAATACGCGGGCAGAGCCCTTTCTCATCCGATTCGGCGCTTCGATCGAGAAAAAAATGAGTTGCTTATCGCCTGGAAAAGCGAAAAAATGCCGGGCTTCATCCTTCTCGGAAGAGCCTCGCTGGAAAAAGCGACTCACGAGATTGTCCGGGAGTGGTCCAGATTAGTGTTCCTTTTCATGGGTCTTCTCGTCCTTGTCTTTGCCGCTGTAAAACTTCTCTCAGCGCGATTGGCAACTCCGGTTATCCGTCTTACCGAAAGCCTGCACAGTGTTTCGCAAGGTAATTTTGAGACCAGAATTGTCGAAGACCGCCTTGACGAACTTGGTCAGGCAAGCCTTGATCTTGATCAAATGACCCGATGGCTGGACGAACGTAAGCACATGAGTCAATTCGTTTCCACTCAGGTCATGGAAATTGTCGCCGCAGGGAGTGAAAGTGATGCCATGAGAGGAACGCAGCGGGAAGTCATCATTCTCGTTTCGGATATCAGGTCTTTTACAACCCTCTCGGAAACATACCCACCTCACGATATTTTTTCCATGTTGAATAACCACATGGAAATCATGACCAAAGCAATTCAGGCCGAAGGTGGTGTGATCGACCGTTTTATTGGCGATGCTATTCAGGCCGTTTTTTATGTCAATCCCTCCGATGTTGAATCCACTGCCGCTCATGCGGTCAAGGCGGCCATCGCCATGAGAAAGGCCCATCTGTCGCTCGTCGAACAGCGCCTTTCGAAAGGGCTGTTCATTTATGAAATCGGGATTGGAATTGAAAAGGGAACTGTAATTGCCGGTGTCATGGGTGACAGGAATTCCCGACTCGATTTCACGGTGATCGGAGACATACTGCAAGCGGCGGCGGAATTCGAAGCTTTGTCGAAAGAAGGATCCCACACTCGAATTATTGTTTCCGAAAGAGTTTATCAGGAGACTTCCGGATTGTTTTCTTATGAAAGGCTTTCATATCCTCTTCTTCCCGCCTGGGAAGTAGGTTCCATCGAACCTCTTTCATTACAGAATATGGCTGTTGCTCCACCGGATACCGCCTCTCCCGGTGTTTCTTTAATCACAAGCGGCGAACGTATTGAGGTGGGAAAACCGTTTTGTGATTCGGGTATGGCGGAAACGCCGTCCCTGCCGCTGGTTATTCCAACGGCGCGCCCGGCCATCGAATCCAACCTGATCCACGATTTTTCCTGGCAAAAAAGAGTTCATGACCGGTTTTCATCATTCGGCGGCATCTGGATCATTCTCATGCTTTGGCTGATTCCTCCCATCATGATGTATTTCATTATCAATTGGTTTCAGGAAGGGCTTGTCATGCAGGCCCAGGCAGTTGTAAGAAATGAAGTTCAGAATGAGCTTTCACAGGCGGAAACTACTTTAACGCCGGAGATTCAAGCCGATAGACTTCTTCGACATCTCATTGCGAAATGTTCGGCAACGTTGCCGTCCAAGGCCTGCGGAATTACGAACTATTTTCCGGAAGCAAGTTGGTTTTATTTCTCTCCGAAAAAGATAATGGAGCGTGTGGCTGGGGCCACTGATTCCGCTGTGCCTTCATTTCAGGAAGATGATTTTTTGCTGGCAAACTCGCATAAAGACTCGTCATTACCTCTTTCAAAAGATGAAATACAGATTCTTCATCTTTTTTTTCATATAAAATGCTTTTCCGGAATCTTGTCAACGCAGCACGATTGGGACACGGGAATCCCTCAGGCAATAAAAGGGAAATTGTTCAATATGTATGACGGTGATTGTCTGGATAAAATCGGCTCATCTGGACTTCTGCAAAAAGTGTCACAGAGCAGCGACCGTTTCTCGCAGGTCAGCATCAGAGGGAGAAGCTTTTTTGTCTTCTGGCATAGTGTGCTCAAAAATTCTGAATCTGTTTCCAAACAAACTCTTGCTGGAAATTTTCTCGTTTTTGTTCCGGCATCAATATTAACGCCGGAAAACGGGCATCGGTACTTTTTAGCTAATATGGAAGCCAGGGGATTTCGTGCAGCTTTTCTGATGAAACAGGGCAAGCGGTCACGCCTGGTTTCTTCCCGCCACTTTTCGCAATTCAGGTCATTGATTGCCACGGGATGGAAGCGAGCTGATCCTTTCGTCGGTTCATGGTTTCTGACCTCCGAACAGCTTTCAGAGCCGGATAAAAGTCGGCTTATCTTAGCTGGAAACTGGAATAATGCGCTTCCAAAGACACTCATGACGGCAATCTGGGGGAAAATTGTAGGTTTCGTCTGGTTTTTTCTCGGAATGTCTTTCTTTCTCCTTCTTATTTTAAATAGAATCCCAGCAGGTTTTACTTTACGGAAGCTTTTGGCCGGAGCCTTCGCTTTGGTAGTAATTCCCGCGCTTTTCATCGCCTTTTTCACGATTGAACGCAATCTTATCGAGCGAAAAATCAGGCTTATCTCGGACAAAAAGCGATTTTTGCTTGAGACCCTTCAGACCACGGATTTCAGTTTACGCCTGTTTAAAACGTATGCCTGTAATATCGCTCGGCGATGCATTGGCCTTTCGGGAATACGCGAAAGGCTCCTGAGCATGGATAACGACAAGGATTCGATGAAAAAAGGCTTGGCGGAGGACATCACGAGGCATTTGTCTGTTATCTGGCAATCCAGCGGAATACAGCTTAAATCAACTGAATTTACATCCGTCGCAGGCATTAAAGGCGGACATAATGTCAATGATGGGTATCTTGAATGCTTTCGTAGAATTCATGCGGCTAATCTGATGGTTTTGAATCCAGCCGTCAGCCGGAATGAGGAGCAAAAAAATAAGGAACTGCTGATAGGCAGTCAGCTTGATGATTTCATGCAGATTATGCCTTCAATTTTGCCTTCGCGCTCTTTTGCCTCATGGATGATGGCTCCTCAGGCGCTTCTTAATTTCATAACCCCGTTCGAAGGCGAGCGCTCTATTTATATACAACGGGCTTTATTTCAAGGCCATCCAAGATGGGTAGTTGAGTTATCCTGGGACCAGGAAACCTGTTTTCGTCTTCTGATGATGAATCTGGAGCACGATTTCCTTGCAACTGGCTCAGAGATGGTTGAAATTGGTGCATCGTTTGCCAAGACTCCATCCTGGAAACTTATCGCGCCTTTCTGGGAAGACAGCGCCTGGGATGAGTTTAAATTTTCGCCGGTAATGTCCCATGAAAAACCCGGGATTACTTTATTTGCGCTGAAAGCAGCTGAATCGACGAAGACTGTCGACGGTTTCAGCGGCAGTGAAAAGTCCGGGCGTTTGGTTGTGGCGATGCCTGGTAATGAAGTTGCAAACATCATTTTTACCGCAGCCATACCATCCGCGAAAATCTTCATGGAACTTCAAAACCAGTCGTGGCAGCAGCGACGTGTTCTGTTAATTTTTGCCATTATAGCTTTTGTTCTCGCCATAGGAGTGACGCAAGGTTTTCTCGAGCCTCTCATTCTCCTTTCCAGAGCTGCAAAACAGATCATGCTGCAAAATTTCGAGGTTCGCCTGGAAACAGTTGGCAATGACGAATTTGTCCAGATGGCGCGGGCGTTCAATGACATGGCGACCGGTGTTCAGCAGAGAGAGCGCCTGAGTCATTATGTTTCCGAGTCGGTACAAGTCACAGCTCGGGATCAGGAACGCGAACAGGCTGCTATGGCCGGAGAAAGTCTGGATGTGACAGTTATGTTTATCGGACTGGGAAATTTCAAGACCTGTATGAAGCTTGTTTCGCCGCACTTGTTGGTGCAAAACCTGAATAGTTTCCTCGAAATGTCAGCAGCGATTATTAAAAAGCATGGTGGTGAAGTTGATAAATTCATGGGCGAAAAAGTTCTGGCCGTTTTCAATCCAAGGTCAATCGGCTCGGTTACTCAGGCGCATATTGCCGGAATGTCGGCTTCGCAGGAACTCCATTCGGCCATGTTCCGACTTCCCCTCTGGCAAAAGCAGCCGCTGGGCATAGGGCTAGTCAGCGGAAAGGTTCTCTCCGGAATACTGGGCACACATGAAGTGCGGCGCGAATATACGGTCATCGGAGATACGGTCAATCTCGCGTCTCGTCTGTGTGATCTGGCAATCCGAGAAAATGGAGGTACAGTTGTCGATGAAAAATCACTGGAATATGCCGTTGACTCGGATTTATCAGATTATTGCGGGACTTTCGCACATCTTGGAGAAATTGCCGTTAAGGGGAAAGCCCGTAAAATTTCCTGTCTGATATCTCACGGAAAATAGGGTCAGCCACTGACCCTATTTTCCTCTCTATTTCCTTGTTTTTGACACGGGGAGAGCCTTGGCTTATACTTTTGGGAAAATGCGGACACGGGGGAATTATGACCAGGCTTTCGTTGGCTAAAGACAAAATTTCGGTATTACTGCTCGAGGGAATTCATGATTCCGCTGTAAAAGAACTCAGGCAGAAAGGTTACACTAATATCGAAACTCTTCCTCAGGCACTCGATGAAGAGGCTTTATGTCATAAAATTGCCGATATTCACATTCTTGGGATCCGCTCGAGAACACATCTTACAGACAGCGTATTCGCGGCTGCGAAAAAGCTTTTCAGCGTAGGTTGCTTTTGCATTGGTACGAGCCAGGTAAATACACAATCGGCTCGCAAATCGGGGATTCCGGTTTTCAACGCTCCGTATTCGAACACGAGATCCGTGGCTGAACTCGTTCTTGCCGAGATAATAATGCTTTTGCGGGGAATACACGAAAAATCAATGTCGTTACATGGAGGAGTCTGGACAAAAAGCGCCGCCGATTCCTATGAAATCCGGGGGAAAACTCTGGGCATCGTAGGTTATGGGCATATCGGCAGTCAGCTGTCGATTCTTGCTGAAGCCATGGGAATGCGCGTGCTGTTTTTTGATATAGAAGCTAAACTCGCTATTGGCAATGCTCAATCCTGTGAATCTTTAACGGAGCTTCTTGCCAAATCCGATGTGGTTTCGCTGCATGTTCCTGAAACACCTCAGACTCATGGAATGATTGGTTATGAACAATTGTCCCTGTGCAAAAAGGGAGCCGCTTTTATAAATGCGTCCCGTGGAACTGTTGTCGATATCTATGCCTTGGCCGAATTTTTGAAGAAGAAACATTTGATCGGCGCAGCAATAGATGTTTTTCCGGTGGAACCGTCCAGTAATAAGGAGGAGTTCCAAAACCCTCTCAGAGGGCTTTCGAATGTCATTTTGACTCCACATATCGCCGGAAGCACTTCTGAGGCACAGGCCAATATAGGCAACGAAGTTGCCAGAAAACTCATAGAATACAGCGATAATGGATCGACCCTGGGTGCGGTTAATTTTGCTCAGGTCGCATTGCCTGTAAAATACGGTGGAACCAGAATACTGCATATACACAGAAATCTCCCGGGAGTTTTGAAACAGGTTAACGAAGTCTTCTCTTCGAGAAATCTTAATATTGCGGCACAGTATCTGCAGACCGATCCCGAAATTGGATATGTCGTAGTCGATATCGATGGTAAAATCGAGGAAAAAAAGGTTATCGAAGAACTGCGCCAGATAAATGGGACGATACGCGTGCGTTTTTTGTTTTGATACAACAACCGCGAAACGATATGCGGCATATTGATAAAATGCTGGAATCTTTATCACGCGAGCTGGATGGAGATTTATTTTTATCTGAATCTTTGCGAATCGCTTACGCCACAGATGCCTCACCATACCAGGAAACACCTTTGGCCGTGGCAATTCCCAGGACCTTTCAAGACCTGAAAAAATTGGTGAAGTTCGCCGATTCCAATTCGGTACCATTGATTCCGAGGGCTGCCGGTACGTCGCTTGCCGGGCAGTGCACGGGAAGCGGGATTGTGGTCGATATCTCAAGGCATTTTACAAGCATTCTCGAGCTGAATACGCAGGAAAAATGGGTTCGGGTCGAACCTGGCGTTAATCGGGACGAATTAAATCTTTTCCTTGCACCCCATGGTTTGTTTTTTGGCCCTGAAACCTCGACATCGAAGTACTGCCGAATGTCAGGAATGGTTGGAAACAATGCCTGCGGGGCACATTCGCTGATTTATGGCAGTACGAGAGATCACACGATCGAGTTGAAATGCATTTTATCGAATGGTGAAGAGGCGCACTTCAAGCCTCTTACAAACGATGAATTCGATGCCAGATGCCGGGAATCGACTCTGGAAGGTTCTCTTTACCGCCATATTATGACAATCCTTTCTCCAAAAGAGTTACGGGATGAAATATACCGCGAGTCTCCCAAGCCTGGTATAAAGCGCCGAAATACCGGATATGCTGTAGATTTACTTCTTGGCAGTTGTGTTTTCACGGAGAATTCAGCTTCACATGCTCCAGGCGATTCTCTTTCAGCCCCATTCAACTTCTGCAAACTCCTGTGCGGATCTGAAGGCACGCTGGCTTTCATTACTGAAATAAAGCTTAATCTGGTCGATATTCCGCCGAAGGAAATCGGACTGATTGTGGCACATTTTTCCACACTGGAAGAAGCTCTCGAGGCTAATCTTATAGCCCTCCGATATCGGCCGGGCGCGGTTGAACTTATCGACAGAACGATTCTCGATCTGGCCATGCAGAATAAGAACCAGCGGGAAAACAGATTTTTCATTCAGGGCGACCCGGGAGCGGTGCTTGTAATCGAGTTTGCGCGTACTACCCGATCCGAGATAGAAAATACGGCAAAAGCTGTTGAAGCTGAAATGCGGGCTAACGGTTATGGTTACCACTTTCCCCTGATCTGGTTTCCCAGGAGCGAAAAAGTCTGGACGGTCAGAAAAGCTGGTTTAGGGCTGTTGTCCAATATCCCGGGAGATAAAAAACCGGTATCTTTTATCGAGGACACTGCGGTTTCTCCGGAAGACCTGCCCGCTTATATAGGCGAATTCAAAAAAATAATGGAAAAGTATGGTTTGTCATGTGTTTATCATGCTCACATTGGTTCCGGGGAGTTACATCTCAGACCTCTTTTGAATCTGAAAGACCAGCGGGATGTCTGGATTTTTCATGAAGTCGGTCGGGAAGTCGCTCTCCTGGTTAAGAGGTATCGCGGTTCGCTGAGCGGTGAGCATGGCGACGGGCGCCTCCGGGGCGAATTTATTCCCATCATGGCGGGCGATCGATTATATGAGCTTTTCAGGGAGATCAAAAGAAAGTGGGACCCAAGGGGAATATTCAATCCGGGAAAAATAGTAGATACGCCTCCGATGAATACCAGTCTGCGATATGCCCCGGACCAGGAAACACCTGATTTTAGAACCGTCCTGGATTTTGACCAGGATAAAGGGATTTTGCGTGCAGCGGAAAAATGCAACGGATCTTCTGACTGCAGGAAAACACATCTCATGGGCGGGGCGATGTGTCCGAGTTATATGGTCACCCTTGACGAGAAAGACACCACCCGTGCCCGCGCCAATATCCTGCGTCATTATCTGACACACTCCATCGAAAAGAATCGCTTCAACCACTCGGAAATCCTGGAATTCATGGATTTATGCGTAGGCTGCAAGGCCTGCAAGTCGGAATGTCCTTCCAGCGTAGATATGGCTTCCATGAAGTCAGAATTTCTCCAGCAATATTATTTGTCAAATGGCGTTCCGTTTCGATCCTGGTTTGTCGGGCATTATAACCTGTTTCAACAACTCGGCGCTCTTTCTCCCGTGCTCACTAATTTTCTATTCCGCTTCGGCCCAACTGGTACAATCATAAAGAAGATTCTCGGATTTGCATCGAAAAGGGCGCTTCCGCGACTATCCCAAGTTACTTTTCGCGACTGGTGCGGGAAAAATCTTTCCGCATGTCACGCAAAACTGACGATTCCCTTCAGAAGTATCATACTGTTCTGCGATGAGTTCACGAATTTTCAGGATGTCGAAATCGGAATCGCGGCTGTTGAACTTTTTACCCGTCTAAATTATCGGGTTTCTCTGACGGATCATTGCGAGAGTGGTCGGACCTTTCTGTCCAAAGGCCTTTTGTTCAAGGCAAGAAGAATTGCGGAAAAGAATATCCGGAAGTTGTCGCCGATTGTCTGTGAGGAAACTCCTTTAATCGGATTGGAGCCTTCCTCAATTTTGACATTCAGAGACGAATATCCCCGTCTTGTCGGTTTTTCGCTGAAAGGAAAGGCTGAAAAACTCAGGAATACTGCTTTTACGTTTGATGAATTTCTCGCCGGAGAAATAAAATCTGGAATGATTTCATCTGATCTGTTTAATGATGAACCGCGGCATATAATGGTGCATGGCCATTGTCATCAGAAGTCTCTCGCGTCCGCTCAAACCCTCATCGATACTCTTTCCATTATTCCGAATAGTCGCGTTGAACTTATTCCATCAGCGTGTTGTGGTATGGCGGGCAGTTTTGGATATGAAAAAGAACACTATGATGTATCAATGCGTATGGGTGAGCTGTCTTTATTCCCGCGTATTCGTGAAGCGTCCTCTCAAACTATCATCTCGGCAAGTGGGACAAGCTGTCGTCAGCAGATTTCAGATGGGACCGGTCGCAGAGCGTTCCATCCCCTCGAAGTCCTCTTGCAATCACTGAAAGGCTAAGAAACCATGAGAGCTGAAATCTGGGCTGTTTTAACCGCTTTTTGCTGGGCCTTCGGTTCTTTTTTGGAAAAGCGCGGGGTGAAACTCGGAGAATTTGCTCCGATCATGGGAACCACCATAAGAACCACATTTTCTTTTATTTTTCTTTCGATACTTTCATATCCTTATTGGGGACAATTGAAGTCAGCCGGAGTAAAGCCGGTTTCCTTTATCGCGGTCGGCGGGGGAATCCTGGCGGGTGGTTTTGGGATTATCTGTTTATATTCGGGCCTGAAGGCGGGAAATATCTCTACGGTCATGACAATTGCTTTCTGCCTGACCCCTGTGATTGGCACCATTATTGGATATTTTGCCATGAATGAAAAGCTATCGGCGCTTCAATATGCAGGGATCTGTCTTTGCATTGTCGGCTCTGCCATCACGGTTTATTTCAAGGATCACTGAGAGAGGCGTCTCAGTATTCAAAAGGGAAAATGCCGGGTCTTTGGCAGGGGTATTTTATGTCTGCAGGTATTCTCGGATGGCCCGGTGGTCCAGCCCTGGTATGTTGAAATCAGGCAATCCAAGCCACTCACTGACGGTGAATTAAATGACCATGTGGCCTTCGGTTCGGGGCTTGCACATGCCGATATGATAGTGGTACTCTCTTTTCATTGAAGAAAGGTGATGGTGCTATGGGCTTTTTTGGCAACGACGAAGACGAAACACAGCAGAATAATCAATCCACGCCGCAAAATGGCTATGGATACGGCGTGACCCCGCCCACGAAAAACGGCGAAAATGATTCCGACGAGGATGACGACGGTCCGCTGAGTATCACTCAGCGTATCATCTCATGGATGTGGTTCTTCTTCAAACTGGGATTTGCCCTGTCGATCATACTTGTCGTCGTCGCCATCGGTGCCCTCGTAGGAGTAGTAAAGGGATTTTCAGAACAGATCCCCATCATAACCGATAGATCATATCGTCCCAATCTCACCAGCAAAATTTTTGACTGCAAAGGCAAGGTCATCGCCGAACTTCACGCCGAGGAAAACCGCACGCGAATTCTCGGCGCCTCCGAGATTCCGAAACAAATGCGTCAGGCCGTTGTCGCCATCGAGGATGAACGCTTTTATCAGCACTACGGAATAGATCTGGAAGGCATCGCACGCGCCACCATCAAAAATATCCAGGCCGGACGCATTGTTCAGGGCGCCTCGACTCTCACTCAACAACTCGTGAAAAACGCTTTCCTCAATACAGAAAAATCACTGAAAAGAAAAGTGAAGGAGGCAATGATTGCCTTCCAACTTGAACGAAAATATTCAAAAGAGGAAATCCTTACTCTCTATCTGAATGAAATATATTTTGGACATGGCGCCTATGGTCTTGATGCAGCCGCGCGCATTTATTTCAATAAAGAAGCAAAGGATCTTACCCTCATAGAATGCGCCACGCTTGCGGGAATTCCCAAGAGCCCCGTCGCATACTCTCCGTTCAAATTTCCGCAGCATAACAAGACTCGCCGCGAACTGGTTCTGGCTAAAATGGTCGAACTCAACTTCATCAGCCCGGCCGAGTATGATGATGCAAAAAAACAGAATCCTGCATTGGTCAAAGAGCGCACCGAAGTTTCCCTCGCTCCATACTTCGTCACTTATGTTCGCGATATCCTGATCGAGAAATACGGCGCGAACCTCGTATATAATGGCGGGCTGAAAGTCCACACGACTATCGATATGGACATGCAGAAAGCCGCCGAAGAAGCGATGGCAAATTCAGATATCCTCAAAAACCACCCCGCTGACAAATATCCGGATTTGTCCGGATCCCTTATCTGCCTCGATTATAAGACAGGGCACATCAAAGCCATGTGGGGCGGACGCAATTTTGATAAGTCTCAGTTCAACCGGGTCACACAGGCATATCGACAACCAGGTTCCTCTTTCAAACCAATCGTTTATGGCTGCGCCCTTGAAAATGGGGCACTTCCCGGTGATCTGATCGTCGATGAGCCGATTTCATACACTAATCCATGGTCGCACAAAACATGGTCGCCAAAAAACTACGATCTCAAGTTTCATGGCCAGGTCACGCTCATTAAGGCCATACAAAACAGTTTCAACGTACCGGCAGTCAAGCTGATCGACCACCTCACTCCGGCAAAAGTCATACGCTTCGCCCGCAAACTGGGTGTTACCTCCGCCATGGAGCCGAACCTTTCCCTCGCCCTTGGTTCCGGCAATTTCACTCCACTTGAGATGGCCTCAGCTTATGGCGTCTTTGCCAACCAGGGGATTCTCGTTCCCCCAACCGGCATAACTCGCATCGATGATCGCGACGGAAACATACTCGAAGAAACCATTCCGCAGGCGCGAGAAGTCATGAAA
>JADFYG010000067.1:31128-31609 GCA_015233155.1 Candidatus Rifleibacteriota bacterium
CGTAGCCGCTGTCCAGTTTGGTTACGATCGTCCCAAGCCCCTTGGCGATAAGATGGCCGGCGGCACCGTTGCTGCGCCGGTTTGGCATGACTTCATGGAAAAGGCGGCCAGCGCATATCCGACCGGGACTGACTTCCCTGTCCCCGAGGGATGTGCTCGCATCAGACTCTGCATTGCAAGTGGCAAGCCGGCTTCCAAGGGCTGCCCCGGGGAGCTCATTACCAATCAGGTCTATCCTATCGAGTCGATTCCGAAGGTCGAATGTCCAACTCATAGCGGTGGAGCCAAATTCGTACTTGAGGATGAAGAAGGCGTAGAGTATTCAAACGACCAGGATGCGGCACTGGCCAACTCCGCGGCGAGCGATGACGATTCTGATTTCTTCCGGACAGATTTCAGCCATGATGACGGCAAAACCGCCGGAAACGTCCCGAAGAAGCCTGCACCTAAACCCGCTAATCCGAATGACGACGATTCTGAC
>JADFYG010000068.1 GCA_015233155.1 Candidatus Rifleibacteriota bacterium
AGCATATCGAAGATGTGACCAGGCGATTCGCTGCGGCTGGTTATGCAGCCTTGGCGCCTGACCTCTTCGCGGTCAATGGCAAAAGACCGGCTGCTCTTTCCAACGAGCGGATCGAAAAGCTGATGAAGTTCCTGAGGCCCCTGCCTCCTTCGGTCTGGGGGAACCCTGCCGAAAGGGACGCCGAGCTGGCCAGGCTTCCGGAACCCGACGGAACAGAGATCCGTGAAACCTTTGGACAGATCTTTTCCGGTATTGGACGATTGGCGGACTATGTGCCCCAGCTCAGGGATGCTGTCCGCCATCTCAGAACCAGCCAGAGGGAAACCAAAGCCCAAAAGGTGGCCTGCGTCGGCTTTTGTATGGGAGGAGGACTTTCCGCTCTCCTTGCGTGCGAAGAACCGGAAATTTCAGGTGCCGCCGTATTCTACGGAAGCACACCTTCCGTGGATAAAATACCATCGATCCAATGTCCGGTAATAGGTTTCTACGCCGCTAATGATCAGCGTATCAATACCGGCATTTCCGTCTTCGAGGATGCCATGCGCCTTGCGGGAAAGTCCTATGAGCGCTTCATCTACGAGGGAGCAAACCACTCCTTTTTCAATGACGATAGCCAGGCCTATCATGTGAGGGCGGTCCGGGACTCCTTCGTCCGGCTTTTGACATTCTTTCATAAAACGCTGTCGGATTAGTGGTGGACGTGTATCCATTTTCGGATTGCCTGGTAATGGCCAAACCGGGAGGGCCCCGGTGCAATATGCGTTGCGACTACTGCTATTATCTCGACAAACAGCGTCTCTTCCCCGGAAGTCCGTCAAGAATGCCCGAAGCTCTCCTGGAAAGGTATATTGTCCAGCGGTTTGAAGCCTCCCCGGGTCCAAACATCCACTTCGAATGGCACGGGGGAGAGCCGACATTGCTGGGTCTGGATTACTTCCGTACCATTACGTCGCTGCAGCACAAATGTAATCCGGACGGACGGACGGTTTCCAACGGCCTGCAAACCAATGGGATCCTGATCGATTCTGAATGGGCCGATTTCCTTGCCCAGAATGGATTTTCTGTCGGTCTGAGTCTGGATGGCCCGGAAGAGTTTCATGACGGTTTCCGGAAAGCCAACGATAATGGCCCCACTCAATCCCGTGTCGTTCGTGCGTTCCACCTGCTGAAAGAGCGCCGTGTTTTCTGCAATGTGTTGTGTGTGCTTCATGCGAAAAATACGGCTGAGCCGGACAAGCTGTATGATTTCTTTCGCGGCCTGGGAGTCTCATATATCCAGTTCCTGCCATTGGTCGGCATCGGGAATGTTTCTGCCGGGCCCGAGGCGATAGGCCATTTCCTGTGTCGCATATTCGACCGCTGGATAAAAGAGGATGTGGGTCGAATGGTGATCCAGATTTTCGATGAGGCACTGCGACCGATTTATGGCATCCCTCATGCTTTATGTATTCACCGGGAGACATGCGGCGATGCCGCTGTTTTGGAACATGACGGGAGCTTTTACGCCTGTGACCATTTTGTCGATCCGAAACATTTGATCGGAAATATACAGGAAAGACGACTCAGCGACCTGGCAAATGATCCTGCGATGGCTCGCTTCGGAAAAGCGAAAAGGGAAACCCTGCCGCAATTCTGTAAGGAATGTGATGTCCTTTCATTCTGCAATGGCGGCTGCCCAAAGGATCGCATATCAAATACGCCGACCGGAGAGGGCGGCTTGAATTACCTCTGCCCGGCTTATAGAGCCTTCTTTCATCATTCCAGACCAGCACTGACACGCCTGGCTGCCCACATGAAGGCGGGAAAATCCCTGAGGTCATTCATGTAGAAAGTTTTCAATCGCTCAATCGGATATCACGGATATGGCCGACACGGATATTTGTCTGATAGAGGTTCCCTCCGGTTCATTCGTGATGTCAGTTTAATAAGTTTCTGCATATCCCAGATGATTATATCACCACGATAACAAAATTTTGCCGTAAGCACAGCAAACTCTTTGATACAATGAATTGTATCTTATATTTTGATCGCGTCTACATCTGAATTTTTTCGGGAGGCTTTTATGGAAGGCTTTGTACCAACCGTTATCTGGGCGACGAGTTTTACCATTCTGGGCGCAATCCTTGGTGTAGCTGGACTGCTGCTGGGCGTATATTTTGTACCGAAGCTGGTGGATCGCTTCACTCCTCACATTGACGAGGAGATGGAAATACTCAAGGGCAACGTGGCCGTCGCCACTTATTTCGGCTGGGTAGTCGGATGCACGATTATCGGAATCAGTCTTATAATATCAGCGGCAATCATCGCCGGAATTCACGGATAATATCATGCGCCGCCTTTTTTCTCTTCTGTTCCTGATTATATTTTGTACCGGGACGAGTGTTTTATGGGCACGAGGCGGCGGTGGCTGTCTGGCCCCGGGAACCCTCATCGATTGCCCCTCCGGAAAAGCGGCGATCGAGTCTCTCCGGCCTGGAGACACAATCCTTGCACCGGGGGGAATTCCCAAAAAGGTCCTCGGTGTAACTGAGTTTGAAGCAAAAGAAATATACGAGATAGAACACGATGTGAGGGCGACATCCGAACATCCATTTCTGGTAGCCCCCGGAATTTACCGTACAGCGGCAAGGCTTGGCAAATCATCACCATATTCCGGGAAGGTCTATAATCTCACAGTGGAGCCTCCCGGGACATTCATTGCCAACGGGCATCCGACGCATAACAAAGGCTGTTTCACCCCCGACACCAAGGTTATGCTGGAAACCGGTCTGGAGACCGCCATGTCGGCTCTTCGCCCCGGTGACAGAGTACGCGCCTTTACGATGGATGGACGGAAAGTCGGCGCAGAGATCGACAGAGTTTTCACTCTGATGGCCGAAGAGTATTTTGAAGTGGTGACGGAAAGCGGACTTCTGGTCAGGGCAACTGCCGAGCATCCATTTTATGTCGGGGATGGAACTTTCCGCACTGTCGAGACTCTTCGTCCGGGCGATTCCATTTACTCGTTTCGTGACAACTTCGCCAGAGACAGGATAAAGACCATAAGAAGAATCAAGTCTCCCGTTCAGATTTTCAATATACAGACGGATTCACCCAATACGTTTATTGCCGCCGGATTCGCGGTTCACAATAAGGGCGGAGGATGTTTTCCAGCGGGAACCGGCATAACGATGCCCAATGGCGATACACGAAGCATTGAAACCCTTTCCCCGGGCGATACGATACTTGGCGGAGATGGGAAACCGACCACTGTGCGCATGGTCGCAATGACAAGGGATGAAATAATCGACGTGGAGACTTCCTGTTCGAAAACCCGAACGACGATGGAGCATCCATTTCTGAATGCACGGTATCGTTATATTGAAGTCATGGATTTTTCTCCCGGGTCTTTCCTGAGAAAATTCGGCGGAACCGCTGAACACGTCGTTTCAGTCATACCCTCCGGGATTCGGGATCTTGTGTATGAAATTGAAGTCGACGCACCTCATTCATATATCGCAAATGGATTCATCGTTCACAACAAGGGGTCGAGCGGTTCCGGAGGTTATCACTCCTCCGGAGGTCATACCGGACCGCCGCCGACATTCTTGGAATTAATGGGCATTTTGTTTTTCGGACTGATCCTCATGCTATTAACCTTTGCCTTAGTGCTGATGGCAAAGAATCCTGACGGCAAAGGGATCGATATCATAATTCCTATCTCGACTCTGCAGCCCAGATATAATGTTACGGAGAAACTTGTTGAAACAATCTCTCAGCGTGACCCGGAGTTCAATGTCGGTAATTTGAAATCCATTGCGGAACATGCCTTCAGGACTCTTCAAACCTGCTGGGAAGAACGTAATTATTCAGAAATGGCCCCGCTTGTATTTTCAGCGCTGCAAAAAGGTCATGAACTGCAGTTGCAATCATCGATCAGGAATCATGAGATCAACAAAATTGAAAGTTTGAGCATTGAAGGGATCTGGATCGTCCAGGTGAATCATTCGCGGGAAGCCAAACAGCGTGAATTTTCCGTCCTTGTTCAGGCTCGTGCCAAAGATTACTTCATCGATGATAGAACATCTTCTTACATACGTGGAGACATAACAGCAGAACAGTTTCAGGAATTCTGGGTATTTCAATGGAAAGACGGGAGATATAAAGTCAGGGATATTGAGCAGACCAAAGACTCTTCGATTCTTTCCATACCTAATCGGGTTGAAGGCATGGAGGATTCGGCTGCCGGAATGTCGGAAATCAGTATTTCCGGCCAGACGGGTAAGATCACTAAAAACATTTCACGCATGAATGCTTCCGATCAAAACTGGGACCAGAGGGAGATGAAGGAAATAGCCCGCTCCGCAGCCATAACCGTGTATATGGCCAGGGAATCCGGGGATACTTCATCGCTGGCGGAGCTGGCTACGGAAAGTTTTGTTTCCACTCTCAAGGCTGAATGCAATGAACGTTCTCGTTCGCACGAATCTGTTGAGTTCCGAAATATCTGCGTTCGCAAGGTCGATATCTGCCTGGCGCGCCCGGCAAAGGACAATGGGCCGGATGAGTTCGTGGCAAGGATCACTCTCCACGCTCAAAGAATCAAAACTTCTTCGGGAACAGTCGTCTTTCAGGATTCGGATGTGACTGTTTTCGAAACCATGCTCCGTTTTGAGCGTAAGAATTCACCGTTCAGACTTGCTGAAATCGTCAAGAGCAGTGATCAGGTTTAGGATCACATTCGAAGATGGGTGAACACCCGCTCGACTTCAGTCGAGGGGCGTTCATGGTCGTCACTTGGGCTGGCGGACCGCAAAGCAGCGAAAATCATCGCAGGTTCGATTTGCCTGGCTCTCGTGACCCCTGGTGAAGGCCACGAGCCAGGCTGTTGAGGAATTCATGGCTTCCGCCCAGACCAGGAAGGATTTGTTGAGACAAAATGCAGGGTCGAGGTGCAACTGAAACGGGGGCATTCCCGCGTCCTGGTCACCCTGGCGGGAAGAAGTCGCGATGTAGATGCCGTGCAATTCGTCGCGGGTTGGGGTGCGCCAACCGTTTCCCAGGCTGTTGATCCAGGTCTGACCGGCATCCCAACTCGTATTGCAATCAGGACCTTCGAGCCATTGCAGGCCGGTTTTGGCGTCAGTGATCACTCCCTTGGCATCGCGGGAGAATCGCTCCGGTAGTTTTGGTTCTCGATTCAGTTCCGTTGCCGATGCCAGGACGGTGGCTGACGTTGCCGGTACGGTGGCGGTGGCGGCTCCTTTCCCGGGGCGAACCGCAAAGCCTCTGAAGTTCCAATTGGTCATCTCGCGAATATTCCACATGCCATCTCCCGACCCAAACTCCAAGGCCCAGGCCGACGAGGCATCCCTGGCCTCCGCCCAGGTCCAGTAGGCGCAGTTCAGACGAAAGGCGGGATCGAGACGCAACGGCCAGGGTCCGCGACCTTGTGAAGGGCGCCCTTGGCGATTCGAATCAGCAATATAGATGCCGCGAAGTTCGGCGCGGGTGGGCGTGCGCCATCCGTTGCCCAGGCCGTTGATCCAGGCCTGGCTTTGGTCCCAGTCTGTAGGGCGGTCGGGCCCCTCGAGCCACTCCAAGCCGGTCTGGCCGTCGGTAATCACTCCATCGGCATCGCGGGAGAATCGCGCGGCCGGACTCGTCTTTTGCTTGGGTCCAGATGTTAATGAGACCGCAAAGGTTGCCGTGGCGGGTTGGCTGACGACACCGCTTGCCACGATCTCCGCCGACGTGAACGCTGCCCTCCCAGGTTCAGGGGTCGGTGTTTCCGCCGCCAGCCCGAACGCCTGGAAACACAGCGTCACCAACAGAACGACAGCCAATCCATACTTTCGCAAAACTGATTCTCGCATAGGTCTCCTCAATTCTCGCTGTATTCGGGGGTGGCGAACAGGATCTTTTCGCGACGTATTTGGACGACGGACCACCCCAGGCGGTTTATGTAATCGGAATTTGCTTTTCCGAGCCAAGTATATCAGTCAACGCTTTTGCGGGGCAAGAGCCGGGCTTTTTGAGCCAAGGGCATTTAATTCTCGACCGGTAGGGCAGCGACCGCCGGGCGCGCCGCGCCTTTTGCCACGAGCTTTATCGGCTGGCCCGGCGGTCCAGCCACCATTTCGTTGAAATCATGCAATGCAAGCCATTCGCGGGCGGAGAATTAAATGACCTGGCTTTTTGAGCAAGATGCGATGCTATTTCGGGGGCTGCGGCGTGAATGATGCGATTGTGGCATCAGAAGCCACAGAAGTTGAGGAGGCTACTGATGTTGCCGAGGCTACACCAGAATGCGCCGCCGGATTCCCGGTCTTCACGATATGGCTTTCCCAGAAGTAAACCCCCGCTATAACAGCCAGAGTGATGATCAGAGAAAATATACAGATTATAATAAAATGTGGTCTCCGAAGAGATTTAGGAGACGGCTGAGGCTGCATTTCCAGTTGTCGGATTCGCTCAGCTTCCTGCTGCCGCAATCGCGCAGTTTCTTCAACACGCTGAGTGATACCATTCCATAAGGAATCACCCGGTTCCAGTAAGGGGGCTTCCCGGAACGGTTTTACGAGAGTTTGTCTGGCGGTTTCCGACAGTTTCACGCATTCAGGGCAGCTTGAGAGGTGCTCATGCAGTTCGACATCCTTCTCTTTCTGCAATTCTCCGTCAATAAAATCCGTGAGAATCAGTCCTCTGCATTCTTCACAATCCATGTTTGACCACCTTTTCACGCAATGTAAGCAGTGTTTCCCTGGCGCGTCTGAGCCACGACCGGACAGTGTTGAGGTTGGCTTCGAGGATGTCTGCGATTTCCTGATAACTGAATTCAGCGACGCTCCGTAATACCAGACAAGCCCGCTGCTCAGGAGGGAGATGGCTCATCATGGAATGGATAATATCGTATGCATCATCTGTCTGTTCATTTCCGGAGGCATCGACAAAGACTCGCCGCGTCTGAAGATCCTGGCTATACTCGATCAGCTGAGTTTTCTCCCGGGCCATTTTTTTTGCCGTATTAAGAGCGCAGTTGACGCTGATGCGATATATCCATGTTTTTAGTGAAGAATGACCGTGGAATTCACCCAGTTTCTGGAAAACGCTGACAAAGACATCCTGGGCGACTTCCTCTGCGTCTTCACGGGTATTGACGATTCTCCATGAGATGTTTAATACCATCCTGGCGTGTGCCTGGTAGATTCGGTGAAACGCGGAAATATCTCCACGAAGTGCTGCCTCGATAGTTTCCGCCTGGTTTTCGCCCGAACCGGTATCATTGACTGATCCGGCAGAGCCAGGTGATGATTTGTGTTCAGCTGATGGTTTATTCAACCTTGAAAGAATCACTTTCTCCGAATGATGAAGTCTCGCATATTTTACCCCCACAAATCAATGAGTGAAGCATTACATTGCAGAAAATTTGGGGCAATCCGATGTTCCGTGGTAACGTTATACTTACCGATGAGCTCAATCACACGCCACGGTGAAAATAGATTAACGGATATTTTTCCGAGGACATCGTGTTTTTATTCGTGTCGAAACAGTTGGCTGAGTCACATATTTCGAAATCAGGATAATAAGGGAGGCAGCGAATGTGTACCGAACATGGCGGAATCTTCCGGCGATTGTTGTGTTGTCTTGCTCTGACGCTGGCTGTTGGCGTGTCACCAATCTTTGCCGATGGCATGATTTTTCCAAGTGACCCGGGGGAGCCGCACAGGATGATGTTTCTGCCTCCGCAGCCACAGCAGAATTTTACCATTCCCCTGTCGGTCACTTACCATCGCGTCAAGGTCGACATCAAGGAAACGGGCGCGGAAACACACGTAGACCAGGCTTTCTACAACCACGAACCGCGCACGGTCGAGGGCATGTATATTTTCCCGCTTCCGCCGGGGGCTTCCATCAGCGGCTTCGGAATGGACATAGACGGCACGATGACGAAGGCCGAGCTGCTTGATGCTGATAAGGCACGTGGAATCTACGAGGATATAGTTCGCCAGATGCGCGATCCAGGACTGCTTGAATTCATGGGCCAGGGCATGTTCAAGACCCGGATCTATCCGATCGAAGGACTCAAGGAAAAGAAGGTAAAGATCGATTACCAGGAAGCCCTCAAACCGGAAGGCAACCTTATTCGCTATAGTTATCCGCTTAACATCGAGCGTTTTTCAAAAGAACCGATGAAGGAAGTTTCGATAGAGGTTCACATTTCGTCGAAGACGCCGATCGGGACCATCTATTCACCATCACACAATATCCTGATCAAGAAGGAAGGCGATAACGCGGCGGTAGTCAGCTTCGAAGCTGAAAAGTTGCGGCCCGACAAGGATTTTGTGTTGTATTATTCGCTTTCCGAGAAGGACATGTCCATGTCGTTTCTCGCGCATCGTCCGGATCCGACTGAAGACGGAACGTTCATGATGATGCTTTCTCCGCGTAATGCCGATCAGGACAAAACGGTCCCACCGAAGGATGTTGCATTCATTTTCGACACATCCGGAAGCATGGTAGGCGAAAAGCTGTCGCAGGCCAAAAAGGCTCTCAACTTCTGTCTGAATTCCATGCGAAACGGAGACCGTTATTTTCTGGAATCCTTCGCGACTGAAGCGAACCCCTACAAAAAAGAGTTCACCGAAGTTAATGATCAGACACGCGCCGGCGCACTGGAATACGTAAAAGGTATCGAAGCTATGGGCGGGACAAATATATCCGATTCGCTGGAAGCAGCCTTCAAAGCGTTGTCTAAGCGTGAAGGGGGGAAGGATCGATCCGCGTTTATCGTTTTCCTGACGGACGGAGCGCCCACGGCGGGCCTGACTGAACCGGAAGATATTCTCAAATCGGCGAAAGAATGGAATGCCCAGAAGGCCCGTGTCTTCGTGTTCGGCGTCGGAGATACCGTCAACACCACGCTGCTTGACCGGCTTTCGGAAGAGCACGGTGGCGTATCTAATTATGTTTCCGACAAGGAAGACATCGAAGTCAAGGTATCTGACCTTTTTTCGAAGCTGTCACATCCTGCGATGACAGATGTATCACTCGATATTCGTAACGTCGAAACCGCGCAATTGTATCCAAGAACGATTCCGGACGTGTTCAGAGGCAGCCATGTCATGGTGCTGGGCCGGTACAAGAAACCGGGAAATGCTCTCGTAAGACTGACCGGTACCATCGATGGAAAGCCCGTGCAGATGGATTATGAAACCACTTTTCCTGAGCAGGAAAAAGAAAACGGTTTCGTGGCACGCATCTGGGCTACGCGAAAGATCGGTTTTCTTCTCGACCAGATCCGCAAAAATGGCGTCGATGAGGAGTTGAAGGGTGAAATAGTGACGCTTGCCAAGCGGTATGGCATTCTCACTCCCTACACTTCGTTTCTTGTACTGGAAGACAAAAAGACGGCGTCCGGGCCTGATTTGCGCCGTATCATGGCTCCATCTCCCTCCATGGATGGAGAGTCACGCAAGAGATTTGATGAATCGAATGCCGCATTCGATGTCGGTCGATTAAAGGCGGAAAGTACCGGCGCCGATTCCGTTGACGCTGCCCAGGAAATGAGCGCGATGAAGGCGGCTGCGGGTCCTGCACCGGCACCGTCGTCAATGGCAGGAGGTTTCTCCGGAAAGCTTCGTCGTGCGCCTGCCTTCAATGCACAAGCCCCCGGTGGCTCATCCTTGGGGAATGAGGGCGAACGAGGTAGTGGGGCAGGGGGCGGCGGGATCCAGCAGCCTGTGAGCAAAATTGTCGCCGAGCGCACTTTCTACCTTATCGACGGAAAGTGGGTCGATAGCAACGTTAAGAGCGATACGCCCGATTTGAAGGTGAAAGCTTACACTGATGCGTATTTTGAACTTACCGCAAAATACACTGACGTGAACAAGTTTCTTGCCCTTGGAGACCGGCTCATCATCCGGATCGGAAACAAGACGGTCGAGATCAGTCCTGACGAAGGCGAGTCAGCAAAAGGCAAGCTGAATCTCTGATACGGTATAAGTAACTTGTGGTAAAAGGGCGCGGCATGCCGCGCCCTTTGCGCACAGAAGAGAATTAGCCTCGTCTTTATTATGTCCTTGCCAATTCAACAATTCATGGAAGATAATCAAGATCGCTTAAATCTTTGTGCCTTCCTGATGCCTTCTTGTTTTTCTTCAATTGTTCAAGATTGATGATACTGATCGATATCCCGTCAATAATGCTGACAATTCGTGAAGAATAGCATTCCTGAAACCCGACCCCATCAATGCTCGTCATGATTTCAATTCGAACTGGGGGAAGACCCATGCGAAATATTTTGGTGGGATCGGAAAAATCCTCAATTGACAGAGTTGCGTCGCCAAATCCAAACTCTTTAATGAGCAAAATGAGTCGTTCAATGTTTTCGGAAGAAGCATCCACCCAGATATCCATGTCACCGGTAGGTCTTACATACCCGTGAAAGGTTACTGCATAACCACCAATAAGAAGATATTTAACGCTTTTCTCTGTGAGTAATCTCAAAAACTCTTTGAAATCTTTCGCAAGAAACATCGCCATAATTCATCCTTCGCATGTATTCCAGCGCTTCAAAACGCTCTTCGGGAGTTTTTGATAACCAATAGGCAGTTTCGTCGGGCGGGTCGTGAAGATTCACCACAGAGAAATGTGTCTTATCCATTCGGAAATTATCATTACTCATCCGTATTTCCTTTCCAGGACTTGGTGACGTTCGCTTCGGGCACAATCAGTCTAGCACACGAACTCGCGTCTTTCCATGGCATAAAACTCCCACAGCAAATAAACAGGAGGTCATTGACTGGGCTGAAAAGTAAGCTTTTCCAAGGTTCAGATCTCCTGCCCTTTGAACTGGCTGATATACAGTTTACGGTAAAACCCCCGCAGATCCAGTAATTGCTGGTGTGTGCCCTGCTCGATGATTTCTCCCTGGTTGATAACCAGGACCTTGTTGGCATCCCGAATCGTGCTCAGACGGTGGGCAATGACGAAACTGGTCCGCCCTTTCATGAGACGAAGCAGAGCTTTTTGAATACGGGCTTCCGTTCTGGTATCCACGCTGCTGGTTGCTTCATCCAGTATAAGAATACATGGGTCCGCCAGGATAGCTCTGGCGATAGCCAGAAGTTGTCTCTGACCCTGACTGAGATTGCTGGCTCTTTCAGAAAGAAGGGTTTGATAACCCTGGGGAAGCAGATGGATGAAGTGGTCAGCCTCAGCCAGTTTTGAAGCCACAATGACCTCCTCATCACTGGCGTTCAGCCTCCCGTAACGAATATTCTCCATGACTGTGTCGGAAAACAGGAAAGTGTCCTGCAAAACTATTCCCAGCTTTCGACGAAGCTCCGCTTTTTTAACCTTTCTGATATCGTGGCCATCAACGGTTATCGTTCCCTCATTGATCTCGTAAAATCGTGACAAAAGGTTGATGATAGTGGTTTTGCCTGCCCCTGTAGGCCCTACCAGAGCTATGATTTCTCCCGTTTTTCCTTCCAGTGACATACTCCTGATAACAGGAACATCCGATTGGTATCCGAAGCTCACATTTTCGAAGCGGACATTGCCGCTTATCGATTCAAGGGAAAGCGCATCAGGGCTGTCATGTAATTCAGGCTTGGTATCGATGATCTCAAATACCCGTTCGGCGCCGGCCAATGATGCCTGAATCGTGTTATACAAGCCCGCCAGCTGGCGCAACGGATGGATGAAATTCTGGGCATAACTTATGAAAGTCGCGATAATTCCCACGCTAGCCAGATTTTGTAACGCCAGCCAGCCCCCAAAACCTGAAACTCCTATTACAAAAAAGTTTCCCAGCACGTTTGTGAGCGGCATCAACAATAACGCATATGTATTCGCATAAACTCCGTTTCGGAAAACTTCCTGATTGTGCAGACGAAAACTTGCGATCACCGATTCACTTTTCTGGAAAGCTTTTACCACCTTTTGTCCGCTGATTGCTTCCTCCATGACACCATTGAGATCGCCAAGATGTTTCTGAAGATCGCCAAAAGCCTTGCGGGTGTAAGTGGCCACGAATCTGGCAAACCAAAGCATTATTGGAACCACGAATAGAGAGACAAAGGCCAGCCGCCAGTCGAGAACGAACATGGCCACGACAATTCCCGACATTGACAATACGCTGGCAAACAAACCTGTGACATTTTGCGACACCGACTGGCTTATGGCATCGATATCGTTGGTAAGACGGCTCATCAGATCACCTGAAGAAATGTGATCAAAAAAGCTCAGCGGCAGAGTCTGCAGATGTCTGAATAGATCACGCCTCAGGCGCTTTAATACCTGCTGCGACATTCGGGCCGTAGTCCAGCCCGCCAACGCCTGAAAAAGGTTGTTTAAAATGTAGACCGTAAGCAGCAATAAGGCAATTCGAATTAATCCTTCAGAATCTTTTGCAGCAATGAAACCATCGATTGCCACGCCCATCAGATATGGACCTATCAGGTCGAGAACCGTGTAAATTAAAACGAACGCAATTATCAGTATCAAACTGAATTTGAAGTGAGTGAGAAATGGGAGCAATCTGCGCAAGGCGCTGCGCGGATTTTTTGCTCTTTCAATCCGAGTCATAAATCTCGATGGTCTTCTCTGAAAGCTATCGCGAAGACCGTCTTTGTCATCATTCGTTTGCTGCGTAGTCATTTTTTTATACTCTCTTGCCTGTCCGCCCGGACTTCAGCAATATCAGAGGCGCTGCCCAATTGAGAATCGTAGATTTCACGGTATATCTGATTGGATATCAGAAGTTCCTGGTGTGTACCTAGGGCGGCGATACTTCCCTTGTCCAGGACAACGATCTTGTCGGCTTTTAAAGCGGTGCTGACGCGCTGAGTCACGAGAAGGGTGGTTTGTCGGGGCATCTGATCAGCCAATGCATTTTGAATCCTGATTTCTGTTTCCACGTCAACCGAACTGGTACTATCATCCAGAATCAAAATTCTCGGTTTGATGAGTAAAGCCCTGGCGATAGCGATTCTCTGCTTCTGGCCCCCGGACAAGTTCATCCCGCGTTGCTCAACACGTGAATCATATCCAAGAGGTCTTTCCATGATGAAGTCATGAGCCTGTGCGGCTTTTGCGGCGGCAATGACTTCCTCTTCAGTGGCATCGGGGCGGCCGTATCGGATGTTATCGCGAACAGTCCCGGAAAAAAGAATCGATTCCTGTGGAACTATGCCACACTGAGCGAAAAGATTTTCCTGCTTCAAATCCCGGATATCGATCTCATCGATTGTGATTTTTCCGGATGTAACATCGTAGTATCTCGGAATCAGATCAATCAATGAGGTTTTGCCCGCGCCGGTTGCGCCCAAAATGGCTACTACTTCTCCGGGTTCGGCGACCAGATTGATGTTCTTCAAAACCGGCTCATCGCTGCCGCTGCCATAATGAAAACTCACATTATCGAATACGATGCGTCCTCTGATTTTTTCGTGGAATATGACCGCATCTGGTTTATCCGTCACTTCCGAACTTGTTTCGAGAATTTCGTTTACGCGTCTCGCAGAGACTAGACCAGCTGCCCAAGTGTTTGAAAGCATACCCATTAAAATCAATGGAGTCATCGTGGTCAGCAGATAATTTGTAAAAGCGACGACCTGACCAATTGACAGTTCTCCGCGAATAGCCTGCAAACCGCCTGACCATATGACAATAACCATCCCTGCGTTAACGCAGACGGTCAGAGCAGGTGACATTGCAGCCATGAATTTAGTGACTCTTATGGAACAGTCTGTCAATGCATTGTTGGCCGTTTCAAAGCGCTCCTCTTCAAACCCCGAGCGTACAAAAGCCTTTACCAGGCGCACTCCCGCGACATTTTCCTGAAGCACGTTATTGAGTTTGTCCAGTTTTTGTTGAACACCACGGAAAAGTGGTTCCATTTTGGTTATAAAAAAAACAATGATTATCAAAGTACCCATCAAAAGTGGAAGGAGAGTCATCGCCAGTATTTTACTTGTATTGACCATTAAAATAAGACTGCCGATCATCAGTAGGGGAGCCCTTGTCCCTATTCGCAAAGAGATCTGGATCATGGTTTTCACTGCGTTAATGTCGCTGGTCAGTCTGACCATTAACTGCCCTGTTCTTTGACGATCGAGATTTCCGAAAGAAAATGTCTGTATCTTGAGAAACAGCGCATCGCGTAAATCGCGGGCAACGCTTTCTCCAACCTGAACCGAGAAATAATTGTTCCCGATAGCAAAAAGAGCACTCAACATGGAAAGACAAATCATGATTAAAGCGGTATGGATGACAACAGCCTGGTCATGTCGCGCAATGCCCTGATCAATAATCCTTTGAATCAGCCGTGGGATGGAAAGATCCATGACCACCACTGAGCTTAGCAGAAGCAGAGCCAGGAGTGCCTTTTTCCAGTATGGCCGGCAGAATGAGGCTAATTTGAGAATAAGGTTCATTATGTTAAATATTACAACAATCCGCGAGCAAAGTGATGCACAGGATCAAAATCAGTGCAAACTTATTCATAGTTTGTCATGACTATGCTGGACTTTTCAGTGCAAATTCCCACTTTATGCTGTAGTAGAGCTCGGGCAGAGAGAAATTTCTATTATGTTGGTTCTCGCGTGTCGTGTCGGTTCTTTGTAGTATTCCGGGACATTGCCCTGTTGGTTTGCAGAGTCACTTAATTCTCCCACGTAGAATGGCTTGGAGAGACTGATTTCATAGAATGGTAGGGCGGGACCGCTGGGCCCGCCGAGAAAGCTCGTGGTAAAAGAGGAGGCGCGCCCGGCGGTCGCCGCCCTACCTGTAGAAAATTAAATGACCCTGGTGGGTCGGTTTTCTGACTGGAAAAATATCCCGGTTCATTGTATCTTTACGTTCTGATTACCGCTTTCAAACCTTGCCGTAAAGCAGGATGATCTGGAAAAGGAGATATATGATGCCTGAGAAGAAAGCTCTCATCAAGGAACTGGAACACCGTGCAGCACGCATTCGTTACCTTTCACTGAAATCGACCGCCGAAGCTGGCTCAGGACACCCAACATCATGCCTGTCAGCGGCTGATCTGTTGGCTGTGATGTTTTTTTCAGCCATGCATTACGATCCGGCGCATCCGGAAGCCCACGCAAATGACCGGTTGGTGCTTTCCAAGGGGCATGCCGCGCCCGCGTTATATGCAGCCTGGTGTGAAGCAGGATATTTGAAGGAAGAGGAAGTCATGACGCTGCGGCGTATGAACAGCCGCATCGAAGGGCATCCGATGCCATCGTTGCCTTTCGTGGATGTCGCCACCGGATCACTTGGTCAGGGGCTCTCCGTAGGTCTTGGGATAGCCCGATTTCAGAGTCAGGTGTTGAAAAATGGCGCTCGGACCTACGTATTCATGGGCGACGGCGAACTGGCCGAAGGGTCGGCCTGGGAAGCCTTCGGCCTGGCCGCGCACATGAAGATCGACAATCTGATCGCCGTCGCCGATATCAACCGCCTCGGCCAGAGCCGTGAAACAATGCATGGACACGATTTAAACACTTATGCCCGCAAGGTCGAAGCTTTCGGCTGGGAAGCCCTCGTGATTGACGGACACAATATCGAAGAGATCCTCCGCGCTTTTGATCGCGCGCTGAAGGTCAAAGGCAAGCCCGTTTGCCTGCTCGCAAAGACGCAGAAAGGGTTTGGCGTTTCCGAGATTGCAGACAAGAACGGCTGGCACGGGAAACCTCTCAAGGTTGGCCCTGAGCTTGACGCGGCGCTGAAAGAAGTGGCTCCGGCCATCATGAAGTCTCCGCCGGTTCCTTCCATCGTTCATCCGCCTCAACTCAGGCAGTCACCGAAGGCAGGGCCTTTAATTCTTCCCAAAGTCCTGCCGCCATACGCAAAGGATGCCAAGGTGGCGACTCGTCAGGCCGTCGGAGATGCCCTATTGGCGCTTGGAAAGGCCGATGAGCGTATCTGGGTGATTGATGGCGACACCGGGAACTCGACATATGCGGACGCATTCATGAAAGAATTCCCCGATCGCTCAATCGAATGCTACATCGCAGAACAGAACATGGCTGGGATAGCCGCCGGGCTGGCTGCACGCGGAGCGATTCCATTTGCCTGCACGTTCGGTGCCTTCTGGTCGCGTGCTTTCGATCAGATTCGTATGGCCGCGCTTTCCGGCCTCAGGGTCAAGTTTATTGGTACACATGCCGGGATTTCGATCGGAGAGGATGGGCCATCCCAGATGGCGCTCGAAGACATCGCCACTTTCCGGACACTTCCGAACGGCGCAGTATTGTACCCGTCTGACGGCGTCTCAGCTTTTGCGTGCATCATGAATCTGGCGGCTCATGAAGGCCCAGGCTATGTGCGTTTGTCGCGGCCGGCGACTCCGCTTTTGTACCCCCTGAACGAGCAGTTTCCGATCGGCGGTCTGAAAACACCGATATCATGTGATAAGCCTCGTCTGACAGTCGTTTCGGCTGGCGTCATACTGCATGAAGTGCTCAAAGCCGTTTCAGGTCTTGGAAAGAATGTTCCGATCCAGGTGGTTGATCTCTACTCGGTCAAGCCATTCCCAACCGCCGCATTTGCCGAACTGCTTGATAAATCAGGCGGTGCATGTGCCGTCTTCGAGGAGCATGCTTATGAGGGTGGGGTAGGGGAGAGCATCGCTTCGGCCATGGCCGGTCACATCAAGTCATGGACGCATGTTGCAGTGAACAAGGTTCCGCGTTCAGGGACCCCGAGTGAGCTTCTCGAAATGTTCGGCCTTTCGGCGGATGCTATCGCAAAGACATTGAAGAAGTTGATATAGAGAAACCTGGAGGAGGAAGCACAGTGTACATTATCGGGATTTCGGGGTTGTCCGGGTCCGGAAAAAGCAGTATTTCTCGTGTTCTCGAGCAGCAGTTTCCAGGGCAGGTGTGCATTCTGGAGCATGACATGTACTATCATGCGAAGAAGAATCGCCCGCTGATTTCAAATTATGATCATCCTGACGCCCTGGAAACTGATCTTCTCATCAATCATATTCACGAAATGCAGAACGGACGACCGATCGAGCGACCTATATATGATTTCAAGGTATCAGATCGGTGCCAGGAAACGGTTACTATCAAGCCTTTTCCAATTCTTGTAATTGAAGGGCTGATGATTTTTTGTATCCCCGAACTGATGCCTCTTTTCGACCTTCGTATATTTGTCGATGTCCCACTGGATCTGGCCTTTATCCGGCGGCTCAAGCGCGATCACATCGAACGTGGCAGGACAGTACAAAGTATCGTCGAACAGTATGAACGAACTGTTCGCGAGGCTGCAATAAACCTGGTTCAACCATCCCGCTACTTTGCCGATATAGTCATTCCACAGGGCTCCAACAATGTCGTTGGTCTCGAAGTTCTTTTCGGAAAAATCAGCGATCTCCTGCGCAGTCATCCTGACGGTCTGATACGTAAACGCCGTCCTCACGAAGAAAAGAAAAAGGCGGTTACTCGCATCTGACTAGTGAAGTTTTCTGTGTCTCCGGCCCGACGCATCCAGAGACCTCAAGTCTCAGGCAGAAACTAGACAGGAGGAATCTGTGAATGCTATATTCTGACCCATGTCATTCTTTGAGAGGGTCAGCGAGTTATTTGCCCTGGTGAATGAGGGGGTGATGACCTGGGCATTAGCCAAACTGCTTGGGTTTACGCTTGTTCTTCATCTTATCGTGAAAACCGGGCCGAAATATGTGCGGGTTTGGCTAAGTATATTGCTTTTAGGACTGGCGATTCCTTTTTTCATGATCCCCGTTCTGAATTCTGATTTTGCTGTGGGGCGACTGGTTTTGGCACAATTTGCCTTGAAGCGGGGTATTTCGGCCCGAGCTCTCGCCCTACTGCGTGCCAACTGGCAGGAAGGTCGGTATACTCCAACGACTGCCTCTCTCTATTTGGGGTTGCTGGAGGGAAGCGATAGTGGGAACGAGCTTTGGCGCGTTGCCTCGGAAGCCCTTCGGCTCTATCCGGATGAGCTCTCCCTTCGTCTGATCATTGCCCGATTTCAGCTTAACGCCGGTCGGAATGAGCAGGCTTATGACCTGGTTCGTCCGGTGATAGATTCCTCCGACATGAAAATGATGATGACCGGCTACGATATCATGTTGCGAGTTTTGATTCGTCGTGGAAATGCTACGGCTGCTCTCGATCTGATGCGAGAAGAACAGTCACGTTTGCCATCACCGGATGCCAGGAATCTTCTTGAGCGGACTGTTCGGAAAACTTTGAGCCTTTCGCATCACGATCAGGAGGCCCCGTGAAGATTCTTGCCCGATTCCGGTTCGAGGAAATGGTCTTTCTCATCTTTTTCAGTCTTATTCTTTTTCTCAGTATTTCCGAGGGCGAGATTTTTCTCCATCTATACGGAGATCGTTTTACACACGCATTTAGTCTGGTTCTTATGATCGTGATTACGATCAAACTTCATTTTGCTATGTATTCAATGGAAAAGCTGGATTGGCGACAACTTGGAGATTCCCTTCAACCGGTTCTCAGGGGCAGTCGCGATTTTTTAAGCTTATACATGTGTCTGGCCATGTATTCTTCCATGGAGCCCATTTTGGCTCTTCGACCGCTTGCTGATCAGTGGCTGATCAAAGCAGACCGGTTTATCTTCGGAACAGACCCCGGTCTTCTTTTAGAATCATGGATCACTCCGAACGTCACAAAAGGCATGGTGTTTGCTTATCTGGCCCTGTTTTTTTATCTTCCCCTGGTCTTTTTTACCTTATTAGCCAGAGAGCGACAGAAAGATCTCAGAATCTTCGTAGCACGCCTGAGCCTTTCACTTTTTCTTGGTTATTTAGGATATTTCCTGGTTCCGGCTGTTGGCCCAATGTATTCGATTCCTCAGGTATTCACCAAATCTCTCTGGTCGAATGATCAAACTGTCGCTTCCCGTCAGGTACTGGAAATTCTTGTCGATCTCAATCGACTTCCCCGGGATTGTTTTCCCAGCATGCATGCCTGTCTTGCCGTTATACCACTGCTGACTGCATTCACCACCATGCCGTTACTGTTCTTGTTCTTATTGCCAGGAGTAATTCTCTTGCTTATTTCTACCGTGTATCTTCGGTACCATTACGCGGTGGATACCATGGCCGGAGTTTTGCTTGCAATATTCTGTTTTTGGGCGGGACCGCGACTGGCTGCAAGGTGGAACCGTCTCGCGGGTCGCGATGAGTCCTGAACTTCGTTATGCATGATTTTTGGCGTTAAAAAACAAATAATTTGGGAATAGTATAAGAGAATGCCCCTGCTATATGATGCAGCCAATTTTGAGGGTTGTTTGAAGTCACTTACTCTGAAAACGGATTGGAGCCGGAATTGTCAACTTTTACCGCTTGGCCGGCGGGCTTCTTTACAGAATTCACTGAGGGAGCTTTTGCACCGGTCAAATCCGCAAGCGAATAGCCATAAAGGCTCTGATAGCGACTGAGCATTTTCTGGTAATCGCTCTTGGCTTTGCAGAGTTTCTCCCAGGCTTTGGCCTTCTGGATCGGATTATTTTTCGAGGAAATCTTTGCATACGCTTTTTCCATGCTGGCGATGTTTTTTCTGGCGGAGTTGAGATTATACCAGCAGTTAAACAGCTTCTCGGGCTCGGTCTTCAGGTTTTCATTCAAAATACTATCAAGGGCCGCCGCATCGGATGGATACATTTCCTTGAAACCCTTCGCGAAGCCATCAATCGTCCAGGGATGCTTCCCGCGCAGCACCTGATTGATTTTATCCATGCCATTCTTAATTCCGAAATCACCTTTGGCGATGTCCCATAGTACGGAGGCAACGACTCCCTCGGTCTTCTTATTTTCGTCCTGGGTTTTGGGAATATTGGTATCCATGTCTACCGTAAATTTTGGCTTACTATAATCGTCGCTGCCGGAATACCATGCGCCATTGAATTCAGCATAACCTTCAGTCCATGCCAGCTGCGCGGCAGTTTCCTTCCCTTCCCAATGTTGGTAGCCGGCTAATGGATTGATTGACCTGGGTGTGTAGCCATACATTTCCTTCATGACCGCGTGAGAAGTCTCGTGACAAACGAGGTTGAGGAACTCAGTTTTTTCACTGTCTGTGAAAGGCTTGCTCTGATCTTTGCTGAAGCCTTCCCAACCTTTGGTTACCGAGGTCTTGGGACAAATATAATGAAAATCCGTGACCATTTTTCCGTCTACATTTGTCTGAATAAAGGCTGAACCGCTTTCGGTGTATGGGGTGCCCTTGCCGTCTTTGATCACGAAATACATCGGCTCGGCTTTGGCTGCCGTTAATTTACTGATTTCATCAGCGGATTTTCCTTCCGCGGCCAACTTCTCTTTATAGCTGTTCATCGAGTCAGTCTGGGCTTGCTGATAGCGTAAAAGCACTTCACGAGTCTTCGGGTCATTTTTGATAGTGTCATACAGTTTTTGGGCGAACGCATCAGAACTGTCAGCTGCAGTGAGAGTAGGGTAAAGCGGTGATTTTCCCATCGTTCCGTTGGGTTTCAGAATAACGAAAAGATCATCCTGAAGCGGCGCCGAAAAGACGGGCATAACAGCACCGATAATTATTCCCATGATTGCCAGAAACAGAACGGTTCTAATGTTTCGCATATTTCAGCTCCTGTTCAGGTTGTTCTCAAAAAGAAATCGTTCAGGATAAATTATTTTGTAATTATACCCTATTTTTCACAATTTCGGAAATATGTCATGCACACAACCCAGTAATTTCATGGATTATACCTCAGTTTTAGTAAGTCCATTGGTGGGCAAGATAGGCCATGACCCGTCGCGGTCCACGAAGATCTCTCCCGATCGAAAAAAGAATATGGTGGTGCGCATTAAGATTCACTTGGCCCCCCAAATTGGTGCCTAATGCGCACTCACCATCGATTTTGTCGGGAGTGCGGTATGTCAGTTCTCCGCCCAGCGTCAGTTTGTCCGACATATTGCGCTGAAGAAGCCAACCTGACATCTTCCAGTCGCGATTTCCCGCCCCGGATTCAGCCAGTAGCCGCCGCCACCGTATGTGGTCCATGGACCCCAGGATTTTTGCAGCCAAATCGGAACGAATATTTGCGCTTTGCCATTGCCAAGCCCGCGCTTCGAATCCCCGGTGGGAAGCTCCACCAGCGGGAAAACCCCAATCTGCGGAGATAGAGCCGATTCGCGTTTGACCCGATACTTGAGCCCCACTTCGGTGTCGCCATATCCTCGATCGACTTGATCTGTACCCCTGTCACGACTGAAACCGTAAGGAGTCACGACATGGAACTGCAGTTCACGTCCAATGCCATAATTGAACTCAGCCTGCGGCAGCGTTCCCGTCTGACCCGCATTGTCGGAGACAAGCTGCGATGCGAGATAAAACTCCGAATGATTTCGCTCTACCGGTTCAGGGTCATCGGTGAAAAACGGGGGCCCTGCAAATCCCGTCGTGGAGATCAGGAACATCACTATGAGCGCCGCTCGCTTTCCCAACATCAGGCACTCCTCCCTCTGGTTGTATGCATTCGAACAAATATCTGACCATCGTTTTCACCCTGCAGAATCAGTATCGGTTGTCTCAGTGTCCGTGCAACCGCAAGCTGTTTTTGAAATTGACAGGTTACGAAAATTCATAAGTCGTTAACTATTTCCCCCTCTGGGGGCTTCCTATCTTAGCTCCCAGGGTAGATCTGATGGCAAAGCGAAGATATTCGGCGGGGGCAGTGGGATCTTTTCGATGTCGATGACTGGCTCGGTTCCGGAAGCTGATGCGGGCGCGAAAGTTTCTATCAGAAGCGCCTTCACCGTCTCCTTCTCATCGGCGGCAATCCGGTGCCATGATCGATCGATTATCGCACGATGAAAATCAGCGTTTTCAAGCCATTTCCGGCCCTCGGGCGACAGGGTGGGAATTCTCTTCAGCAGCGCCGCTTCAAGGGCGGCCGTTTCGGTTGTACTCCAGCTCACGACCCTGCGGTCACGGAGCCGCAACGACATCTGTACAAGTTCAAGAAACGAGGCGATACACCGTTTGTCGATGCGCGGCAGGCCGGGAATGACCTCTTCGCGGTGCTTCATAACATCGGAAATAGCATGAGAAATCATGGATTCGGGGTTTTTCTTCATTTTTTCTAACAAAACATCACGTATTATCAGCCGCAGTGCTCCGCGTTTATCCTGATCGGTACTCGCAATTTCCTTCCAGAGTTTTTCCATGGTCGTCAGATCGTCGAGCAATTTTCCTTTGTATGTAAGAAATTCCTGCATCAGACCAGCTCTGACGGCCTCCTGCTCGGCCTGTGTCAGTGCAAGCCCGAGACCAAATTCCATGCAGTTGAGAAATACGTTCTGCTTTCCTACAGTCAGAGGCGGCTCCCCTGGGACCAGAATTCGCCGGGCTTCCTCGCCCATTACCTCATACCAGAAGGAATTATCCGCGAAAGCCGGTCTCAGTGCGGCAAAGATAAAAAGAAACATCATTACTCGTTTCATGATTTTTCCTCCATGTTCATGACAAAAGATCATTTTCGCGAAAACTGAAGTAGCCTTTGCCCTCGCGGCCAAGAATGAGATGGTCCAGAAATCGGATATCCAGCGTCGCTGATGCCGCGGCAAGAGCCCGGGTGATCTCTATATCAGCCTTGGATGGTTTGGTAAGTCCCGTCGGATGATTATGGGCCACGATGATGCCTGTGGCATGCAAAGCCAGCGCTCTTTTCATGACTTTTCGCGGATATACCGCCGTTTGTTCTTCAATGCCGTGGGAAAGCGTTTCATCTTTTATGACCGTGTTGCTGTGGTCGAGGAAAACCACGCGAAACTGCTCCTCTTGCAGGTTGGACATCTCGGCGCCGAGATAGGCGACAAGATCGGCGGCACTTTTCAGCACCGGATTTTTACCGAGAGTCATTTTTTTGAGAGCTATCTGGGCAATTTCTCTGAGGACATGGAGGAACCGGGCAGCGGCAGGGCCAATGCCGGGGACTTCCATGAGATTCTCGCGTCGTGCCGCAAAAACTCCCGGAATATCACCGAATCGCTTCAAAAGGGCTTTCGCCTGCGGCTTTACGTCGCTATACGGAATAATGTATGTCAATGCGAACTCCAGGACTTCATGATCCGCGAACGCTTCAAACCCGGACTTGTCGTATCGCTCCCGGAGCCTGAGGCGATGACCTTCATGAGCGGCCTTTTTGACGGCTTTTTCCGCTGCCCGCGGGTCACGAATAAATCGCGAAACCGGCGAAAAACCGGGCGACGATTGTTGCGATTGTACGGGAACATCAGTGCTCACGAGTTTTTCAGACACCCCGTGAGCGGGACGATATTCAGTTTTTTTTTCAGAAACGGACACGTGTTGAACCTACTTCTTCAGTTCCTTGGATTTAAGAACCCCTTCGAGATTAGTTCCCTTGAGAAGTTGCGAAAACACCTCGGTGAGACTCTTTCCGCCAAGAATGGCAAGCGGAGCCATACTGTCAGCCATTTTTTCGGCAAGGGCACGATCACTGAAGCCCTGTAGAGCCGCGATCAGATCTGGCGACACGGCGGTTGCCTTGGCCACTACCGCATCCACCTCATTTTTCAACTCAAGAAGCCGCTGATTCAGTTTTTTCTGGGCTATTTCGATTTCCAGGTCGGATGATGCCCTCTGACGCGAAAGTTCTTCTTCACCGATCTGATTCATCGCTTCCTGCTCGGCGAGTTTTGCCTGCAGTCCGCGCTGCCGCGCCATGACTTCAGATTCAATCTTGGCGAGCGTTACCTCGAGCTGCTTTTTAACTTCGGAAGCCTGTAACTCCAGCTCCTGTCTTCGCGTATCCGCTTGTGTTAATGCGGTTTTTCTCTTAATATCTTCAGTCTGCTGAGTCGTTTCGAGTTTTCGCTTTTCCGAGGTCACCAAAACGGTTTGCTGAACGATTTCATGCTGCGTTTCGACGAGAAGTGCGGCAATTGTCTCATCACCGATAGTCACATCCAGAACTTCGACATCGTAAATGCGCATTCCATTTTCCTTGAACAAACGGCCGGGGCGATGGCCACCTTCTACCGGCATTCCGAGAACCGTGTCACGAACTATTTTTATCGCATCGGCGTAGAAAGTCTCTATTCCGTAGCCCTTCACCGCATTGCGAATAAGAGAACGCATGTGATCACACAGAAATTTCACAAAATTTTCGACGTTGAACCATGTTTTTGGATCACCTTCAAAGTTCACGCGATATGAAATCCGGACGCTTACTTTGCACAGATCTTTAGTTTCAGTTAACACCAGATCCGATACCTTGTTATGCAGAACGCGCAAATAAGACGTCTTAAGAAGATGCTCATCGGTTTTGGGTGTACCGGTTGAAAGAATTATCGATTCCAGAGATTCATCATACTCGAGCAGATATGAGCTGGGACCGACAATAACCTTGCGTTCACCGAGTTTGCTGACGACCAGGCAGGCATAGCCTGTCCAGACGTCAATAGAGACAGCGCCTTCAAATTTCGTGTCCAGCGTGATCGTGCGAGGTGGCGTGTAAGTCTGGGAGCGATTGAAATCATCTCCTGCAAAGCTTTGCGGTAACTCAATAGCATCTTCCATGCGTTCCCGTAATGCTGCACCAGCGGGGGCGGCTCCAAGTCTGGCGGCGGCAGGTGCCTGGGAAGGAGATCGCGGTGCGTTTTTCACTTCCCGCTCAGTCAGGTAATCGTTGCCGGGTTTCATTGACAGTGCTTTGAGTCTGCGGTTGTACTCGAGAACTTCAATGTTTCCTGGGAACCAGATCTCGCATTGTTTCGGGTCAATGAGGCGTCTCACTATGACCTCAGTCCGCGGATCCGGTAAAAACATCGTCGGACCACGTTTGAGCGCAACCTTCCCGGTTTCCCGGTTCAACACGTATCTGCCTTCTCCGGCAGGAATAGCCACCGCGTAATGAATCTCCTGGCCGCCATATTTAATGATCGCGTGTTCCGGTCTCGGAACATAAATCATCTGGTCTTTTCCGGTGATGAAAAGTTCCTGACCGACCTTGTATTCGTGTCCGTCCTCTTTATAGGCGGCGATGACTTTGATATATAAACCGCTTATCTCGTTCAATTCAATCGCTTTGAATTTACGAGAACCGTTTTTTTCGACAAATGTCTCGGAAGGTCTGGGAAACACGACTGCCGGCCCCTGGATAAACCGCTTGTTGCCGTCTTCATCCAGTAATATACAGTATTCAAGACGTTCAAGGCTTACGGCTTCGCGTACGTAACGATTGTTTTCGTCGCGGACCACTTCGATTCCGGTTGGCGGAATGTAGAAGGAAACTTCCGTTCCCTTTATGGCGAGCAGTTTCCCCATGGTGATGTCATTCACCGTTATTTCAGAGTTTCCGAAGCTCGGATGTTGTTGAGAGCCGTCTGGTGTACTGCTTCCTGCTGCGCCGGAGCCGGCACCCGTCTGAGGTTTAACAACAGCTTTTTTCCAGTTCTCCTTTGCGGCCTCTTCATCATAGATCCGGACAATAAGATACTGATTCGAATGCAGATGATGCCCCTGAAGAACGCGTACCATCTGGCCGGGCCAGAGGGCAAATGATGTCGGGCCTGGAATATTGACCTTCCGGCCGATGTTTAGATCGACAAAACTGGATACAGTACCGGTTTTGGGAGGAATGGAGTCTTTGCCTGGATTCTTCATCACAACATACCATCCCTCTGGGGCGATGGAAAATGTCTTGATCGCGGTTTCGAGGTTGCATCGCGAGAACTGCTTGGATGAATCGATGAATGTGACTGGCTGATCCGTGTTGGCAAGGCTGGTCTTGTATGGTCCTACGTATACATTGATGTTGCCCTTCGTTTGATCGGAAATGAATGCATATTCGTTTGGAGCCAGAACCAGATCACGCTCACGAGTATTTTCGGGCATGGAATCTCCTCCTCCTTCGCTGTCGGTCGGTTTTTTCCCACTGAATCCAGTTTTCAACATGAGGACATGATAAACCAGAAAAAAACTTTATGGTCAATTTTTAACTTTTCTTCGATTACTGATTGGATTTTGGAAAGAAGGGCCTCTGATGTTATCAATTATCATCATCCGGAACTAGTCGACTGTTTCAAACTTTAACTATTTAGTATCTTGTTCAGCACATCTTTTAGTGCGTCAATATCATAGGGTTTATTCAGACAGGCTTTAAATCCCTGGGAGATATAATTCGCTAATGCCGCATCATCAGTGTAGCCACTTGATACAATGGCCTTGACCTGCGGATCTATTTTAAGCAATTGCTGAACGGTTTCTACGCCGCCCATCCCGCCCCGGATCGTGAGATCCAGGATGACAATGTCAAAAAGAGTTCCCATATCAATAGCATGCTTATACTTTTCCAGGGCCTCCTGGCCGTTTCGCGCAACCTCCACGTCATGACCAAGCATGGAAAGCAGTTCACTGCTCATATCCCTGATGGCTGCCTCATCGTCCATCACGAGGACTTTTGATTTTCTCGATTGGGAAAGCTGTGGCCGCGTTTCTGTGACTTCTTTCCGTGGTTGCCCCGCAATCGCGGGAAGATAGATCATAAACGTCGATCCTACGCCTGATTTTGAAATGACATCTATCATACCTCCGTGATTCTTGATGATTGAATAGGAGGTCGCAAGACCCAGTCCGTTCCCACGTTCCTTGGTTGTAAAATAGGGGTCAAATATTTTGGTCAGATACTGTTCCGGTATCCCGATACCAGTGTCCTGGATACTCACTGCGATATAGTTCCCCCGCTGAAGTCCTGGAGGCAGCGATGTATTGCCCTCACTAATATTCGCAGCGGTAATACTGATCGTGCCACCGACCGGCATGGCCTGGTCAGCGTTCAACACGATGTTCTGAATTACCTGGCCGATTTGGCCCGCATCGGCTTCCGCCTGCCATAGGTCTTCCGGGATGGTCGGGCGGAAATCGGTACGGGACCCGCTCAACATAAATTTTGCGGAGTTTTCAATGACTGTCCGGAGATCAATTCGTTTCTTGAACGGCTTGCCTCCCTTGGAAAAGGTCAAAAGCTGGTTTGTCAGATTAATCGTCTGATGAAGAGCTTTTTCCGCTTGTTCCAGAGAGTCTGTGCATTTTTCTTTGTTACCTATTGTCATTTTTGCCAGAGAGATGTAGCCGAACACTCCCTGAAGCAGATTGTTAAAGTCATGAGCGATGCCGCCCGCAAGTGTGCCTATGGACTCAAGCTTCTGAGCCCTCAGAGACTGTTCTTCGAGCCGTTTCCGGTCTGTGATATCTATCGTGTATCCGGCCAGAAGAGTTCTTCCGCCCTGGACGATCGGAAATTTCATTGTAGTATAGTATTTCCCATTCAATTCCTCGTCCAGTTCAACCATTTCACCGCGAGAAACTACCGCCCAGTCGTCAGCTGAAATCTTAGCTGCGAATTCTGCCGGAAATAGCTCTTCCATGGTCTTGCCTGCTATTTGCGAACCCCGGAGGCCAATCATTTGACTAAAATTTTCGCTGGCCTGAATCACACGACTCTCTATTGCAGTCACTTCTTTGATATAGACATAAATTGGCGAATAATGCATAAACAGAGCAAACATTTCATTGGCCTGACGCAGGGCCTGCTCGGCCTGATCCCGCTCGGTGATGTCGGCAATGGACCCGATAACAATCTGTTGCGGGCATATCCGCAGAGACGTACTACAGTGTCTTGTGCCTTTCTGTTTATTCAGCATTTTAAATTCAAAATTAGACACGCTACCGTTCTCTTTAAGCATGCAAACCATCTTCTCGCGCTCTTTCGGGTCTTCCCACAGTATTACTGAGGGTTTTCCCAGAGTCTCCTCCCTCGTCCTGCCGACGAGATCAAGAAATTTTTTGTTTACATCCAGGGTCTCCGATCCGTCAAGCCTTGATCGAAACATTGCAATTTCAGCATTGTCGAAAAGGTAGCGGAACTTCTCTTCGCTCACACGTAACGTTTCTTCTGCACGCTTGCGGTCCGTTATTTCGCGGAAGATTCCAACCAGGCACTGTTTTCCGCCAAGGACCGCGCTGGTTGAATTGACATCGCAATAGATGACGGAGCCGTCTTTTTTCAGCATGGGGATGTCCGGCGCCAGCGAGATCTCACCGCGCACCTGGCGTTCGAAGAGGTCCAGGATGCGCGACAGATCCTCTCGCGGATGCATGTCCTCAACGCGCAGTTTAAGAAGCTCGTCGCGGGAATAACCTAACATGTCGCTGATGGCTTTGTTTGCTTCGATATTCTTCTTCTGCGCAGGGTCGGCAATCATGATTCCATCGATTGCGTTTTCGAAGACAGTCCGGAAACGAACTTCGGAATCCTTCTGATCAGATATATCCATGGAGACACCAATGAGTCCAACAACTTTGCCTTTTTCGTCGAATCGCGGAATAAAGTGGTTGCTCCAATATATGCCTTTTAGCCGGATTTCAGCGCTAAACTCCTCGCCGGCCAAACCACGCCGAAGAAATGCAAGCGCCTCGGGATCATTCTTATAGACTTCAAACGCGGATTGGCCTACCAGTTCTCCCGCTTTCAGGTCCAGCTGAGCCAGGGCAGCGCCTTCTGAAAGCAGAATTGTTCCGGAAGCGTCCAGATCCCACATGATCGCTGAAATCGCTGAAATAACGGAACGAAGGTGCCTTTCTTTCTCACGCAGCGAAACCTCTTTCTGCTTATGCTCGGTGATGTCTGTAAAAGTTCTGACAAACCCTTTTTGGGGCAACGGGTTGTGTGTCAGTCTGCACCAGCGGAGCTCGCCTTTTATCAGTTGTATAAATTCGAATTCGAATGTAGTCGGCTCGTCGAGATTATAAATGGCGCGATTCAGCATTTGCTGATCTTGTCCGGTTACTTCAGCCCATATTTTTAATATTTCCCGGAAATCGACACCCACGTTGACCGTACCGGCCGGAAGCTGGAATATTTCTTCGAAATGTCGATTGAACGCCAGTGTGCGATAATCAGGTCCGACAACAACCATACCTTGAGTGATGTTGTCCAGAACAATGTTCAGGACATCCGTTTGTTGGGGGAAGTAATTCTTGTCGAACGACTTACTGTTGCCCTCAGAGTTCCCGGTCATTGTAATCTCCTGATATGGTAGGTCCATTGATTGCTGCAAGATTGAACGAAGTCATTTCCAGCTTCCAAAGCGCTTTCGAAGAAGCTACATATAAATGGGAACGGCAAAGAAAGCTGTTGGCTGAACTTTTCCCGATGCCACTAATTTTATCATGGGTAATCATCAGACTTCGAACAATTTTATACCTCCACAGGGCAAACGCAGTAAAGTTCTGAAGAGTCATATGATATAGTATTATCCGGTCCACAATATTTGAATAAATTATAGAGATTTTATTGCTGGCATTCGCAATGACAAATCGGGAGGCATAATGATGCGACATCTAACCCCTCACCAGTACACAAATCGCAGGAATCATTTAACCCGGGCATCGCAAAAATTCGCTGGATACCTCAGTTTATCCTGTCGCACTTCCGTATTGACAGCGAAGTCGCCACATTTAAGTTATTGGAATATTCCATCGTGGCCAATGTCTCAAAACTTTTTCCGTTCCATGCTTGTTTTATTCTCACTCCTCTTATGTAGTGTTCTGTCGTCACCAGTTCCGGTAATGGCTGCGGATACTGCGACCGACGCGTCTAAAATCGGGGAAAAGTTTCTGGGTGAGCGAGTCAGGTACATTCCTTTCACTGATATGAGAGAAATTCTAGATGGCACGTCAAAGGGCCTCTTTTTGCCCCGCGATGTGTACGAGACAATGAAAGAAGCCAAGGACGCCTTTATTGCCCGCGGGCCACGAAGTCCGATTTCCCAGCTCCCCCAGGATATTTCGTGGGGAAGGGCAGAGTACCGCGGAACGGTTCGCGATCAATGGGGCAGCTTTGAAGCCGAGTATCTGATCGACCTTCCGAACGAGCGGTGGGTTGAAGTAACTCTGCCCGGCGGAGACATAGCGATCGAATCGATATCAGTCGATGACAAGCCGGCCGGTGGAGTAATCGAAGCCTTCAGCGGCATTCAGGATAATGAGGCTCCTAAAAGCAGCATTACAGCGATGCAGAACAGCTTTATGAGCCGGCGGGCAGGAAAAAAAGAGGCATCCTTCAAGCGTCAGAGCTGCTCCGGAGATTATCGCCTTGTTCTTCGCGGCCCTGGGCGTCATCATGTTGTGGTCAGGTTTGTAGCCGCGCGTATCGACGATCCCGCTCGTGATGAACTTACCTTCCGCATTCCACGCGTGCCGATGAACTCTTTCCATGTGAAGATTTCGGAACCGGGCGTGTTTGCTCAGATAGATCGTGCTGAAGGCGCGATTTCGACGGATCTGAAAGATCAGGGAACAGAAATTTCGGGAAATCTCGGCCCGACTGACAGGTTCAGCCTGCGATGGGCACCTCGCATTCAGCCTGCGGTACCGCCGGCGCCTTCCGCAAATGACACTGGAACAACCGCTTCAGCAAGCATTATTGTACCGGTTCCGAAAAAGGTCGAGGAGCCTCCTAAACTTTTTGCCGACAGCTTCATCCTGCTTTCGTTCGGGGAAGGATTCATCCGGAGCGAGGAACTCGTGCGGGTGAATATCACCCGTTCCCCGGTGGGAGCCATCAATCTCGCGATTCCGAGCGGAACTGAAATCCTGGATGTTCGTGGCGATCGCCTTGAATCCTTCAGAGTCGAGCAGACCTCGTCCGGCAGCCGCCTCGTTTGTATTCTAAATGCCCGCGTACAGGCGATTGTTGAACTGTCTATCGTAGCTGAAACCAGGATGAGCGATACGAGCGGGGTCGCGAAGGCACCGATTCATCGTGTCGAAGGCGTTGAACGGGATCGCGGATACATTGGTGTCGAAGCTCGCACCTCGATAGAAATCAGACGCCGGGAAGGGGGGACCCCGGCGGAGGAAGCTTCGTCAAGCATGTCTCTCGGTGCTGCTGTTTCACCTGTCGATGTAAGCGAATTGCCTGTCGAGGTTACAGGCCGTGCCACTCGCCCGTTGCTGCTTGCCTGGAGATACCAGGACCCCATTCTTGCGGGGCGCATCGCGGTAGATGTGGTGCGTCACGGTGATATTGCGGTACTGAATTCCGTTATAGATTCAATCGACGCCGTCAGTGTTCTGGCTATCGATAAAACTTCGGTGTCGTGTCTCGACATGCAGGTGAAAAATAACGGACGGCAGTATCTGGAAGCAAGGCTGCCGAAAGGCTCAGAATTGATTTCCGCAAGCGTGGATGGCTCTCCGGTAAAGGCGTCCTCACGCGGACAAGATGGATATCTGATCCCGCTGATATATTCTCGCAGTAACGGAGCGGAGTTGACGGCTTTCGGTGTGCGCATTCTTTATCGCACTCCTGTTCCGGAAATGAAGAATGTAACTCTCCTGAATATTCCTTTGCCACTGCTCAGCCTGACCGCATCCCGCCTAACCTGGGATCTATTCGCGTCGCCGGATCAGTGTGATCAATACGCACTTCAAGACCTTCGCGACTCTCAATGGCAAACCATCCCTTCTGCCGTTCGATTGTACCTTCCTGACCAATGCGCCTCAAACGAGGTA
>JADFYG010000069.1 GCA_015233155.1 Candidatus Rifleibacteriota bacterium
TTATTAAGTTACACTATTCAAAATCTGTTTCAGAAACAACTGACTACAAGCCTTGTTCCTTCATGTAATCCTCCATGCTTTTTCCCTCTTTTTTCAACTTTTCGTTCAGCTTTTCCTGGCCAGGCAGTTCACCCTTTTTCTGCTTTTCGAGAATGCTTGCTTTGATTTCTTCCAGGACTTGTTCACGCTCTTCCTGGGAGGTGGCGTTTTCCAGCTTCGCACGCGCATCAGCAATCATATCCTCCACCTTTTTCTTCTCATCAGCACTGATCTTCTGTGTAGCACTGCCCATGAGATCTTCGAAATCTTTTTGTCCGAACTCTCCAGCTTCGATCGTATCAAGAAGCTTTTCCTTGTTCGAACGGTTCAGATAATCGAATTTGTGAGTGATTATAAACTCTTCATTGGGGTCCGCAACGTGATCGAGAGCCTGCATATAGACTTCAGCGGCCTTTTCTTTCTTGTTGGAAAATTCATATAGAAAAGCAAGTTGAAGCATAGGCCCCTTTTGCCACTCCCCGCCCTTTCCTTTCAGGGAATCGCCAAGCGCTTCCTCGTAAATCTGCGTCGCTTTGTGTAGCTCTTCGTAATTCTTGTATCTGAGAGAGGGATTCAGGCGAAATGACTTATAAAGTACCCCACCAAGCGCAACTTTATCTTTGGCATCCTGATTCTTCAGATAGACAGCGAATTTTTTTTCGCCCTCCGCATTAAAGGCATCCTGCAACTCTTTTATTTTCTTCTTGTAGCCCTTAAGTTTGGTGTTGTAATCTTCGCCCTTTTCGGTAGATGGCCGTGAACGTGCTACAACATCGAAATTTTCCTTGGCCCCGAGAAAATCTTCCTTTGCAAAGAGAATTCGGCCAAAAACATACCTATAAATGGCATTATCCGGCTCTTTTTTAAGGACTTCCTGTAATCCGCTTGCAGCCTTGTCATAATCCTTCGCCTTGAAAGCTTCTTCTGCTTTCTGATACAGGGCGGCCGCCTCAGGATTCGGCGGAGAAGCAAAAGAAGTCACGGCCGATAGCAAAAATGTCACCAGAAAAGTAGCCACAATCATATATTTTCGTATCGTCATCGGTTATCTCCTGAAACGAATACTTATCAAAATAACTGTTCAGTCACTGCTTTCTATAATTATAATATCACGAATTGTCCGTCAATGCCATTTTCAAGCCGATAACGATGAATATCTACCAGCCTTTTCGAGACCCTTACAATCAAGATTAGCAAAGGGTGCTAACCGGTTAGTTGAGATTTCTCCCTTCGGTCGAAATGACAGTATTGTGTATTGTTTGTCATTCCGAACGAATGTGAGGAATCTTGCACGGCGTAAAGAGTCGTGAATATTTAGTCTTCTTTGGTAGTCATACTTACATTTATGAAACGCAAAAGGAGACAATCGGACCGCCGACGCTATCGCGCTTTTTTGAACGTGATATAATTGCGGAATGCATGAAGACATCTGTCCTGGCGGCAATTTGCAATCGTCTGTCCGAAGAAGCCTGACAGAGTTTCTTTTTGTCGTTTTCCTTCTGGCGGGATTGCCGTTATTCATGATCCGGGAAGCCTGGACGCATATTCAGCGACAGCATTACGCCAGTAATATTTCAGCACGATTTGAAAGTCTCGACAGAAATCTTTTTCGCCTGCAACGAGATAGTAATGATCTGTCTTTTATGTCCCAAAAACTCAACACTCTCTATGGCTTTCTGTCCGAATCAGCACTAACCCCGGAGATCATTTCTTCTGCCGTAAAATTATTACAAATTCCGGATTTTCATATCATGCGACTGTACTTTTTCGATCGTCATGGAGAAATAGTTGGATTTAATCAGACTCCAATGGAGTTTCGCCCTGTTGTAAAAAGAATATTTTCAGCCCTGGCTGAACCTGAAGCCAGTGGTGAAAATAAACTTATGACTCAGTATCGGCCATTTTTTCAATCATTTCTCGGAGAGATCGAACCCGGCGACCTGATGAAGGAAAAATCATCCCTGACCCGAGTGCATCTTAATGGAAAGCCCGGCTTCTTTTATTGGAACACATTTTATTCCATCCCGGATCTGCCTTCTTCAGGTAAATACATGCCGGATGGCTCTTGGCATCCTCAAACCATGCAGGATACCGCCTATTCAGGCGGTATGATCGCCATCGTCGAGGAAGAAAACATACCCCCGGGATCAGCCTTGAAAACGATGATTCAGGAACTGAATGCGACTGCTGAATATCATGAATTCTATGGAGTAATTGATTTGTCATCCGGCTCCGGATCCTCTCCCATCGCCGACAACATTATGCAGTGTGGAATTACTCGGGCCTCGCTCAAGAAGCGGATTGTCTCCATGCAATCTCACTTCAGCAAACATGCAGTCAGTAAACGATATCTTACATCAATCCTGCCGATAGATGGCAATCAGGTTGTGTTTTCAATCCAGCCGCTTTCTTCATTTTCCACCACTACGCAAAATATCGTGGGAGTATTATCTCTTCTCTTCTTCGTGACAGTCTCGATATGGATATGGAAAACATCCGCGCCCGGAGAATTTCACTGGATCAAATATAAAAACACTCTTGTCTGTTTTTTTCTCGCTGTTGCAGCTTTTCCGGTAAGCGCCTTTCTTCTTGTCGGCTACCAATATGCTGCTGATCTCCAACAGGTTCTGATCCAGCAACGCTACACTCAACTTTTCAGCCTTCTCGGAATGGTCGATGAAAATTATTGCGTCGCCGAAAAACAACTAGGGAAACTTTACGGGCGTCTGATCCACCATCCTGCGTTCCTGCAGTGCAACACAACTAAAATACGTCGAATTACCGAGACAATGTTAAAAAATAACCTTGCAAACGCGGTATATCTCTGCGACAAAAACGGCGATATGATCGCACCAAGGGAAAAGCGCAAAAACGATGCCGTCGGCCGCATCATTCCGACAATCATCCGGAAACTCTTTGCCCGGCGGAATCCGGCGACTTCAACCGGAGTCAAAAATCTCATTTCGGATGCCGTAGTAGACTCGCTTGCTGACGGAGTGGCGGAAGTAATCCTGGGAACGGCCCCCAAGAAGGGACTCGATTTTCTTATAGATAAAATCGGACTTCTACAGGAAATTAAATTGGGAAATCGTTCTCAGTATTTCTTCATGGAGTTCATCGCCGGCAATGGTGATTCCAATCCGAGTGTTCTCGTATTTTTGCAGCCAAAACGTGATCTGAGCCGCTTCTACATGAATTGGATCTACAGAAACAATCATCGCCCCGGCAAGAAATGGGATTTCATGAAAATTGGAGCCATTGAAAATTTCGGAGATCGACAGATCCGACCAAAGGAGTTCAGTAAATATCCATTTCTTCGCGAACTTTTCAACAAGGTGATTGCAACACAGGCCAATCAGCAGGGACGTTTCGAAATTTCCGGGGAATATTTTCTGGCAGTTGCAGCGCCCATGCGCCAATTGAACGACTACGTCCTGTTCGCGATGTATCCGGAGCAACTAATTACAGACCGCATTAGAGGGACTCAATGGCGAATCGCCGGAATCGCCCTTCTAAGCATTTTTGTCGCATATGGTGCGGCAATACTGATAACCCGCCGAAGCAACGCAGTATCCGCTATCGCTCGGGGATCGGCTCAGTAGGCGCAGACGGAGGCGGATGAACCGCGGGAGCAGCTGTGACCTGATTTCGGCCATTTTCCTTGGAAGCATACAAGGCCACGTCAGCGGCTTTGATAAGAGTGTCCATTTCACGGGCGCTTTCCGGGAATACGGCAACGCCTAAACTGGCGGATATTTTTATTGTTTTCCCCTGGAACTCGAGGTCTTCAATCTCTATTGAGCGGCGAACACGCTCGGCTACTGCAACAGCGCCCGGCATGTCCGTTTCAGGTAATACAAGAGCGAACTCCTCTCCGCCATAGCGGACGGGGAGATCATGTGTCCGGATTGCTTTTCGCATAAGGGAAGCAACCTTCTTGAGAACTTCATCGCCCATTTGATGGCCATATGTATCGTTGAAACGCTTGAAATGGTCAATATCGATCATGACTATTGCAAGGTGGCGATCAAATCTGGCCGCACGCTTTACTTCGTCGAACAACCTCTGTTTGAAATAACGATGCAGATACAGATGGGTCATTCCATCGGTTATGGCCTGTTCATAAAGTTTGGCGTTTTTTACCGCCGCTCCGAGCTGTACGGCGAAAACTTTGACAAGGCGTTCATCGCGAGAAGTAAAGGGGGTAGTATTGCTCTTCTCCGATAAATGCATCACTCCGAGAAACTCGCCGGAATGAATTATCGGCACCATGATAAAGGCACTGCCGAACATGACTATATCCTGGGGTCCCGCAACGGGATTCTGCTCACCATCACGCAGAATAAACGGCTCCTTGTTTTGAAGCAGATGATTGAAGATCGGAGAATTCACCAGCTCGACCAGTTCGGGCAAGGTGTTCTCCCCAAGTTGACTTTTGCGGGAAAATGTCTGATGGTCCTCGTCAAACAACCATATGGATCCACGGGTCATTTCGGAAATTTCTGACGTTAAATCCATGGCCATGTCAAGCAGACTCTGGAGCTGCAACTCAGAAGCAATCATCTGTGTAGCCTGATAAAGAATCGAAACCTCGCGAATCTTGTCGTCAAGCTGACGATTTGCTTCTCTGAGGTCTGAGAGCAACAAATAATTATTGATTGCAACAGAGATATTTCGCGACAAGGTTGTCAGAAAGCTGACTTCTTTGTCCGTAAATGAATCTTTCTTCAGTTTATGGCCAACGACCAGAAGACCTATGAATTTTTCACGGACTTTCAATACCGAAATACAGTTTAAATCTTCTTCTGAAATGGCTTTTTTTAGTGTCGGAAGAAATGGGAAATCAACGATGGAATATGTAATCTGATCAGAGGGCTTTTCGAGAATTTCAACTTCTTCGCGTGTAAGCGGAATGGAAAGCTGCTTTTTAACCAGCTTCCAGGCACATCGAAGGGTCAGATTACCATCGGGGGCACTAAAAAGAAATATACCACCTTTGCTCACTCCAAGGGTGCCAAGAAGGAGGTGCAGAAGAGATTTCAGCTGGGCATCAAAACTCGTGACCCGGCACAACTCGTCGCCTATGTCGCTTAATGCACCTAGAACATATTCATACCGGAGAACCTGTTGCTGAAGAGAAGAATCGGGAGGTTGTCCTGCTTCAGTCATGGGTTCCTCTATGCAGCAGACTTGAAAGTGGTTACCGCAGCAACTTCATTATCAAATGGCTGGGCGAACTGGAGCAGCCCCATCATTTCGAACGTTTTTCGATTCGTCGGAGTCAACGTAGTGAAAGCCAATGCCCCACCAGCTTCCTCGATTGCCTCGATGACACCAATCAATATGGAAATTCCGATACTATTGATCAGAGGAGAGTGCTCAAGATTGATGACAATTTTCTTGATACCCTTGGCTAGATGCTCAGAACAGATGGTGTCGACCTGTTCAGCACCGAGATCGTTAAGATAGCCCTTGGTGCGTATAACCAGCACCGGCCCATCGACCTGGTGAACCAACGAAAATTCTTCCGCCATGACGGCCCTTGTGACCCCCGAAATGTCTGATCAGGTTATGGAGAAACGGGATCCCTGAATCTAGTCCCTGTCACTTTATCACAAATCTTCCCATTGGACAACCTGACATTTTATATTTTCTTCTTGCTTTTCGAAATCATCCGCATACCTTTCTATATTTGTCATGTGGAACATTGATAAGCAATTTAAACTGCGTATGTCGTGGCTCGCCGGGGGTACCATTGCCCTGGGGCTCGGCGTGGGTTACGCGTTTTTCTACAACCCGGATCTGATCAGCCATTTCAGTGTCAAATCGGCGGAAACCCAACTTTCTCTGTGGCTGGAAAGCCGCACATATTTTGTGTATCCGATTTTCTGGATAATGGCTTTTCTGGGATCTCTTGTCGGCATGCCGTCTATTTTCGCATTGGGGATCTTTTCCGTATGCTGGGGTCCGGTTATTGGCTGGATAAGTCTTGTAATGATACATCTTTCAGCCTTTTTATCAGTGTTTTTTTTCAGGGGGACGGCCACGCTGAGTTCGACAAGAATAGAAGGAGCTGTTAAAGAACTTATTGAATCTCATAAAATGACCGCCCGTGAAGCTGTTTTCTGGCCAAGACTTTTTCTGAATATCCCTCCCCGGTCGCTGGATGCGCTGGTTGTATGGCTTCGTAAGCCAGATGAAAAATTCAACCGGATTCTTCCGGGAATCATTCTTGGAATTTCGATCCGCTATTGTCTCCAGAGCGTCTGGATTGCTTCGGGGTACAACCTCCTCAGAGACTTTCGTCCCTTCCCTGAATACGACATTGCTGAACTATTCTTCTGTACAGCATGTATTTTTTCCATGATGATCTGGACACGGCTTCCCGAGTTCGTTCCCGGATCAGAAACTCTCTCTCTAATGTGTCGAATCCTGCACGATGAGCCGTTGGTCGCTCCCCTGCCCCCTCCCCCGGAAACATCAGAGGAACCGGTAAAAGATGAGGAAAAAACATCTGAGCCAGGCGCTGAAGCAAACCCCGCAACACCAAAAACAAATGGCAAAACCACATCCAAGCCAAATTCTCCTGCTCCCGCAAATACGCGCGCGGAAGCAGGAAATGCAGCGGGAATGCCCAGCCCCAAACCAGCTTAGAGATTCAGATTATTTGGTTTTTTCGCGGGCCCTGGCAAGCAGATCTTTTATGGAATCAGCACTCTTGAACTCGTTGAGAATTTTTACGCACTCCTCTTCACATCCACTGTAATTGCTATCCTGAAAATAGGCTTCCGCAAGAGCAGAGCGCACCGCAAGCTTTGTGGGATAGCGCTTGGCCATGCTTTCCAGCTTTGCGAGACCGCTTTCAGACTCGCCCTGATAATAGCAGGCCTTGAAGAAACCGACGGCCGCTGAAACTTCATCATCACGTATGGCAAGAACTTTTTCGAAAGCTTCTTTGGCCTGACTGTATTTCGAATTTTCCATTGCAATCTTTCCTGATAATAGCCAAGCATCGATAAATCCCGGATCTTTTGCTACGGCCTGCCGCAGAAGATTGCGGGCTTCGACATCGTTTCCCAGCGAAAGCTGCTTCTTTGCATCATCAAAAAAGGACTTGGCTTCAGGCGAGGGTTTGCTGACTGTCGCGGGTCCAACGGCTGAACCGGCAAGAGAAGCTGCTGCGGAAGCATCCTGAACCGCTGCGCCGGTCTTTGCGGAGGCGGAAAGTGTGTCGATCTTTCCCTTCAGGTCAGCTGCAAGGGCGGCAGCCTCACCAACCGGAGCGTCACCGAGGACGAGCAACGCCTTCTTGTACAGAGCAAGTTTCCCAACTTCCTTATCAACAGCCAGTTCTGCTGCTTTTGCCATAAGGCCTTGCGCAAGCGAAAGACCAGTATGGGAATCAACGGCAGCTATTGGAGCAACCGGCGCGGCAACTGGTATAGCTGCTACGGGTTCAGAAACGGGTTCCGCGTCCGCAGCGCCTTTTTCAGTCGAAGCGGTTGAACTCGCCGCGACTCCTGCAACGGAGATGAGTTTGCCTTCGACGGTCAAACCTGAAACCTTGTTCTTTTCTTTCTGAAAGTCGACAACAGAACAACAAACGGTGAATTCGCCAAACTTCGCCTCGCCCAGCAGATCACCTTTTTTCAATTTTTTGGCATTGAGAGCCGTCTTGGCAAGATCCAGCTTTTTTTCGACCCCATTCTCCGTAAGAGAAACCTTGAAACCGATTTCCTTCAATGCCGGCGTCGAACTCTCGGAATCCCAGTTTTCAATGAACTCCACGGTGTACGACACTTTCTTTCCGGCCGCTTCTATCGCGGAAGCGAGCGGCTCGATAAGAGTCGGATGAGCATCAAAGCTGAGAGCACGACTGAATGAGTTAAGAACGGATCCCTTCGTCGCAACGGCGGATGACTCGCTTTCGGAACCATTTTCGTCCGTCTCGGCGGCAATCTTCGCGGCTTTGGCCTGCTTTTCCCTGCCCTTACCGGAAGATTTTTTGGCAGCCTCTGCTGAGACGCCACCGAAGACCAGAGCGGAACACAGAACACAACCAAGAATTCTACGCATGAAAATCCCCTCCATTATCTATAGATATAAGGTCAGAGTTTGTCGACCTGACCACCTTTTTCCTGGCAGACTGGCTGTCCCTTATTGCCTGAAATCGTGTTATCGCCTATGCCCGCCTGACTTCCGGTATCAGTTATATGAATCCCGTGGCGGTTGTTGCCGGAGATTTTGTTTCCGGAAATGCGCGACGCCTTTCCGGCTTGCTGAACCATGATTCCGGACCAGGAATTACCTGCCACCTCATTGTTTTCTATGATACCGCTCCCGTCCTGATAGATCAAAATGCCGTTTTCCTGGTTGTTGCGGATTTTATTGGCTCTGATCGAAGGTGAAGAGCCGGCTTTCACCCCGACTCCGGAGCGAGTGCATCCGGAAATTGTATTGCCATCAAGTGTCCCGCCCGCTCCGTTAGTAAACCATATTCCGTAAACGCCGCTGTCGGAGACACTGTTTCCTGATACTTTTGGAGCTCCGCCTTTTACGGCGATTCCCATTCCTTTCCCCCCGGTGATTGTGTTGCCGGTTATGGAAGGAGTTCCATCTGTGATGGTGATAGCACCCGGCCAGTCGGGACCCGAGGCTGATCCAGCGCCGGATATAAGACACCCTTTCACAACAGGCGATCCACCCTCGATGCGAATGGCTTCGTTGGCTCCGCCGCGAATTGTGACGTTGGAGATCACAAGGGAACCAGACAGTGTCAGTACAGGACCGCCCCCTTCGATGATGATGCCGTCACGATTTCCATCACCCTGAATGGTCACTTTTTTATCAATGCTAATTCCGCCTTTGTAGGTACCGGGCTTTATCTTTATGATGCCGTCTGTCGGAGACTTGGCTATTGCGGCATTAAGATCGGGAAATCCACCTGCGCCGACTGTCAGGAAGCCTGGTTCAGCGGGTTTCGGGATCGGCGTAGGCATGGGAGTCGGAACGGGGGTTGTTATTGGGGTTGGAATCGGTGTTGGTGCAGGAGTAGTTGTCGGCGATGGAGTCGGTTTCGGTGTCAATACAGGCTTCGGCGGCAGAGTCGGCGCCGGAGTCGGAATCGGAGTAACGACAGGCTCGATGACTGCCTTTTGGGCTTCCAGCGCCTTTATCTGCCGCGTCACATCCACATCTGAACTCATGCCCGGAAAAGACTGCAACCCTTTAAGCAATTCCAGCGATTTTCCGATGTCCTGCGCCCCGATTTCTTTCACCGTAGCCAGATACTGCTTTTTGATGCCGACCAGCATATTTTTAACGGCTTCGGCTTCGCCAGCCTCCTGAACACTCTTCAGGCGCGAAACGAGCAGCTTAGGAGCCGGGATCGGCTTGAAAGTCGAGATATCTTTTTCGGCGGCAACAACCATCGCTTTGCGCCGTGCATCGAGAGTCTCTTTCACATAGTCAGCCAGAGGAGCTTTTCCGGGGTTGGATTCAGGATAGAATTTTAAAGCGGTATCCAGTATCTTTGCGGCCTCGGAATAGGTTTCCGCGTCCTTGCCCTGCTTTTTGACTTGTTCGATTATTCCGGAACGCAGAGTTTCCGCACTGGCCGGATCGCCGAGTTTTTCGAGCTCAACCAACATTTCGGGTAGTCGAACAGACGCCTTGGACAATGGATTTTTCGCCTGTTTCTCTATTTCTGTCTTCAGTTTATCCCGTTGTCGTAAAGAGGCGGCTACAGCGGCCTGAGAAGCCACGCTGGCCTGCAACTCGTTCATTTCCGCGCTGATTTCAGCTCTTTCCGGGAGTATGCTCCGGCAATATCCAAGGATTTTCAGAGATGTCGGAGGATCTTTTTCCCTGACTTCACGAGCTTTTGTAAGATAACGGTCAAAGAGGACTGTCCGACGAGTGGCGGCGAGTTCCGGCTTCCCGAACTCAGCGGCAAGGCGGGCCAGATCAGAAAGCAGGGAAAGCGGATCGTCGGGCGGTTGAATCGCCGCTATGCGACTATCAAGCAACTGGGTGAAAGCCTGTTCCTGAGCTATTTTTTCCTGGGCTGCTTTTTCAGCGGCAACGGCTTCTTCCGCATTTTTTATCTTTTCTTTCACATTCGGCATATCCGGAGAAATGTCAATTGAGCGGCGAAAGAGAGCAATCGCCCGATTTTTATCGGTCGCAAGCGCGGAATCCCCTTCAGCGGCGATTTTCGTCGCCAGATCGCGGCGACACCGATCCGCGACTCCGGTCCCGGCAAGCTCGGCGAGACGGTTTATCCGGTCGAGTAGCGGTGCCGTGTCTGAAGCCTGTCCGAATGATGTGAGGTCGGCTTCTATGGAAGCCGTCAGCGACGCGATTTCACGATTTCCGGCAACTTTTCGTTCCTGTTCGGCAACACGCTTTTTCGCGTCTTCGATATTTACTCCAAGCCCAACTGTGTCGGGAAATCTCTTCTGTAGATCTTCTAAATACTTGAGTGCCATCGACGGATCTGAAGACAGATTTTTTTCGGCTTCCTGTTGAAAACGTGTTATCCAGCGAGATCTGATTTCAGCGGCATCGGTCGCAAATCCGTCTCGAGTGGCTTCTTCCATGACTGCCGCCAGTTCATCGGTTCCGGAGGCGGGAGCAAGTCCAGGCAACAATTCTGCTATCCTCAAGGATCGCGCCAGTTTCCGCCCGTCAAGATCGGCACGGGCGGCCGCTGCATCATTCAATTCCTTCAAACGTTTTGCCGCGGCTGCATTATCAGAATCAAGGCGGAGTGCCCTTTCAAGCAAATCACGGCCCTCCGAGGCATTGCCCTGGGAAAGAGTCGTCAGCGCCTTTTTTTCGAACTCAGCGCTGAGTGTTATCTTTAAAGATTGGACCAGAATGGCAGCTTCCGGTTCATGAGACAGGTTTTCGACATCACTGGCCGCCTGTTCGAACTTTTCAGCCTTGATTTCGTCATTGATCTTCTTCCATAGCAGGAGATACTGCTTCTCATCTTTTCCGGGGCGGAAAGGTACCAGGCGCCTCCCGCCGCTACAGCTATGATAACTGCCGCTGCGAGCTTCTTCCATTTTCCAGTTGAGGTTGAAGTGTCAAAAAGAGTCTGAGCACCGGAAAGTCGCAAGCTCTCACGACGTCTCCGACTCGCGGAGTCCGCTCCTCCCTGAGGCATATGCTTTGTAACAAACTCTTCCAGGATCGCAATCAGTTCGTCGGTTTCGGGGCGATTTGCAGGATCTTTGTCGAGCATGCGCCTTACAAGCGGCAAAATGGAAAGAAACAAATCATCCTTTGGAAGGGCAATCATCGGAAGAGTTGCCTGTACATGTTTGATCGCAATGGACAGTTCAGCGTTGAAAGCGTCATCGGCTTTGAATGGGGGCTCTCCGAAAATCAGCTCCCAGAATATGATTCCGATTGAATAGATATCTGATTTACTGGTTATCTCTTTGGTTCCCTGGCACTGCTCAGGTGACATGTATTCAGGAGTTCCGACGGTCATTCCGGTTTTTGTGACGGATTTTGCGGTTTTCGCTATGCCGAAATCAAATATTTTCAGGAGCCCCTCTTTCGTCACCATAAGATTAGAGGGCTTCAGATCGCGATGTATGATGCCCTTCTCATGACAGGCTTTGATGCCATCAAGTAACTGCAACATCAGCGACGCTGTGCGCACTTTGTCGGCCAACAGTGATTGTTTCATGTCGCTGACAAGCGATCCGTCGATGAATTCCATGACCAGGAAGATGCGTCCGATGCGGCGATCCCGGGCTGAAGCAAAGACGTTCAAGACATTTGGATGGCCAAGATTCGCGAGAAGCTGGCCTTCCCTTATGAATCGATCGACGATTCCTTCGTCTCGCGAGGCTTCGTCGTTTAAAACTTTCACGGCAACGACGCGATTCAGTGACGTATCGAGGGCTTTGTAAACCTTCCCCATCCCTCCGGTGCCGATCTCACGTTCAATCTTGTATATCTCACCGATCGTGCCATCAGGCGACTCAGAAGAAGAAGCGGCTTTGTCTGCTCCATCACCGGGAACAGATGTTTTCGAAGTGACTAATCGTGCGAGCTCCCGCTTAATGAATTCAGTAGCTTCGGAGATAGTCGGTCGATCTGCCGGCTTCTTGGCAAGCATTTTTGTAAGCAGCTCACAAAAAGGCGCCGCCTGAGATAATGCTTTCAATTCATCGACTGGGATCGGCTCGGAAAGATGTTTGAGCGCAATGGCAAGAGCCGGATCATCGGCATCTTTTTCTACGTCGAATGGAACCTTCCCTGTCAGCAGTTCCCAGAACATGATGCCGATCGCATATACGTCGGCGGCGGTCGTGATATCGCCCTTTCCCAGGCATTGTTCGGGGGCCATGTAATGCGGGGTACCCATCGCCACACCGACACGTGTAACTTTCATGGCTGTCTTGGCAATGCCAAAATCGACTATTTTCAGCTGGCCTTCGCGGTTTACCAGGACATTTGCCGGCTTTATGTCCCTATGGATGATGTTTTTCTGATGACAGGCATGTATGCCTTCCAACAGATCGATGATCATGCGCAGAAGACGCGGAGGGTCCCCGTGAAGAGTCATTTTGAACTGCTCAAAACTCTGACCGTCAACGAGCTCCATGACGAGGAAGGGTATTTTCAGCTCTTCATCGACGTCGGAAGCGTAGATATCAACGACTGCACGATGTCTGATAGTAGCCAGTACACGACCTTCGTTGAGAAATCTATTAACCAGTTCTTCTTCTTTGGCTGCATCCGGGGTGAGAAATTTTATTGCAACTTCCCGTCCGAGATTTATGTCTACAGCGCGAAAGACCTGCCCCATCCCCCCGACACCAAGTTGAGAAATTATCTTGTAATGCCGGCCGATTATCTGGTCTTTTTTAAACATTAATGCAGTCTCAGGGATGGAATATAAGCGTTATACGATTGCCAAGACGATTCCAGAAGATGTCGCGGCAGACGGACTGAACTATTGCAAGTCCCCAGCCTTTCGGATTGTTCATTCCGCGCGCAATCAGCGCTTCGACGTCTTTTCCTGACGGGAACTTGATCTCGCTATACGCGAAACCATTTCCCGGGTCTTCCACACTTATTTCCAGAACATCAGGTGACAGGCGAAACAAAATCTGAACAGCCCCCGGAGATCGGCTGCAACCGTGTTCCAAGGCATTCAACAACGCTTCATCAAGAGCGAGACGGACATGCAGGATATTATAGCTGCCTGTTCCCGCAGGCACACTCTCGTTGTACAGCTTTATATGTCTCGTCAAAAAGGTGATGGCCCGTTCCGCATCCGTGTGATCCGGGGAACCCGCAGAAGACAGGGCAATGCCTGAGCTGTTCACTGATGTATTTATTACGGCAGTTGCCAGTCTGAGAAAAATTGTCTGGGTTACTTCCATATTTAAAAAGGTCTCCTGAGTAGCGAATGCGGGGTTGATTCAGATATGAATTAAATTGTATTATAACCTAAACATAAAGTATGGGCGAGAGTCTATTATAGAAAGGACAACTCCGGGAATGACCAGGGATAGCGATCCAAGTCACAGATTTGACGCACTTGTCAGACAATTTACTGAAGACTCGCACGCCCTCTTCGGGGAGATGTCAGCGCGTCTGGAATCCTGTCGCGCGGATCTCCGGGAGGCGCGCGACCTGGCCTTTCCTGCAGTCCTTGCCTTGACACAGATTCTCGAGGGGCGTGATTCTTTCACTTACGGGCATTCCCGGCGGGTGGCACGATATTCGATTCGTCTGGCTGAGCATCTGAAATGGCCAACTGATCAGATAAAGCTTTTGAACATGGGGGCTCTTCTTCACGACATCGGGAAAGTGATCATTCCGGACAGCGTCTTACTGAAAGAGGGAAAATTCACCCCGCTGGATTTTGAAACCATGCAACTTCACAGCAGCACCAGCGGCAAAATAGTCCATCGCCTGGGATTTCTCGGAGAAGATGTTGAAAACTGGGTCTTATTCCATCACGAAAGATTCGATGGTACGGGTTATCCGGATGGTCTTAAAGGAGAGGAAATTCCTATCGGTGCGCGGATCTACAGTCTCGCGGATGCTTACGATGCAATGACGAGCGTGCGACGATATCGGCAAAAAATGCCGCACTGGACTGCCCTCGATGAGATCACGTCATGCGGAGGCCGCCAGTTTGACCCCGACCTCGCGAACGAGTTTTCCCTCGCGATGGCTGAACCGCCCGAAGAATAATAAAATTTCAAATAAAATGGGCACCGACCCTGTTTTATTTTCCGAAAACGATGAGCTTGGCCAGCTCCATTGCGTCGCCTTCACTTTTGCAACCAAGCGCTTTAACGGTTTCCATGTCAAGCATATATCCATGAAAATCGCCATTGACAAAGGATTCGGCAATATCGGCAAAATAAATAATACGCACCAGATGCGCGTTTTCTTCAGGGGCGGCAGAAGGTGTGTGATGATATCTAATCATGTCGATGAAAGAGGCGGGAAATCGCCAGCGATCGGCTACCATTCCTCCAAGCTGGGCATGATCAAGACCGAATGCAAGATTCTCAATGAGCCACTCAGGAACAGTTCCCGCACGCGTCATCTCTCCAAGTTTGCGCATCAATTGTGATTTTTTTTCGAAGATGATCAATTTTCCAATGTCGTGAAGAAGACCGCCGACAAATGCTATATCCTGGTCCTGCGGGGATATTTTCGCGGCAAGGCGACGAGCGTAGCCGGCGGTTTCAAATGAATGCGCAAACACCTGTTTCGAACCTGAATATCGCTTTCCGAGAGAGAGTTCTACTCCGAAAAAATACAGAAGGTTTCTCAACCCTTTCATTCCGACTACAGTGAGAGCCCCGACAAGGTCGGAAACAGGAACCAGACGCATATAGGCCGCTGAATTCGCGGTTTTAAACAGCGCAGCCGCCAGGGCAGGATCGCGACCTATTTCGCCGGCAACACGCTTGATTTCAATCTCAGGATCGTTAAGCATCCCCTGGATATTGAGAATATTTTCAGGAAATGGCGGCAAGGAATCTATCTCGTCGGCAAGTTCAGCATGCAGTGTTGCCGGAGGTATAACCAGGTTCGCAAGGGGAACTTTCAATACAGTGATCGTTTTTCCGGGCTCACTGCGAAAATCGAGACTCGACTGGGGACACCCAAGCTTGGACAGCATTCCGAAGACGAGGGGAAGTCCGAGTCCACCGCCCTCGATTTGATCAAGGGCCGGAAGGTCGTCAATGTCTTTTACAATTATATCATCCTGTTGTCTGAAGAACTGGGTCTGCATCTGAATACGTTCGCGCTCCACCGGAAGAAGCGTGCCGGTATTCGCAATCAGGATCAGGAGAAAGCCATCGCGGCACTGTAATACGGTCTGAATCGAATAGCCGAGTTCGAGCTGATATTGCTGCCAGGACTCGATATTAGATAGCCAAGCTACCTTGAAGTCCTTGATTCCCCGGGCATACTGAACCGGATCCTCAATTTTCAATCCGCGTTTGCAGAAATATGCTCTCTTCGCAACAGCTTTATGGGCATTCGTCAACAGTTCGTCGAAACAGTAAACGAGAGGTAATTTCAATTCCGGTCTGCGAATGCATTCCAGAATTTCGGAAAGAACACGGTCGAGGTTTTCCGAATTTTCCGGATTCGCTATGGTGAATGATAGTGGCTGTCCGGTTTCAAGAGCTACAGCAATTTTTTTGCTTAATTCCGGGGAGGGAAGTGATGCCTTTTCGGCGGGCTTATCCAGTGGATGGGTCGACATTATCAGACACTTTGCCCACGTTTTTTCAATAGCAGAATACGGGAACCCCGCGGAGTTCGCTCGTCTTTCAGCTGGTTCCAGCCACGGTTGGCGAGATCGACAATTTCATTTTCAGGAACCTCTCGTATCAGCATTCCTTTGCGCGATCCGGAGACGAATACGCAGACTCCGTCGTCCCTCCGGACAGTTTCCTTTTCGGAAATACCTTCCGGCAATGGATCAAGCGTCATCAGAAGAACTCCTTCGGGGCGAAGGATACGCCATACTTCCTCCATGGAATCAGTGAATCCATTGCCGTCGAGGTGATCGAACAGATTATGAGCCAGTACACCGTGAAAAGATGCGGAACTGAATGGAAGGCGTCGCGCATCTCCAAGAATTGCAGCACCACGCACTTCCTCTTCGAACAGATTGTTGGAAAGCAGCTTAACTGCTTTGCGGGAAAGATCGAGGCCCACAGCGCGAAATCCTATGCGACCAGGGTAGATAGTGTTGCGGCCTTCCCCGCAACCCACATCGAGTACCAAACCGCCACGGGAAACATGCGGCAAAAGAAGCTGCACCAGTTTTCCGGAGGGGGCGATCATGCCCTGATGTCGCAGAAAACGACTCCAGAGGCGGTCCCAGTATGTGCGGGTAAGAGTTTCAGTTTCAGGGACTGAGATAGAATTGTGTTCTGAATTCATGCATATTTCCTCGAAAACTTCACGGCGACCGCCGTAATGTCATCATGTTGCTCCGCATCGTCAACGAACTCTGAAAGCCTTTCCAGAAGATCATCGACAGCATCATTTTTATGACACTGTTCAAGAAAGCGTTTAAGGCCGGAACTGCCAAATTCTTCACCATCGGAATTGCGCGCTTCGGTTACTCCGTCAGTGTATAACAACAAGAGATCCCCGTCATCCATTCGCACCTTTTTCGCTGTGTATTTCAGTGCGTCGCTGATTCCTAGGGGGACACCTGGTGCGGTCAGTTCTATAAGATTTTTTCCTTTTTTCATGATTCCGGGGTGTCCGGCGCACGCATACTCTACGGCACCGGTTGTGGGATCAATTATAACATACATACAGGTGATAAAACGATCATTAGTAATATTCTGACAGATGATTTCATTGGCCCGATTAAGTACTTCATCGGCTGTGAGAATATTCGATCGCAATTTCAACGTGGACAGTGTCGTCTTGAATACCGTCATGATCAGGGCAGCGGGAACATTTTTTCCGGCTGCATCAGCAATGACAATCCCGCATCGGCCGTCATCCAGAGGGAAGAAATCGTAATAGTCGCCACCAACCTCGAAGGCCGGACGACTCACGCAGCTGATATGCAATCCCTGTATTTTCGGAGGTCCGGCAGGCAGAAGATTTTTCTGGATCTCCTGGGCAAGCGCTAACTGTTGCTCTGTACGTTGTTGACGAGCGTATGCGGCAAGCAGGTTGAAATTTTCAATCAGAAATGAGATCTGCAACCCGATTATTTCAATGAATGAGAGATCCTGTTGTGAGAGACGCGTGCCAGGATCTGAAAAATACAGGAAAAGCCAGCCGAAACGGATGGGTTCTTCTTCCCCGGAAAGCATCTTGTCATATATGGGAACCATATGAATACTGCCCATCAGCCCACATTCGTATGTACGACTCGTCAGCGTCGGATCTTTGCCGATTTCTATAAGCGGGACTTTTCTTGTCCAGGAATCTTCGGAATCAGAAGTTGATGTCGGAAACGTAGATTCCCATTTATTGCCGCTCAGTCCCTCATTGTCGGGAATGAATTCACTTGCTGAGGGAAGTTCTGGTGGAATGCTGTCGCTGCCAAGCGTGGCCTTGTACTTCACATATTCGGGATGCTTAAGGAAAGTTTCGCTGTAGCAAGCTTCCCCAAGACAGTAATAACCGTCAGATATAGCGCGGGAGGAGTATCTCTTTCCAGCTGACTTTTCGCCGTTTCTTTCTGCGTTAACATCACGACCCTTGACAGCGTCTGCCTTTTCAAAAGCGGATCTTATGAGCATCACTTTAGCGATATCGATTCCAGGTAAATTCGTTCGCAAACTGTCGAGCATGGCATGAGTAGGTTTTTCCAGACCGGACTCAGCGTTGTTTCGATTGAACGATGGCTCATGCAGCTCTTCATAGCGTTTGCCAAGCTCTTTGAGGACGCCCATATACTGGGCATTGCGCCCGACCTGATCGTTCAACCGCTTGGCAAGATCAATGAAAGCTTCGCCAAGAGAGTCTATTTCCGTCATTCCGACTGAAGGGACTTGCGGAACGACTCCACCGAGTTGAAAATTCCTTATCTGCTGATATAAATTGTGCAACGGATTGGCTATTTTTCCGGGATAGACAAGAAGAGCGCCGACTCCGATAATGAGAGCCAGCAACAGAAATGCGAAGCTCGCGCGAAAATCGAAGCGCGTCTCCAGTTGGAGATCTGCCGAAGTTTTTGCGATGGTTTCCCATGAGGTTTTCGCCTCACGCATGGCAAGATGCACTCCGTTTTCACGCATCTTCACAAGCTCTTCGTCCACCTGTGACAATTCGTCGTCTATTTCGAGTCGATCGCTCTCCGGACGCTCAAACACATCCCGAAGATCTATGAATGATTTCCTGAAATCCTGGATTTTGCTTCGAATACTTGTCAGAACACGTGTCTGCACCGGAGCCCGACCTTCTTCAAGAGAGCGATCCAGAGCCCCGAGAACCGCCTGGAGCCGCTTTTGAATTCGATCCGCGAGTTCGGCCTTGTCAGTTTCCGCTGTGCCGCCGGATCGTTTGCTGTCATCCTGGGTAAGATACTGTGTCACTTCGTTTTGAATGATCATGAGGTCTTTTTCAACGCGGGAAATCTTGACCATCAGCGTAGCGGTATTGCCCATGGCCGCTTGAAAATCCGGATGTTTGAGGGCTGTTGTAAAATCATCGAGAAGCTGCTTGAATCCAAAAGTCAGGGACTGGCCTTTCTGGGCAAACGACTCGGTCATATCGGTCCGCTTCTTGACCTCGCGAAACATGATACTTTTACGACGGGCTTTCAGACGATCATAATCGCGCAACTGTTTGCTGTACATCGTTGCGATGCCATTGATTTCCAAAAAGGTCCTTCTTGATTCGCCATCGGCAATCAGTTTATCGAGATCGCGCAAAACAGCGTCGAATGACGCTATGATGGCTTCCGGGACAAGGGACTCTCCCTGTTTCAGCGTCCGCGCAGTATCGCGACGAAATTCGGAAATGGCCATCCAGTGTGAGCCGAGCCTCTCATAAAGACGACCGACCTTGATCTGTCGATCAAGGTCCTCAGCAATAAAGCGATCAAGCGACTGGTATGATGTCCCCGTGATAGCGAAAAAAGCCAGCAGAAATCCTATGACAAGAAGATTTCCGAGGAAAAGACTCTTGCGTAGCGTCATTCCGCAGTTCGCGAAATAAGATGTCAGACGTTAAAACGGAACTCTATGATGTCGCCATCGGCGACAAGGTATTCTTTGCCCTCGAGCCGCATCTGTCCAGCGGATTTGCATGCCGCCTTGTTTCCGTTGTGAGTCATGAACGGTTCGTAAGCGATAACTTCTGCCCGGATAAACCCGCGTTCAATATCTGAATGGATACGACCGGCGGCTTTCTGGGCATTGAATCCGCGCTGAATAGGCCATGCCCTTACTTCGTCTTCACCGACAGTGAAAAATGAAATATAATTCAGGACGCGGTAAGCTTCATGCAGAAGCCTGCTGCGACTTGATTCTGAAATGCCGTATTCCTGCAGAAATGCAGACTCTTCCTCGGGAGAGAGAGAAGCAATTTCCATTTCAGTTTTTGCCGCGATAAGCAGGGTTGTCCATTTGCGGGCGGCTGCAGCTGTCAAAAACTTTTTAACAAACGGATCTTCGGAGTTCTTCAACTGATCGTCGGAACAGTTTCCGATGGCGAGCATCGGCTTCTGTGTGAGAAACCGAAAGCCGCGTGTCAAGGCTTCCTCTTCAGATGTCAAAGTCAAGGATGAAATAAATTTTTCGGCTTCGAGTGTGGTCTTGAGCTTTTCCATCAGTTCAAGCTCTTTAAGCAGTTCGGGTTTTTTGCCGGCCTTCATCTCCTTGTTCACGCGCTCGATCTTGTTTTGCACAAGCGCTAGATCGGCGCAAACGAATTCGAGGGAAAGCTCTTCAATGTCCGCCGCCGGGTCGACCCGATCATGTACATGAGGAACAGTTTCTCCGCCGAACACACGGATTACCAGACCAAGCGCATCGCATATTCGGATATTCGCCAGAGTTTTTCCGGCAAAGCTCGCCCCTGACGAGCCGTCCTGTGCCTTTGCGACGCCCGGAATATCAGTGAATTCAACGGTAGCATAAACAGTGCTCTTGGGTTTGTAGATAGCGGTGAGTTTGTCTATGCGTTCATCGGGAACCTTTATTTGCCCGTTGTTGATCTCATCGCTCTGCGCAATATAATCCCGAACCTGTGCGGTTGCACGCGTTGCCATATTGAAAACCGTCGTCTTGCCCGACATCGGCAAACCGGCGAGACCGATATTCATGAAGGCCCTCCTAGGCACGTATAAATTACGGGCACATGATAACCGTTCCCGAAGCCAAAGTCGAGAGACCCAATCACAAGTCAGGTCAACTGCACTCGCCAATCAGAGAAACGATTTCGAACATTCGGACAGGCTGGGATTTCCCTTTAACCTCGCTCAATGCCATCTCTTCGACCGTCACGATCGATGCAACTCGTGAATACGTCGCTTCAGAGAGCACGATTCGGCTGTGCTTGCCCGCTTTGGACGCCGTTTCGAGTCGGGACGCCAGATTGACGGCATCTCCGATGACCGTCAAGTCTTTGCGGCGCTCACTGCCGACATCGCCGAGCAAAACTTCGCCCGTGTTGATGCCGATGCCGATAGCTATTGAAAAAAGTTCAACCTCTTCGCGCTGATGATTGAAGTCGCGCAGAAAATCCGCCATAGCAAGACTGGTGTGAACAGCTCTCTCCGGCGGATCGATATTGCTATCATCCGGAAGAAATACGGCCATGACAGCGTCGCCGATGAACTTGTCTATACGCCCGCCGTGGTCGCGAATGATGGGTTCGATACCGCCGAAAAAGCTATTAAGCATCTCGAACATCTGTTTCGGCGAATGAGCTTCGGCAAGTCGCGTAAAGTTGCGAATGTCTGAAAACAGAATAGTCGCCTCGATCGCCTGCCCTTCGGCTACTTTGCCCTGGTCATCGCTTTTGACTGCCTCGAGTACCGTTTCAGAAACATAAGCCTGCATACGTTTGCGCTGACGCAGATGATCGACCATCTCATTTATATTGCGGCTGAGACGTCCGATTTCATCGCCTCCCGTTTCCGGGAGACTTACGGACAGATCACCTGAACCAACCAGCTGAACGGCATGATCAATGCGCCCGATCGGCCCGAGCAGACTGGCAGCCAGGATCAAACCGAGAATAACGGCGACAAGAGATGCTATGGCGGTCAAATTCAACAACTGCTGGCGCAGCAGTGAAATACGCTGAGTGATTGGTTTCAGCGATGTCAGATAGCATGGAATGAAGCTATTTACATACATTCCGGGAATCGGGCTGATATAGTAAAGAAAACGTTCATGGTTCAGGATGGTTTCACCCGACACTTCAGTTTTTAATTGAATAGCCCTGTCGAAAGCGGTGCGCAATGTTTGCCACTGAGTAGCTTTTGAAGGCAAATTTGGAGAATTCTGAAGGCTGGAATAGAAACTTAATTCGGGCTCTGGTTCTATTTCATCTGATGATCTGTTGTTCTTATCTCTATTAAATTCCTGAATTTTTATGTTATCCAGAAACTGTTTCTTGACAAAATAATTTTCAATTAGAGACGCTTCAAGTTGAACAACGAGATATCGGGTTACTCCTTCGAACAATACTGACATTCCAAGGTAGTATAAATGAACATCGTAATAAGCAAAATGTCGCAGGTCCCCCGGACGGGAAATCAGGCTGGATTTTCCGCTTTTTCCCAATAATTGTCCCATTTCTTCTGATACGGCCGCTTCGCCCACACTTGGATGGATCTTTGCGTTTTCGGAGCCTTCGAGCTGCGTCTTGAAGGTTTCCACTATAACTCTTTTGATGAAAGGATCCAGGGTTGAAAAATTGGTTCTGTCCAATTTCCCGGCATTATCGGACAGATAATAATAGGTCAGAATTTCCTCCGAGCAGAGTTTATCGAGAAGGCGGATGAATTCATCAACATTGCCCTTACATTGTGCAGTCGTTTTGCCGAGTATGTTCAAAATATTCTTTTCCAATATTTTCGGAGCATCCTTATAGCGCAGGTCCAGTCCGACAAGGCCTAGTCTCATCCTCTCCATTGCCTTGTCGCGAAGACGACTTTCCTCACGGGTTATAAACCATCCTCCGAAACCAAGAAGTCCCGTAACCGGGACTAGAATCGCTATCAGGAAAAGTCCGGTTATTCGCCAGCGTAAAGAAAGATGAAGGCCGGATGAGCCACGAAAAAACAAGATTCCGGATCCGGCCAGACAAAACAGGAAAGCGACAACTCTTGTAACCTGACTCAGTCGCTGATCCCGTAAAGCCAGGATGGGACGTGAATCGGCAAGTACCACAAGACGCTGAGGAATGTCTACATTGACATCGACCGGAGCCGCTATTCCAATCCATCCTGTGATATCCAACTCATCTCTCTGGCGCTGCAGATAGGCTTCGCGAACCAAACCTACGAATTTGGGACTATGTGGAAGCGCAGGATCTACAATATGTTCCTTCGGATCGGCTACATGAATCATCATCATTGGAAAAGGCATGGCGAGCTTCTGATGTCTTCGGTTCAGTACGGATCTGGCTACTCCAAAATCGGGGGGTAATTTCTCGGGATTCACGATCAGCATAACCCCTCCGCGAATATGGCGCGGATATGCCCCCTGACGGAAGTCGATCGCGTCGACGTCCCATGTTATCAATGCCGGGTGTTCGATCCATTTTCCTTCCAGGATTTTTCCGCGGTCCATATACATACGTTCCGCTTTAAGGGTCGATCCAAGGTTCTGCTGAAGGAGCTTTATCCCGAGAATGGCAGCCTGAGCATTGTTTTCCAACGCATCACGAACAACCGCCTTATCGAGCATTTCCTCGCCATTAAAAAGCGTATGCATCATCTCATCCCACATGCGTTTGCCCGGAAGGATTGATGAAAAGCGAACATCCCGACATTTCCCTTTCGAGTCCCAAAAGACCCAGCGAAATGCACCAGGATAGCGTTTTTCGAACAGGGTTAACAATCGAATGAGGCGTTTATCGTTCCATGTCGATACATGTTTTTGAATGAGCCACTGACGTAATTGCCGCAGTTGAAACTGTGGTTTGGATATTCCTGAAAGGCTCCATGCCTGATTTTTTATACGTTCACGCAGAATCTCGAGCTTCGTCGCAGTCTGTTCTATGATCATAATACGAAACGACCACCACGCGACAAACAGCGGCAAAGCGACAAGCGCCAATAGCAAAAACAGCCGAGTCAGGAGTGATTCGCCCGGCTCGGCAGTTAAATTTCGTGTGAGGTTCACCGCTTCTCGAGAAGGTGCCCCAGGAAATGCGGAAACTGTTTTCGCCACCATGGCCAGTCATGATTGACATCGTAACCCCAGAAATCTACCCAGGCTGAGATGTCCTTGTTGGCGAAAACATTACCCAAAGCGCGAGTATCAGCGAGACACTCGTTCTCCCAGGCACCCTGACCACAACAAATCAGAAAGTCGTTTCTACGATATCTTTCAAGGAACCAAGGGTCTTCCAGGCGGGGCAGATAATCGAGAGGTGAGTTGAAATACACGTTGTCGTCCATGTAGGCGCCTACGAAATGTGACAGACTGTATACGCCACTAAGGGCTATGACAGAAGTAAACATATCGGGATGACGAAGCGCGAAATTAACGGCATGATAGGCCCCGAGGCTGCATCCAAAAACCGTTATTGGAATTGCGCCATCCATCTGATGGTAGATGAAAGGCACAACCTCTTCCATCAGATATCTGTGGAAGTCCTCGTGTCGCCGCATACGATCGCCGGCCGGCCGATGGCTGGCAAGCAGTGTTTCCCCGTCCAGGCTTCCAATGGTGAACACTTTGACGGCACCGCTATCTATGTAATGCTGGATCGTTTCGACCATACCGAAATCTTCGAATTCGAAATAGTTGCCCCCAGCACATGGGAAAACGAGTATTGGACGCCCCCAATGGCCGTAGACCTTCATTTCAGATTTTCGACCCAGGATCGGGCTTTCCCACGCATGATATTCGACCTGCATTCGGATGGTTCCTTTCTTGATTTACGAGGCTAAGATAACATGTTTGATGTGAAATGCGAAGCACTTCCTCAAGGACACAGGACAAACGAATTAAAAGTTCTGTGGCGCTACCGCCGAAGGTGTGAAATAAATACTCTGGTAATTCCGGTCGGGGAAATTCGCTCCAGGACAACGCTTCGCTGTCTCGAAATGGTTGCTGAGAACCTCCCCTCGAAGGGTTCGGTCTCAGACCATTTCGGACAGCTTAGCTACTATCCTTCCGCGAACGTCCCCGACCTTGTTTTCATAAATACGGCTAGACTGATTTTTTCCGAAAGGCCATTTTTTCACACATTCGGCGGTCGCGCCTGTGAAAATAAAATGACCCTGGACTTTTTCTTGACATTAACGTGTTTTCGCTGTTAAACATGCATGATGTTGGCGAACTACAGCTGTCTGTGAAAAGTTTCGCAAACACCATGCAAAATAATATTTAACAGGAGAGTGAAAAATGAGCCAAAATCGGGTCTTTATCATAGGGGCGGGATACATGGGTCAGGGGCTGGCCCAGATCATCGCCCGCTCCGGAAGCGAAGTGATATTGATTGATTCATCTGAAGAGGCTCTGAAAAACTGCCTCGTACATATCAGCAGCGATCTCGACGTGGAAATCGCCCGTTGGGGTCTCACAGCGAGCGAAAAACGGGCGATGATGTCCCGTATTTCGACCTCTAAAAATATCGAAGACGTTTGTACGGCCTCGTTTGTAATCGAAGCCATCCCGGAAATCCTGAAAGAAAAGCAGATTCTTTTTGCACATCTCGACAAATTGTGTTCTCCCGATACTATTCTCGCGAGCAATACCGCTACCCTTGCAATCGGGGAAATATCACGCCGCATGCGTTATCCTGAGCGAGTCATCGGACTGCATTTCCTGTCCCCGGCACCCAAAACTCTTGTGGTCGAGGTCGTCAGGAGTATTAACACTTCTGACAGGACACTTCAAATTGCATTACGTTTCGTGAAAATGCTTGAGAAGACGCCTATTTTTGTCTATGAAAACCCCGGCTCCATTACCACGCGCATTATGCTTCCCATGATCAATGAAGCGGTACGCGTCCTCGCGGAAAATATCGCGACTTGCGATGACATCGACAACGCCATGAAAATCGGATACGGCATGAAAGTCGGACCTTTGGCCATGGCGGATTTCATAGGTCTTGATTCAATAGTGGTCTGGACGGAAAACATTCATCAGGAAACCGGAGAAATGTCATTCGTTCCGGCGAAGCTTTTAAGAAAAATGGTTCGCGCCGGTTTCAGCGGTCTGAAATCCGGACGCGGCTTTTACCGATATGACAAGGATGGTCATCGAATCGAAGGAAGCGGACTGAAGCCATGTGACGTGGGCATTAACGGTTTAAAAAAACTAAATGGAGGAGTGGAATAAACCATGAATATTCTCGTATTGAACTGCGGATCTTCCTCCATCAAATACCAGCTTTTTAATATGAAGGACCAGAGCATACTCGCGAAGGGCCTGGTAAATCGCGTCGGTATGGCTAATGCCTGCATCGATCACATCAGTGGTAGAGGCCCGAAGATTCAAATTATCACAGATGTTATCGATCACCATGACGGCATCAAAAAGGTGTTCGATCTTCTGGTCAGTAAAGACCATGGTGTCATTGGCTCTCTTGATGAGATCAATGCTGTCGGCCATCGTGTGGTGCATGCCGGAGAAAAATTTGCCGGCAGTGTCCTGCTGACTGACGATGTTCTCGAAGCTCTCCGGGAATGCATTATCTTCGCTCCGCTTCATAATCCGCCCAATCTTAGAGGTATCGAGGCGGTTTCAGAATATTTGCCCAAAGTTAAGCAAGCCGGGGTGTTCGACACCGCTTTTCATCAGACCATGCCAATTAAGGCGTTTTTATATGCTCTTCCAAAAGTTTTTTACGATAAGGACCGCATTCGTCGTTACGGTTTTCACGGGACCAGCCATCGTTTCGTTTCAAAAAGAGCTGCTATATTACTCAAAAAGCCCTACGAAACATTGAAAATTATCAGTATCCATCTCGGAAATGGCTGTTCAATGGCGGCGATCGACTGTGGAAAGTCGGTGGATACATCGATGGGGCATACTCCGGTCGAGGGCCTGGTCATGGGAACCCGCGTCGGAGATATTGATCCGGCAATCGTTTTGCACATCATGAAGAAGTATGAGCTGGCGATACACGAGGTCGACAATCTGCTCAACAAGCATTCAGGTGTCCTCGGAATCAGCGGAGAATCGAATGATCTGCGTGATCTTGAAGAAGGTTGGCCAAACAGAAGTCCGAAGGCCAATCTGGCCCTTGAAGTCTATTCTTATCGCATTCGCAAGTACATAGGTGCTTATATGGCGGTTATGAACGGGTGCGATGCAATCGTTTTCACGGCTGGTGTCGGCGAGAATTCTTCTATTGTCCGCGATCTGGTATGCCAAAATCTTGATTTCCTGGGAATCAGGATAGATACCTCTCTAAACAAGAAGACGGTGCGCGGTGCGGAAGGCGACATCTCGACATCAGATGCCCGTGTACGCACCCTTGTCATTCCGACAAATGAAGAACTGGTCATAGCCGAAGACACTCTTGAACTCATAGAAGGCCGCCTGGACCCAAAGACAGGTAAGCCGGCAAAGTAACGCGTATTTACCAGACACAAAATATGGTCATATAGACAGTGCAGGGCGCCCCGTATGGTCGCCCTGCATGGATTTTAATGGGAAACCCGGGGAACCTGTTACTGAATCGAGTCCATGCTTATGAAAAACTAGTCTTGTGTCCCTCGATTCATCTTCGACAGACCGTCGTCAGAAAGATAGGAGAGAGAGCCAGCGATCAAGCACCGAAATCCCCTTCGTGGGATCCTCCAGTTTGGAGATTCCAAAAAGGTAGCGTCCCGATTGTCGCAATGCTACACCTTTATAAAGTTTATCCCGTGAGAGCAGCGTTTTCCCGTCAGTTTCGGTTATCTGCGGGCCGCAGCCCTCTTTTTTCAGATATTCGAAATACAGCCCAAGAGTATCACTTGCCGCTGCCTCAGATTCTGTCAGGACGATAAAAAGCTTCACCGGCTTTCCCTCAATAACTGCTTCTTCTGTAAAGCCTTTATGAAAGAATTTGTATCCAAGAAGACTTTCAGCGACATACTTTTCTGTACGAGGTGAAATTCCAGGCGCCTTGAATAATTCAAATTCCTTAGGAAGAAGCGGAGGAGGAAGCTTTTTGGAAATGGCCTCTGCACAAGCAATAAACGCCTTTCGATCAGGTTTTTTTGATCCAGATGCCGACAAATGGATAAAATATCTATCCTGATAGAACATCAGCTGACTTTCAGAAATAACCCCGTCGACTCCAACCTTGATTGCCTCATCTTCAGAATCCCGGTAATTGGAATAGATGCCAAAGGCGTCAAGTGAAGATCCCATTTTAAATATGTCAACCGCCAGGCTGCTCCTATTTTCCTTTGCACCCATACCATAGTATGTAGAAACGAGGGACTCAAAGCCATAAGGAAGATACATTTCCGCCTCGCCGTCGATGCGTTCGTAGAGAGTTTCACGGGAGAAGGTTTCAACCTTTTCCTCCATTGTCCATCCATCAAGAAAGTTTGCGGCGGGTAGCAGTTCTTCAATCGTTGTACCTGACGCTTCCGCAAAGGAACGTTCAGAAGAGATAAACATGGGCAAAAGAAGGATGAGAATTGCCATGAATGTTCGAAATGCCGGATTTACTCCAGCTTGTCCTTTTGCTGCAAATGACATCTTTTCTCTCACCTTTATCCGAAAAGAGCCCGCGCCTTGTTCATCCTTGCGGAAATATCCAATCCGTGGATACAGTCAGCCTTACACGAAGTGCAGTTAGCGCAAGCAGTTGCGGAGGCATCAGCACTGATATCCCGATATGTTGCCCTGGCAAGGGCGAGATTCCCATAGCCTTCCGCATACATCAGGCTGCGGTTTATTGTGCTGATGAAAACTCCGTGAGGACATGTGGGTTCACATCGTGCGCAAAGATGACAGTAAAAACCTTCAATGGCTCTTGAATAACGCTCCAGAAGCTTATTATCAGCGGATGTGAGCTTCATTCCCATTACGGCGATGTCTTCCCTGAGCATATCCATATCCTTCATTCCGGGAATCGTCGTCGTCACATTGGTGTCCTGAAGTACCCATTTAAGGGCCGCCTGATGAGGGGTTGTCTTGCCCATAGCATCTGTCTTATATCCCCCCATCTGCGTCTTCATGGCGATGATGCCTATTTTCGCTTTTGCTGCCCGGTCAACGGCCGGTTTCAGTTCGGATTCACTCAGGAAGTTATATTTTATGAGTGCGGTATCAAAAAACTTGTCCGGATCATTGACGATGGCGTCCAGAATATCCGCCTGGTTCGTATGCGATGTAACCCCGAAAAAACGCACCTTTCCCTGCTTGCGAAGCTCTACCAGAGCTTCTCTGGTGTCATGATTGAAGATTCTTTCCTTATTCTTGTTTTCGACATTATGGAGCTGGATGACGTCGATATGGTCGGTCTTCAGCTTTCCGAGGCTTGTCTCGACATCATGGATTATCTCCGCCTTAGTTGTCGATGTGGCAAGAGTCTTGGTGGCAATGAAAACCTTATCTCTTCTGCCTTTGATTGCCTTACCGACGATTTCCTCGTTTCTGCCATCCATGTATTTCCGGGCGGTATCGATGTAATTGACGCCCATGTCCAGGGCGGCCTGAATCACTTCATACTCCGGAGTAAGCATAGCGCCGAAACTGACTATTGCAACCTTGAGCCCTGTTCTTCCGAGGGTTCGATAGACCGGAATGGGGGGAAATGCGGCCTCTTCAGCGGCAACCTGTGAAATGCCGATAAGTCCGTCCAAGCCTGCTGATACAGACGCTGCCGCAACCGTAGCCTTCAAAAAATCTCTTCGTTTCATGATATTTATCTCTCCCTCCCGTGCTCGATTTTATTCTTCAGTCATCATGGAGATGCTCATCAAAATTTTAACACATTTTTCGATCACCTATTCTTGGTAGCTCTCACTTCTCAGTTGCGAATAATATAATTCTGATTGCCGTCATTCTGAACCGCCTGTCCGTAAAAACCACCATCAAGCAAAAACCGCCACCAAAGCTTATCTGATGACGGTTTTTGAGCGCCCCCACGGGGACTCGTGTATTCCCCCTGTAATCCCTTTTGAAGATCATTCGTTGAAAATCGACTTTATGAGGTTTATTATGTGTCCCTGAGAAGGAATGGGACATGGCACAGAATAATTGTAAAAAATGAATCTGGACAACAGCACGAGCAAAGCAAAGGAAAAAACTTCTACGCCTCTGCCGAACCCAGGCGACAGCATGCACGTCCGTACCCGGACCTGGCTCACCGAAGGGGTTGAACGCTCGGCCAACGGAACCGTCGTTCGCGCCGTCTGTCTCGATGACGACGCGCAGGGCCAACCCCTCGAAGTCCTTTGGGAAATTGAGCGCGACTCCGAGATTCTCGACCAGGAAGCATGGAAGAAGATAGGGGAAAAAGGGTTCGATCCGCCCCGGCAATTCGGCGCCTATCTCCATACCCTTCGATGGAACTGCGTTACCGCGACCAATCCGCGTCTCTTTCAAGCTCCGTTCCGGGCGGGAATTCGCATAGAGCCCTACCAACTCGAGCCGTTACGCAAGGCTCTCGTCCTGCCGCGTGTCAACCTTTTCATTGCCGACGATGTTGGTTTGGGGAAGACGATCGAAGCCGGCCTCATCGCAAGCGAGCTTCTGCTGCGGCGCCGCATACGCGAGATCGTCGTCGCTTGTCCGCCCTCCATGGTTTTCCAGTGGAAAGACGAGCTCGAGACGAAATTCGGGCTCACCTTCGAAATCCTCGATCGCGACTATATCGAACGAGTCCGCTGCGAACGCGGCTATGGCGTGAACCCCTGGACCACCTTTCCACGATTCCTGGTTTCGCAGCGCCTCCTTATCGATGAAACCTATGCTGCTCCGCTGCGCGATTGGCTTGGCGCGCTGAAACCCTCTTCACTGTTGATCCTCGATGAAGCTCATCACGCGGCCCCCTCGAGCGGAACGAAAGACGCCATCGATTCAAAGATCACTCGCACCATTCGCGATCTCGCTCCGAGATTCGAGCATCGCCTGTTTTTGTCGGCCACCCCACACCATGGCCACTCCAACAGCTTCAGCGCCCTTCTGGAAATCCTCGATGCGCAGCGTTTCTGCCGTGGGGTTAA
>JADFYG010000006.1:0-35029 GCA_015233155.1 Candidatus Rifleibacteriota bacterium
AGTACAGAGGAGGGAGAGTGAACGCTTACCTTATTTTAAGTCTCCAACCATTCGCATTGCTCAAACAAGGGAGGTGAGGAAAACATGCCTACAGACTCAAATAATCGTTCTAGAAAAAACCTAGCCCCACCAAAACAGTCCATCAAAAATTCATGAACGGAGAGGGGCCGATTTCATCCAGAGTGGGAAAACTGTTTACCGTGAAGTGTGGGAAAGCTACTTGCGTTTTGCGTCATTCCACTGGTAACCCAAATACAACGATGTCAGGATATGATAATTCCCAGCAAACATAATCTGGAAATAGAATCCCCGAACGTTTTACATCAACGTTCGAGAATTTGAAGAGTGGAGGTGATCCACATCGGGGTAAATCATCGTAATATATCTAAGTATGGGCATAACTTCGCGATTTTTCTGGCCATCTTTTCTTATCTGTCACATGTTTGGAGGCAAAATTCCTTGTGATTGAGAGAGGAATTTTGCTTTTAGCTGATTACATATTTGTCATTTTGCTGTAATCTTCCTGTCATGTTTGTCTTGTAACATACGAGTAGTGTGTGATTGGTATCATACCGCGAGGTAAGAATCTTGAAATTATCGACAAGATCTATCCATCAATCAGGGAAGAATTGTTTATTCATCATTTTGTTTTGCCTCGTCATAGGCGTCGTTTTCGGTGAAGTCGCAACTCCATCGGCCGTTTTATCTCCTGAAGACGCTGTTCAAATGGCACTCACACAAGCCTCCGTTTATCAGCAGGCCCGGTTTAATGAGAAGATTGCCGCCGAGGATTTGAAACAGGCCAGAGCTGCATTTCTGCCCCGGGTTGCCGCTCCGGTCAGCGTAATCAGCAATTCCGCCGCTCACAATGGGGAAACGCCGGATCAGGTAAGTTTTATCGGCGCCAATGCCCTTCATGACTATCAGGGTTGCGTTACTATTTCAGGCGAAATTGATATTGCCGGACGATTGCGTGCCACGCTCTCTCGGGCAAGAGCCCTGTTAAAAGCGGCAAAAGCCGGAACGGAAGCCGCCAGAAGGGCATTCGTTGAGGCTACTCAGGAAGCGTATTTTAACCTTGCATTGGCAGTGGCAAAACGCCAGTTCGCCGAGCAAAATCTGGCTTCAGCCAAAGAATTCGAGCACATTACCCAGCTTTTGTTCGGGGGACGGGAAATTGCCGAAGTCGATCTGGAGCGAGCCAGGCTTCAAGGCAGAACCCGGGTTGACGAACTTGAGCAGTCTCGTGCGGCTGAAGCCGCTGCAGTCGAGGGATTGCGCGTTTTTCTCGGCACTGATTCAACATTTCCCATTCAGGTAAAGGATCTTCTTTCCTGCTTACCAAACGAGGGAGAAATAGCGAGCTTCTCCGCGGACTCAATTGCCCGCCATCCGGAACTGGCCAGGCTTGAGGCGGAACGCATTGCAGCAGGTCAGGATCTGCGCATTGCACGTGCCGACCGCCGACCGCAGTTGTCATATGCCGTAAGCGGAGGAGCGGAAACTGATGCTCTCAATCAGGCTTCCATCAAGGAACACACAGGAACCCTCACGACTGTCAATTTCTCTCTTCCGATTTTTGATGGGAGCATGACAAAAAGCAAGGAGCGGCAAGCCCGTCTGCGACTTCAGGCAGCGGCTTCAGTTCAGTCGCAGACGCGGCGCGAACTGAGTCAGCAATTTTTTACCGCCAGATCCCAGGTTCTATCCGCCAGAGAACGCATTTTGAACGCGCAAAATGGTCTTGTCGACGCGGAAAAAAATTACCGGGTATCGATAGCCCGATATAAAGCAGGAGAAGCACCTGTTCTTGAAGTGACCGATGCCCAATCTACGCTCACCGCTCAAAAAATGGCACTGTTTCAGGCCATCGCGGATTACCAGGTTGGGCTTGCCCGACTGAAGCAAGGGACTGCTCCATGACATCCTCTTCATTATTATATAAAAACGCAATAAATTTGGTATTACTGGGCGTGTCGCGTCGTGCTCCTGCGCTGCAATACCTTACCTCACATGAGCAAATTTCAATGCCTATTTGTATAAGAAAATATACTGTTATTTTTCTTCTCGCATTTTTTATGACGTTTGCAGCGATTCCAGGTTCGTTGTTTGCCGAGGAGGAGCATGAATCCGCGGCAAGTGAACCCGTCCCCATTGTTAAAGTGACCCTTATCAAAATAGAACGCAAACCAATAGCCGAGGAAGTGTCCACACTGGGCACCGTTTTCCCTTCGAAACAAGCGGTCATCAGTGCCAAGATTCCCGGACAACTTCAGGGAGCTGCGTTGCTAAGCAACAAGAGCTTCAATGACCATGATCTCATCGCCACCCTCGAGTCCCGGGATCTCCAGGCCCAGCGGGATGAAGCCGCAGCCGCGCTCAAGGAAGCTCTCATCACGGCGCGGGGAGTCTCGATCGGAACGATTCCCCAGGCGGAAGCCCAGGCCGAGAAGGATTTGGCTGACGCCCGGGCGACTGTTGCAAATGCAAGCGCCACATATGGCCGTCGCCAGACACTCTTTGACCTTGGAGGGCTGCCGGGAAAAGATCTGGATGCTTCCAGGCTCGAGCTGATTACGGCTCAGAATAATCTGAGACTGGTCGAAAAAAATTCCCGGCTTCGTCAAACCGCGCTTAACGCCAATGATAGAGAAATTTCCGAGGCCCGGGTCAGTCAGGCCAGGCATCACCTTGAGACACTTGAGTCACAACTGAGCTATGCCGAAATTCGGGCACCTTTTTCCGGGGTTATCACCGAGCAATTTCAGTTTGACGGGGAGTTCGTAGTGGCCGGCACCCGTTTGTTCACTATTGCCGATCTTCAGGACGTTATCGTGAAGGCGCCTTTCGCTGATACCGTTGTGGCAAAGATTCACCTTGACGATCCCGCGACCGTTTTAACGGCGGGAACCGCGGAGGAAGAGCTTACCGGTCGCATTTCGCTGATCAGCCGCTCAACGGATCCTCTCAATCGTACCATCGAAGTATGGATAGCAGTAAAAAATGAGAATGGAAAATTACGCGCCAATGGCGCTGCGAAAGTAGTTGTTGCGACCAGGCGAGTCGATGAGGCATTGGTTGCCCCGTTGTCAGCTATACTTCGTGATGAACCGACCTCGAACAACGGGAAGGTCATTGTGGTTGACGACAAGCTGATTGCCCATGAACGCAAAGTTGTTTCGGGTATTCAGTCCGGGGCAAGCATACAGATTGTTTCCGGAGTGAAGGAGGGCGAAATGGTTGTCGGTGAGGGAAGCTACTCGCTCGTCGAGGGAACGAAGGTTCAAACGGGCAGTTCCACCGAGGAAAAGAGCGACGACGAAGCCGCCGAACAATCGGAGAAAAAGAAGCCTTGAACTTCACCGGGTTTATCGCGAATCAATCCCGCGCTGTGCTGGTTTTTGTGGGTTTGTTGTGCGTGGCCGGCTTGTTTGCTGCTTTTCAGCTTACGATTGCCATATTTCCACAAACCAACTTTCCGCGGATAGCCATTCTCGTTGACGATGGGGTCGAGCCCGCCGCAAAGATGCTGGTTTCGGTCACGCGGCCTATTGAAGAGGCCATGAACAGTATACCGGGGATCGTTCGCATCAAATCGACGACCATGCGTGGAAGCACCGAAATCAGCCTGTTCTTCGATTGGAAGATAGATATTCTGCAGTCTCTGCAGCTGGTCCAGACACGGCTTTCCCAATTATCCTCCTCTCTTCCGCCCACGGCGGCGATTCGACAGGTCGATCGACTGACGTTTGCGGTTTTTCCGGTCACCGCTTTCAGCCTCATCTCCGATACCAGGGATTCCGCAAGCCTCCGGGATCTGGCCGCTAATGTCGTAAGGCCGCGCCTTACCCGGCTTCCCGGCATTTCACGAATAGGCGTCGCCGGAGGTGACGTACGTGAATATCACATTTGCATCGATCCGGAGAAGCTTGCCGCCAGGGCTGTTTCTTCTCAGCAGGTGATCGATGCCGTAAAAAACTCGAATATCCTGGATTCGCCGGGGCTCATTGATGAAAATCATCATCTCGAACTGGCGCTGGTAAGCGGGCAAGCCAATACTCCGGATGATCTGAACAAAATCGTAATTGCCACGGTTGGTGGAAAGCCCATCACGATTGCGGATGTAGCTGCCATAAAAGAAGGGGTCGCCCCAAATTTTACGATTGTCACCGCCGATGGGCATCCCGCCGTTCTTCTGAATATTTTGCGCCAGCCTGACGCCAATACTATTACGGTTGTTGAGGAAGTCAAAGCCGAGCTGGCATCCTTACGGGAACAACTTCCTGTTGATGTAAAGATCGCGCCTTTTTACGATCAATCTCTGTATATTAATGAATCGATTGATTCCGTGAGAGATTCCATCCTGGGCGGGCTCTTACTCTCTGTGGCGATTCTCTATGTGTTTCTGCAAAACTGGGGAACCACATTCGTCGCGGTTCTTGTCATTCCAGTGACGGTGTTGGCGACTATTCTGGCCATGTGGCTTGTCGGACTGAGTTTTGATCTGATGACCATGGGGGGACTGGCCGCTGCGATCGGTCTCGTCATCGACAATGCGATTGTCGTGGTGGAAAATATTTTTTTGCACAGGTCGCGGGGGGAGTCACGACGGGATGCGGTTCAACGCGCTGTATCTGAAATCATGGCCCCTCTTGTAAGCTCAACCATCACACCCGTGGTTGTGTTTCTCCCATTAACTCTGTTAACCGGCGTTACGGGGGTCTTCTTTCGCTCTCTGGCCCTGACCATGGCGGTAGCCCTTATAACATCGCTGGTTCTTGCTCTTTCATTCACCCCGGTTCTGGCACAGAGGTTTATTTCGATCAGTCGCGGACCCGGGAAAGATCGTGGACGTCCTGAAAATGAGCACGGAAAGTATCTCGGGGCAATCATTCGAGTCTACGAGTGGATTCTCCTGAGGGCGTTGAACCATCCGTTAATTGTACTGATATTGGTGGCTGCTATGGTTTTCGGAGCTTCCAGGTTATACACGAAAGTGGGCTCAGAATTTCTGCCTTCCTTTGATGAAAGCGCCTTTATTCTTGATTACGTCGCGCCACCCGGCTCTTCTCTTGCGGAAACCGATCGAATGCTTCTCCATGTGGAAGACATGCTGAAAAAGACCCCGGAAGTCGAAAGTTATTCGCGCCGCACGGGCCTGCAACAAGGTGATCTGTCTATTACGGAGCCGAATACAGGGGATCTGATGGTAAAGCTAAAGCCCGGCCACATTCGTTCTACTGATGCGGTCAGCGATGAGCTGCGCGAAAAAATAGAAACCTCCGAACCGGCGCTCAGAACCGAATTCATGGGAATTCTCGGAGATCTCATCGGAGATTTAACCAGTTCCCCTTCACCAATTGAAGTTAAGATTTTCAGTGAGGATACGGTGGCGCTTCGCCAAAAGGCCGTCGAAATCGCGAAAGTTCTGAAGAAAATCCCGGGACTGGTCGATGTCTTCGATGGGTTGGTGATCAGCGGCCCAGCCATTACATTCAAAGTCGATCCCCTGCGGGCGGCCGGTCTCGGAGTCACGGCGGAAGACGTTTCACAAACAGTAACGACAGCGCTTTCCGGGCAATCGCCCTCGTCACTTTTGCAGCGCAACCTGATGATTCCCATACGGGTCGTTCTTCCGCCGTCAGTCCGTTCCTCTACCGATGCCCTTCGTGGATTGATGCTGCGCTCCTCTTCAACCGGTTCCCTGTTTCGGCTGGATCAGGTCGCCAGTGTGGAAACCAATCCCGGACAGATGGAAATCCATCGTGAGGGGCTCCGGCAAACTGTCGCCGTGACCGCCCGTTTATCGGAAAGCGATCTTGGGTCAGCGATTGCGGCGGTGAAAGAACGGATAGCCCGCGATATAAAACTTCCTTCCGGAATGACTATTGAATTCGGAGGCCTGTATGAGGAACAGCAGACCAGTTTCCGGCAACTGATCATGGCCCTGCTTCTGGCGATCGTTCTGGTCTTCATCGTGCTTCTCGTCGAATTTAGATCTTTTGTCCACCCGATTGCCATCGTGGCCGGGTCATCTCTGGCTCTGGCCGGCGTTCTTGTTGCACTGTGGATCACGCATATAACACTGAATGTAGTTTCGTTGATGGGCATGATAATGGTTGTTGGCATTGTTGCGAAAAATGGAATATTGATGCTGGATTCCGTTGACGATCATCTCGCTTCCGGTATGGGGCTGACGGATGCGTTGCTTCATTCCGGTCGACGGCGATTTCGGCCTGTGCTTATGACCTCGCTGGCAACGATTCTTGGAATGTTACCATTGGCATGCGCGGTTGGCGCCGGGGCGAAGCTCCTGCAACCCCTTGCTGTAGCGGTAATCGGCGGATTAACGGTCGCACTTTTGTTATCTTTGGTCCTGACCCCTATGGTTTTCTTTATTTTGCGGAAAGTAAAAAGCTGTACCGAAACCCAGGACAAGCATGCCGATTAAGGATCAAGGGCATTTGTGATAGAATAAAGTCCGGCGCCAAGCCAAACTGCTTCAGGGAAATTGTAGAAATAAAATAATGCGAGAAGTTAATGCAGGAATCTGACAGCCGCGTACACAAAGATTCGGCTGAAAATGCTCCGATGCCGGAAGTCGCCACATCGCTTGTTTCCAATGATGTGGTAAGCAGTGAGAAAACGTCAGCGGATGTTCCGAGGGCTGGCGATACAATTCATTGCGGCATTTCCACCCATACATCGCAGCGTGATGCTGTTTTGAAATCATCCTCATCTTGCTCGGCAAAACCTTTGGATAAATTAATTCATATCTGTAGAAGCGAATTACGTTTCATAAATGCAGATGGAAGAAGCGTCATACGCATCCCGCAATGGGGCGCTCTTCAGGGATTCAGTTTTGTGTCTCTCGTGGTAACAGGTATCGTAGCCATCGTGGCGATTTTTGCCTGGATTAGAGGAGCACCGACCGGCTGGATCGGCGCCGATATGCTTCTGTTTTTTTCAGTTTCACTTTATTTATTGATTCAGACCGTTCATTACTACGAACTCGATCCGGAAGCAAAAACACTCCATTACTTTTATCGCAATCCGTTTTACTACGAGCAGCGTCAGATTCAATTACCAGAGGTCGCCGGAATCCAGACGACCCGCACTATTAAGAAATCCCTTATATTTCACCACAAGGTCGACGTCTCCAGTGTACTCATTCTTCGCAATGGTATAACACTGAATATTATTTCGGAAAAATGCGGTTCTGGCTACCAGAATGCCTTTTTTCAGCAGATGGAAAGAACGAAAACTCTGGCCGATTGCATGGAATGGCCTTATTTTGAGAGTCATCTGAGATCAGTTGAAGATGCCACCGCATGGCGCGCCGCGACAAATTGCCCGGATTCCATTCTCAACATTCTTTGGGAAAACGAACTGGCAAACGTTGGATTGTCTCCGGTGAGCGGCACCATGGACGAGGTCAAAGTCGATCTTTCAACGGCACTGGAAAAAATTTGTCTGATGTTTGTTGGCTTCGTATTTGTCTTGACGACCGGCTTTCTTCTTTTCAGTGAATGGACAGTATTAAAAGACAATCCACGGCTATTCTATCTGCTTCTTTTGGATGCAGGCTCTATTTTAGTGAGTGTCTTTGCTGCATGGCGATGGCTGATCGATGAATACTACGTAATTGATATCAGGAATAAGCGGGTGCTTTTTTCATCGCGTATTCTATTTTTCAAAAGACGCGAATGCATCGCGAACTTTTCGGAAGTTGCTTCCATTGCTCTTCAGGTTTCCCGTCAACCGGATGGTCGTGTCGCCGAAATGTCGATGAGTGACATTCTATTTTTTCTAACCAATTTTCAGGGAAATCCACAGCTTTATTATGCGGAACTTTTATTGAAGGACAATCGCGCGTTCCCTGTCACTGATGGAGCTGGCAGCCCCGAATTAGTGATACTAACTATTCTGGGAATCGCCGGGCTGATCGGTTGCCCATCCGTGGACAAGAAAGACTCGCCAAGGATCAGGAGTGGCGAAGAATCGTATGATTCTTACGGCGTCTCGTCGGGAACACATTCAAATGACGTCATTAAGAAACTGCATTCTGAAAGAGACTCATTTCCCAATTGGTTTACCCCACGGAGAACTGAGAATGAGCTGCGCTATTCTTCTTTCGGCCTTGCATGCATCATTCTTTTATTGATGATTTTGCACTATTTTCAATATGTATTTAGGTGACTTGTCTCTGCGCAAGGGCAACCGCATTACAGGTTCAGGACGTGATCTCCGGGTGCGTCACTTTGCTCTTCTGTGTGCCCCGCGGTCACGCCCTGGCCTTACTTACTGCTTACTGAATCGTGCTATAGGTCATTTCTGAGTTTCTAATGCGTTCGCTCCGTAGCTTGTACCGGTATAATTGAAGAGGCGCGATGTCGAAATGCCCATGATATCAGTAGTATGCCGATAAATGTGAAAGTTATGTAATCGACCGGCACCGGCCCGGCCCAGTGTTTGTGCCACGGCACGAACTCAGGGGCAAAGCGGGCAATGCCGAATGCCGGATTCATGACGAACCAGAGGTAGTCTTCCGCAATCCAGAAAAGCATCAGAGATCCGATGATGCGGGCTTCGAGGCGAGCACTCCAGACGCCGGTAGTAAAAATGCCCAGATGGAACACCAGAGCCATGAATGAAAATATCCACGCATGGTAACCCGTGATGGGACGACCACCCCAGAAGATATCGAGCAGCCAGTGTTGTTCAATACGCCATGTCGGCAGATTGGCGGCCCATCCGGCTCCGCCTTCTATCTGAATCTCTACTTTAGCGAAAAACGCCGCAAGGATCAGTATCCAGGTCAGCAGAAGAACAATATTCACAGTTCGGCCGGGGCGCCAGACGTCGTTTCCCGATAACCACTCGCTATCACAGTTGCGTTTTTCGCCTGAAGTGCTGTTTAAGTGATTTACGGCTTTTTCGTCAGGTCGTTCTGAAGTGCTCATTTCCGAAAGGCCGGACTGCGTCATTGGCCGAGAACAGTCTTCAGAACGTCTTCTGCTGCATGCGGGCGTGCTATTTCCAGGGCTCGGCGGCGCATGGCACCGAGACGGTCGGGAGCGGCAAGAAGCGCACGGACACGGAATTCCAGGCCCGCCGTGTCGTAAGCCTTCAGAGCCACGCCGTTTTCGAGCAGGTAATCTGAATTGCGCTCCTCCTGACCCGGAATTGGCGAAACGATGATCATCGGCAAGCCTACCGCCAGACATTCTGACGTTGTAAGGCCTCCTGGTTTCGTGACGGCAACATCAGCGACTGCCATCACACGCTCGATCGTCTTCGTGAAGCCGAGCGGGAACAATCTTCCCGTGTGCTTCGTTGCTATAGCTTTCAGCATTTCAAGCATCTCGACGTTTTTGCCGGCCAATGCAATGACCTGAAAATCCTCGGGAATGCTCAGCAATCGTTCAGCGAGTAATTCGAGTCCGCCAAGCCCCGCACCTCCGGCCATCAGAAGCAGCGTGAATTTCTTCGGGTCGACCCCCAGCTCTGCTGCGCACGTTTCGCGCGAGTATTTCCGGGAAAAGGCCGGGCTTATAGGAATGCCGGTCACCGTGATTTTATCACGCGCAATGCCGCGGTCAGCGAGTCTGAATGCTACTTCGTCGCTGGCTGTAAAATAGCCGGTCATATGCGGATGCACCCACATGGTATGGACATCGAAATCAGTGACCTGCACCCAGCATGGGCGCGTGAAGCCTTCTTTCTCGATCATGCGCGAAATCAGCTCCGCGGGCAGAAAATGAGTGCAGATTATCTGATCCGGATTGATTTCGGCAATCGTTCCGACGAGACTGCGTGTGTTGAGCCGCTGAATGGCTCTTCGAAGCTTGTTAAGCATGGAATCAGTTTTTTCCCGATCAGCTTTCTTATACAAATAACCCCATAAAGTCGGGTGGCTCTCGACTATATCGAGATACGAATCGGCATACATTTTTTTGAAAAGTTCAGGAACAATTGTCATCAGATCGACATGAACAGCCTTGATGGGTCTTTTGAACTCCGCTGCCGCTCTCTCGATGGCCTGAGCTGCGCGTATGTGTCCGGCGCCTGCCGAAACACTGAAAATAGCCAGCGTGACCGGTGTGTTCATGTCCATTGTTTTCTCCCTTGCTTGCAGAGTTTAAATTACGGTAGTCCGAAATAGCATCGGCCGTCAAGCCTGTACAGATACTCCCCAGGGTCATGTAATTCTCGACAGGTAGGGCAGCGACCGCCGGGCGCGCCGCGTCTTTTTCCACGAGCTTTCCCGGCTGGCCCGGCGGTCCAGCTACCATTCGTTGAAATCATGCAATTCAAGCCCTTATCCGGGGGAGAATCAAATGGCCCTGTGATACTCCGGTAATTCTCTATACTGTGATGCAGACGGAAATGGTGCTGTGTTACACTTGCGCGACAATCTAGGAAGATGGTCGGAGGTTCCTTCTCATGAAATCGCGAGTTGTACTGTTCGATCTCGATGGAACGCTCATAGACTCGCTGGGTGATCTTGCGAATTCCCTCAATGCCGTGCTCATGCGTGCCGGATTCCCCGGGCATCCGGTCAGTGCATACGGGATGATGATCGGCGATGGAATGGATATGCTTGTGAGGCGCGCTCTTCCGGCGGCGAAGCGCGAAGATGAAGAGTGTGCAGTCCGTGTAAAATCGGAAATGGAAGTGGAATATGGGCGTCGATGGGCAGAAACAACGCTTCCATATTCCGGCATCCCGGAGTTGCTGGATGAGTTGACTCGGCGAGGAGTGAAACTGGCGGTGCTTTCAAACAAGCCCGATCCCTTTACGCAATTGATAGTATCCAGGCTGCTTCCAAGGTGGTCTTTTTCGGAAATTGTCGGAGCGAAGCCTGGCGTGCCGCGTAAGCCGGATCCTTTCTCCGCGATTGCTATAGCGCGCCGCATGAATTTTTCGCCGGAAATGTTTTTATATCTCGGCGATTCCGGAGTCGATATGCAGACCGCCCGCAGTGCGGGCATGTTTCCGCTGGGTGCCCTTTGGGGATTCCGATCGGCCGACGAGTTGCGCCTGAATGGTGCCCGGGAATTGATAGAAGAGCCACGACAGCTGCTTAAATTGATCGATGACTCCTTCTGGGATGAAATTTAAACAGGAAAAAACATTGATGGTCCATGTAAACTGGTATAAAGTTAACCGGGCGGTACCGTTATATAGAAGTGCAATGAAATTTGTTTATGTAGTCGGTCGTAATTATCGTAGGGGCGGGTTTCAAACCCGCCCGAAAAACAAAATTCAATGCACCATTGTATAAGTAAGTGTTATTGTTACGGCAACGACCATTGACCTTATTGTGGGCAAGGCTGTTACGATCTGAGAATACCAGACAATATCCGGCAAAATAGTTGTCCGAAAATTTTAAGGAGAATAAATGAAAGAGCACATTGTGTATTTATTCATACCGCTGATGGCAGTGAGCATGATGATGGCATTAAGAGCGCAGGCGGCGGAACGTGTAGATGTTCCCGAAAAGTATAAGTGGAATACAGCCGACTTGTATTCCACGGAAGACGCATGGGCTTCGCAGGCACAGGACATCGCCGCTCGCATCCCGAAGATGACTGATTTTCAGGGAAAACTCAGCAAGGACGCGGCGGCATTATTCACTGCACTGGATACAATATTGACGCTGGACAAAGATCTTTCACACCTGATGACTTATGCAAGCATGAGAAGCGACGAAGACACGCGCGCGGGAAAACCAAGAGAAATGCAACAGATGGCGACAGACCTGAATGTAAAATTTAATGCCGCCATATCTTTCATGCGTCCTGAAATACTCGCTCTGGGCGAAAAAAAAGTAATGGAATATATTGAGGCGGAAAAAAGACTCCTGCCTTATAAGCCGTGGATTGAAGACATTTTGCGTTACGTTCCGCACACATTGACAGCTGCGGAGGAAAAAGTTGTTGCGCAGGCGGGAATGATGGTTGATGGTCCGTCCAAGGCTTACACCACATTCACAAACGCCGATATGCAGTATCCGGAGGTGACGCTTTCCGACGGCAGTAAAGTGAGACTCGACGCTTCGGCATACACCAAATACCGCGCTACACCCAATCGTGATGATAGAATGAAAGTCTTCCAGACATTCTGGTCGGCGTATAAAAACTTTGAACGCACAATGGGTGCCACGCTCAACGCCCATGTAAATACCCATCAGTTCAACAAGGAAGTGCATAAATTCGACAGCTGTCTTGAGTCGGCGCTGTTCGATTCGAATATACCTCCGGCTGTGTATAAGCAGCTAATAGCCGACGTTCACGCAAATTTGAAAACACTGCATCGTTATCTGAAGCTGCGCAAGCGAATAATGGGCGTGGACCAGCTTGGCTATGAAGATCTTTATGCGCCTATTGTAAAAAAAGTGGAGTTAAAATACACCCCGGAAGAGGCGATGAGTCTCGTATTGGAAGCTGTGGCGCCGCTCGGAAAACAGTATGTCGATGATTTGAAAGCCGGTTATGACAAACGTTGGGTGGATTTTATGCCTACGACCGGAAAGAAATCCGGCGCGTACAGCACGGGCGCATACGGAGTTCATCCCTATCAGCTGCAGAATTTCACCGGGCTTTACGAAGAAGTTTCGACGCTGGCGCATGAGTCCGGACACTCCATGCACACTTTTCTGTCCGACAAGAACCAGCCGTATCCGACGCATGATTACAGAACATTCATTGCCGAGGTTGCTTCCACGCTGAATGAAAATCTCCTCCTGCACCACATGCTGAACAACACCAAGGATAAGGATACACGGCTGTTTCTGTTGGGTTCTTATCTCGACGGATTGCGTACTACGCTTTTCCGTCAGACACTGTTTGCGGAATTTGAAATGCGCATACATGAAATGGCCGAAAAGGGAGAGCCGCTTACCGGAGAGAAACTTACCATACTTTATTTAAGCCTGCTTAAAGAGTATTACGGTGATGCCGAGGGAGTGTGCAAAATTAATGAGCTTTATGGCGTGGAATGGGCATATATACCGCACTTTTACTACAACTTCTATGTTTACCAGTATGCGACAAGTATCATGGCTTCTTCCCTGATTGCCTCCAACATACGCGCGGAAGCTCCCTCCACGACTACACGGGATGCTTATCTGAAGATGCTGTCTTCCGGTTCATCAAAGTATCCGATAGAACTTTTAAAAGGGGCGGGTGTTGATATGACCACCTCCACGGCGTTTAATGCGGCGATGAAGGAAATGAATACCGTCATGGACGAGATTGAAAAAATACTGACTGAGAATCCGGGCAAATAATGAAAATGCATCTCAAGCAAAATCCTGAAAATATGGAGCAGGCTGACTGATCGACTTCGATAGCTAATGAGATTGGTGTAACTATTGATGACTGATCCAGAAGGCGTAAACAGCAGACGGATAATGCCGCGTTTTCTGTTGTTAACGCTTATTCTCAGTGTTTTGCCTTTCTTCCTGTTGTCGGCGGACGTCAAAAACGCACGACGACTGCAAATGGAAGATGCGAAGTGCCGCCGCCTCGAAGAGATCAGACAAATTGGTGCGCGATTTCCGGAAATCACGACTCCCGGTTTTTGGGCGGAAGAAACGTCGCGTCGTCTGAAAAAACGTGTTGAAAAGGCATTGAGTGGTGTTCCGAGCACACCGGAACGGCTGGCCGCCGCATTTGACGCATCTCTCGAAGCAGCTCACCCGACGGGTATAAGGGGTGGGCGACTGTGGGCGACATTCCTCCCGGACCAGCGGCTCGATACCCCCGGAACGCTTCTTTCAGGCAAGCGCCTGGAATCGAAGTTGCGCTTGATTTTATCCCAGCTCCTGCATGATCTGACCCGCGATTATCTCCATCTGCCGAGTGATCTGGACAACAAGATCATCATCGACCGATTGAAAGGCATCTTCGGAGAAGGTGCGTCACGTAAGCTTTTTTCTCGTGAGCAACGAGGAAAGGCTTTCTATACTATTTTCCAGGGGGAATTCGGCATCGCGGTCTGGGATGTCGTCATGGATCGTGGCCGACCGATCGGCACGTTCCTGCTTATTCTTCCGACAGACGATCAGGCATATCAAACCGCGTGCAACGCTGCACTTCTCAACTGGCGCACGCTTTTTCCCGGTGAACGGGTGTGGCCGGCGTTCATTCCCTTTCGTGTTTCCCCTAAAGATGACGGTGCTCCACCAGTATTACATCAGGACGTCGCAAAATTTGCCCAGGCTCGTCGCATAGCCCGGCGTTTGCAGCGTGAGATGCACATTATTGTTCGGCGAGGAAATACGCTGGCAACAGCAGAGCGAAGCGAAAGTCCGTCGACCGGTTTTCCGCTGGCGCCGACATATCGTCTTCTGGAGCCGTTTTCTGATGGTTCATGGTGGGGGTTACCTTGTCGGGCCGCTCCACTTGCCGGAGGTATCGGTCTTTTACTGACTCCGGCGCCGCACATTGTTCCTATGTTTTCAGAGCGCCTTGCGAGGGTCTACGGACTTATACTGGCTATTTTTTGGACATTATTCCCGGTCTGGGTCGCGACCGGTGGACGTATGTCGACGCCAGGTGTTCGCATGACACTTCTTCTATGGTTCGCGGGTCTTGCCGCGACGCCGGTTGCATTGATTATTGGCTCCGGCGACCGTTTGCAACTGGATCTGACATCGAATTTGCGTGATCGTCTCGATCATGTGATTTCCTCCACCTTACAAAAAATAGATGCGGAAAGCGCCCGGATCGATGTGAAATTCGCCCAGTCGTGTCGTTCGATGATTCAAATCCCTGATCTTGGAGAGAGGATAGAGCGCAGCCGGGAACATCCGGATGAAGGTCGTGCGATTCTGAGTGATCTATGGCGGATGTGCCCCCCGGAAATGTCCGTACAGGGAATTATGATCTTTGGCTACGGTAGTTATGCTCTCACCCGCTTTGCTCCTGATACGAACCCCGCAGAAACTTCGATTACAGCGTGGTACTGTCAGGGAATTGCCGGTGATTATCTTCGGAGTCTCAACCCAGTACTCGCTGCAGAATGCGACAAAAAGCAGACCAGGGTGTCATCCGCAGCCAGACTCAGTCAGGTTGGATTGCTCAACAAGAATAAGAGTTTTCTCAAGGGGCCTGATACTGTAGAAATTTGGACCGCGGGCACCACTCAGCTGCTTCGTTATTTCAACGTGATACGGCGCGGCGGCAGGTGCGAATATGCCATTATGGTAATCTGGAATCAGGATGAAGCGTATGAACCGTATTTGCGGAAAGCGCTTCGTCGGACTGTTCGTGAGCGCGGCGGAATCGCTCTCGCCGCTTTCAAGGTGACCTCTGATGGGCGTGAACTCGTAGCTCGTGCAGGCAATTCCAACCACCTTGCTTTGATGGCACAAAGGCTTAAGCCGTGGGGACTGCCATTAGAGGCCGATGGATTGCAGATGTCGCTGATACCATTGCAGAAAATGACGGGTTTTCAGCTTGCCGCCGTCGCTCCTCTTGACTCCATGAATGCCAGAATTGCCGCAGAACACGCTCGTTCGCTGGTATCTCTCGCAATTTTGGCAATACTGATTATTGGTGGAGCTATTTTGCTCTCACGGCGCCTGGCGTCGCCGATCGTGCATATGACGGATGCGCTGGTACGTATTTCCGCCGACAATCTCGATGGCGGCATTGACGTTGGACGATGCGACGAACTTGGCGACGCGGCCCGAAAGTTGGACGTGATGACCGCGCGTCTGCGGGAACGACGCATGATGAGTCGTTTCGTCGCACCGCAGGTGCGCGATGTCGTCGCACAGGGTGATCTGGACAAGGCATGCGAGGGAACCGAACGCCACGTCGCATTGCTCGTTTCAGATGTAAGAAATTTCACGACAATGTCTGAGGTCCATTCGCCGAAAGCGATATTCGATCTCATCAACGAACATCTGAAAATCATGACGACCGTCATTCAAAGACATGGTGGGGCTGTCGACCGGTTCATTGGTGATGCCGTCCAGGCAGTATTTTACCCTGGTTCGGGTGTGTCTATGGTCATTCGGGCATTGCGCGCCGCCCGGGAAATGATGGACGCCCACCGTGATTTAAACGAGAAACGTCGTTCATCAGGACTCTTCGAATACGATATTGGCGTCGGGGTCGAGCTCGGAACGGTAGTAACGGGTGTCATCGGCGATCCTGAAGTGCGTCTCGATTTTACAGTTCTCGGTGAACCGATGAAACACTGCGCGGATCTTGAGGGGGCGTCAAAATTCGGCCGTGCCACGCGCATAGTCTGTTCCGCGGAAGTGCGCGAGTCGGCGCGTGAAGCATTTTCTTTCATTCCCCTTGTTGATCCCGAACATCGGGATGCATGGGAGATGACTTTCGATGAGTCTTTCAATGAGGAATCGCGTGGAGGAGTTCCTGAGAATGCCGATATTCTTGAAGGAACCGGTATGCCTGCTGGAGAATCGAGAGAGAGTCGCTTTGCGTTTGATACTGGGTCAGATAGCGGACATTTCGATTCGGACAAAGCATACCGCGCTCCCACGTGGGATACGGTTTCGGAAAACTATGAAAGTCATATCAGATCTGGTGCGGCATCTTCCATTGGCTTTGCCGGCGTGTTTGCTCTGCTCATCTTTTGGATGCTTCCCGTGTTTCTTATTGGCTTCGCTTTTCACTCACTTGAAACCGGAGAAATACAGCGTATACAACGGGATATCAGAGCGAAACTGGAAGATGATCGCAAGAGGGCTGAAGCGGGCCTGGAGCCTCGAAATCAGATTTCCCTCGAGCTGTTCCACCGGTTGAATCGTATTTCTTCTAAAATCAGAAGTCTGCCGGATGATGTTCTGGCGGCTCATCCAAGTATTCTTCCATCGGTCATCATAAAGCCCGGCATATCCTTGTCTGTCCCCATAGCACAATCTTCCGTGCGCTCCGATGTTATGCTTGCCCGTTACGATCTGCATGCCGCTGCCTGTGCCGAAATGAAGAGAATAGCCGGCCATTTGGCGTCACCCTCCTGGTATCTGTTCGGGCATTGTGCTGAGCGCGAATGGCTTGCCAGACAACCCAGTGTGGAAAGTGTTGTATTAGTTGCATCCGGCGGTCTTCCCGTCGCTTCCGAACTGACGGACGACGTTGCAAAATGCCTGTTCGCAAAGCTGAAGACGTATCTTCTCAAGATATATTTTCCATCTGCCCTTGATTTGATTGACTCGGTTCTCGGAAGCCGGGTCGGGGATGTATATTACGATGCGATGGGCCAGCTGAGCCAGATCAGCGCGTTAGGAAGACCGCGATGTTTGTTTTGGATACCCATCTTTGATCCCTCGTTCCAGTCGACGTTTGAACAAGAGAGTAAATTGCGGGGAAGCAGGTTTTTCGATGCATATGGTTGGATGCGACGTTATCTTATCGGTGGAATTGTCTTGTTCATCGAACCGGCAGCGTTGACCCCGGAAAACGGCCGTCGTGCATTGGTCGAGAACCTTGCAGCTGCTGGTTGCGTGGCGGCAGTGCAGCCTCTCATTTCCGGAAGTCGAGCCATGGTTCATAGGAAATTCAGGATTGACCGCGAGTTGCGTGCGCGCTTTCTGGGAAATTTTGTCAAAGATTCCAGGCACCGTTGGGAAACAGTTGAAACAGTTGTTCCCGGTCGCCCGTCCGTTCGAATCCTGATTGCACGGAGGTCAGGCAGCCAGGATAACCCGTTTCCGCGGGGAAGAGCCGTGCTTGAATTTATCGCGGCAGTCTGGGTCTGTGCCGGTCTATATGGTGCATTTGTTCTGGGGCTGCTCAGTCGTCCATTTGCATTCAGTTTGCGTGGTCAGCTTGTGACTGCATTTCTGTTTGTACTGGTTCCCGCACTTGTTCTGGGAATGTTTGCCGTAGAGCGCTCTTCATGCGAAAAAAGTGACCGGCTCGAAATGGATCAGCGGCGTTTGCTCATGGAAACCCTTTCCTCGGCGGAAGAAACCTATCATCTTTATCTATCCTGGTCCTGTGCTATTCTCGATCATATCGTCATGAAGCAGAAGTTTATTTCTTATATCATCAGAAACGAAACTATGAACGAACAGGATGCGAATCGCATCGGTCCGAAAATTATGTCAGTGCTCATGAAAGCCTGCCTGCACAACGGTGTGTTCCTGAATCGTCCCATGATAAGCGACACTGGCCGCCTGTGCTTGCTTTATCAGGACTCCAAATCTCAGCGCAAACCAGGATTCATGGAAAAGGGTTTACGTTCATTTATAGTCACTGCTTTGGAATCTTTGAAAGGCTCTTCCGGCAGGACGCCAGATGGATTGGGACAAAAGAAGTTGAGCGATAAACTGGTTCTGGGATTCGGCCTTGAAGAATTTATGAGACTGGTCTTGTCCTTCTCTGCCCCAAATTCCATCATGGAGCTTATGTTGTCACCACGTGCACTGAATTTTGTTAAAAGGCTGGATGATCAATCCTTTTTCTACCACCGCTTTTTATCCGATAAGCATGGTCCCAGATACGGGCTCTTCTCCACCATGAATATGGATATTATCAATTACCTTTTGCTGAATTGCTGGACTATATCCAGACAATCTAGTGGCTCAAGCCAATCAGTTCTTGGTTATGGTTTCAGAAAAAGTCCGGGAGTCACGCTCACGCGCCCTTATGGAGTGTTTCACAATGATGAGCATGATTATGAGTTCGATTACCGTTTTATTCCACAAGCTCCAGATCTGGCGGAGGGTGTTTTTTGGGCGTCGTTTGCGGATGCTCCGATTTTTTTAGACCGAAAAAGTGGGAAGCGGAGAGAGCTGGTTCTATGCGTGCCGCCCAAGGCCATGCCGGATTCAATTCTGACGGCCCAGGTTCCGATCGGCCTCAAAATGGAGGAACAAGCGTCTGATGCTACCGAAAAGCGAAATGTGCTCGCCTGGCTATTGCTTGCCGCCGCTGTGCTGGCCATGCAAGTGGCCGGTGAGTTTCTCAAGCCCGTGAAAGAGCTTTCGGAAAAAGCCGGAATGATCACGGCCGGACGATTTGATGCCCGATTGTCTGAATGGCGAGGGGGGGAATTCGGCATCCTGGCACGTGCATTTAATGCGATGGCGACAGGTGTCTCCGAGGGGAAACTGTTGAGTCGTTTTGTGTCCAAGTCGGTGCGTGATGCGGCTGGCGATGCCGGGCGTGAGGAGGCGGCAAGCCGTGGGGAACAAAGAGATGTCACGATATTGTTCGCGGGACTGGCGGATTTCAAAGCGTTGCTCGCGCACACTTCTCCGGACGTGTTGATCCGCCTGTTGAATCAGTATCTGCAAGTCATGTCGCGTGGGATTCGAGCGCATGGCGGTGAAATAGACAAGTTTATCGGGGACAAGATCCTTGCCGTCTTCCACAACGATGCGCTTGGCGGTCGTGACGCGGCGGCCACGGCAGCAGTGGAAGCGGCCTTGCGCATGCGTCACGACCATGAGCATTTACAACGGCAACTGCAGGGCATGCTTCCCAACCATCTAGGCATTGGCGTGGTGAGCGGAGCGGTACTTGCCGGTATAATGGGAACTCCCGATGTCAGGCTCGAATACACGGTCATAGGTGACACGGTGAATCTGGCGTCACGCTTGGGCGACCTTGCCTTGCGTGTCGATGAAGCGGGCGCGGTGTGGCCTGATACGACGGATTGCGTGGGTGCAGTGATCGTGGAGTCCGTTGTTGCGGCGGCGTTTGCAAAATCGCAAGAAATGCCGGCACGCGATTGCCTGCGGAAACTTGAATTGCCGCCGATCAAGGGTAAAACCCGATCGGTCGAGGCTTTCGTGGTATTATCGAATGCATGAACTGGTATAACGATTTGTATATGACGTATCAAAGATCACTTGTGCCTCGAATTTACATGACATGCAGCTGCTATATATCTGAAAAACTAAAATTGTCTCCTCATTGACATGTTAAATCGCGACAGAATATCAGTGAGATTGGTGTAACTATTGATGACTGATCCGGAAAGCGTAAGCAACAGCAGGGGGATAATGCCGGGTTTTCTGTTATTAACACTGATTCTCACTGCTTTGCCTTTCTTCCTGCTGTCGGCCGATGTCAAAGACGCGCGACGACTGCAAATGGAAGATGCGAAGCGCCGCCGCCTCGAAGAGATCAGACAAATTGGTGCGCGATTTCCGGAAATCACGACTCCCGGCTTTTGGGCGGAAGAAACTTCGCGTCGCTTGAGACGACGTGTCGAGAAGGCTATGGACGGTGTTCCGAACACGCCGGAGCGTCTCGCCGCCGCATTTGATGCATCATTGAAAGCTGCTCACCCGGCGGGAATAACTGGTGGCCGGTTGTGGGCAACGTTCCTCCCGGACCAGCGACTCGATACCCCCGGAACGCTTCTTTCAGGCAGACACCTGGAATCCAGGTTGCGCTTTATTTTATCCCAGCTTCTGCATGATCTGACCCGCGATTATCTGCATCTGCCGAGTGATCTGGATTCCGGCGTCATTATCGACCGATTGAAGGGCATCTTCGGTGTGGGTTCGTCGCGTAAACTTTTTTCTCGTGAACAACGAGGAAAGGCTTTCAACGTTATTTTCCAGGGAGAATTCGGCATCGCGGTCTGGAATATCGTAATGGGGCGTGAGCGGCCGATAGGCACGTTTCTGCTGATTCTTCCGACGGACGATCAGGGTTATCAAACCGCCTTAAATGCGGCCTTTCGCAACTGGCGCACGCTTTTTCCCGGAGAACGGGTGCGTCCTGCGTTCATTCCCTTTCGCGTTTCCCCTCTCGACGTCGGAGCGCCTCCGGTAATACATTCGGATATAGGGAAATTAACTTCACCCCGCCGCATTGCCAGACGCTTGCAAAAGGAGATGCGCATCGTTGTCCGACGAAGTCCTTCTCCGATCAGTTATCCTTTGCCTGAATTACTGCAGAATGGTTTTCCGATGGTGCCGACACGTAGTCTTCTGGAGCCGATTTCTGATGGCCCATGGTGGGGATTACCTTGTCGGATTGCACCGTTGTCCGGAGGCGTCGGTCTGTTACTGACTCCTGCGCCGCATATTGTTCCTATGTTTGCAGAGCGTCTCGCGAAGGCCTATGGCTTTCTGCTGGCGTTTTTCTGGACATTGTTCCCGGTATGGATTGCGACCGGAGGACGTCCACCGACACCAGGTGTGCGTCTTACGCTTCTTCTCTGGTTCGCCGGGCTTGCCGCAACGCCGGTGGCATTGATTATTGGTTCCGGAGATCGTTTACAGCTGGATCTGACATCGAATCTTCGTGATCGACTCGATCGCGTGATCTCCTCCACCTTACAAAAAATAGATGCGGGAAGCACTCGTATCGATGTGAAGTTTGCCCAATCGTGTCGTTCGATGGTCCGTATCCCGGATCTCGGGGAACGCATCGAGCGTAGCCGGACGCATCCGGATGAAGGACGAGTAATTCTGAATGATCTGTGGTGCATGTGTCCGCCGGAAATGGCCGTTCAAGGCATTATGATATTTGGCCACGGTGGTTATGCTCTCACTCGCTTTTCTCATGCTATGAACCCCGAAGAGGCTTCGACTACTGCCTGGTATAGCCAAGGGGTGGCCGGGGATTATCTGCGCAACCTCGATCCAGTACTCGCGGCAGAATACGACAAAAAGCAGACCAGAATGTCTTCCGCTTCCAAACTTGGTCAAATTGGATTACTCGGCAGGAACAGGAGTCTTCTCAAGGGTCTTGATAATGTGGATATTTGGACCACAGGCACCACTCAACTGCTTCGTTACTTCAATTCGATCCGTCGTGGCGGCAAGAGCGAATATGCCATTATGGTCGTCTGGAATCAGGATGAGGCCTATGGCCCGTATTTGCGGGAAGCACTTCGTCGAGCCATACGGGAACGCGGCGGAGTTGCTATCGCTGCTTTCAAAGTGACTTCGGATGGACGTGAAATCGTTGCCCGCGCAGGCAATCCCAATCACCTCGCTCTGATGGCGCAGCGGCTTGAGCCATGGGGGCTGCCATTAGAGGCGGATGGCTTGAGGATGTCGCTGATGCCAATGCAAAAAATGGCGGGTTTTCAGCTTGCCGCCGCAGCCTCTCTCGATCCGCTTAATGCCAGGATTGGTGTCGAACGCGCACGTTCGATGTTATCTCTCACTATTTTGGCAATACTGATTATCGGAGGAGCTATTTTGCTTTCACGGCGCCTGGCGTCGCCGATTATGCACATGACCGATGCGTTGGTGCGTATTTCCGACGATAATCTCGATGGCAGGATTGACGTAGGACGATGCGACGAACTTGGTGACGCGGCCCGAAAGTTGGACGTGATGACCGCGCGTTTGCGCGAACGACGCATGATGAGCCGTTTCGTCGCGCCGCAGGTGCGTGATGTCGTCGCACAGGGTGATCTGGACAAAGCATGCGAGGGAACCGAACGTCACGTGGCATTGCTCGTCTCGGATGTAAGAAACTTCACGACAATGTCCGAGGCCTACTCGCCGAAAGCGATATTCGATCTCATCAACGAACATCTGAAAATCATGACGACGGTTATTCAGAGACATGGAGGAGCTGTCGATCGGTTTATTGGTGATGCTATCCAGGCAGTATTTTACCCTGGTCCGGGTGTGTCTATGGTCATTCGGGCTCTGCGCACCGCCCGGGAAATGATGGAAGCCCACCATGATTTAAACGAGAAACGACGTTCATCAGGGCTCTGCGAATACAGGATCGGCGTCGGAGTTGAGCTTGGAACAGTCGTAACAGGTGTAATCGGTGATCCGGAAGTGCGTCTCGATTTTACAGTTCTTGGTGAACCGATGAAGCACTGCGCGGATCTTGAGGGAGCGTCAAAATTCGGCCGTGCCACGCACATCGTTTGTTCCCCGGAAGTGCGCGAGTCGGCGGGGGACGCCTTTTGCTTCATTCCCATTTCCGATCCCGACCATCGGGATGCATGGGAAATGTCTTACGATGTAGCTTCAAATGGTGGCTTGCATGAAAATGTTCATGAAAAATTGAATATCCGTGAAGGAAGAAAGTTTCCGGTGGAAGGATCGAGTGACAATAATTCAGGTTTGGTAACTAAATCAGAGGTGGATCATTTCAAAGCGGGCGAGGTATGCCTCGCCCCCACGCAGGAAATCTCCTTCGAAAAATATGAAAACAATATCAGTCATGGCGCATCACCTACCACAGGCTTTGTCGGTGTATTTGCCATGCTCGTCTTCTGGATGCTCCCTGTGTTTTTGCTCGGCTTCGCTTTTCGCTCATTCGAAGTCGGTGAAATACAACGCGGGCATCGGGATCTCAGATTGAAACTCGAAGAGGATCTCAGGAAGGCAGAATCGGGGCTGGATCCTAGAAATCAGATTTCACTCGAACTTTTCCGCCGTTTCAATCGTCTTTCCTATAAAATCAGGAATCTGCCAGCGGATGTTCTTGCTGCTTCTCCCGACATTCAGGCTTCGGTCATTGCTGATCGTGGCGTCTCCCTGTCAGTTCCCATCGCGGCATCCTCCGTCCGTGCCGATGTTCTGCTTGCCCGCGATAGCATGAAATCAGCGGTGAGTGCGGAAATGAAGGAGATAGCCGATCGTATTGCATCACCCTCCTGGTACTTGTTCGAGCATTGTGCTGAGCGCGAATGGCTTGCCAGACAACCCAGTTTGGAAAACACGGTATTAGTTGCATCCGGTGGCGTTTGTGTCGATCCCAGGATGACAGACGACCTGGTAAAATACCTGTTGGCAAATCTGAAGACATGTCTTCTTAAGCTCCGAAATCTACCAGCTATCGATTGGTTTGAATCACGATCCGGAATTCGGGCCGGAGAAGTATTCTATGATGCAATGGGGCAACTGCGCCAGATTTTGACGTTCGGAAGATCGCAATACTTGCTTTGGGTTCCCATCTTTGATCCTTCGTTCCGGGCGACCTTCGAACGAGAAAGTTCAGCGACGGAAAGCAGGCTTTTCGATGTATATGATTTGATGCGACGTTACCTGATCGGTGGAATTGTTTTGTTCGTTGACCCGGCAGTGTTGACTGCTGAGAACGGCCGTCGAGCCCTGATCGAAAACCTTGCACCCACGGGATGCGTGGCGGCAGTGCAGCCTCTAATTCCCGGAAGTCGGGCAATGGTTCATAGGAAATTCAGGCTTGACCGCGAACTGCATGCGCGCTTCCTGGGAAATTTTACCAAAGATTCCAGACATCGCTGGGAGACCATTGAAACAGTAGTTCCCGGCCGCCCGTCCGTTCGCATCCTGATTGCCAGGAGGTCAGTCAATCAGGATAACCCATTTCCACGCGTAAGGGCTGTTCTGGAACTTATCGCTGGAGCCTGGTTCTGTGCCGGTCTATATGGTGTGTTTGTTCTGGGGCTGCTTGGTCGTCCGTTTGCATTCAGTTTGCGTGGTCAGCTCGGAGGCGCATTTTTGTTTGTACTGGTTCCGGCGCTTGTTCTGGGAATGTTTGCCGTAGAGCGTTCTTCATACGAAAAGAGTGACCGGCTCGAAATTGATCAACGGCGTTTGCTCATGGAGACCCTCTCTTCGGCGGAAGAAATTTATCATCTTTATCTATCCTGGTCATGCACTATTCTCGATCATCTCGTCACGAGGCCGAAGTTTCTTTCCTTTATCATCAGAAGCGAAAACATGAACGAACAAGATGGGAATCGCATTGGCCGGAAAACCATGTCAGTGTTCATGAAAGCCTGCCTGCATAACGGCGTGTTCCTGAATCGCCCCATGATAAGCGGGACTGGCCATCTGTGCCTGATTATGCAAGGCGACGGGATGGAAGCCAAACCAGGATTCATGGAAAATGGTTTCCGCTCATTTATAGCCGTTGCTTTGGCATCTTTGAAAGGCTCATCCAGCAAGATTTCAGATGGATCGGGGCAAAAGAGTTTGAATGATAAAATAGTACTGGGGATTGGCATGGAAGAATTTATGAAGCTGGTTTGGTCCTTCGCTGCCCCGGATAGCATCATGGAACTTATGATATCACCCCGCACCCTGAATTTTATTAAGAGGTTGGGTGATCAATCCTTCTTCTACCGTCGCTTTCTACCCGGAAAAAATGGCCCCGGATACGGGTTCGTCTCTACGATGAATACGGATGCTCTTAATTACCTTTTGCTTAACCGTTGGAATACATTCAGACGAGCCGATGAGACAGCCTTGCCCTTACTTGGTTTTGGTTTTCGAAAAGGTTTGGGGGTCACGCTCACAAGCCCTTATAAAAGGGTTTTCAAAAATTGGGATGGCTATATGTTCGATAGCTGTCTTATGCCCCAGGCTCCGGATATCGCGCAAAGCATATTCTGGGCGTCGTTTGCGGATGCTACGATCTTTCTAAATCGGAAAAGCGGGAAACAGAGAGAATTGCTTCTATGTGGGCCTTCCAAGGCCATGGCGGATTCATTCCTGACGGCCATGGTTCCGATAGGGCGCTATATTGAAGAGCAGGCATCGGAGGCTGCGGCCAGGATGAACGTGCTTGTCCTGCTGTTGCTTTCCGCTGCCGTACTGGCGATGCATGTGGCCGGGGAGTTTCTCAAACCCGTTAAAGAGCTTTCGGAAAAAGCCGGAATGATCACGGCCGGACGATTCGAGGCCCGATTACCCGAATGGCGAGGGGGGGAATTCGGCGTCCTGGCGCGCGCTTTTAATGCCATGGCGGCAGGTGTCTCCGAGGGGAAGCTGTTGAGTCGTTTTGTGTCCGAGTCTGTGCGCCATGCTGCCGGAGATATCAGGCGGGAGGAGGCGGCTAATCGCGGTGAACATAAAGAGGTCACTGTGCTGTTCGCTGGCCTGGCGGATTTCCAATCGTTGCTTGCGGAAACTCCGCCGGACGAATTGATTCGGGTCCTGAATCGTTATCTTCAGGTCATGTCGCGGGCCATTCGCGCGCATGGCGGCGAGATCGACAAGTTTATCGGAGACAAGATCCTTGCAGTTTTCCACAACGATACGCTCGGCGGGCGTGACGTGGCGGCTTCGGCGGCGGTGGAAGCAGCCATTCGAATGCGCCGCGACCATGAGCATTTACAGAGGCAACTGCAGGGCATTCTTCCCAATCATCTCGGCATTGGCGTGGTGAGCGGTACAGTGTTGGCTGGTATCATGGGGACTCCGGATGTCAGGCTTGAATACACGGTCATAGGCGACACTGTGAATCTGGCGTCACGCCTGGAAGATCTTGCCGTGCGTATTGATGAAGAAGGCGTGGTATGTGCTGATACGGCTGACTGCGTTGGCGCTGTACTTGTGGAGTCCATTGTTGCGGCGGCGTTTGCAGAAACGCATGAAACTCTGGCACGCGATTGCCTGCGGAAACTTGAATTGCCGCCGATCAAGGGTAAAACCCGATCGGTCGAGGCTTTCGTGGTATTATCGAACGTAGATAAATGATATCAGTGACACAATATCCGTGCGCAGTTGCGGGCGACCCATCGGGGCCGCCCCTGCGGCATAATTCCGAACGACTTTTTATGAATGGTGTGACGATTTATGGCTGATTCTGAAAGCATGAACCGTTCACGGTTGAATCCGCGGTTTCTGGTGCTGACGCTGATTCTAAGCGTGTTGCCGTTCTTATTATTGTTGATGGATGTCAATGATGCGCGGCGACTGCAAACGGAGGATGTTAAGCGGCGCCGTTTGGCGGAAATCAGGCAGATTGGCGCGCGATTCCCGAAAATCACTACGCCCGTTTTTTGGGCGGAAGAAATGGCGCGTCGTTTGAGAGCCCGTGTTGAAAAGACAATGAGGGATGTTCCAATCACCCCGGAGCGGCTTGCCGCTGCATTCGACACGTCCTGGGACGGCGCTCATCCGGCGGGTATAACGGGGGGACGGCTTTGGGCGATGTTTTTTCCGGATAACCAGCTCGACATTACCGTGCCCCTTCTTGTTGGAAAGCGTCTGGAATCAACGACTGGCTGGCTATTTTCACATCTTTTGAATGGCCTGATCCGCGACTATCTGCATCTGACGAGTGAGCTGGATGTCAGTGATTTCGTGAGCAGATACAGAAATATTTTCGGGGCAGGCACGTCACGAAAACTTCTTTCTCGCGATCAGTGCGGAACGGCTTTCAACGTCATTTATCAGGGAGAATTCGGCATCGCCGTCTGGAACGTGATCATGGGGAGAAACCGTCCGATCGGCATCTTTCTGATGATTATTCCGACTGGCGATCAGGCTTATCAGACTGCGCGGAACGCTGCTATTCTCAACTGGCATACACTTTTTCCCGGAGTCCGGGTACGTCCGGGATTCATTCCCTTCCGTGTTTCTCCCGCCGATGTCGGTGCTCCTCCGGTTTTACATTCCGACGTCGCAAAATTTCCGTCTGCCCGGCGTATTGCACGATGTCTGCAAAGTGAGATGCGAATTGCTGTCCGACGGGGCAGTCCGGCGACCGGCTTTCCGCTTATGCCGACATACCGGCTGCTTGAACCTGTTTCCGATGGTCCGTGGTGGGGACTGCCTTGTCAGATGGCTCCGCTGAGCGGGGGCATAGGTCTTTTACTTACGCCTGCACCGCATATCGTTCCTATGTTTTCGGAGCATCTCGCGAAGATCTACGGATTTCTGCTGGCGGTTTTCTGGCCATGTTTTCTGGCATGGATTGCGACCGGAAGACCCTTGCCGACACCCGGTGTTCGCATGACACTTCTTCTCTGGTTCGCCGGTCTCGCCGCGACTCCGGTGGCTTTGATTATCGGCTCCGGGGATCGTTTACAGCTCGATCTGGCATCTAATCTCCGCGACCGACTCGACCGCGTGATCTCCTCCACTTTGCAAAAAATAGATACGGGAAGTGTCCGTATCGACATGAAGTTCGCCCAGATCTGTCGCTCCATGGTGCGCTTGCCGCGTCTTGGAGAGCGCATTCAGCGGAGCCGGGAGCATCCGGATGAAGGCAACAAAATTCTGAATGATCTCTGGCGCATGTGTCCGCCGGAAATGTCCGTTCAGGGTATTATGATCTTTGGCCACGGAAGCTATGCTCTCACCCGCTTTTCGCCGGATATGAACTCCGATGTGGCTTCGACCTCTGAGTGGTACAGTCAGGGGATCGCCGGGGATTTTCTGCGCAGAGTCGATCCGGTACTCGCGAAAGAGTATGATAAAAAGCAGACCAGAGTATCTTCAGCGACCAAACTGGGTCAGATTGGATTACTAGACAAGAATAAAGGGCTTCTGGGCCACCCCAATACTGTTGATATCTGGTCTACGGGTACCACTAAGCTGCTCAGATATTTCAACCTGATCCGACGTGGCGGCAACAGTGAATATGCCATTATGGTCATCTGGAATCAGGATAAGGCTTATGTTCCATATTTGCAGAAAGCACTTCTCAGGGCCGTTCATGAACGAGGAGGAATCGCTCTGGCCGCCTTCAGGATAAATTCCGAAAGGCGTGAACTTGTATTTCGGGCGGGGAATTCCAATCATCTTGCCCTGATGGCTCGCCGTCTCGCCGCATGGGGACTTCCATCAGAGGCTGATGGAATGAGGATGTCTCTGGTGGCGACTCAAAAAATTTCCGGTTTTCAGCTTGCTGCGGTTGCTCCACTCGGACCGCTTAATGCGAGAATTAGTGCTGAGCGCGCTCATTCGATTTTTTCTCTTGTCCTTCTTGCAATTCTGATTGCAGGCGGAGCTGCACTGCTTTCACAGCGTCTTGCGTTGCCGATCATGAGTATGACTGAGGCGCTGGTATGTATTTCCGCCGACAACCTTGATGTCAGTATAGATGAAGGTCGGGGCGACGAACTCGGCGACGCGGCCCGCAAGCTGGACGCGATGACGGCTCGTCTGCGGGAACGGCGTATGATGAGCCGTTTCGTCGCCCCGCAAGTGCGCGATGTCGTAGCCCAGGGTGATCTTGATAAGGCATGTGTGGGAACCGAGCGTCACGTGGCATTGCTTGTCTCGGATGTAAGAAGCTTTACTGCGATGTCTGAGTCTTATCCTCCAAAAGCTATATTTGACCTTCTCAACGAACATCTGAAAATCATGACAACTGTTATTCAGAAGCATGGGGGGGCTGTCGACCGGTTTATCGGAGACGCCATTCAGGCCGTTTTTTACCCCGGTTCAGGCGAATCCATGGTCATCCGGGCTCTGAGTGCCGCCAGGGAAATGATGGAAGCCCACACTGGTTTCAGCGAAAAGCGTCGTTCCATGGGACTTTTTGAGTACAGGATCGGCGTCGGAGTTGAGCTCGGAACAGTTGTAACAGGTGTCATCGGCGATCCGGAAGTTCGTCTGGATTTTACAGTTCTCGGTGAACCGATGAAACACTGCGCGGAGCTGGAGGGGGCGTCTAAATTCGGCCGCGCAACGCGCATCATTTGTTCCCCGGAAGTACGCGAGTCGGCTGGCGCATCCTTTTCCTTCATTCCGGCTGTTGATCCCGACCATCAGAATGCATGGGAAATTTCTTCCGATGAATCTTGCGGCGATGAGTTGCATGAAAATGGTTCCGCAAGTGTTCTCGAAGATGTGAATATTCATGAAAGAATGAATATTGCGGCGAAAGAATTGAACGGGAATAATTCTGGTAAGAACGACCTCAATGCGGGCGAGGAATGTCTCATTCCTGCACGGGAAAGCAACAGCATTCGTGGCGCGTCATCTTCGATCGGCTTTATCCGCATTTTTTTTCTGCTCATTTTCTGGATGCTTCCGGTTTTCCTGATATGTTTTGTTTTTCACTCACTTGAAGTTGGCGAAATAGAGCGCGGGCTTCGGGATATCAGAGCAAAATTGGAAGAGGATCGCAAGAAGGCTGAGGCGGGCCAGGAGCCTCAGAATCAGATTTCCCTCGACTTGTTTCATCGTCTTAATCGTTTTTCTTCTAAAATCCAAAGCTTGCCGGCAGATGTTCTTGCTGCTCCTCTGGACATGCAGGCTTCCGTCATCTCCGGTTCGCGCTTATCACCGTCCAGCCCCATCGCAACAGATGCCGTGCGTTCGGACGTTCTAGTGGCACGTGGGAGCCTGCGTGATGCGGCATGTGCCGAAATGCAGCGGATATCCCGTCGTTTTGCATCTCCCTCCTGGTACCTGTTCGAGCAATGTTCTGAACGCGAATGGCTTGCCAGTCAACCCAGTGTTGAAAGCAGTGTAATGGTTGCATCCGGTGGCATTCCCGTCGATTCACGCTTTACAGACGAATTTGCAAAATGCCTGTTTGCAAGGCTAAAGACGTTTATGCTCAAAACTAATGATAAACTCGCTTGCGATTATTATGAGAGTTCGATAGAACCCGACACGGGACTTCGGTCAATCGAGGATGGTTTCATCGATGCAATGGGACAACTGGCCCAGATTTCTCCCTTCGGCAAATCGCAATGTTTGATCTGGATTCCCATCATGGATCCTCTGTTCCGGACGGAATTTGAGCGCGAGAGTGCGAAGACCGGAAGTAAGATTTTCGATGAGCGTCTCATGATGCGGCGTTATCTTATCGGTGGAATTGTCTTATTCATCGATCCCGCGTTACTGACACCGGATAATGGCTGGCGTTCCCTGATTGCAAACCTTGCCGCTACTGGCTGTGTAGCGGCTGTGCAGCCCCTTACTCCGGGAAGTCGCGCCATTGTTAATCGCAAATTCCGGCTTGACCACGAGCTGCATGCGCGTTTTCTCGAACAGCATTCCAGGGATTCCATGCATCATTGGGAAACCATTGAAACAATAGCTCTGGGTCGTCCGTCAGTTCGAATGATTCTTGCGCGGCGGTCAGACAATCAGGATAATCCATTTCCAAGGGTAAAGGCCGTGTTGGAGATTCTTGCCGGAGCATGGTTCTGTGCGGGATTATGTGCCGCTTTTTTCCTGGGTTTGCTCGGTCGTCCTTTTGCGTTCAGTCTGCGTGGTCAGCTCGGGGGCGCATTTCTGTTTGTAATGGTTCCGGCTCTTGCGCTTGGAATGATCGCAGTGGAGCGTTCTCTATGTGAAAAGAGTGAAAGGATCGAGATAGACCAGCGACGCCTGCTTATGGAAACGGTTTCCGCTGCGGAGGAATCCAGCCACATGTATTTATCCTGTTTCTGTTCCATCCTGGATCATCTTATCATGAATCCGAAGTTTATTTCTGTTATAGGCAGAATCGAAGCCATGAAGGAACGGGATGCGGATCGCGCATGCCGGAATATAATGTCACTGTTCATGAAAGCCTGCCTGCACAACGGCGTATTCCTGAATCGCCCCATGATAAGCGGTATCGGTAATCTGTGTCTGATTTTTGAAGGCTTCAAGCCTCCACCCAGCGCAATATTCATAGAAAAGGGGTTCAGTACATTTATTGCCCTTGCCTTGGAATCTCTGAAAGGCTCGTCAGCCAATATTTCCGTTACCGCAGAAAAAAAAGGGGCGGGCGAGAAACTGTTAATGGGATTCGTTCTGGAAGAATTTTCCAAGCTGTTTTTATCTTTCACGGCCCCGGACTCCGTCATGGACCTGATGTTGGCCCCAAAAGCCTTGAATTATGTAAAAAATCTGGTCGATCAATCATTTTTCTATCGTCGATTTTTACCCGGACCAGACGGTCCCAGATATGGGTTTGTCTCCACTTTGAGTATGGAAGGTCTCAATTACCTGATTCTCAATCGTTGGACTATGCCCAGACAGAGTGGCGCCATGGTTATGCCCGTAATTGGTTTCGGTTACAAAGAATCGCCGGCTATTACGCTCACGCGTCCCTACAGAAGTTTTCGGGGCAGAGAAGAGAATGACTATCGATTCGAGGACCATGACATGCCTCAAGCCCCGGATATCGCGGAAAGCGTGTTTTGGGCGTCGTTTGCTGATGCTCCGATTTTTCTCAATCGAAAAAGCGGCAGGCAGAGAGAATTGATGCTATGCGCGCCGTCCAAGGCCATGTCCGATGCGATTCTGACAGCCGAGGTTCCGATCGGGCTTAAGATGGAGGGGCAGGCAGCCGATGCCGCCTACAGACGGAAAATACTTGCCTGGTTGTTGCTGGCTGCCGCGGTGCTTGCCTTACAGGTCGCCGGTGAGTTTCTCAAACCCGTGAAAGAGCTTTCAAAAAAAGCCGGCATGATCACAGCCGGCCGATTCGATGCCAGATTGCCTGAGTGGCGTGGCGGTGAGTTCGGCGTTCTGGCGCGCGCTTTTAACGCAATGGCTATCGGCATCTCCGAGGGGCGACTGCTGAGTCGTTTTGTGTCCGAATCCGTGCGCGATGCTGCCGTAGATATGAAGCGGGAAGAGGCTGCCAATCGCGGGGAACAAAGAGATGTCACCGTGTTGTTCGCCGGTCTGGCTGACTTCAAGTCGCTGCTGGTGAATACTCCTCCGGATGCGCTGATCCGGCTGCTGAATCGCTATCTGCAGGTCATGTCGCGGGCTATTCGCGCTAATGGCGGCGAAATAGACAAGTTTATCGGGGACAAGATTCTTGCGGTCTTCCACGACGATGCACTCGGCGGGCGCGATAAGGCTGCCGCGGCCGCAGTGGAAGCCGCCATTCGCATGCGCCGGGACCATGAGCATTTACAGCGACAACTGCAGGGTATCCTTCCCAATCATCTCGGCGTCGGCATAGTGACCGGAACGGTACTGGCCGGCATCATGGGAACTCCGGATGTCAGGCTTGAATACACGGTAATCGGGGACACGGTGAATCTGGCCTCACGTCTGGGAGATCTTGCCTTACGTATAGATGAATCAGGCATGGTGCGGCCTGATACAGACGATTGCGTAGGTGGGATTGTCGTGGAATCCTTGGCGGCGGCGGGTTTTGCAAAAACACATGAAACTTTGGCGCGTGATTATCTGCGCAAACTGGAGTTGCCGCCCATCAAGGGCAAAACCCGATCGGTCGAGGCTTTCGTAGTCTTGTCATGACTGATCTCAGCGGTGCATACAACCGGACGCTGACCTCATTCGTTTTTTCGACATTTTTTCCTGAGATTTATTTCGTGCGTAAAGATACGTAAATACCCCGTATGTGATTTGCAGGGCCATTTAATTCTCCCAGGGTAGGGCGCGACCGCCGGGCGCGCCGAGTCCTATATCTGCAGATTATCACGGCTGGCCCGGCGGTCCAGCCCAGTTGTTGAGTTCGGGCAATTCAAGCCATTTTCCGGGGGAGAATTAAAGGGCCCTGCGCGATTTGCTGGCCTTTGACAGCAGGTGCTGAGTATGATACCTTCGTTTACCAATTAAAAGTATACTCCCGGTAGCTTTAGTATTTTTTGATGGAGGTTCTTGGTGAAGCGGATTCTGATATCGAGTTGTTTGGCGATCATCATGATTGTCAGCGTATTTTGTTTGGGATGTCATAATGCCGGTTATGGTGATTATGTAATTGACAGGGCAAGTGTTCCCAGTGGGGGTCTTGGCGTCATTTCCGGTAATGTCACCGCCTCCGGGGCCATCTCAGTTTCTTTTCGTGATCGGGCGTCTGTTCGGGCCTCCGTGAACGTTTCTTCCGCCGCCGTTTGGCTGCAGGATAATCCTGAAATTGCCTCAAATACTAACGCCAGCGGCACTTACATCCTGGTAGGCGTTCCCTTCGGAAACAACAATCGGGTCGTCGCTAAATTTCAGTTGAAGGATGCTACGGGGCAGATCACCACTTATAAAGTGCGTTCCCCAAAACTGGTGGTAACTGATGCGGCGCCGGTTCACGCCGACACCAACCTCGATCTGCAATTGGCGAGTAACACAGTTTCTGGAATTCTCCTGGATTCACAGGGTAGCCCGATCCCCTTCGCCGCGCTCGAAGTGTGGGGAGAAGCTTTCCATTCTGACGCCAATGGTCGTTTTGAAGCCCCTCCGTTGCCACCTCCCGCAGCCTCTGAGACCGCTGTCGAGACGATCACCGTCAAGACTCCCGGCTTTTCAAGTGATCCCATCACTACAAATTTCGGTCCTCCGGGAACTACTTTTGTCGAAGTGACTGTTCCGAAGGTAACCGAGGCGAATAAACCTCCGCGGATAATGCTGTTCCGCGATCCCTCGGAGGGGTCGGTTCCAGGCGGCGGAAAAACGACAGTGTGGGCCGTTTATTTTGATCCCGACGGAACTCCAGCCGATCTGCGACCGCTGACCTGGGACATTTCCGATGGATTGGCCGCCTCATCTTCGACTTCTTTGCCAACCTCATTAAAGACTGCGGTTGATCTTTTCACCACCGGGATTCCGGCGGAAAAGATTGGAATAGAAGCACTTTCCTGGACTGCCCCGCAGGAAGAGGGTTATCAGGCAATCACGGCTCGAATTCGTGATTTGGCCGGAGTTGAAGCAAAGGGAACCTTGAAGATTCCCGTTGCCAATCCTCTGGCTCCTCCCCCGCCTTTGCCGGTAAACCGCCCTCCAGTACCCACCATCCTCGCAACCGGAACGGCGCCGGCCGGCTCACAAGTCACGCTGGAGGCTCTCCCCAACGACCCGGACGGCAATTTTGGAATGAACTTCGCATGGACAGTGGAGCCCAATGACGGCACTTTCTCGGCTCCCAAGGCCGGACGCACAGTCTGGACTGCTCCGTTATCAACCGGAACATATCAGCTCATCTGCACTGTAACTGATTCCGCCGGTCTTTCCGGGAAGGCGATTCACAACCTGGTGGTCTATCCCGTCGCAACGGTTGCTCCGCCGCCGCCGAATCAGGCTCCGGCTCCCAAGATCGTGAGTCTGCGAACCGTGACCATAGGTCGTGACCTGAGCCTTCAGGCGATTCCAAATGACCCCGACGGAGACACCGGGCTGACCTATATGTGGACGGCAAGCCCGACCGGGGGAGTTTTTTCATCCATTACGACGGCGCTCGCGACCTGGACCGCACCTTCCGCGACAGGTACATACGAACTGCGCTGTGCGGTTTCTGACGGTCAGATAACTGCCACGGCCACTCAGAAAGTTACTGTTATCTCGGACATACCGGTGAGCGCCCCACGGCGTATTTCGGGGTATGTTCGCGATCAGGCCTCTGATGCGCCGATCGTCGGGGCCTTGGTTGTGATCTCTGGAAGCGGCATTTATGCTATCACCGATGATCAGGGG
>JADFYG010000006.1:35043-36379 GCA_015233155.1 Candidatus Rifleibacteriota bacterium
TTCCTGGATCTGGCAGCCGGCACCTACACTGTGATTGCAACTCGCGACGGATACAAGGGCCGGACATTCACGGGCATCATTGTTCCGGCGTCGTAAGAACGCTTTTTTTCGGTTGCCCCTGTAATAACATTCTACTGGTGTCACAATTAATATGACCCGGCCTGGCCGGGGTTGTAAATGAAGGAGTTGTTCATGAGAAAGACCATCGTATTCATGTTGATGCTGGCGATGATCGCCGGCCTGGTGGCGTGTTCAGGTGGTGGCGGCGGTGGGGGCAACCCTGTGGCGGCCACGACGGGTCTCTCGACCGATGCTCTGGCGACAAGCGAAGTTCGCGGCAGGATTGCAGGTGACGGTGACCTGAGCGGCGTCATGGTCTATCTTGTTGCCAATGGGGCGTTGATAACTCCGACCACCAGCGTTCGGAAACAGACGTTGAATAGTGATGCTGACGGACAGATATACTTCTCATCGACGGACGCCTCGGGTGCTTTCGTATTCCCGGCTGTCCGGCAGGGAGTATTTAATCTGATAGCTCGCCAGGATCGTTATCACAGCAGTATTCTTCAAAATATAGAGGTTGGGGTCAGAGCGGCGGCGGTTTCGACTACCGATTTAGTTCTGCGCCTGACTGCCACCGGAGATATCACCGGAACAATCCAGGCTCCGACGGGTTATGCGCCTGTGACGGGCATCGTCGCCTTTGTTACCGGCACCTCGTATTCGGCCTTCACCGATGCTGCCGGCAAATTCACCATAACCGGCATTCCTGTCGGAACCTACACATTAGCGTTTACAGGCAATGGCCTCTTGCAGCAAACGGTCGCCCAGGTGCAGGTTACGGCTGCACAGGTAACGACTGTCGCACAGGTTTCGCTTGCAATTGATCCGGCACCCCGCGGAGTAATTATCTGGCAAGGTTCTCTTGCGAGCGCACCCGCCACGCCGCAGTTGAACTGGGCGTATTTCAACACCACCGATAAGGTCTCATATATCTGGGATGGCAATTCGTGGAAGACCTTGGCCACCAGCGGACCTGTCGGCGCAACCGGCGCTACCGGCGCAATGGGTGCTACCGGCGTAACGGGCGCTACCGGCGCAACTGGCGCAAACGGAGTAGTGGGTGCTACCGGCACAACTGGCGCAACTGGAGCACTGGGTGCTACCGGCACAACTGGCGCAACTGGAGCACTGGGTGCTACCGGCACAACTGGCGCAACTGGAGCAACGGGTGCAACCGGAGCAGTAGGTGCGACCGGGACAACAGGCGCAACCGGAGCAGTAGGTGCGACCGGGACAACAGGCGCAACCGGAGCAGTAGGTGCGACCGGGACAA
>JADFYG010000006.1:36489-90586 GCA_015233155.1 Candidatus Rifleibacteriota bacterium
GTGGGCGGAACCGGGGCAACGGGTGCAACCGGAGCAGTAGGTGCGACCGGGACAACAGGCGCAACCGGAGCAGTGGGTGCAACCGGAACAACCGGGACAACCGGGACAACCGGCGTAACCGGAGCAGTTGGCGCAACCGGTGCAACTGGGGCAACCGGCATCAGCATAGTCTGGAAAGGCACGCTGACCGCGAATCCGCCTTCGCCCGAGCTCAACTGGGCCTACTACAATTCGACAGATAAATGTTCATACATTTTCGACGGAACGAACTGGGTTATTCTCGCGAAGGACGGAACTGCTGGTGCTAATGGAGCACCTGGTGTCGACTCGACCGCTCCAGTAATTTCGGGTGTTATCAACCAGGGAAGCATGGGCACAACCTGGGGAGCAGCCTGGACGACGAACGAAGACAGCATGTCCCAGATCGTATATGGGCCGACATCGGCCTATGGTGCGACCACGACGCTCGATGTCAATTACACCAAGAGCCATCGGATTATTTCTTTACCCGGTCTAACACTCGGAACGACGATTCATTATGCAGTCATCTCTAAAGACGCGGCCAATAACCAGGCACAATCGGCTGACCAGACTATTACTGCAACCACCATTCCAAAAATGGGAGCCGGGCAGAATCAAGGCTACGCCGTCTTCAATATCGGCCAGGCATGGGCATGGGGATATAATGGGAACTATCAACTGGGAGATAACACCAACATTCAGAGACTCACTCCAGTTCAAGTCAGTAATCTCCCATCCGGCGTCACTGCAATCGTCGGCGGAGCCAACAACGGATACGCACTGAAGAGTGACGGGTCGGTAGTTGCATGGGGTTACAACGGAAGCGGACAAATTGGCGACAACACCACCACCCAGCGTTCCGTTCCCGTTCAAGTCAGCGGTTTGACCTCCGGTGTTACCGCCATTGCTGCCGCCTATGACAGCGCGTATGCTCTGAAGAGCGATGGGTCTGTTGTTGCGTGGGGTAACAATGGAAACGGACAACTTGGGAATGGAACCACTACACAATCGCTCGTTCCCGTCCAGGTCACCGGTCTCACTTCCGGAGTCACAGCCATAGCAGCCGTCTATAATAGTGGGTATGCACTGAAGAGTGATGGAACCGTAGTGGCCTGGGGCTACAACGGAAATGGACAGTTGGGCAACGGAAGCACCACTCAATCGCTCATACCAGTTACAGTCACTGGTCTTTCCAACGTTAAAGCCATTGCGGGTGGAAATTCTTTTGGGTTGGCGTTAAAGAACGACGGCTCCGTAGTTGCCTGGGGAAGCAATGGCAATGGGCAACTGGGCGACAACTCAACCACTCAACGGCTTACCTTTGTTCAGGTCAGCGGCCTGACCTCCGGCGTTACCGCCATCTCTGGCGGTGGAAACTTTTCATTTGCATTGAAGAGCGACGGGTCGGTCGTTGCCTGGGGAAATAATGGCAACTATCAGCTTGGCGATACCACCACTACCCAGCGACTCACTCCCGTTCAGGTCAGCGGCCTCACCTCTGGCGTGAGTGCCATCTGGGCTGGATACGTGACGGGGTATGCTCTGAAAAGTGACGGCACGATGGTGGCATGGGGATACGGCGGCAATGGCCAAATTGGCGATAACACCTCGTCCTACAGGGATTCCCCCGTTCCGGTACTCTTCCCCTGACCTGAAAGTATTCGCCGCGAGGATGGCCTCCTTCCTTGCGGCGGTGTGATTCCGTGACAAACAACCCCGTGACCGGAAAAGACCGGTCGCGGGGTTTCATTCAATCGGGAACGCCTGCCAATTTGTTGAACCAACTCTGCCTGTGGATGCAAGCTGCTTTGTCAGTGCGAACGTTCTGTGGTAGGGCGTGACCGCCGGGCGCGCCGCTTTGTGCTTCGGCGTGCCCGGCGGTCACGCCCTACCACATCTTAGTTACGCCCTTGCGGGCACTTCGTTGAGTCGAGAGCCGTGTTATTGTTTATATGCTTGCCCTGTTTCTTTGCAGCGCATTGGGACAGGACAGGAGGTATTTGTGGTATTATACCTATCCGGGAAAGTTCTTGATGCAGGGCCGATCCGGTTGATGGTTCGGTGAGTGCATACAAACATTTTTTGATTGGTATTATCGGATGAGAAGATGGAAATAATTGGATTACAATTCGGTGTTTCTTTTCGTCTATCTATATGGGAAGAAGAAAAATCACGAATGCCGCGATGGATATACTGAATGAATGCTGCAAGTTCCATGGGCAGTCGTGATGATGATTTGTCTCTGATAGAGGGGCTGAAATCCAGAGAACCTCATGCTTTCGAAATATTTGTAGAAACTTTCGGTCCGGCCATTTTTCGATTTTCGCGTCTTAAGCTTGGCGATGCCGCCGCAGCAGAAGATGCATCGCAGGAGATTTTTCTGAAGGCTTTTATGAAAATCGATACTTTGAATTCTGAACGGCTTTTTCCGTGGGTGTTGAAAATAGCGCGGAATCACTGCTTCGATATTCTCCGCAAAAGAATGAGGACTCCTGAAACACCGGTTGATTTTACTGCTGATGCAATTGATAGAGTTGGCGATGAAGCACTTACAGCAGAGGCAATAAATAGAACGAGCAATGAAGCTATTCCGGAAATGCCGTCTATACTTCTTGGGCTGACCGGACAGGAACGTGAGATTGTCTTACTGAGAGTGATCGAAGAATTGGAGTATTGCGATATAGCCCAGATCACCGGAATGGTCGAGGGCTCGATTCGAAATGCTTTTTCCAGGGCGATGCGTCGTCTCAGGGAAGGAGCGGAATCAGATGAAATGTGATTTTATCGACCGCCTTCTCGAACTGGGGGCCGTGGAATTCAAACGCGCCATTTCGAAAAAAGAAAATGCCGACCATATATCGACATGTAAGGTTTGCGCGAAAGCCGTAAAAGTCAGATCAGACATTGACGATGCTCTGACGGGATTAAGTCCGGACAAATCCGCTATCGGGCGAATAAAAGCCGGGTTAAAAGCGGAATTGGCTAAATCGCCAAAACCTCTTAGACCGGAAAAGAGTTCATTTATATCTCCGTCCGGCATTATGGCAATAGTCCTGGCTGTTCTTGCCGTTGCAGGGAGCATCGTCGCACTGTTTTTACATAATTCGAGAGACGAGGGCACGGTCATTCGAAAACATGAGATTCCAGCTCATGATCTGGCATCCGCGACGAATATCGTGGGTAGAAACATGTTTTCTCCGAACCGACTCGTAAAATTACAGAAAAATGAAACATCCGTTCTAGAGCTCTCCGGAGGCAGGCAAGTAACGCTGTCCGGAGCTGGAAGTCTTCAGGTTTCCGATTCCGGGGATATCAGGATGCATGATGGAAAACTCAGAATGGCTTTTTCCCATTCCGCACTCGGTTACAAAATACTGCTTCCCACTGTCATTTTGGCTATTCGCGGAACGACTATCGAAATTGAATTTCTTGGAGAAACTCAAATTGTTAAGGTCATCGAAGGAACGATTGAGTGGATGGTTTCCGCATCGCAAGAGCGCGGAGAACTTCATACGGGAGAAGGAGTCCAGGTAAAAGATAATCGGGTTGAGGCTCTTGATAATTTGCAGACATTGACCAAAACCGCGAACGGGATAATTCCTGAGAAAGAGCAACCGGTTGCCTCTGGATTGCCGGGAGCTCATCGAACCGCCGAAGTTGTGCCGGAAATACGAGGCGCGCCCGCAGGTTCCGGAACATCTTTAATTGGTGACGGAGTAATCGCTTCATCCGCTTCCGGTGCCACAAAGACTGAGATACTGGACAATCATAAACTCGGGAGGCTTGACGATGGTTTCTGATCGAAATGCTGGATTATTAGTAATAGTGATTGTAATTTTTATGTTCGGTTCGAATTTTATTGGAGTAGCGACGGCTGCTTCAAATGCTTCGCAGACAAATCGGACAGCTGCCCCGGCTGGAGCGAGAAATTTTATAAATAGGCCGATGTCGGGGGAAATGGTATTGATGATTTTCCAGAAGATTTATCTTATCGGAACATCAATGATTCAGGCGCAGGATAATGTAATTTTCAGGCTCAAAAAAATTAAGCCGATTAATGCTGTAAGAGTTAAGACACGAATATTGTCAGGACAAAATCAGATTCGATCATTGTTATATAGAGGATGCAAATATCAATTATTGCTGTCATCCACGAATTCCAAGCTCTCCGAAATCGAAGCAGCGAAACAAAGACTACCCGATTTGAAAAGGGAGTATCAGGACAACTGTACTCAGATAGAAGGACGCATCGGCAGCGGAACGGGCGACCTTTCTTCATTAAGCTCTCTTTTCAGCGGGTCCGCCGATTTTTTCGATCCTCCCTCGGACATATCTTCAGCATCATTCCAGATGGAGAGTCTTGATGATGGTTTGTGAAAATGCTAAAAATAGCGATTACAAAATTCTTTCTTATTTCGTCGTTGTAAGTTGAAAGGTTAAGATTTAGCATATAAAATGGATGTTCAGGAGTTCATTTATTGGGGTTCTATATTGAGAGTTAATCTCAATAAAAATATTTAAAAGGAGTCAGGTATGAATCTTTGTAAGGGTATTTTATTCACCAGTCTTGCCGTATTTACGGCTTTTTCTCCGGTAATGGCGGAGGATCCGGCCGGTGATCAGACGATTGTTGCGTCTGATCCGGCGATTGTGGTTAAACCTCCGGTCGTCATACCACCTGATCAGGATGCCGGCAAGTTGGCCCCGGTTAAGATTTTCGTTACCATTGATGGAAAATTGGCGGATGGTGGGATCGTAGAAATTATAGATAATGTTGCCGATTCCAGTGGTGCTTTTGAACATGACGGTTTCGTCGTTGCCAGTGGTACAGCGAAAACCACTTTGAGAAAAGATCATAACTACCTGATCAAATACACTGAAGGGGATTTGAAGTTCAAGTCTGACGGTCCGGTATTTCTTGGTGAAACAACCGAAGCTGCGAGAATTAATATAGCCTATAACACGAAGGCAAAAAAATGGGCATTTGACTGGAAAAAATTTGGAGACAATGAGAAATGCTCTTTGTATATCGACATCAAGCGCTCCAATGGATCCGTGCCTCAGGATTACCACATCACTTTGCTCGATGACAGAAGAGTTGTTTTGCGGGATGTTTGGTTTGGAAAAGACGGCAAGTTCTCATTCCTCCTTCCGAAGCCCGATAAGGGTGAGAAGGCTGACGTGTATTTCGCTCTTTTGACCTCCAATCACGGTCCGGATTTCAGATACAAATTTGCTGTTGGCGTGGAATCTAACAGGATCAGACATGAATTGGTTATTCCGGCGGTTAAGGCTCCAGTCGCCACAGGCACACCGATCATCGGATCTGCTACCCCGGACGTAAAGAACGCAAAGCCCGCCAGCGGCGGAATCGACTGATTATTTCTTGAATTAAGTCAGCCCCGGGCATCCGGGGCTGACTTTTTTTACAATGACTTTCATCAAATGAAAATACAAGTTCGCATTATTGCAGGTGATTTTAAAAAAATCCTGCTCATGATTTTCTTGCTTCTTTGTGCGGTATTGGCTCCGATTTCTGTAGAAGCGGCCAACGATCCGATCAGTGATACCCGCCTTATCATTCTTGCGGCTCGAAGATTTATCGATCTTGATACAAATGAGGATGGCGTGCTTGATTCCAGCGAAAGAGCAGCGATAATAAGCACTGAGGCCAGAAGGGTGTTTGATACATTAGATCAAAACAAGGATGGGGTAGTTACACGATTAGAGTTCAGCAAAGGGGTGGAAGGCAAATTTTTTCCGACTTCGGCGATGTTTTCTCACATTTATTCATCATTTCAGAGAAGATTTTCCATTACCCGCGCAAGCGAGCTGGATGTGGGAAAAATATCCAAAGTGGCGGGATCGGTCGTCGGTGAAAAGCTTTTAAAGACGTTCGATCTGAATGCCGATGGTCGATTATCAGAGCTTGAAGGGGTTCTGATGGAGATTTTTTTAGTTTCACTTTTGAAGGGAAATGAGTTGTCAGATAAAACAGATTCAATGATTTCCCAGTCGAACCTTTCTTTCGAAGTATCGAGAGCGCAACGAGTTCTTTATCTACTATTGGATGCTGATTCCGATGGTAAAATATCTGAAGCTGAATTTGGCGCTTTGTCTTCTGAATCAAGAATTGAGCTTATCCATGAGCTCAATGATTTATACTCAAAATCAAATTTTATCAATAAGGCCACCGAAAGGAGTTCAATTATAAACGCCAATTTGGCAGCGACTGCGACTTCAAAAATAAACGCCGGAACATCATCCGGGAATCCTGGGGTAGCCTCAACTTCTCTCGTGGATTCCCGAATCAGGGGATCTGGAGTGGCATCGACTTCTCATGTCGTTTCTCGAATAGATAATTCCGGTGTAACTTCGATTCAGCGCACACCTGCCAAAAAATTAGACTATTTATTTCTATCTCCGCGTCAAAAAAATACGACTACAACAGAGCCCTCTAAATTGGAATGGCGTTATACAATCGAAAAGATTCTCTGGTGAAATTGTTGCGTCAGTATGGAAGCTGATCTATTCAGAGCAGATCGACTGCAGTTCGCTATTAAATCGGACCGGGAAAAGCATGAAATTATATTCCTGTCTCACATATTTTATTCCGGCCGCGTTGCTTTTGGGGCTTTCGATAGTGATGGCAAATTTTCCCCAGCATCGTGTAACTTTTCCGTCTGACGGCGCGTTCGGAACTGTAGTGTCAGGTGGTTCAGGGGGATAACTTCTTACCAGTGCATCCGGCGTCAGAACTTGCCAGTAAAAAGCGAACGAAGCCACTCTTCCCTTGGCCATCGCAATTACGTGACCATCATAGTTTCTCGTGAGCGATTTTTCATCTTTGTTATAGGAATATTCAACTTTTTTTAAATCAGTATCGAGAATAGTGAAGGAAAAAAGATCGGGTGGATTCCCAATCGCAGCCATTTTAGCCTGGCTGAATTTATCGGGAAAATTGCCGGGAACAGATCCCCGATTGACCAAACGTTCGAAATCGCGGCTCAGTTGCGACATAAGTAATGAGGCTTCTCCGGCACAGACGACACTTTCCTCCTGCTTGGTGAAATTGCCCATAACAGTTGTCATCAGGTTCATTACGCCAGTTAGAAACAGCCCCAGGACCAAGACCACCACAACAGTTTCAATGAGGCTGAAGCCTCGGCGCATATGCGAGGGCAATCGCTTTAAAAGTTCTGTGGTAGGGCGCGACCGCCGGGCGCGCCGCTTTGCGCTTCGGCGTGCCCGGCGGTCACGCCCTACCTTAGTCATAGTTATTGTGTCGAGAGCCGTGTTATAGACCATTCCTGAGTTTTTAATGCGTTTGCCTCGGCGAATATGTGTTGATGTAGAATTTATGGAAAATATCCTGAGACATTTTCGCGGTGAAAAATTTGGCAAAATATAATTTATAACGTTATAAATAAAGGCATGTATTCTTGAAATACTCATGGTGAATACTCCATAAATACAGAGTATTTAACTTCATGCTTTATATCGTTTCCCCATTTCACGGAAACAGTGATCTTTTTCAAATAATCAGGAATCACTTCTTCAATGGAAATCGTTCTTTGAAACTCGTCCGGGAGGGGGGATAAATACAAAAGAGTCGTGACATGGCCGCCTGTAAGCAGATCTCCTGTAAGGCACTTTCCGTTGTCTGTGCTGAGTATAGATTTGCTGGTCATCGTAGCAATGTCGTTAAATGGCATACACATGATTTGATCGATAAGCTCTGCATTATAAGCGACCGCAAGTGTTTCCTCCCTGGAAATTCTCACTTGCCTGGTTCCTTTGGTCAAAAGGTCAAACGTCGGCAATAGAGCAACGGCGAGAATAAAGACTGAGAGAATAAGCTCAATCATTGTTACGCCAAATCGACTGATTTTCACTGAATTTCCCGGAATGAACTGGCGATATTGGAAACCATTCCTCGGTAATAATCATTGTAAGAAGCCTTACTCGAAGGATCGGTATTCGCGTTATACTCGATTTTTCCACCATTGGGAAAAGTATTCGGCAAAAACTTCTTGACTACTACTCCGCCATTGATAGTTGAATCCGGCGTATTATTTATTATGATCTGTCCGTTTGGAGCGAAGAGTGATGCTGCGACTACATCCTCGGTTATCTCAATGTTTCCGTCCAGTGCAACGATGATCAGAAACTCATCCGTTGACATCTTGAATGGTATTTTACCTACTGAGACATCGCCTTTTTCAAAAACAATGATTCCGCCCCTGACAATATTAAGATCAGTTGGAATCACATATTTTTCGCCCGCCTTCCATTTTATCAAAACACCCGTGTCCAGGTTCAGCTGGTTCATTAGTGGTCCGGATAAGAATCGCGCCATAAAATCTTCGTAACTATTTACTGTAAAGACGCATTTTGATTTGATGTAGTCCATCGGAATAGCTGACAAGCTGCCATACTCGAAAAATGACGCGGCGCGTGGCGAGGGATCCGCCGGATCAAGGCTGGGAAGGTCGAGTTTGAATGTGGTTGTCGGCAATGAAAGTTTTCCGGGGGCGGCCGGAAACGAACTCGCCTGTGGAAAAAAATCATCTTCCGTACAATGATAAAGGCAGTCATGACTTCGTAAATATGGCTCGGTTATAATCTGACACATTTTGGACTTATATATGTCAAATCCTGATGGCATTAAACCATTATAATCGTAGAATCCATCTATGTTTATATATGACGGTGGATTAACTTGTAACGGCTTTTCACCAAGCGCACTGTTCTTGCACACCTTAACTTTTGCAACATGCCCTGGTATTCCCGTATCATCTTCCGCTTCATTCAGATAAGTTAAGCACGCATCATGATACTTGTCACCCGTCGCATCCACGACAATCGCTGAATAGTCGGCATAGCGTCGAAAGACATTGCCTAAAACCAGCGTTGGAGAAGGACAAGAGTTTGTTCCAAAAAGATGCAGAACTGATGACATCATTTTGGTGTTTGGCGCGCCCGATGAATTTTTAAAATAAACTGCAAGCTTTCCGTCAGCATTCATGTCATCATTGGTTGCGGGACTTGCAGTGAAAAAGCCCTTGATTTGATGCTTGATCCAAAAATAAAAAAATGGAGCAAAATTACTGGTAACCGAGGTGGGATTTGATGACTGCGGGCATTCCTGCCAGTTCGATTTAGTAGGATCACTGAGTCGTCCCGCCGGTTCTGGCTCAAAATATCCTGGAAGGATCTTGTCGGGATTCTTACTTTCAACATCTGCGATATTGAAAAAATGAAAATCCTCGCCATACGCGGGATGAGAACCGGCTGTCAGATTCAAATCGATTTCACCGCCCAGCGATGGATTACCAAGGTAGATGAAGCCTCTTCTTTTCCAGCTATCGAGATCTGTCGGGTCTAATTTTGTCCCCACGTCCAGTGTTCCGCCGTTTTTAAAAACAACCGGAAGCTGGGGGGAAAGAACCCTGTCATCCACTTTACCATTTAACTCGGCAGCAAATTTATTGTAATCGGACTCAGGCTCCTTGACGAAAAATGAGAATTTGCCCAGAATTCCTGGAACAAGATTGAAAATCTTCACCTGCCGAAGTTCTTCGAATGAATAGGAGATTCCGTCGACGACTACTGTTGGCTTTATTTTCAGAACAATCTTTCTTTCAACCTCATCAAAACCTCCGGTGGTTTTTGTAAGCTTATCTTTGTCCAGCGGGCTGATCGAGTCTACTGTCACTGAAAGGTCCGCTTTTCCCTGTTTGAATTCCGCGGCAAGGCTTGTCAGCGAAGCAATGTTAACAGGAATTTTTTGCTCCGTGGTGAGACTTGGATTGATCAGTATTTTAAAAATCTCGGATTTCTCGTCTGTAATGTCTCTGCATATTTGCGCAAAAGCTAATGCCCGAGCGGATCTTGCGATCAACATGGCGCCCTTTTGAGCGGCAATTCTTCTGGCTTTCTGAGTTGTCTGAGATGCCAGGAAGTTCATGGAAGCCGCGAAAATAGAGACAACCACCAAGACTCCCAGCACAACGAGAAGGGACATACCTCGTGAACGGCTGAGACGTGTAATCATGATGCCCCTCCGATAGAGTGGACTGCTCTTAACAATAGCTTAAAGCAGCGTTTCACGTCAACTCAGACTGCTCGCATAATAGAGGCGAACAGACTTTTGTTCATGGACCACATCTAAATATCGTGGAATTAAGACAGAGCATGAATAACAAAGGATGCTAACCGGTTAGCTGAGATTTATCCCTTCAGCCGAAATTACAGCATTGTTTGTCATTCCGAACGAATGTGAGGAATCTCGCTTGGCGTAAATAGCCGTGAATATTTAGGCTTCTTTGGTAATCGTGAGGCAGAGTCTATTGGGACAGCTGCAATTTGAGATAAAACAGTGGTCGCAGCTTTAAAGAAAGTTGCTCCGTAAGGAAATGCATGGTAGTAAATGAGTAGGGGAGTCGATATAGCTGCTGAAAGGGAAATTTCGTGAAAAACACAGGGCTGAATATCGGATTGTCCGCTCCCGGAAGCAGAGGCTGTCTGCGCGGACTTTGGCATAGTTTCGGTCTTGTGTTTCTGCTTGAAAGTACGTCTATTTTGCGACGTTGCCTTGATATTTTGTTCGCGGTTGGCGCTTTAACACTGCTTTCTCCTCTCCTCATTTTCGTGGCGTTTCTTACATCGCGTCGCGGAAAACCTTTGCTGGTAACTGTTTCGCGCATCGGTCGCTGGTGTGAGCCATACGAAGAGTATGCGTTTCCGGCGCCTGAAACTCCTGCGGGACAACTTCTCCTGACTCTTCGACTTGTACATCTTCCGCGTCTGATCAATCTTCTTAAAGGCGATCTTTCGTTTCTGGGGCCTCGATCGACGGCGCCCGGACAGCTCGATCAGCGGGAACGCTCTGTCCGGCGTCGATTTGACGTCAGGCCGGGGCTTTTTCATCTCTGGTGGACGGCAAGACGCGCGGATATCGCTCTGGATGACGAAGCTGCGAGTGACAGCGGGCATTCTGTGATTTCTTCCACGCATGGAGATCTCGGAGCCGCTTTTCAAGCTTTTCCGGCACTTCTCTATGGTGCCGGTGCGTTGTATGCGCCGGAGCAGATCGAGCTGCTTGGCATCCGCATGGACAATCTGACAATGACGGAAACCGTCGACGCTGTCATGACTCGGCTTCGTTCAGGAATTCCAGGCCGAATTTCATTTGTTACGGCGGAATGCGCCAACCTTGCTCACAATGACGCTGCATATCGCGACGTTCTTTGCGGTTCAAGTCTTGTGCTTGGCGATGGAATCGGCATCAGGCTTGCCGGCAAAATCCTTGGCTGCGAACTCAGGCAAAGCGTTAGCGGCACTGATTTATTTCCCCTCATGTTGAGCGCGTTAACTGGTTCCGGTTTTCGTCTGTTTCTGCTGGGCGGTCGACCTGGTGTTCCTGAAAATGTTGCCGAGTATGTTCGGCGTGAGTTTCCGGGAATCGAAATCGCGGGCGTACAGAACGGTTATTACTCTGTTGATGAAGAATCAGATGTAATCGATCACATTCGTGACTCCGGAGCACATCTTCTGCTGGTTGCCTTTGGATCCCCTCGTCAGGAAACCTGGCTGGCCCGGCATCTTCCTGAAACGGGGGCCATCCTTGGAGTCGGCGTCGGCGGGTTGTTCGATTATTATTCCGGGCGTCTTCCGCGCGCCCCCTACTGGATGCGTGAAATAGGTCTGGAATGGGCCTTTCGTTTGTATCATGAGCCCGGCCGTCTCTGGAGACGCTATCTTATGGGCTGCGGAAAATTTCTTTTGCGCGTTTTCATGGAAAAGACAGGCCGTCCAAGCCCGACTCTCCGGGTCATCAAAAAACATGAGTGATCCGGCTGCGTGTGCAACAGCCGCGGTTGAGTGAATTTGGTGAAAGATACTGCGTCAAACGCCGAAGCAACTCTTCCCATTGCCGTCATCGGCGGAGGTCCGGCCGGACTCATGGCTGCCACGGTTCTTGCCGAAGCGGGAAAATGCGTTCGATTGTTCGATGCCATGCCCTCCCCCGGATGCAAGTTCCTTGTCGCGGGTCGTGGCGGACTCAACCTTACTCATTCAGAGCCAATACCAGACTTTATTTCGCGTTATGGCGCATGGAGTCCTTTGTTTGAGCGGTTTATACAGAAATTTTCCCCCGATGATCTTCGTACATTTTGTAACCGTCTGGGCATTGAGACAAGCATCGGAAGCAGTCGGCGGGTGTTTCCGAGCAAAGTGAGCGCGGGGACTTTTCTCGATCTGTGGATGCGTCATCTGACTGACCTGAACGTGGTTTTTTGTCCGCGGCATCGCTGGCTCTGCTTTACCCAAGCCGGTGCAGTACATTTCTCGAGCCTCGGTGAGTATCACAAAGATGTGGCCCAAATTTCATGCGCGGCTGTACTGCTTGCTCTCGGCGGGGCGTCGTGGCCAAAAACAGGATCTGATGGCCATTGGGCGGAGCGGCTGAAAGAGCATGGAATTCAGGTGAACGCGTTCAAGCCTGCCAATTGTGGATTCACAGTCGCCTGGTCTTCCCGTTTTGTGGAACGTCACCAGGGATCTCCGCTTAAGAATATTGCCATAAATTTTGCAGCGAAGCGCGTTATGGGTGAACTTTTGATCACGGCCTATGGCCTGGAAGGTGGAGGGATATACACGCTCGGTCCCTTGTTGCGCGAGGCCATAGAGCGCGATGCGCGGGCATGTCTCAGCATTGATTTGAAGCCTGATCTTTCCGTAGACACAATCATCAGACGTCTCTCTGAACCCCGTGCCGGACACACGCTCTCTTCAATACTGCGTTCAAGACTTCATCTTTCGTCTTCTGCGGCAGGGTTGCTTCGGGAGCGGTTGTCAGCCGAAACTCTTAACGATCACTCCAGACTCGCCTCGGCAATAAAGAGTCTTGATGTTGAGCTCCTGGCACCACGTCCACTCGATGAAGCGATTTCGTCAGCCGGTGGAATCGACATGTCAGAGATCGATGAAACGCTGATGCTGAAGAAACTTCCCGGTGTGTTTGTCGCCGGAGAAATGCTTGGCTGGGAAGCTCCCACGGGCGGTTATCTCCTCCAGGGGGCTTTCACGACAGGTTATGTCGCCGCCAAAGGTATACTGGAACGGGTTGACGGTTTTTCGACCGGCACCCTGGAACCACGGCCATTGATAGTCGCTCCTCAGCAGTACTGGGATGCCCTGTAAATCATTCAATGTGAGGTTGGAAACCATGAAAAAAGCGCGGGTAGCAATTCTTCGAACTTCCCCTGATCGCGTACTGTCTGATTATCATGAACTGATGAATCTTGCCGGATATCAGGAAACCATCGCCAAGGATGCGGAAACGGCGCTCAAGATAAATATATCATGGCATTTTTTCTATCCTGCCGCGTCAACAACACCTTGGCAGCTCGATGGCGTCATACGGGCGATGAAATGCGATGGATACAATCCCGATAAAATTCATGGTTGCCATAATCGCACCGTCGTTATCGATTCGCATCTTGGTGAGCGTGAAAACAAGCATATCAACGTAATCCAGGCGCACGGGCTTGAGAATGTGCATCTTTACGAAGGCGAGGAATGGGTAGACATACGCGAAGCAGTAGGCGATCTCACTCGCGAATTTCTGTGTCTGAATGACGTCTATCCGAAAGGGTTTTCGATTCCACGCCGGTTCATAGGCGAGAATATTATTCATCTGCCGACCGTGAAGACGCATGTGTTCACGACAACGACAGGGGCCATGAAAAATGCGTTTGGAGGGCTTCTCAACGAACATCGCCACTGGACACATCCGGTTATTCATGAAACGCTCGTTGATCTTTTGATGATTCAGAAGAAGATCCATCGCGGCGTCTTCGCGGTTATGGACGGCACTTTCGCCGGAGATGGCCCGGGGCCGCGCTGCATGATTCCGCATGTGAAAAATGTCATTCTCGCATCATCGGATCAGGTTGCGATCGATGCGGTCGCAGCCAAACTGATGGGCTTCGATCCGCTCTCTGAAATCAAGTTTATCAGATTGGCCCATGAAAAAGGCCTTGGTTGCGGAGATCTTCGCGATATCGAGATCGTCGGCGACATCGACGCCGCTGAGGAAAAGTGGAATTTTCAGGGCCCGTTCAAGGAAATGACCTTTGCGTCACGCAACCAGCACCGTATTTACTGGGGACCGCTGAAGAAACCTATCGAGTGGTCGCTCAAAACTTGGCTGGCGCCATGGGCTTATGTGGCTTCCGTCATATATCACGATCTTTTCTGGTACCCGTTATATGCTAAAAACAAGCTCAATCGCATCATGCAAAGCCCCTGGGGACGACTTTTCGCCAACTGGGAAACACTGTCCCCGGATCCCGAAGGCCGCGGTTTTCCATCTCTTGGAAGCGGCAAACCCGGCCGCGTAAAGATAGGCCTGGGGCATTTTATCCAGGGATTAAGGCTGGTGGGTATGGCCGTTTCCGAGTCACCGGAACTGCAGGCACGCAAACGCCGCCTGGAGCAGGAATTCCCGGCAGATGAACACAGATAGTCACAGATAGCCACGGATAGAGACCCAAAGGAATTAACCATGGATGAGCACAGATAAGGACGATCTGTGTTCATCCGTTTTTTATGCGATCTCTCACATTCGTTCGAGATGACAAGCTATTGCTAGGTAAGCATTTATGGCCAGCGCGGGGATAAACCTTCTCGAGAGTAATCGAGATTGGATCAATATGGAAAGATGCAACAGGGGAGATCCGGTATAATTGCGTTTTGCAAGCTTTCTCCACTGGTTTTCTTATTTTTGGGGTGAGGACCATGATGAGCAGAGCTTTGGCATAGTCGTTGCTATATGCACCTATGGAAATGTATTCCTTAGGAGGGCGTTATGCCTACAATTGCATATCTTTTGTTGCTTATGTTTTTATCCATTGGTGGAGCGGAGATGGCAATTGGCATTCAAAAAAAGAATGGAAAAGCCCTCCTCAATGGATACGACTATTTCGGAATTGTCTTTGGAATCGGGGGTACTCTGCATGCGCTCATTCTCATTATTTTGCATTGGATTCCCTGAAGATATAGATACTGCATGGAATTATCGGTAATCATCCTTATTGATGAAGCTGCTTGTTGCCAACAGCGTGAGTGGCACTGTCTTATGATCCGTTGAATGATCGGAAGGAGAAAACCATGAGGATTTTGTTTGCTCTTGTAATAGCAATTGCAGTTAATTTTTCTGGTTTTATTTTTGCGGATCATTCCACACAGCCCTGGGTTTCATCTATCGATATTCAACCTTTTGGAGAAAACCATCATGGCAACGATATCTGTATCAATAGCCGGAATCAAGCGAACGGAAATCTGAAAGCCGCAATCACGAATATAGGGCCGACTTCTGGATTTCCAGAAAATGAGAAACTGCACATGAAACTCCGGATTGACTGTTGGTGCATTGGAGGAAAGCATCAATGTCCAGACCATTACCACGCGAGATTGGGGTATACCGAAAATGATATCTCGAAAATCGCATCCGCCACTGGTGCTTTCGATCTGAGACTCAGGCACGACCTTACCGATCATAATCTCCATTACTTTCCCATGGCCTGGACGTTCGGCAAAACTGGACGGTTCTCCGCTTTGTCACTCCTGGGAAAGACTATTCCGAGGCGAAAAAAAACGGCACCGGTAAAGTGTCTAACGGCGAAAGGGCTGTTCTAGCATAGCGCTTCTACGGAGCTAATATTAACGTCATGTACAATTATTTATACGACGCACTTTATTACAAAGCATTAATCAAACGAAGTCGTCCGCATAATAAGGCTATAGCCATTTGAATCGTCCATCTGATTTTACACTAAAAGACATTCCCAAACTCTAAATTTGGGCAAAACCAAAACAAATTCAAATTAGAAGGAGTTTTCTCATGCGACGGATTTTCTCTGGACTGGTGCTCGGTTGTCTTTTCGCTCTCGTATTGACAGGGTTCGCCGGAAGAGCTGAAGCCACACCTTCGTCGACGCTCTGGACAAACATGACCCCGGATATTCAGGGGTTCGATGTGCTTCATCTGGGTATCGACAACTACTTTACCGTAATGCGCAAGACGCGCGATGGCGGTGGCTCATTCCCGACCGACTTCGGGTTAACGATGGGGGTGCTGCGTTCCCAGAAGCTGCAATTGGAATTGGGCTTCGATTTGCTCGAGTCGTCCGATGACCCGCTGTATTTCAACGCCAAACTGGGTTACGCCGAGGGGGCTTTGGGCACCGATTCCCTGGCTCTGCAAATAGGAATCTTCAATGTGGGCACCAACAGAGGGGTAACGAACCAGAATGTGGCCTATCTAGTGCTCGGCCACACGTTCAAAAATTTCGGACGCTTGTCGGCTGGCCCGTACCGCGGCAACCCCGACATATTGCGCAACAGTAACGGGGGCAAGGAGAATACCGGTTACATGGTGGCATTCGACCACGGCTTCCGTCCGACCAAAGGCCCTGACGGAAATACGTTCAATCGGTTTGTATTTTGCGCTGACTACGCTTCAGGGAAGAATGCAATTGGGGGTGGGGGCACAGGACTGTATTATTACTTCACAAAGGATGTCAGCCTCCTGACCGGCCCCGTCTGGTTCAACGACACCGGAATCAACGGCAAGTGGAAGTGGACGACCCAACTCGATGTCAATTTCTAACGAATTACCAGGTCAATGCGTCACATCCTCCATGATTCCCTGCCGGCATGTGATGGACTAAGAATGCGCCTTCTGTCGATGGGTGTTCGACTGATTTCCATTGTGAGAGCACCTACCAATTATAAAATATTTTACACGTAATTATCGGACACGGCACGCCGTGTCCCTACGGCGATTTGTCGCCTAATTATTACGCCATTACTTTTTGTGATTGGTATAACCATATTGCTTTTGAACGCATTTTCAAAAGTTGTGTGGTGCTTTATAATGGGTTGTCCCTTCGCTGATATTGCAAAATGCGGGCTCACTGTTGAAAGTTTTTGCAGCCTGCAATGTAGAGGAATGATTTATCCACCCGATTTCGGTTAAACCGCTCTAATCCAAGCTTGGCATTATTCATGCGTATAAGTATCAATCGAATATTTTTCGATCTGGAGGTCAATATGATTGAATTAATAACCACCGTGATTTTTATAAGTTTCCTTTTCCTAAGCGTGCAGTTTATACGCTTTCTTGAGCGTTTATAAAACGAGGTGAAATATGACGTTTGATTATTTGCTGGGTGGCGTATCCGCCATCTTTATCACTATTTACCTGTTTTACGCGTTGTTCTGGCCAGAGAAATTCTAAGTGCATCTCGCACTAAATAATGGGGCATTTCGAACCTCGTCGAATTACGTCGCTATGCGCCTAATCCGACCAACGACAGCTCTGGAAATTGCAGTGAGTGATACTAAGGGAGTCAATTATGACAATTTTGGGATGGCTACAAATAATTATTTTCTGTTTGGCCATATTGGCGCTTACCAAGCCAATGGGAGTTTACATTTTCAACATACTGGAGACCCCTCATAAGCCAATGTCGGTTGTGATAGAACCGATTAAAACTCTTACGGAAAAACTTGCCGGGGTCGACTCGAAGCAGGAACAAACATGGGTCGAATACGCCCTTTCTGTTATGTATTTCAGCATGATAACCTGTGTCGTTACCTATGTCATTCTGCGTCTGCAGGATCTTCTGCCGTTGAATCCTCAGAAATTTTCGGGAGTTCCCTCGGCCCTTGCCTTTAACACCTCATCGAGTTTTACCACCAACACCAACTGGCAAGCCTACACCGGCGAATCGACCATGAGCTATTTCAGTCAAATGGCGGGTCTCGCCTGGCACAACTTTTTGTCCGCAGCCGTCGGTATCGCCGTGGCCATAGCTTGCGCCCGTGGATTCACCAGAAAAATCCCCAAGGATGCTCCCAAGACCATCGGGAATTTCTGGGCGGATTTGATGAATATCACTTTGTATGTCCTTATACCCATATCGATAATTGGGGCATTGGTTCTTGTTTCCAATGGGGCCATTCAAAACTTTTCTCCTTACCCGGAAATAAGAACCATGGAAAATGCGACACAAACCATTCCCCTGGGACCGGTCGCTTCACAGGAATCCATAAAACAGCTAGGGACAAATGGGGGAGGATTTTTCAATGCCAATGCCGCCCACCCTTATGAAAGCCCAACTCCCTTCACCAACTTTGTATCCATGTTTCTCATTTTCCTTATTCCTGCCGGTCTTACATACACCTATGGATTAATGGCAAAAAATTCCAAACAGGGCTGGGTATTGCTTATTGCAATGAGTATCCTTTTTGGAATGGGCGTCGTAACCGTTTATTGGGCGGAAAGTAAGCCAAACCCCGTTCTGAATTCCCTTCCCCTGAATCAAACGGCCGGAAATCTCGAAGGAAAGGAAATGCGTTTTGGGGTGGCGAATTCGGCATTATACTCGGTAGTAACCACCGATGCATCGTGCGGAGCGGTGAACAGCATGCACGATTCCTTCAGCCCCCTGGGCGGGATGGTTCCTTTGCTGAACATTGCGCTCGGGGAAATCATTTTCGGGGGTGTCGGCTCCGGATTGTATGGAATGCTGATCTTTGTCATGCTGAGCGTGTTTATTGCAGGCCTGATGGTGGGTCGTACGCCGGAATACCTGGGGAAAAAGATCGAAGTGAAGGAAATGAAGCTGGTAACTCTGTACATTTTGATTTTCCCGATATTGATCCTTCTTCCCTCCGCATGGTCATCCATTGCAACCTATGGTCAGAGCTCGTTGAACAATGGTGGACCTCACGGGTTAAGCGAAATTCTGTATGCCTTTACGAGCGCTTCGGGAAACAACGGTTCCGCTTTCGCCGGGTTAAACGCCAATACGGACTGGTACAACTATTCTCTGGGGGCGTGCATGCTGTTTGGTCGCTTCTGGATGATGCTCCCCGTGCTGGCTTTGGCCGGATCAATGGCGGGCAAGAAAACCGTCCCGGAAAGTCTGGGAACTTTTCCAACCGATAACCTGACATTCGTCTTTCTCCTGGTTTCCATTATTCTCATTGTCGGGGCTCTGACCTTTTTCCCCGCACTATGTCTGGGGCCCATTGTGGAACATTTCCTGCTCCTGAAAGGCAAGGTGTTTTAACATGAGTGCAACAAAAAAAGTCCATTCGCTTTTTGATACAGAAATTCTTTGGCAAGCGACACTTGATAGTTTTGCCAAACTTTCACCCCGGATTCAAATGAAGAATCCAGTCATGTTTGTAGTCGCGGTCGGAAGCCTTCTGACCAGCATTCTTTGGTTTCGAGACCTGTTGATTCCCGCTTCAAAAACCGCCCCTTTGTGGTTCACCGGTGCAGTCAGTATGTGGTTGTGGGTCACCGTCCTTTTTGCCAATTTTGCGGAAGCCGTGGCGGAAGGCCGCGGCAAAGCCCAGGCTGATTCGTTGCGGCGAATGCGCAAGGAAACGACGGCCAGGAAAATGAAAGAGGACAAATCAGAAGAAAAGGTGGAAGCTTCCAAACTTCGCAAGGGGGATGTCGTCGTTTGTGAGGCCGGGGATATCATTCCTGGCGATGGGGAAGTATTCGAAGGAATCGCAACTGTTGATGAATCCGCCATAACCGGAGAATCGGCTCCTGTTATTCGGGAAAGCGGCGGCGACCGTTCGGCGGTCACCGGCGGAACGAAAGTCCTTTCCGATCGCATTCTGATCAGGATCGGGGTGGAACCCGGGGACTCTTTTCTCGATCGTATGATCAGTCTTGTTGAGGGCGCTTCACGGCAAAAAACCCCCAACGAATTAGCTCTTCACATTCTCCTGGTTGGCCTCACCATCATTTTTCTGATTGTTTGCGTGACCCTTGTTCCTTACGCTCTTTATTCGGGTATAATACTTACGCCAACGGTCATTGTCGCCCTCCTGGTCTGTTTGATTCCAACCACGATCGGAGGCTTGCTCTCTGCAATCGGCATTGCCGGAATGGATCGGTTGATTCAAAAAAATGTGCTCGCCATGAGCGGTCGCGCTGTTGAAGCCGCAGGAGATGTTGATACTCTTCTCCTGGACAAGACAGGCACCATTACGTTGGGCAATCGCATGGCTTCAGATCTGATCCCCGTTGGTGACGCCAAACTGGAAGATCTGGCGGAGGCTGCGCAACTTTCCAGTCTTTCGGATGAAACCCCCGAGGGTCGATCCATTGTCATTTATGTCAAAAACAAATTCGGCATACGTGGCCGGGAGCTTCAGGAACTCAATGCGACCTTCATCCCCTTTACCGCCCAAACCAGAATGAGCGGATGTGATCTTGGAACCCGCCAGATCCGAAAAGGAGCTGTTGAAGCCGTGTTTTCACACATAAGAGCTCTGGGAGGGAAAATTCCGGCAGACGCGGAAGGAAAAGCCAGAGAAATTGCTGATCTGGGAGGAACTCCCCTGGCGGTATCGGATGACAAAAAGGTCCTTGGAATCATTTTCCTGAAGGATATCGTCAAAGATGGTATCCGGGAACGGTTTCATCGCTTCAAAGTCATGGGAATCAAGACCGTCATGATCACCGGGGATAATCCCAGAACTGCCGCGGCTATCGCAAAAGAAGCCGGTGTTGACGATTTCCTGGCGGAAGCAACTCCGGAAGCCAAGATGCGCCTTATCAAGGATGAGCAGGCCAAGGGAAAATTGGTTGCCATGACAGGGGACGGCACGAATGATGCTCCTGCTCTAGCACAGGCCGATGTCGGTGTGGCCATGAATTCCGGCACTCAGGCGGCAAAGGAAGCTGGGAACATGGTAGATCTTGATTCCAATCCCACAAAACTGCTTGAAGTCGTTGAAGTCGGCAAGCAGCTTCTCATGACCCGGGGAGCGCTGACCACCTTTTCCATCGCCAACGATGTTGCGAAGTATTTTGCCATCCTTCCCGCCCTTTTTGTCCAGGTGTATCCGGAAATAGCGCCTTTGAACGTCATGCACCTTACGTCTCCGGAAAGTGCGATTCTTTCCGCCGTCATTTTTAACGCCATTATAATTGTGTTTCTTATTCCTCTGGCTTTGCACGGAATTGCCTACCGACCGATGCCGGCCCCCGTTTTATTGCGCCAGCTGTTGGCCTGGTACGGCCTGGGTGGGATTATTGCCCCGTTTATCGGTATCAAAATCATTGATCTTCTGCTTGCTGCTTTGAACCTGGTCTGAGGAGAACAAATATGTTTAAGATAATATGGGCTTCGATTGTGTATACATTCATTACGCTGATACTCACGGGAATTATCTATCCCTGTTTCGTTACCTTTTGCGCGCAAATGATATTTCCATACCAGGCTAATGGAAGTTTTATAAAAAATGACGCCGGCCAAATTGTGGGCTCAGAGTTGATTGCCCAACCTTTTCAAAACCCCATATATTTTCAACCTCGCCCTTCCGCCGCCGGAAATGGTTATGACCCAACCTCATCGGGTGGATCAAATTATGCTCAGACCTCCCAAAAATTGCTTGATCGCATTTCTTCGGACGTTGCCCGCCTGCAAAAGGAAAATCCTCAGGCGGTAGGCTCGATTCCGGTTGAGCTGGTAACGACTTCAGGAAGCGGATTAGATCCCGATCTATCACCAGACGGGGCTGAATGGCAGATACCGAGAGTGGCCGCAGCCCGGGGGGTCACCATAGAGCGCGTAAAGCAGGTATTGGATTCGGCAATTGACCAGCCGCAATTCGGTTTTCTCGGGGAGCCAAGGGTAAACGTGCTTAAGTTAAACATTGCCCTTGATCACCGATTTGGAGTCTCGTCCAAGTAACGGTTGAGGGGGAATCACTCATGAATGCAAGAAAAATATTGGGTAGTGGCATACTCTTATCTGACGACCAAATTTAACCACAGATGGACACGGATGAACACAGATAAAAAAACACAATAATAGCAGCATCAGTTAAATTACCCCACCATCAAATATTTATCATTGATGACGACAGGAATGTTGCCGCCCGGTTAAATCTTCTGCGGTTGACGGGAGATGAAGAAAAGAGTGATATTCAAGCAGATGAAAGATGAAACCTTTCTGTCCAGGATAATGAAGTTTAGGAAAAACCTTTGGAAATCATGAAAGACAAGCCGGAAGACTTTCTCGAACTCCTGCAAAAAGCCAAAAAGGGACAATTGAAAGTCTTTTTGGGATTTGCCGCCGGGGTCGGAAAAACATACCAGATGCTCAAGGACGCCCAAGCCTTGAAAAGCCGTGGAGTTGACGTGGTCATAGGATACATCGAAACCCATAACCGACCCGAAACCGCCGCTCAAATTCAGGATCTTGAAATTGTACCCAGACAAAAAATCGAATACCGTGGTGTGTTTATTGAGGAGATGGATGTAGACGCTATCATCGCCCGTAATCCTCAGATTGCAATTGTGGATGAGGTGGCGCACACAAATGTTCCAGGTTCCAGGAACAAACGACGATATCAGGACATTCTCCAGATCCTGGAAAAAGGCATCAATGTTATCTGCGCTTTTAACATTCAACACCTCGAGAGCCTGAACAACCTGGTTGAAAGAACCGTGGAAATAGCCATTCGTGAGACCGTGCCTGATTCTATTATCAAGCAGGCTCACCAGGTGGTAACTGTAGATCTCGCAGTGGAAGACCTTCTTGACCGCCTGCGAAGCGGAAAGATTTACGCCCCGGAAAAAGTTGAATGGGCCTTGTCCAATTTCTTCCGGGACGAGCATCTCAGCGCTCTTCGGGAGCTTGCCTTGCGAGAAGTCGCGGAAAGTCTTGAAAGAGGCAATAACACTTTCGTTACAAAAAAGGACTCCTATCAACCTTCTGCCAAACCAGTTCGACGAGTTATGGTTTGTATCGCCTCTGCATCTCCCCGCGCTCTTGTTCTGTTGCGCAAGGGGTCGCGGCTTGCAGGAAAGTTAAACACTCATTGGTTTGCGGTATACGTGGAAACCCCGCAGGAAAACCCGATGAGAATTGATTCAGAGACCCAACGGATTCTCATGAATACTCTTGAAACGGCCAGAGAGCTTGGGGCGGAGGTTGCCCGTCTCCAATCTTCAGATCCGGTAGGAAGCCTTCTCGAATTCGCTATGTCCCATGGAGTTGGAGACATAATAATTGGCCGCTCAAATCAGCCCTGGTGGAAACAGGCTTTGGGTTTATCTCCTGTTCATCGCCTGATCAATGAAGCCCAGGGCTTTGATGTTCATGTTGTTTCCTACGACGAGGACGACCGCTTATGAAAATGCAGGCGAAACTTTTCCTGGCCATGGTGCCAACGGTCATTGTTCTGATCTTTAGCGGCTTTTTTGCATCCTCAGCCATTTCTCAGGTCAGCCTCCTTTCACAAGCCATTATCAAGGACAATTTTCTGAGCGTTTTGGCGGTTCAACGAATGATAGATGCTATTGATCGGCTGGACTCGGCCGCTCTTTTTCGCCTGACCGGCAAGGCAAGTGAAAGTGTGGTTTTGTCCGAAAAATACGGAAAAATTTTTGAAACTCAGCTTCAGATAGAGGAGAAAAATATTACCGAACCTGGAGAACTTGAAGCAGTAAAAAATTTGCGCGACAACTGGAAGTTTTACCAGGATAATTTCCGTCTTTTTTGTTCCCTTTCTTCGGAAAAAGGTTTGATGGAATATCATGAACACCTGTATCCACTGTTTTTGGAAATCAAGAAAAACACAGAACACATCCTCAATTTAAACCAGGATGCCATGGTTCAAAAAAGCGATCGGGTTCAACTGATGGGCCAGAGATTGAATCATTTTACCGTTCTGGTTATTCTCTTTGCCTCCGCGGCAGGAATTCTATTTTCGATTTTTTGGGGACGACGAATTCTTCGTCCTCTTTCAGTTCTGACTCAGACTACTCAAAGAATTGCCACCGGCGATTTTGAGGCCCGGGCTTTGATCCATGGAACAGATGAAATTGCCGAACTTTCAAGGGAATTCAATTTGATGGCTGACCAGCTTGTACAACTTCAAAGAAGCTCCCTGGGGGAACTTCTACTCGCTCAGCAGGGCTCCCAGGCCGCCATTGATAGTCTCCCCGACCCTGTGATTGTTTTTGATCTTCAGGGAGATCTTATCAATATCAACAGTGCCGCTGAAGCGGAACTAAAGATCACGCTGAAACATAAAAAATTGACTGCGGATCCTGCAATCAATCCAGTTCTGCGGGAGACAATAGAACGGGTCGGAAAACATATTTTAGGCGGCAAAGGGCCATATTTCCCAAGGAGTTTTGAAGAAGCCATCCAGATAGGCACACCGGAGGGCGAAAAATTTTACCTGCCCAGGGGAAATCCACTGCGGGACGAAAATCAAGTTATAGGGGCAACTATTATTTTGCAAGAAATTTCCCGCCTTCGCCGTTTTGATCAGTTGAAGAGTGATTTGGTGTCCACTGTATCCCATGAATTCAAAACGCCTCTTACTTCTCTGCGCATGGCAATTCACTTATTGCTTGAACATGTCGTTGGTGAATTGAATAACAAGCAGGAAGAGCTTCTTTATTCTTCAAGGGAAGATTGTGAGCGACTCCAGACACTTGTTGATGACCTTCTTGATCTATCAAAAATCCAGGAAGGGAAGATACAAATGGCTCTTCAGCCAATTTCGGCGGAATCTTTCATTGAAGATGTGATTGCATCGCAGCGTTTGCTTGCGGAAGAGCATGGCATTGAATTGAAAACTTTAATGGAGTCGATTCAAGTCCAGGCGGATCGCGAGAGAATTCAGATTGTCATGAAAAACCTGATTATCAATGCTATCAGACATTCCCCTCCGAAAAGCAGTATCGAAATCCGGCTCTCCCGAAAGGATCAGAAAGCAAAAATCGAAGTAGTGGATTCAGGAGCTGGCATTCCTCCGGAGTATCAGTCGAAAATTTTTGAAAAGTTTTTCCGGGTCCCTGGAACTCCAGGAGCGGGATCAGGACTAGGATTATCCATATCAAGGGAGATAATTGAAAAGCATGGTGGAGAAATAGGCCTGATAAGCACCCAGGGCCAGGGATGCACCTTCTGGTTCACCCTGCCTCTGGCATAAACTTCCTCTGCTAATCCTAGTTAGTAAAACTCCTCAAAACAGGACATTGCGCTAACAATCCGGAATTGGCCAACAATACCGCTCAACCTAAGCATGGAATGTTGGGAGTAGATTGCCAGGTGCAAGCGGAATCAAATTGGTGATTCAACTTTCCTTGCAATTTGCAATATTTATAGGTTTTTCAATTGATAATTGCAATCATTTTGCCTCGTCTAATTACTCATAATCGACGAAACAATGATCACATGCAACCAGGCATAACATTTGCGGCCTATTTTCAGGGCTGAAATGATGGAAAGGCCAAGCGAAGGGTCTGTCTCGACCAAAGGCAACGGCAAAGATACAAGGGGAGGACATTGTGACGATTCTGAGTTGTAGGAAGGAACTTCTGTGGATGACCGCCGGAGCAGTGATTGCTCTCGTGATCATGTTTTTTGTGCATCATTTCAAAACAGAGCAAAATATAACCGATCTACTCAGCTTCAAGGCTAGGCGGGCTGACCTGGTAGGCAGGTTGCGCCTGAATCTGGCCTTGGCATCGGAGGCTGAGAAAAGTGCTGTTTTGGCCGTCACCGATAAGGATTCACAGACTTTTGCGGATCAGGCGCGCTCTGCCACGGCGGAAATGGAGCGGGAACTCAAGGAACTGGGAGAACTGCTGGCGATTGGCGGGACAACAGATGAAAAGTCCCATTTAGATCAATTCACAAAGGTATTTACCGATTTCCAACATATAGACAACGAGTTGCTGGATTTAGCCGTCAAAAACAGCAATATTAAAGCTTACAGCCTGGCTTTTGGCCCGGCCGCAGACACGCTCAAGGAAATGGATAGCGCCCTGTCCAGGCTTGTTGCGAAGAACACCGAAACCGCGGAGGCAAAGAATGTGGCAATGCTCGCTTTCGGTATACAGGCAGCGGCGTTACGCATACAAACTCTTCTTGCACCACACATTGCAGAGGAGAGCGACAAGAAAATGGACGATATGGAGGCTTTGATGACCAGGGAGGATCAGCAGGTTCTCAAAAATCTGAGTAACCTGGCGGCGCTCCCGACACTTCGTGGTGATCCCGACCTTGCAACAGCTACGATGGATTACACCCGGTTCAATGAGGTCAGGGGGCGTATCCTCGTTCTATCCCGTGAAAACACTAACGTCCGATCCCTGGCTATTTCCCTTGGCCAGAAGCGCAAGGTATCGTTTCTCTGCCAGGACATTTTATCCGCCCTTCAACAGGCTATTCTTGAGGAGCCAATTGCGGGGGTGAATAACGTGGTGGTATCAAACCCCCGTTCCCTGCAAGCTGAGTTTTCGGGGAAAGGCAATTAGGTCGCGATTTATCGATCGGGAAGGCGGGAGTATTGATGAATTCCGGCTGTAGAAAATGAGTAAATCCTTGGATCAGGGAATGCGCGTTCTCGTCATTGACGATGAAAAAAATATTCGCACAACGCTTACCATCTGCCTGGAGACAATGAACTGCCGGGTTACGGCTGTAGGGATGCCGCATTCCGCTGTTTCCGAGCTGACACGCGGTGCGTTTGATATAGCTTTCCTTGATCTGAACCTCGGGACGACAAGCGGGCTCGATCTTATTCCACGATTGCTCGCTGAACGTCCGAATCTGGCGATTATAGTCATAACAGCGTTCGCGACGTTCGAAACTGCTGTCGAAGCTATAAAACGTGGTGCGAAGAATTATCTGCCGAAACCATTCACTCCGACCCAGATCAAGCAAGTCGTCGAGCAACTTGGCGAACATCTGCGGCAAACACGACGCATGGCTGATCTCGAAGCGCAGTTGCGCGAATCGGTTCCGGAAGCGGATCTTTCCACGTCATCTCCGGAAATGCTGTCTGCCCTGGAATTGATTGAATGCGCGGCAGGTTCTGACGTGGCCGTTCTAATTCGCGGGGAAAATGGCACCGGAAAAGGGGTACTTGCGCGAGCACTCCATGCACGAAGCAGCCGCGCGGGAAAGCCTTTTGTGACGGAAAATTGTCCGACATTGTCGGAAGAGCTTCTCGCAAGTGAGCTGTTTGGCCATACCAGGGGCGCATTCACCGGGGCAGTGCGTGATCAGGTGGGACGTGTAGAGGCGGCTGATGGAGGAACCTTGTTTCTCGATGAGGTCGGAGAGATTTCGCCTGCATTGCAAGCCAAACTTCTGCGTTTTCTGCAGGAAAAGCGGTTCGAGAGGATCGGGGAAAACCGTACAAGGCGAGTTGATGTCCGGGTTGTAGCGGCAACGAATCGCAATCTGGAAGAGGATGTAGCTACAGGTCGGTTTCGTGAAGACCTGTTGTATCGGATAAACGTTATTGAGGTCACTATTCCGCCTTTACGAAAAAGAGCGGAAGACATTCTGGTCATTGCCCGGCGCTTTCTTGACTTTTTTTCCCGATCGACCGGCAGACTTGTGCCGGAACTGTCAAAGTCCGCCGAAGAAGCTCTCCTTGCATATTCCTGGCCGGGGAACATCCGTGAGCTGCGTAACGCGATGGAGCGAACGGTTATAATCTGGCCTTCGCATCTCATCGAACCCCAAGCTTTTCCAGAGCGGATTTCCGGTAATCCCAGCACTGAAATCCGCATTGGCAGCGATCGAACCCTCGAAGAAATTGAACGTGAGCACATTCTTCGAGTCATTGCCCGCTCTTCGAGTCTGGAGGAAGCGGCCAGAATCCTGGGGGTCGACACCTCGACCCTATGGCGGAAAAGAAAGAAGTATCTTCAGGACGGTCAGTGAAGTAACATTTGTTGTGATTGAAATCGGGAACATCATGCCGACCTGGAGCTTGCCCAGGTTGGCATGATGAATTTGTTACACTGAATCATCCTCCGTCAGGGGCGTGGGTGACTTCCCTTGCCATCTCATTCAATTGGAGCAGTTCATGAAGCTTGGATATCCGAATCATCCGCGCCGCGATTTGACACAGGAAATCGCCTGGATTGGCCGAAATGGGTTCGATTTTATCGATCTGTTCCTCGAACCTGACCTTGGGGAATCCCGCGACGTTGTTCCGGAAAATATTCGTGACTCCATGTCCGAATTCGGACTCGACGGTGTGGGCCATCTCGCATGGTATCTACCCATCGGCTCCCCGATTCGTGAATTGCGCGAAGGCGCGGTGGCCGCATCCAAGCGGTATCTTGCGCTCTTTGCAGCATGCGGAATTAAAAAAGTGACCATTCATGCCCACTGGCCTCCTTCGATGTTTTCGGTCGAGGAGGGGATCGAGTTTCAGACGAAATCCCTGAAAGCTCTCCTGGAGTGGTGTTCTGCGAATGCCATGACATTGATGTACGAACCGGTCGGAGATTCTCGTGAAGATCGAAGCACGTTGGAGCACCTGTTCAATCTGAATCCGGAGTTGGCGTTTCATCTGGACATCGGTCACTTCAACCTGAACGGCCGTAATCCGGGGGACTTCGCGGAGGCCTTTCGCGATCGCCTCGTGCATGTGCATCTTCACGACAACGATGGGAATCGCGATCTTCATCTCCCAATGGGCGCCGGAAAAATCGATTGGAAGGCTTTCTTACCCAGACTCAAAGCTGTGTACGATGGCACGATCACCATAGAGGTTTTTTCCGCGGAGCGGGAATACGCCCTTCATACGCAGCGGCGATTGAAAGAGGTCTGGAATACTCTTTAATCGTGGCTTTGTTGACGATTTGATGGCCGAAGAGTAATAATCACTTTGGTTGAGGCGGGGGCATTTGGTGCTCGCCGGAACCTGCCTGGAGAATTTGGAATGACACAATCATTGGATCAGGGAATGCGTGTTCTTGTCATCGATGATGAAAAGAATATTCGCACGACACTTTCCATCTGCCTGGAGGCAATGAACTGCCGGGTTATGGCAGTGGGGACGCCTCAGGCCGCTCTTGCGGAGCTGGTACGCGATGCGTTCGATCTGGCTTTTCTCGATCTGAAGCTGGGGTCGACCAGTGGGCTTGATCTCATTCCGAGACTGCTCGCGGAACGTCCGAATCTGGCTATTATAGTAATAACGGCATTTGCGACGTTCGAAACGGCTGTCGAAGCCATCAAGCGCGGGGCGAAGAATTATCTGCCGAAACCATTTACGCCGGCTCAGATTAAACAAGTCGTAGAGCAACTCGGCGAGCATCTGTGGCAAACAAGACGCATGGCTGATCTCGAAGCACAGTTGCGCGAATCTGTTCCGGAAGCTGATCTTTCCACGTCCTCTCCCGAAATGCGGTCGGCCCTCGAATTGATCGAGCGCGCGGCAGGTTCTGACGTGGCGGTTCTTATTCGCGGGGAAAATGGTACCGGAAAAGGGGTTCTTGCGCGTGCGCTCCATGCGCGAAGCATCCGTGCGGGAAAACCTTTTGTGACGGTAAATTGCCCGACATTGTCCGAAGAGCTGCTTGCAAGCGAACTGTTTGGACATACCAGGGGAGCATTCACGGGAGCGGTTCGTGATCAGGTGGGACGAGTCGAGGCGGCCGAGGGGGGCACTCTTTTTCTGGATGAGGTTGGAGAGATTTCGCCGGCTCTGCAAACCAAGCTTCTGCGTTTTCTACAGGAAAAGCAGTTCGAAAGGATCGGCGAGAACCGCACAAGGCGGGCTGATGTTCGAGTCGTCGCGGCAACGAATCGCAATCTGGAAGCCGATGTTGCAACCGGTCGATTTCGTGAAGACCTGTTGTATCGGATAAACGTCATTGAGCTGATGATTCCACCTTTGCGTAAGAGGACGGAAGACATTCTGGTCATCGCCCGACGCTTTCTCGAATTTTTTTCCAGATCATCCGGAAGACATGTCCCGGAGCTTTCTAAAGCTGCCGAGGAAGCTCTCCTTGCCTATCCCTGGCCTGGTAATATACGGGAGCTGCGTAATGCGATGGAGCGAACGGTCATAATCTGGCCTTCACATATCATCGAGCCTCAAGCTTTTCCGGAGCGAATTTCCGGGAATATCAGTACCGAAATCCGCATAGGAAGCGATCGAAGCCTCGAAGAAATCGAACGTGAGCATATTCTTCGTGTCATTGCCCGCTCTCCGAGTCTGGACGATGCGGCCCGAATCCTGGGTGTCGATACCTCGACCCTCTGGCGGAAAAGAAAAAAATATCTTCAGGACGACTGAATAACAGTAAATCATTCAGAAGCCGGGCTGCTGAATTGGTCATTATGCTATTTTCACGCATGTCATGCTGGAAGGTTTTGCTTTTTGGCACTAGAGATATTATACTCGCTCCTGCCTTGCGCACAAAACCTCTCATTCATTCGGAGAAACCATTGAGCAGCAATATTCCCCGCGCTGACATAACTGATTTTGTGAAGTATGAACGCGCTGGTGTAAGACGGTCTCATGCTATTTAACAGTCTCCCGTTTCTGTTCCTTTTCCTGCCCATAACTTACTTTGTTTTCTGGAAACTATCCAGCCGCGATGCGCGATATTTCTGGCTAGCACTGACCGGCTACCTGTTTTATAGCTTCTGGAACTATAAATTTTGTGCTTTGATGGCGTTTTCCACCCTGGTAAGCTTTCTCGGTGGGCTGGGCCTGCAGCGCTGGCCGGAAAAATGTTGGAAGCGCAAACTGAGTCTGGCTTTGCCGATCACTCTCGACTTACTCCTGCTTGGCTTCTTTAAATACGTCAATTTCGTCATTGATACGGCCAACAACATCGCGGCAACTATGGGGGCAGACTGGGCGGCAAAGTCTATTAACATCATTTTACCCGTCGGAATTTCCTTCTACACATTTCACACCATCAGCTATGTGGTCGACTGTTATCGAGGGGTCGTTAAGCCGACGAGAAACCTGCTCGAATTCGCCTGCTATGTTTCACTTTTTCCACAGCTGGTCGCGGGTCCGATCGTGCGTTTTCGCCAGATCGAGGCGGATTTGGAGGATATCGACAGAAGTAAGGGAGCCGGACAGCTGGACCTTGGTTGGTCCTACTTCACACTCGGCATGATTGAGAAGGTTCTGATTGCCGACAGTATCGCTCTAATAATCAATCCAGCTCTCGAAAATTACAGGGAATTGTCGACTATAAGCGCATGGCTATGCGTTCTTGGTTATACATATCAGCTTTACTTTGATTTCCTGGGTTATAGTGATATGGCGGTCGGTCTGGGTCATCTTTTTGGGCTCAGGATTCCGCAAAACTTCAATTCTCCGTATAAAGCCACTGATATCTCCGATTTCTGGCGTCGTTGGCATATATCTCTGTCGACCTGCCTCAGAGACTATCTGTACATACCATTGGGCGGAAATAGAGTCTCTCCGTTTCGAACGCGATTGAATCTCATGCTGACCATGCTGTTCGGCGGATTGTGGCATGGCGCGTCCTGGACATTCGTTTTTTGGGGCGGATATCACGGCGCACTGCTGATGTGTCTACAGTATTTTGACAAAAGATGGCAGTCTTTCCATGTCAATTTAAGAAGAGTATTTACATTTCTCGTAGTTATCATCGGCTGGGTCTTTTTTCGCTCGGACAGCTTCGGTATGGCTCTGGCTCTCCTGGCGAAAATGTTTATCTGGGAATCCGGCAAAATGATGCCAGGTATAGGTTTCCTCTCTGTCTTGCTTGCGGTAGCCGCCTATTTCGCACATGTTGCTTCCAACAGCTGGGAAATTTCTCACGAATGGTCCGGCCGGGAGATTCTGTTTCTGACCGTCATGTTCGTGGTGTGTTTACTTGTAATCGTGGGGGGCAAAGCCACGCCATTTCTTTATTTTCAGTTCTAGCGACGTGCTTCGGAGGTCCTCGAAATGACAAATTCCAATGGAGAACAAAACGTGGAAAAACCGCGAATTGCCGGTGGATACATTACTCTCGGCAAAACGATTCCATGGGTTTTGGCGCTCAGTTTCATTCTGGATTTGTCACTGAGGCCCTTCCCCTTGGATAGCCTGACATTCAGAGCCTGGGAGACGGCTACGCGGTATGCCAGCCTCGGAGCGCCATTCGAGCCAGAGAGGTCATTTTCCAACCCCAAAGTTTACGGCGATCTTGCGGCAATAGGCAATATTCCCTCTCTTCGCAAGTATCATCTTGAAAAATTCTCCACTGACGCAAATGGTTTCAGGAACAGTAATTCTCAGGGAAAGTTAAAGGGGATTCTGGTCGGTGACTCGTTTTCTGCCGGATCAGGCGTCAGCGATGAGGAGACTCTCTCGTCAATATGTGGTGAACTGCGGGGGGAGAGAATATTAAATGCGGGTGCAGTGAATCCGAACCTTCACCTTGTCCGCAGAATCGCTGAGAGGGAAAATTTACGGGGAGGATACGTTCTTTACCAGCATCTCGAAAGGTCGCCCATTCCCGAACCGCCCTACGCACCGTTCATGAATAATCTCAGATTTGGTATGGATGATGACACTCAAACCAAGGTGTACAGATGGCTTGGTTTTATCAGAGGACTGGACATTTCGCCGCTGCAGATAGCAATTAAACGTGAATTCAAGGAACTTTTCAATGGAGATATTCTGCCCAACATCTATTGTAATTCCGTTGTGAGAAAAAAACTCAGAAATGGTGACGAGATGCTCTTTTTACCGGAAGACATTCGCGAACACATTCTTTCTCCCGATGACGCCGTTAACTGCTGGAAATTCTATCGGGATTCACTCAAGAGTTATGAAATGGATCTGCTGGTAATTCTAGTGCCCACGAAATACACAGTCTATGCGCCTCTTCTGCAGCCGCCGCAAACGAATCATTCGAATCTTGCCTCAGTGGCGGCAAGGTTGAACGCCGAGGGTATCGCCGCAGTTGATCTGACAGGTGTTTTTCAGAAAGAGGCAGCCGCGTTGCTGGATAAAGGCGAGTTTATCTATTGGCAGGACGATACGCACTGGAATGCCCAGGGTATTTCTATTGCCGCTCATAAATTGGTGGAGAAGCTTTCCGAGGTAAGAGAGAAACGCGATCCAGGGAGTTGACACGGCTTCATGCGACTTTGATCGCTACAGCCTGAATTAAAATCATGACAATTTAACGTAAATGCCTCCCACACTAACCTTTACCCAAAATTACGTTTTTGCGGACTCCAGGAGAAGATCGTCTTTCAGAAGCCGGGCAATTGCCGGGATGCTGAAGTGGTCATTTGCCAGTGAAAAAGCATTTTTGGAAAGATTTATTTGAAGCGCCGGATCGGCCGACAGTTTTCGCATGGCACTAATAAACTCATTTTTATTTTCCGCACGCAGGAGGTGGGTTCCATCAACGGCTTGAATGCACTCGAGCGCTATTGAATTGGCAATGATGGGTCTCATGGAACCCATCGCCGTAAGAACCTTTGTTTTGATGCCAGTTCCAGAGAAAACCGGACAGAGAATGGCATGCGTTGATTTAAGATAAGGATTTATGGATTCAACAAAACCGGTATAACTGACATTAGCCAGTTCCTGGAATTTATAATTGGTCGGAAGAGCTCCCACAACGGTCAGCTTCCAGTCCGGTTGCTTGTGTAAGAGATCTGACATCAGTTCATTCAGGAATTTTGCTGATTCGAGATTCGGAAGATATCGAAGATCTCCCGTGAAAAGCCACTGAGTACATTCTCCGGCATGGCATTGTGCCGGTTCCTTGGGAAGCGGAAATGCCAGTGGAACAATCGCAAGCCGGTTCGCATCCGGAGAAAAACGTGCAAACCATCGCCTATCGATTTCGGAAATAATGGCTCCATTCGTAAAAATCCTCAGTCCATGCGCTTCTCCGGCATTTCTCAGACGGGCGGCCAATCTGAATGAAAATCGTTCAATAATTTTTGAACTTTTCCCGGCGAATTGAGTGTAAAGCCTGGAAAGAGCATCCCGGAAATCCACGATGGTTTTTTTCGCGCCGGGCAGATATGGAAGAACCGAAGTGACCGCCAGACCATCGCACCAATACAAGTCATGTTTTCCAAGCGTTTCGATGACGCGATCTATATTGCGATATAACCGACTTTTCAGAGATTCAGGGAATGGAGAATAGAAGCTGGCGAGAGGTTTAACCAGTCGCGGAAGATGCCAGAAGCGCATTCGCATTCCCATCTGTAACAACGCCGTTTCAGCTTCCCGCGAGGGGGTTGCTGAATCCAGGACAAGAACATCGACGCGAATTCCGTTCATTTGCAAGGCCGCCATGATATTTCTGGCACGAGTAGTTTGCCCGCTCGCATCCGGATGAGGAACTACGGGAACGATTACCAGTGCGCTTTTGATGTTCATGCCGACTCCAGTTGGTGTTCGGGCAATTTTGTCAGATCGGTCTGATATTATGTCTGATTTGGGTACCTGGGGAGCCATTCGAAGAAGATTATATAACAAATTTCATGGTTTGACCCATATCCGCTTTTTTGTTATGCTGCACTACTTCTCGCCGTGTAGGAAGAAGAATCCGTTCGTCTGGTTTTTAGGAGAATAACGGTGAGTGTTCAATCACTGCAAAATCATGAGGTATATATTGATTTATGATATCAGTTGTCCTGCATTGTTATGCAAAGGTGTATTGAATTTTGTTTTATCGGGCGGGTTTGAAACCTGCCCCTACGATTATCATGACCGAATACATAAACAAATTTCATTGCGCTTCCGTATAAAAACGATGTTTGCCGACAGTATGTTTTTGTATCGTTATTGTACTTTTTTGTATGTCTGTTGATGAGGATGGGAGTGACATCCCGCATTTTAAAAACCGGGTTTTTTCCGGCCTGGGATCTCTTTTGCGACGTCAGGTTCTTGTCAAAAGCTGCATTTTTATCGGAAATATCATACTCGCCCGGCTTCTTTTACCGTCCAAGTTTGGGATATACGGAATAGTTGCTTTTGTTGTTCAGTGTTTTTCTACGTTTGGTGACATCGGATTCGGGCCCGCTCTGATTCAAAAACGCGGCAATCTTTTACCGGAAGAGCTGTCAACGGCTTTTTGGGTTCAGATAATTTTGATTTCCGGAGTAGTTTCGGTTTTATGGATTTTTGCCCCATGGGTTGGAGCAATCTATCCATCGCTTCCGGCTCATGCTCCCTGGCTTGTTCGAGGGTTGGGCATCAGTTTTTTGTTATTGTCGTGCAAGAGTATTCCAATTATTCTGATGGAACGATCACTCGATTTTAAAAACATTGCCATGATCGAGATTCTTGAGAACGTGACGTTTCACGGAACTGCCATTCTGCTTGCATACCGGGGCTGGGAGGAATGGAGTTTCATCATTGCCGCCGTTTCACGTGGATTCGCCAGCATTTGTATGACCTATCTGATTTCTCCATGGCGGCCACAGCTTTATTTTCAGTTGAAACTGATTCGAAACCTGGTTGCCTTTGGAGTTCCGTACCAGTTGAATTTTGCCATCGGCTTTCTGAAGGATGCGGTTGCTCCGCTTTTTGTAGGAGCATACGTCGGAGCGGATGCCGTCGGATATTTGACCTGGGCGCGAACGTATGCTTTTGCACCGCTCATGCTTTCTGAAAGCTTTGGCAGGATAGCTTTTCCCGCGTTTTCCAGAATCCAGACAGATCGGGAATTATTGACTCGCGCGATAGAGCGGTCTATCAGAATGCTGACTTTTCTGATGGTGCCGGTTACGGCGATGATGATGGCTCTCGCGCGGCCAATGACGCTGCTGTTGTTCAAAGAGTCCTGGCTTCCCGGTCTTCCTGCCTTTTATTTGTATTGTACGTCTCCTCTGGTCGTAGGTGTCTTTCTTCCGCTTTACAGCGCAATTCTTTCTTTGGGAAAATCACGTGTCATTCTTCACATGACTGAACTGTTACTCGTTCTCGAATGGGTCTTGGGGGTTCCTTTCGTGATGAAATTCGGATTTGTCGGTCTGGCTTTGAATCAACCGATAATTGCCTTAATTTTCTTTTTTGTGTATAAAAAGGCTCTCGCCATGGAGGGCATATTCCCAAATATTATCTCGAATGCCAGGATGGTCTTTTTGACTTCAGCAGTATCTGCCGCATCCGTTTATTGGTTGGAGGGTATATTTACTGATAATCGTTATGTAGTTTTTCCATTGTTTGCGTCAGGTCTTTTTCTCACGTATTCTCTCATCAGAGTTTTTTCGCCCGACCTTATCAGAGAATTTCAAGACGATATACGTAAAATATTCCGAAAGGCTCCTCTTGCCGCATGAAGAAAGTCTTACTTATCAATCCATATGAAACTGAACAGGACGGGTTTACCAATCCACCGCTTGGACTTCTATATCTTGCCGGAGCGCTTTTGCCAAATGGCTTCGATGTAAGAATCGTCGATGGCTGCCGTGAAGGACGGGAGGCTGTCATTAGTGCCCTGCGTGATTTTCAGCCGCACCTGGTTGGGATCACATGCTTGACGCCGGGACGACACAAAGCGATTGATGCCGCACGAATGGCCAAGGAACTTGTTGCGGGCTGCAGGGTCATTTTCGGCGGTGCACATCCCACGATAATGTGGCGGCAGATGCTTGTGCATTATAATGATATTGACGTGATTGTAATCGGTGAAGGAGAAGGCAGTCTTCTTGAAATTGCCCAAGGGCGGGAATTGAGTTCCATACCTGGAATTGCATTTCGTGGCTCTGATGGAATCCCACGTCAGACATCCGTACGACCTTTGATTCAGAATCTGGACCAAATTCATTTTCCCGCATGGCATCTTATCGATATAAGAAAATATCAGCCTCGCGGAAATCGCATTTTTCGTGGAATCGATTTGTCGGCGGAGCCCCGGATATCAATCATTTATTCGCGCGGTTGCACAGGACATTGCGATTTTTGTTCCACCTGGTGGATTTGGCGCGGCTGGAGACATCGTTCGCCGGGGAATATGGTGGACGAGATTGAACTGCTATATAATAAATATGGCGTTCGGCATTTTTGTTTCGCCGATGATGCAATGACCGTTAACCGCGAGGCGACAATACAGTTATGCAATGAGATAATTGCCCGGAAACTGTCTATAGCTTTTCATGTTACGACCCGGACTGACTGCGTGGATATAGAGATGCTGAAGAAACTGAAAGCCGCGGGATGCTATACCATTGCCTTCGGAATCGAGACGGGCTCATCAGAATTACTCGCAAGTATGGGAAAAGAGAACGAGATCCAGCGTTCGATAAGTGCCATAAAATGGTGCAGGAAAGTCGGAATTCCCGTGACTGCGCTGATTATTATTGGAAATGTTGGGGAAAATGAAAAAACTCTGAGCGAGACAATGGACTTTTTGAAGAAGACTCACCCTGATGAGGTCGGATGTGTAGGCGGACTCTGGATTTTGCCGGGGACGAAACTATATCGCGATTGCCGTGCGCGTGGACTTATCGACGATGATTTCTGGCTTTCTGACGAGCCTTTTCAGACATATTGTGAAGATTATTCATTGGATGAGCTCCGGCATCTGGTAAAGCGTTTTGTTTGTTTCAAAAGTATTTTGCGTCGGGTAATGGACAAACTCCGTCGCTGGAGTCGCCGATGAACTGCCCATTATGCGGAAGAAGTGGTTTGTCGGAATGGGCACGGAGCGGCGCTTATTCCGTACTTTTTTGCTCTGATTGCCGCATGGGCATGACATCTCCGCTTCCGACTGAAGATGATCTGGCACGCGTCAATGCGGAAAACTATCGTGTTGAAGACCGGATCACTGCTTATCTGGACCGCGAAAAAATGTTCGAGTTAAGATACGAAGGGGTTTTGCGCAGGATCGGTGCCTTTCGCGATAAAGGGAGACTGCTTGATATTGGATGCAATATCGGAAAATTTCTCGACGTTGCGAAAAGAAGAAACTATGAAACGACGGGAGTTGAGATCAATTCGGCTTGTGCCGAATTCGGTAGAAAGAAGTTCGGACTGGAAATCCATGATCGCCCGTTGAACAGCATTGGCTTTCCAACAAGTCATTTTGACGTAGTGACACTTTTCGATGTGCTCGAACATATCCCTGATGGTGGCAGCTTTCTCGCTGAAATCCGTCGGATATTAAAACCGGATGGCTTGCTGGTAGTACAACTTCCGAATCTTGAAAGTTCCATGGCTGAGCTGACTCGTAAAGATTGGTACTGGTTGGCCATGCCCGATCATATCTTTCATTTTACACCCAAGTCAATTGTGGAATATTTATCCAAGTTTGGATTCAGCATTTTGAAGGTGAGAACCTGGGATGTTTCCGTGGATTTTGCAAACAATGTATTGACAACGATCGGGCCATCCGGCTTCTTTGGACGATGTTTGCGTTATCTGTTGCGAATCTCGCGTTTAATCGAATTTATCATTCGGATACAGCAGCAGAGCCGCTTGAAAATCGAAAAAGGCGCACTAATAGAGGTTTATGGACGCCCTTCATGAGTCTCAATGCCTTTCTCGCATTCCAGGTTGTCCGAATTTTTTGAACTTCTCTTTGAAAGAAAGTGACGTATGAAGATTTCAGCGGCAATAATCGCAAGAAACGAAGAAAAAAATCTTCCCTATTGTTTGCAGTCTTTGCACTGGGTGGATGAAATTGTTGTTGTCGACATGGGAAGTCAGGATAAAACGAAAGAAATAGCTCTCGGATATACGAAAAATGTTTATTCTCATCCAGTCGTAAAGGCCTTCGATATAGCAAAAAAATATGCTGTCGAACATACAACGGGCGAATGGGTTCTTTTAATTGATGCCGATGAGATGGTCCCGCAGGCACTTGCCGAATCATTGCATTCCATTGCCGTGTCTGACAAGGTTGATATAGTCGACATCTGCTTTTATCATTATCTTCTCGGTAAAAAAATACTGTATTCCGGCTGGAAAAGCACACCGATGCCTCGTTTTTTCAAGCGAAACTGCATTCACTTTTCCGAAGTCGTCCATGATTACATGCGGCCTGATCCTGCGTCTCGTCGTATGTTACTTCCCTATAAGGAGGAGTTGTGTCTTCAACATTTTTGCTATCGGGACAGCGAACATTTCATCACAAAAATGAATCGTTACACGAGTCTCGAAGCGGAGAACCTCTTCCGAAAGGGGGTCCGTTTTTCCTTTTCGCAACTAATTATCGCTCCTGTTCGCGAATTCATTGCCCGCTTTTTTCGTGGGAAAGGTTATCGGGACGGATTGACAGGTCTGGCACTTTGTCTCATGATGGCGTTTTATCGACTGTTATTGCGGATAAAACTCTTGGAACTATGGCGGAATGACGGCCGGATTCCGGATGATCCGTATGAAAATATCCGGAAGAGTTTTCTTTCCTCGAGAACTGGTTCTGAACCAGCTTCGAAGATTTATTCAGACACATTGCGCGGCGCTATTTCCGCCTGCATTGTTTGTGGTTCTTCGACAAGCTCTCCATATCTGGATATTAAGGAATTTCATCTTGTTAAATGCATAGACTGTGGGCTTGTTTATGCGAAGAACTTTTTTGAGCGGCCGTCAGTTGTTTATGATGAGTCCTATTTTCAAACACAAAATAAGTATACCGCTGAGGCCGGCCAGTTTGAAAGGGGTTTTGAGCTGCTTTTCGATAAGATTTCCCTCTTTAAATCGGCAGGAAATATACTCGATATCGGAACCGGAGTCGGCAGTCTCCTTGTAGTCGCGCGCCGTCGCGGCTTCAATCCGACCGGAGTGGAAATGTCTAATTGGGCTTCTGCTTATGCTCGCGACCGGTTCCAGCTACCAGTCAAAACCGGGATTTTGGAACAGGCAAATTTTGCATCGGAATCTTTCGATGTCGTCGTTCTCAATCACTCTCTGGAACACATACCCGATCCGGTTGCGATTCTTCGTGAGGCACGCAGAATTCTGCGTAATGATGGCTTGCTTGTCATCGGCGTTCCGAATGTCGCCAGCATCATGGCTTTTATCAAGCGGGAACATTGGGCGTCGTGGCATCCCGGAGAACATATCTGGTTTTTTTCTCCCCGGTCCCTGAGAAAACTTTTGAAGCAGACGGGTTTTTCAATTCGCCATTTCGAGGCGCGTGACAATTATCCCGCTTCGGGGCTGCATCCAGTGCAGCTGATCAGAAGGGCAATCAACTGGGTTGCGACTAAGACAGACACTTCAGAAGCCATGCTCTTTTTTGCAACCAAAGACAGTACACCGATGCCATGAACTTCGTGCCTTTAAATAATACAGCATTGAATTTTGTTCTCTCGGGCACGGCAGCGTCGTGCCCCTACGAGCCAATACGTATTGTTGCTCGGTCAATGAACGAATCAGATCACGCTTTTGAATAATATGAATTCGCAAGAGATGACGAAAAGCATGCCGCAGCCTCTGATTCTGTTTGGACCGCTTCCTCCGCCGACAAACGGACATACTCTGGCTTTCAGAATGCTTGTTGACGGATGCGCGAGCAGAGTCATTCCTTGCGAGGTGGTTAATTACAGTCAGACAGGTTTTCCGAGTAATTCGCCCTGGCGCACTGTTTTTCGGGTTGTAGATTATTTTTCCATCATGCTTCGCTATCTGAAGGTTTTGCGAAAGAGGGCGGGTGGTGTGGTGTATATCACCCTGAATCAGTCAATCAGCGGTGTTATCAGAGACGTTTTACTGATATTACTTGCAAAACGTTGCGGGCACAGAGTTGTGGTGCATATTCATGGAGGTTTCTACGATCAAATACTTTTCAAATTGCCGAATGCCATAAGAAAGATGGCTGTTAATGCGCTTTCCAGATCTGATGCCATTATTCTTCTAAGCGATCGCCTGAGGGGAATGTTTCGGGAATTCCCCCGGCTGCACGATCTTATAAAGGTTGTGACGAACGGTTTGCCGATGAATCCACCTGAGGATATTTCTCCCAAAAATATCGATGGAAATAAGCCAATAAAAATATTGTTCCTTTCACATTTCATTGAATCCAAAGGATGGTGGGAAATCCTTGAAGCAATAGAAATTCTGGTTAATGATCATGAGCTTTCTATCGAAGCGACATTCTGTGGGGAGTTTATTCATTCTTCGGACGATCGGAGATTTTCTTCTCCGGACGAGGCGAAACAGGCGTTCGAGAATTTTCGTAAAAGGCTCGTTCCCAAGGCGAAAATCGTCTGGCATTCCATAATTCGGGGGGAAGAAAAGGAACGTGTTTTGCGTGAGGCTCATTTTCTCATATTGCCTTCACGCTATCCCAATGAAGGGCAACCATTGGTATTGATCGAAGGATTGGCGTTTGGCTGTGTTCTCATCGGCACGGATTATCGAGCGCTCGGTGACATGATACGCCCTGCAAAAACCGGCTTCCTGATTTCCCCTGATTGCTGTTCGATTGCAAGAAGTATTGTCGGAATGGTTGAAGACCCGCATGAATACCAAAAATTAAGTGCAGGATCTTTGGAACTTTTCAACAATGAATTCACTACGGAAAGACATCTTGAGCGATTGCTTGCCGTCATTTCCGGAGCAAAAAGTGACGGGTGATTGAAGCGCGTCGTCTCACATTACTTTCTTTATTATGAGTACTATCCAATCGTTTTTCTCATCAAATTCGGTGAAGATTTGAGATTCTTTTGGAAGAAACTCTTTCAATAATAAGTGTGATTTTTCATTCCAAACACAGAAGTCTGAATTAATGATATCGAAGTTCCATTGGTGAAATCCTCGATAATTTTCTTTAATACCTTCATTGCGAGCGTGTTCAGCATAAATATAACCATTGTTTTTTGTTACTGAATACATTTCCTGAAAGCACTTTATTGGATCAGAACAGTGATCAAGTGAATTTCTGGCATACACTAAGTCAAAAGAATCGACAGGGAATTTATTAGTTATTTTCTCTCCATTGCAGAGAGCGGTTTTGACTGCCGGGGCTCGACCCACTTCTTTCAGAATTTGATCATATTGGTCTGCCAGGGGATCGATTGGGAACAGATCAATACCGGGGCCTTCCGGCCAATAGATTCCTACTGCTGATATAGGACCTGCGCCGACATCAAGAATTTTAATTTTTTCGCTTTCGGGATTAACATACTTTCGCAGACGTTCCGGAAATGGAAATTTAGGATCAAGTCTGCTATAAAGTTCTTCAGTAAAGGCGGGATTGCCAGTCTTTTTTAACATTGAGCTCCAAAATTTTATTTCCAAATATTCGCCGATATGCCTGCTGAGTTTTTTTCCGAGAAGTTTATTTATACTAGTTATTACAAAACTTTTAAGCGTTAGCATCGCTTGATTAGGCCAATTACTCATAAAATGCTCCATATACAAATATAATCGAACCCTTACCGGGACTGCCTTCTATACGCGGAACATAGCTTGTTTTCATGAATCAGATCAAGTGAGGCGGGGATTTTTCCGCCGCCATCGTCGGAACGAACATAACGCTTTGACCAAGGCTCGGGCCCGATATGTGTGACCGCGAAACAATGCCCTGGCGAACCAAAGAAAAAATTGCGGCAGAATAAGGAGGCGAATGAGACCGCCCTGCTTGGAATGGAATATCATCCGGCTTCGGGTGATGTGCATATCGAACAGGGTGCGTCGGGGATCCTCTTTTGGATGATACGAGCCGGTAGTGGCTCCATCGCGGTGATACACAATGCTTTCCGGAGCATAGGCAAGCGAAAAACCGTATTTATGACCGCGCACCGCCCAATCTATTTCTTCGAAATATAGGAAAAGATCTTCCGACATGAGCCCGACCTTTTCCAGAAAATCGCGTGGAACGAACATGGACGCTCCAATGACATAATTCATGCCGCGTTCGATGAGCCGTTGGTCCAATGGGGGCGAGGCCGGGGAAAGCGCGCCAAAAATGGTGGCCCGACCAGTCCATGTGTTGTAGAAGGCTCCGCCGAAAGCTTGGGCCGTATCCGGGGGATTGAAGAACAAGAGCGTGGAGCCCGTAATGCCCGGATGGTCTTTTTCCCGGGCACGTCTGATGAGGTGAGACAAGGCGTCGGGCCTGACAATAGTATCGTTATTCAAAACCCATGCATATTTACAAGTCGTCCGCCGCATGATGCATCGAAGCCCCACGTTGTTGCCCGCTGCAAATCCTCTGTTATCTCCGTTATCAATAAGTAAGAGCTGGAAGTCAGGTAGTGGCCCCGCGGCGGTATTCTCGGCTTCCGAGCGTGTCAACCGGTATACCGAAAGCGGCTTCGAAACTGGAGGAGTCACCAGGGGGGCAAGTTCGGCGTGATCCGGAACATTAGCTTTCAGGCGTCCAAGGGCCCAGTCCTCGATACGATCGAGAGAGCCATCCCGCGAATCGTTGTCGCAGACGAGCACGAGGAAAGTCGGATGGTCCATCCGAAAGAGACTTTCCAGGCAGGCGATGGTATCCCGCCACCCCTTATAGTTTAGAAGAAGAACGGCTACGGATAATGCAGAAAAGGAATCTTTCACGGAGCGATATTCCTCAGCCTGAATTGCCATTACGTGTTTCGAGCATCTTTTCGATGCGGGAGAGTGCGTCGCCGTTTCTCTTTAGCAACGATACAAATTCGCGCAATAGTTCGGGGTCGATGTTGGAAGAAGTCAGGCCGGCAGCATCGGTTAAACTGACCGGTGCCGCCGTACAAACGGATGAAACAGTATCGATACCCACTTCCGGATGAATTCCGGCGTCGGTGGCTGTTAACGCTGCTTCAGTCGAAGTAAGGCTGGTTTCGTCGGCAGGTATGGTGAGTGGCTTGATGTCGTCATCAGGATTGGTCAGACGGCTATAGACTCTGCTGAACATAAGAAAGATTACTATCGAACCGAATGCGACGACCGCCGCTTCCGGTTCATAGGATTCATTGAAGAGATTGTATGAGGCCTTCGCGAGAGCGAGACCACCAAGCAAGCCGGTTATCGGATATTGCTGCACTACCCTGACCATGAAGTTTGCGATTGTTGCCATCATGAGAATCGACAGAGCGACGCCGATTATCGTTAACGACAGATCGCCATGGGCGTTGCCAGCCACCACCAGGACGTTATCCAGTGAAAGCAGTATGTCCTGAAGAATGACGGCCCATGTGACCGTAAGCAGAGCTTTCCCGTCAGCGGTTGCCCAGAACCCTTTTTGCGTGAACATGTTATGCAGTACTTCGCGAACGACGGCGAAATCAAGATGATGTTCGACCGGGTGTGGTTCATTTTTCTTCATCTGTTTCAGAGTGTCCGTAAACATGGACAGCGTGAGAAACATAAGGGCAATGGAGCCGAGAATGCCGACTACATCGAATTTCATCAGAAGCGTTGCCATTGACGCGAAACCGATGCGGAAGCCGCCGGCGGCAATGAGACCGGCGAATGTGGCAACAATTCGTATGCGCTGGGGGATTCCGGAGACCAGAATCGCTATGATCAGGACATTTTCCACGCTCATGACAGCATCGCTGTACAAGATGATGGCAAGGGCTTCCCACCAGCTTTTGGTGCTGACATTACCTCCGTGGAGCGCAATGCCTTCAGGTCTGTAATCGATTGACTGGTTAACTACAGAGGCGACGATGGATGAAACCCCCGAAACCGGTATTGACATGGTATTCCCGGTCAGTACTTCAGCCATGGAGGCCACGGATATCGGGAGCGGCAAAGGGACGAACGGGGGCATTTTCCCGGAGCCGACCTGGCCGAACGAAGGTCGGCTTTGAAATAAAATTACGAACGCAAGAACTAATACAAGCGCGGGTCGGAACTGACGAAGCATTACTGAAGCTCGGTAAGTTTTTTTATGATGCCCGGATTTGTTGGATCAAGTGAAAGGGCCTGTTTTAAGATCGCCTTCAGTTCTTTGGTTTTTCCGGCCGCGGTCAGATCGCCCGCAATCGAGAGCAGGACATCGAGATGGGCTCGGCTGATAGCGACTGGAATCTTGCGCTCTCTGAGAAGATCGATGGACTTGGCCTGGTCAAGAATCTTCGACAGGCCTGGTGCCTGGGCTTCGATGAAGCGCATCTCCTGGGGAGCGGTCTTATCCGCTGGATCAAATCGTTTTGCAAGAACATAAGCCGCGTAGCCGGCGCTCAGATCACCGCGTTCGACCATGACATAACCGACTCCGCGCAAGGCGGTCGCGAAGTCATCGGCATTATCGGCAAGCTCAAGGGCTTTCAGATAAGAGGTGAGCACCATGGGCAGGTCAAGATTGCCTTTTTGATGCAGCATCAGGAAGCCGCGCTCGACATGGAAGGCTGCGCGGACGGGGTCCCATGATATAGCTTTCTGGATATTATCGAGGGCCTCTTTCATCTTTCCTTCCTGATAATCAACCATGGCCATGAAATAAAAACCGTCAGCAATCGGTTGCAGGACCCATTCGATCTGAGCGTTGCGTCCTTCACGTTTTGCCTGCATTTCATACAATGTTTTTCCCATGATAGTGGAAAATGATCGATACTCTTTTTCGGGCGTATCAACATATTTTTCGTTGCCATTGATCATCTGCAGCGCAATATTGCGTGCTTCCGCCAGATTACCGCCCTTCATGCGCTCCATGAAAGTGATCATCATCTGGTTGGACAACACAACTCCATCTATGGGTGTTGGCGTAGTTGCGATTGTGCCTCCCGGCACTGGTGGGGAATTCGGCTTAGGAGCTGAGGTGACAGTCGCGGAAGGCTTGGGTGATTCGACGGCTTTCGTTTTGCCGGTGGCTGTATTTTCTTTAGCTGTGGGCACGGCAATACATGGGGCTGACAACGCGAGAACGGCACATCCCGCTATGAGAAAACGGCGAACCATGGGGGACCTCCAGTAAGGAAAGTGAAGTTCAGAGCGAAGAAACAGACTCTGTTACGATTTCTTAAACTTCGCTATGATACCTTCCCATACGAAGAAAGGCAACCGTCGTGGTGTTCCCGCCAAGGTCATTTATTCTCCACCGTAGAATGGCTTGAATAGACTGATTTCAAAGAATGGTAGGGCGGGACCGCCGGGCCCGCCGAGAAAGCTCGTGGCAAAAGACGCGGCGCGCCCAGCGGTCGCTACCCTACCTGTCGAGAATTAAATGACTCCGGGTGTTCCTACGATGACATCGATGTGAGCGATTCGATGTTTTGCATATCAGGGGCCGGCAAAGCCAATAGTTGGCGGGGAGGGGCCTGGAGCAGTCGCTGGGATCGCCTGTCTCTGAGCTGGAAGTCGATTTCTCCGCATTTGCTTTCAGACCGGCGGAGCCAATGCATGCCGATGGAGTCCTCAGAAAGTCGCAGATAGAGCAAGCCAAGGGTGATCTGAGCATCGACATGTCCATTTTCCGCCGCCTGACGCAGATTATTTGAAATAAGGCAGCGACGCCCATCTGAATGAGAAAAGAATTCCCGGACAAGTATCAGAAGATGGTCGAATGTCATCAAACAGAAAAAACCCAGAAAAATATACAATCCGATCAGGAGGAGAGTCGACATTCCTGTTCTCCTTATGCGGGCGGACGGATTCCGCCTGGGTACATTCTTTTCTGTCCCGTTCGATGTCAGACAGTCGAACTAAAGACAGTACATACCCTGCATATCGGCATTTCAGATTTCAAAACTGAGAGTATTATTGGAAATGGCGCATCAAATTTTGTTTCGAGGGCAATGTATTGCGCACATGACCGAATTGTTCAAACTCACTTGAACAAATTCATTTTGTTTCTCAGGACAAACCGTAGGGGCGAGGCATGCCTCGTCCGCTATTTATCGCCCTTTTATGGGGGAACGTGGGGGCGGATTCTTCTTCACGCCGATGGCATCTGGAATTGTTTTGTCCAGCCAGGAAAAATATTTGTAAGGGAAGGTTAGAGAGACGCTGGTTCCCTTTCCTTCCTCACTTTCTATGGATATTGTTCCGTGGCATAACGCGAGAAGTTTATTCACAATTGTTAATCCGAGACCGAGTCTGGCAAAATTCGTGTCCAGCTGTCGTTCTGCCAGGGCCAGATTTGCTTTGATGGTCTTCAGCTTATCGCGTGGAATTCCGTAGCCAGTGTCTTTCACAATAATGGACAAGCCATTTTCTGCATGGAAATGGGCTGTAACCTCAATTGCTCCGGCACTCATGAAGTTAAGGGAATTATCGATCAGCCGTTTGATCGCTTCATAGAGAAGTTTTTGATCGCCGGCCAGCACTTTGGGAACATCGGGATGAATGTTAAAGCTTAATTTAATTTTTCTGCTGTTGGCGGCAGCAGAAAATTCGGTATCAAGAGAGGTAAAGAGTTGTGACGGGGAAAACGGGGCCTGAGTAAATTTGACGACACCTTCAACAAGCTGACTCAACTGCATCATGTCAGCAACAAGAGTGACTATTTTCTCCGAAGACTGATCCACTTGTTTTATATACTCTTTTTCCTGCTCGATAACTCTTGATGAGTCAAACACCATCTCCGTAAAATCGAGAATGGATGCCAACGGAGATTGCGTGCCTCTGGTGATATTGTTCAGAAACTCAGTTTTGGCACGCTCACCCGCTTTTGCAAGGTTGGACAAGATCTCTCCCTGACGTCTCAGTTCAACATGATTTTTCACGCGGGCCTTTAAAATTGGCGGTGAAATTGGTTTCGTGATGTAATCGATTGCTCCGAGTTCCAGGCCACGAGTTTCGTCTTCTTCGAGAGTCTTGGCGGTTACGAAAATTATGGGAATGCGCTTGGTTTTCTTATTGGCCTTGAGTTTTTTACAAACCTCGTAACCGTCCATATCCGGCATCATGATATCAAGTAGAATCAGATCAGGATTTTCCGAGATGGCAAGTTCAATTCCGTCTGGGCCGCTGACCGCACCAAGAATTGTATAATTTGCTTCCAGCACTCGGCTGCAAGTCTCAATATTTGATGGGATGTCGTCAATAATGAGAATCACTGGTTTGGCAGCGATCATATATTTTCCTTGTCCGGTGAAATCCGTAAGTTGGAGACTATCGCTTCGACCATGTTTGCGGCCTTCTTGAAATCCAGACGTTTAAGGCAGGCTTCGATCTGAGCGAAGGTTTTTTGATATTCCGAGCCCTCTGATAATTCACGAATGGTTGCGAGTTTACTTCTGGCTGAAAGATCATGCTTGCAAATAAGCTCGGAAAACTCTCTCAGGGCGTGTTCCAGCGCCACGCGGTTTTCCGGATTTATCGATACGTCATGATCTGGAACAGAGGAAATGTCCTGCGTTGATTCCGACACCATTCTGTCCCGTGGCTGGGTACTTCTCGTTAAACTCGTGCCTGGCGAGAGTTCCAAAAGTATATCTTTCGTATCCTCATCGAAGTATTGTTCGAGAGGGAGCTTAACAGTGAAGGTGGTTCCCTTTCCAACCTGGCTATTCACCGAAATACTGCCACCCTTGATCATGATCAGGCGTTTACAGATGGCAAGCCCAAGCCCGGTTCCACCGTATTTTCGAGTCGTTGAACTGTCACCCTGGGAAAAAAGGGAAAACAATCTCTCCAGGTGATCGGGAGGAATTCCGATGCCGGTATCGATTACTTCAATGCGAAGCTGTGCCGTATTGCCAACGATTTCATCGAGGTCGATGCTGATTTCCACACTGCCTTCATTTGTAAATTTCAATGCATTTCCCACGAGATTCACTAATATCTGTTGAAATCGCAGTGGATCACCGAGAACAAACCTTGGAATCTTGGGCGAAATGAAATAGGACAATATCAGTCCTTTTTCTATAGCAGTGTTAGAAAGCATTTCGTAAACCTGGTCAAGGACTTCATGAATGAGAAAAGGAATTTTTTCAAGCTCAAAATTTCCGGATTCAATTTTGGATAAATCAAGAATGTCGTTCAGTAGTTTCAGAAGGAGAACTGATGAATCATTAATTGTTTTAAGGAAATCGTTCAGCCTGGGACTCAACTCCTCTTTTTGGGCAAGGCGACAATTAGCAAGAATGGAATTCATCGGAGTACGAATTTCATGACTGACGTTGGTTAAAAATTGATTTTTAATCTGGTTGACGCGATTGGATTCCCTGGCCTTTTCCAACTGATCCTGAGTCTGTTTTATTTCCGTAGTATTTTCCATGGTTCCGACGAATCCATGTACTCGGCCTGAAGAGCCTGTAATCGGGGAGGCCAATCCATGTATCCAGAGGATATCACCATTGGGCTTCTGCAGTCGAAAATCCAGAGAAAACTTTCTTTTTTCTGAAATCGTCGCTTCCCATTCCTGGAAGAACTTCTTTCGGTCATCCGGGTGGATTGATTGTCGCCAAAGCTGGCCGATTATTTCCTCAGAACCGATGTCCAACATATTTTTCAGGATGTTATTGGCGTATATCCAGTTTCCGACCAGATTGGCCTGAAAAATTCCAAGTGGAGAGGCTTCGCTTAGTGATCGGTAGAGGGCTTCTCGCTCATGCAGCTCTTCCATCTTATTTTCAAGCTTCTGATTGGCCGCAAAAAGCTCGAACGCCATTTCGATAGCACCCAGAAGAACATATGTTCCCGAGGATTTGACTACGTAGCCATAACGCGTTATGCCATGTACTTTTTTTATTACTTCCCGGTCGGTGTGTGAGGTATGAAAAACGACTGGGATATTTCTGATCGCGACAATTTGTTGAGCAGCTTCAGTACCTTCCATGCCCATGCCCAGGTTCATATCCATCAAAATAAGGTCGACTGGATTATTTGCGGAAATAAGAGCCACGGCTTCTTCACCAGAATTTGCTGTTCTCACTTTGTAGCCGAATTTCTCGAGAATCAGGGACACTGATGCTCTGGTCGTGGGTTCGTCTTCGACCAGAAGGATTATCTTTGTTTCATCGCCGCTCATGATTCAGTTTCTTATTTCGCCTCTAATCCAAAGCAGTTCGAATTCATCTTCAACCGAGATAATTATTCAGAACAGAAATGGGATATGAAAAAGCCGACCCTTCATTCGGGTAAACCGGTTTGTAGCCCCGCTCTGATCATCGGACTGATGCTGCATTTTCGTAATAATGAAAACATTTGAGCGAGCCAAACCGTTTGTTAACGCATTTTAAATCAAGAGGCACCATAAGACAAGCGTGTTCTCCTGTTCAGTATTTGAATGTTGACAGGCATTGTACATTCATGATAGTTTTTTCCAAATTGTTGTTGTTCCACTGTTTCAGGGAATTATCTGTGTAATCATCAAAACGGGAAATTTTAAATATTCCCAAGATCTTCTGTACCCCCTTGGAGCAGGTTCAAGGTAATGGATTTCAGGGTAGTTACTCCGGAGATTGCTAATTGTTGGAGAAAGATCAGCCAAAATGAATAACCGTTTTGACAGAACATTACCGAAAAAAATTCCGAAATTATCCGAGTTCCGGCCATCGAACCTGGTAACGAAGGGTGATCGCGAAAAAGAATCGAAGGAAGGCGACTCCACCCAATCTGCATCTCGATCTTCCCAACCAATTGGCGAAACAGAGAATCGTCCGTCCATTGAAAACGGTACACATGAAGCCGGTTACACTCTGAAAAGTGATATCTCAGCTTCCAGAAAGATTACACAGTTATCTGAGGAGAAACTGAGTTCTTCGCAGGAAGAAGAATTTCCCACCCGCATAGAAGGCGTTCCTTTCAATCTCCTGTCTCTTGGTGAAAAGACCGCACTCCTGCATAAAATGATCAAGGAAGTAAGTTGGATTTTTGGAAAACTGTACCATCAAAAATTGAGTCTTGAAAACGAACTCAATTCCCTAGAAAAAGAAGTTCTCAATTGCAATTCGGAAAATCGTCACTTCAAGGAAGAATGTCAGGGATTTGCTATACAGTGTGGAATGTTAGAGGAGTTGAGAGTGGAAAAAGCGCTTCTCCTTGAAGAAAAAGAAACTCAGGTGATGCGAATTCATGATCACGAGAAGACTGTAAATACCCAATTGAAATGCATTGCTGATCTTGAAGCGAAAATGAAAGACATTTCCGAGAAGGAAGCAAAATTGCAGAAAATAGCGGAGCTGAAAATAGAAATCGAAAATATGGAAGTGAAGAAAACGAATTTAGCGCGACGGCTATCTCAATTGAGCGCTGATAAGGAAAAATCCCGGGAAAAGGTTACCGCCTTAAAAAAAGAGCAGGATGAAATGCTTAAAATTGCCGAAGATCTTGAAGAGGTGCGTCAGGCAATTCTTAGTTGAAGGCAGGTATCAAAAGTGGAAACTTCCAAATACAAATTAAACCAGGTGTTTGGTTTAATGAGTACTTCCAGGAAAAACATAGATATTGTTGATTTCGAAGAGTCCTTGTGTTTCCACGGCCTGTGTAAGCCGAAAACAGAGTTCTACACTTTTGAGGAAGTCAGTCGGATACGTGAAAAACTGGATTTAACCTTTCCCAGACTTCAAAAAAAGGTTCAGCTGTTTGCCAGCTTCAAAGGTGGCACGGGTAAGAGCAGTATAGCGGCTTCGTACGGTTTTCGGCTTGCCGAAATGGGCTACAAGCTGTTGATCATTGATCTGGATCCTCAGGGGCACCTCTCGAGTTGTCTCGGGTATGATGGGGCAGAGTATGGATCGGCGTTTTTTGATGTTCTGATCAATAGAAAACCCATGAAGGAGTCTATTATCAAAACTGCCCTTCCGACCCTTGATCTTGTACCGTCCAATTTGACCATGGCCCCTATCGATGTTCACCTCATGCCTCTTGGCGCCCGGGAATATCGGTTGAAAAGGGCGTTGAGTGAAGTCAGAGATGATTACGATATGGTTATTATGGATGCCCCACCCAGCATGGGGCTCCTCAGTCTGAATGCTGTTCTAAGCGCTGATGATCTCATTATTCCGGCGCTCGCTGATTTTCTTTCATATAATGGATTACGACTGATTATGGAAACTATCGCCACTATCGGCGAAGATTATTCATTTCAACTGAATAAAATCTATGTTCTGATGAATCGCTACAACTCTCATTTGAAAGTGTGTAAAGATTCAAAAGAGGCTCTCCAGAAATACTATGGAGATTATCTTCTGAACACCATTATCCGGGAGTGTACCGAATTTTCGAAGGCAGTAAGCTGTGGTCAGACTATTTTCCAATTCTGTGATACTTCTCGAGGCGCGGAGGACATAAAGTCTTTTCTGGCGGAGGTTATTTCTCAATGGCCCCTTGAAGCCGCCGCTTTTAACCAGCCTTGTCAGGTTGTTCCCACCCAGAATCAATTGTTGACGCAGCCCGTAGCTGAAATTTTGCCCGCGCCATGGCCTGCCAGGGAAAATGCTGATGCAAAGATCGCCGATATACCCGTTGCCGCAACTCCTGGCAGGTTGATCATACCATCCTGATCAGCGGGAGACGAGCGACTTTAACTGTTTTAAGCTGAACATTAACATGGTGGATTTGACAAAAGAATCTTCTTCGACAGGAATAAGAGCCTTAATTTTTTCGACTCCAATTGTCGGATTGACCCTTTCGATGAGGGCAAGATGTTTCAGCTTCTCATCACGGTTTTTTCCCTTCCAGCCGACAAAACCCGACTCAATCATTTTTATGACTTCCGGGCTGGCCGGATGATCGGCGGCATCCGGAACTTTCTCTTTCAAATCAGCCTTTGGCGGCATTTCCTGTTTCAAAGGTTTCGCCGTAGCCCGGATTAGCTCCTTCTCAAGTTCCTGCTCTTTTTCCTGCTCTTTTTCAAGCACCTTCTCGTGTCTCTTGAGCTCAGTTTCGCTTTTGCTGAGCTTTTCGGTTGCTTCCGTAAGTTTTCCGGTCATGCGGGAAATTTCTTCATCTTTAGTCTGTAGCTTTTGGTTACGGTCCTTGAGCTCATTTTCATTTTTGCCGAGTTTGCCGGTTAATTCAGCTATTTTTCCAGTCAGACGAGCAATTTCATCGTCTTTCGCCTTGATCTTTTGGTTGCGGTCATTTAGTTCATTTTCATTCCTGACGAGTTTGCCGTTTGTGTCTGTGAGTTTCCCGGTCAGGCGTGCAACTTCTTCATCTTTATTTTTTATCTTTTGGTTGAGTTCTTTCAGTTCATTTTCATTTTTGACGAGTTTGCCGGTTAACTCAGTCACTTTGCCGGTCACACCGGAAATTTCCCCGTCTTTAAGCTGTATCTTCTGTTTGAGCTCTTTTATCTCATTTTCATTCTTGATGAGTTTGCCGTGCAGCTCAACGACTTTTCCGTTAAGGCCAGCAATTTCATCATCTTTATGTTGTAGCTTTTGCTTGAGATCCTTGATCTCTTTTTCATAAACGCTGAGTTTCGCTATTATTTCAGATAATTTTCCGGACAGTTGAAAAACTTCATCCTCTTTTATCTTTATTTTAGGATTAAGAGTCTGGATCTCATTTTCATTCTTGGCTAACTTTGCGTTTATCTCGGATAATTTCGCCGTCAGAAGAGAATTGTCATCCTCTTTCGTCTTAATCCTGGCCTTGAGTTCTTTTACATCGTTATCGTGTCTGCTTAGATTGGTATTCGCAGCAGAAAACTTACTAGTCAAGCGGGAATACTCTTCTTCTTTAATACGAATTTTTTCTTTTAATTCCCTGACTTCGATGTCCCTCTTGCCCAGTTTATCTGTGTTATCCGAACATTGCCCCGACAGACTGGCAATTTCACTATCTTTTACCTTTACCATTTCCCGAAGTTTATTTATCTCGTTCGCATTCTGATTAAGATTTCCGGCCGTTTCAGAGACTTGCCCTGAAAGAAGAGAGTTTTCTTTCTCTTTTACCTTTAGATTTTCTCTTAGTTCTTTAATCTCGTTAGCATTATTATTAAGATTCCCAGCAGTTTCAGAGACTTTGCTGGACAGGCGTAGATTTTCTTCCTCCTGCTCTTTCAGCTTTTTCTTGAGAATCGTATTTTCATTTTCTGATTTGATCAGGTTCGCGCTGACTTTTGAAAAATTTCCAGTCAACTGGGAATATTCCTCTTCCTTAACCCTTGTCTTTTCAGAGAGCTCATTGACTGCATTTTCGCTCTGACCAAGTTTATCAATGATCTCGGAATATTTCCCGCTCAGTTGGGCAAGTTCTTCTTTGTTAGCCGTAACGTTGGCACGAAGTTCTCTGATCTCATTTTCATTCTTGTTGAGATTGCCGGCTGTTTCAGAGAATTGCCCGGACAGTCTTGATATTTCCTCTTCTTTTTCTTTTATCTTTTCAGAAAGCTGTTTGACAGCATTTTCGCTTTGCCCGAGTTTATCGGTGGTATCAGAACATTGCCCGCTCAGTCTGACAATTTCTT
>JADFYG010000006.1:90685-100687 GCA_015233155.1 Candidatus Rifleibacteriota bacterium
TTATCGGTGGTATCAGAACATTGCCCGCTCAGTCTGACAATTTCTTCTTCTTTTGCTTTGACATGCTCGCGAAGTTCTCTGACCTCATTTTCATTCTTGTTGAGATTGCCGGCTGTTTCAGAGAATTGTCCGGACAGTCTTGATATTTCCTCTTCTTTTTCTTTTATCTTTTCAGAAAGTTTTCTGACAACATTCTCGCTTTGCCCGAGTTTATCGGTGGTATCAGAACATTGCCCGCTCAGTCTGACAATTTCGTCTTCACTTGCTTTTACATAGTCCCGAAGTTCTCTGACCTCATTTTCGTTCTTGCTGAGATTTTCAGCGGTTTCAGAGACTTGCCCGGATAATCGTGAGTTTTCCTCTTCCTTTATTCTTATCTTTTCAGTAAGCTCTCTGACAGCGTTTTCGCTCTGGTCAAGTTTATTCTTGGTCTCTGAGCTTTGCCCGTTCAGTCGCGCAATTTCGTCTTCTCTGATCTTTAAACGTTCCCGAACCTCTTTGATCTCATTTTCGCTCTTATTGAGATTACCAATAGTTTCAGAATTCTGGCCTGAAAGTCTGGCGTTCTCTTCTTCTCTTAACTTTACTTTTTCTCTGAGATCCTTGTTTTCAATTTCAGCTTTGGCGAGTTTCTCACTAATATACGAAAAATTTCCAGCCAGTCTGAAATGCTCATCCTCTCTAATTTTAACTTTTTCATTGAGTTCTCTTAGAGTTATTTCGCTATTACTGAGTATTCCGTCCATCTCTGAAAGTTTTCCGGTAAGACGCGTGTTTGTCTCATCTTTTTCTTTTATCTTTTCCCGAAGTTCTTCAAGCTCCCTGAGTTGATTTTCGAGAGTGACAAGTTTTTCATTTGCCTCCGTCAGTTTCCTCGTCAGGGTGGCGCACTCATCCTCTTTGGCCTTGCCCTTGTCCTTCAGCCTGCTGAGTTCGCCGATGCGGGATAAAATTTTATCTTTATCGGAGACTATACTCCCTGACTTTTCATCAGGAATTCCGCTATTGGAATCGACGGTTGTCATAAGAAAGTAGCTCAAACCTTTACCGAATGTGTTGGTTCAAAACGGCAGATTACCAGCGAAATTTTTGTAACATTCCTGAACCTGAACCTGAAAAAATGACTCAATCATGCTGGTAATGCGTAAACCTCGGCGGGCCCAGCGGTCCCGCCCTACCAGTCTCGCAACCCATTTTTCAAGTTGCTCCAAGATTATCGGAGTCAGCAGATTTCATAAAAACAAAACCCCCTTGCCCAGGCAATGGCTCAGGGGCTTCTCTTCAGAAAATGAAAGACAAGTTTCTGGCGTTTTGATTGCTGGAGAAATGGCTCCAATGTCTTCAGACTTCAAGGGCTTTCTTGATTTCTTCCAGGCTTTTCTGGGCCTCCGATAGCTCATCTTCAAGCTGTTTTTCACGCTCTCCGGCTTCGGCTAACTCGTTATCCAACTGCTCGTTCTTCCGGTTGCTTTCGTCATTCTTCTTACTTAACTCATCATACTTGTTTTGAAGAGCCTGTAATGCGACTTTCTCTTTTTCAAGCTTGTCCTGGAAGTCATCTCTCTCACCGGTCAAATCCTCGATATCCTTGCGACAATTGCTAAGGGCTTCTTTCATCCCCCTGATGGCTGCCAGGACATCCTGTGTTGAAGCAACAATTTCTACTTTCCCGCTTGTCTCTTTGTCCATGTCCGGTCGCCTTTCGCTTGTCACTTCTTCTTTAACGCGCTTTTCAGTTATCTCTTTTCTCATTTTAGGCCTTTCTCCATGATGTTATTACCAATCGAGATGTCAGAACTTAATATCCGGTAATCTAAAAGCAAGTAAGCTTTAGACTCCCATTTTGGCTCTGACTTGGAGTGCGTAATGCCATGATTCAGAAGCCTGCCCATTGCCGGGCCGAATATGCAGAATAATACCTGGAATAATTCCCAAACTCAAGAGATAAAAGATGTAATAAATCGCTGAGCGTGAATATACAAAGCGGCGGAGAGCAAAGACCTGCTCACCGCCGCATTTATGCTACTTTCCAGCGCCTTACCTGAATCGACCGATTGAAGAGGATTCAGGAAGAATGAATCCTTAGCCGGTTTCCCCGTGCAGTTGATCCTCGAAATCATCAACCCACCGCATGACAGCTTTTTCCAGAATATCAAGCCGCGCCATCATCTGCGTTATAGCATCGAATGGCGTTGATGAAACAGATCTTCTTTCGATTGTACTGGCAGGGGTGGCAGGCATATTCTGGAGTTTTATCCGCTCTGCCGCAGCCGATGGCGTCAACCCGGAGTCAATGGCAATTCTCATTGCTTTCAGGGTAACAACAGTTTCGACAGGCACAAGAATTTTATGCTTCTCCATCGGAAGATCGCATTTGAGAAGTTCAAGCCAGTATTTGGCTTTATCTCTTGTCGTTCCTGCTTCTTTTGCCGCTTCTATGAGGGTCACTTTATCACTCATTTGTTACATCTCCTTTCATAGCTTTGCATTACTGCTCAACTGGAACCTCGGTTTGTTATCGACAGGTGTGGGAAATTCGTTTATTGATGAAAAAAATGCACGAAATAGTCAAAATGTGCTACTATTATGCGATTTTTCTGGAGGATGATGAAATGCCGATAAATACAGAAAATAATGCTGTTGATCTGCCTAAAGACAGAGGGGCGGTACTGAAGAAAATCCGGGATCTCCGTGAGGAGATCGAAAAGACGGCTCTCCGGAATAGCGAACTTGAGTCTGAAATTGCGTCCACCAGGAAAGAATTTGGCCAGTTTCAGGATGAAAATGTTTCATTGAACGACCAAGTGAAAAGGCTTGATGAGGAAACCGATAAGTTGTCCTCCTGTGAATCCGAAATCGCCTTTCTTGAAATAGAGAAAAGAGATATCGAAAAAAAGGCAGAAGCTCTGCAAAGTGAAATACAGAATTATTCTTCAATAATTGTGACCTTGAATCTTCGAGCCAAGCATTCAGCAAAAAGGAAGAATGATTTTCAGGCTAAGCTTCAACTGCAAGTAAAGGACAATCAGTCGATTTCAGATGAAATACTGAACTGTCAGAGCCTATTTCAGGCGAGGACAGATGAAATAACCGCTTGCAAAGAAAAAATAGAGACCCTTAGGGAAGAACTTGGCATTGTTAAAGGGAAGGAAAATGAATTAGGAGAGATATACCAGATTATAAAGGGATTTTTACTGCTGTCCCGAGGACAAATAGATTTGAATGTGTAAAATGGATTCCATTTTTTTAGGCAGAGCAGTTTCCAGATACGGGCACGGCGCGCCGTGTTCCCGCACCCCGATAAGTTAGTCCGGCGTGATAAAGGAGCGAGGAAATGATGGATGTAAACGCGGCATCGCCAAAATCTAAAAAAGTAAGAATCGCCTTTGAAATGGTCAATGACCTTCAGGAGATGCTTGCTTCTTCGCTGAAGGTCAAGGAAGCTTTTGAATCTGACCTTAGAGAGACGCAAACACAGCTTTCTCAGGTGAAAGATGAGAACATCAAGCTGAAGGAAAAGCTGGAGGCGATGAAAGAGGAAAAGCAAAAATTTGGAGATCCTCAAAAAGAGATTGAGCTTCTCGAAGAGGAAGTTCGGGCTTTGAATCAGAAAGTACGCAGTCTTGTCCTGGAATCGAGAGGTTATAGCTCGAAGATAAAAGAGTTGGAACTGAGCATCGATCAGGACGAAAAGGGGAATCAAAAGATCCAGGAAGAGCTGGAGAATCTCGAAAACTTCTATTTTGCCATGCAGAAGGAAAGAGATGAACTTGAGGCGAAAATTGACCAGGTTCATTATGAGAAGAGCGAACTCCTGAAAGAGATCAAGGTAATGGAAGACAAAATCAGCTCTCTGAAGGGCGTCGATACGACCATGGAAGAGGTTTTGAAATCTTTGACAGACACCGTTTCTTCTGTTAAAGTCGGCTTCTACGACAAAAAGTGATTGTACAGGTTATTTTTGTTGCCGCATATTAAAGACTGTTGTCGGATTGCGCTTCGCTAATCCGACCTGCATGCAGCAATGACATCTGCTGTCTTTTGCCGTGCAGGACTCAATCGAACTCAGGGAAAGTGAAAAGGGGCGAATGAATATGAAAAAAAATGATGAAACCATGAATAATAAAAGCAGCAAGCGTGTTTCATTCTTTGATTATCTGGAAAAGCAGTCCAAGAGTCTTGATGCGGCTGTTTGTGCTGAGATCAAGCTCGTGTCACGAATCCCTGAGAAAATTTTAGATTCCATCAGTAACCTGAACCCATTTGGGCCATCGAGCGCAAGTGAAGAAAAAGGCGGCAGAGCTGACGAATCGATTTTGGAAAGTGGAGCAAGGATGGCTGATGCCGCTTTCATTGATTCGATAAAGGCGATACTTAATGTTCCCAAAAATGTACTGGATATGGCTGCAAGTCTGAATCCTTTTGGCACAAGAGAAGCTGATAAGGATAAGAAGACTGGCGGGGCTGAGGATGTAAAGGTGGCTGGTGGCGAAAAGAAAGGCGAGAATGTTGTGTCGAGAGCATCCAAAAAAGTGTTTGATACGCTAGGCCGCCTGAATCCTTTTGGAGCCAAAAAGAGTAGAGACGCTGATGATGAGGCTGCTGAAAAAGTTGACGTCGCAGCTTTGCATAAAAAGATAGCCAATTTAGAGATTGAAATCGAAAAAGAAAAGAAAGAACTGGCCGAGAGACAAGAAGCTGAGAAGCGACTTGCTGAGGAAAAACTCACCGGCCAGGAACTCCCCGGGAAAGAGCCATCAGCTCCCGTCACCCTCGAAGGTGAAGGTGGCGAGACCACTTCCGGAGATGAAACCCAAAAAGTTGCTTACCGGGAACCCGACGGAGAAGTCGCACAAAAGGCAGAGCAGATTTCCGAATTGCAAAAAGAGGTTGAGAATCTCAAACAAAAAGTGGAAATAGAAGAAGAAAAGGCCGTTCAGGAAGCAAGGGCCTTGGAAGAACAGGAAAAGCAAAATCAGCTTAAACGGGAAGCAGCGGCCCGCGAAGAAAATAAACAAGAGGAACCCGTCGTAGACCAAGGGGGAGCGGCATCCCAGGCGTCAACTGTATCAGAGGGGCCTAAGACTCCTGAGGGGGAAAACGATGGTTCCAGTGAAGAGGAAATCTCTGTTCCCGGCGAGAGTGGTACAACTCTTGAAAAAATCAGATTTAAGAATAAATCTGAAAAATTGATATTCTTCAAAGCCATCGAGGATCTTAATGATGAGCATGAGGAAATGAAGCTGCAGGCAGCCGAAAAGCTTGGTGAGCTTGGGAAGCCGGAGGCCGCGCCGATTTTGGTTGATGCTCTTATCAAAAGCCAGGCGGGCAGAAGAGAACTTCTGGAAGTAATTTCTGAAAGCATTATAAGACTGAATGTTCCTGGCTCAAGCGAAAAGCTGGCATCGATAATGGATACCGTTTCCACTTCGACGAAGCTTGTCATACTGAATATTTTGTCACATTCTGATGGAGAGATGGCCACCACAGCTATTTTAAATGCTATTAACGATAAGAATAAGAATGTTCAGCGACGGGCAATTACTGTTGCCGGTTGGAAGAATCTGCAGGGCGGAGCACCGATAGTAAAGGTTTATTTTGAAACTGAACGTGAAACGATTGAGCAATGTTGTCTGGAAACGTTAAGCAATATTCAGTCCAAGGTCATCATCGGAGAGTTTATCACCAGGCTGCAATCAGAAAATCTGGCAGAGAAATTAAAAGCGGATAAAGCGCTGCGCTTCTTAACCGGAAAAGAGTTTGGCATGGAAAAAGCTATTGATTTTCCCGAGCGTGAGAAAGCTGTCACTGACTGGTTGAAATGGTGGGAAGAGAATATGGAAAAGATGTTCAGTCAGGAAAAATAATATGGCATTCACGCTCGATTTGACCGCGGTAAAAGGTATTTCCGAATCAGAAGCGGCTGTACGTCTCATTGAAGACGGTCCGAACGAACTTCCTCAGTCGCAGCCCAGGGGAGTGCTGGCAATCGCACAGGATGTGGCGGGTGAGCCGATGTTCCTGATGCTTGTCTCCTGCGGAGTTTTATATCTGATTCTTGGAGATATCGAAGAAGCGCTCATGCTTCTGGGTTTTGTTTTCGTCGTCATGGGCATTACCTTCCATCAGGAACATAAAACCGAGCGTGCTCTGGAAGCCTTGCGCGATCTTTCCAGCCCGCGCGCTCTTGTCATTCGTGACCACACTCAAATGCGAATTGCAGGCAGGGAAGTCGTCCGCAATGACATTCTCATTCTTTCCGAGGGTGATCGTGTGCCTGCCGATGCAGTTCTTCTTGAAGGGGCCAATCTAGCGGTAAATGAGTCTCTGTTGACAGGCGAGCCGATTCCCGTCCGGAAAAAAGCCGTCGGCGACGGAGTTGCACCCACCGCAATGGGCCGTCCCGGCGGAGACGATCTTCCCTTCCTCTTCTCAGGAACTTTGGTCGTCTCGGGCCAGGGTATTGCCACTACAATAGCTACCGGTGCAAAGACGGAGCTGGGCAAAATCGGAAAAGCTTTGCAGGAACTCGATCCGGAAGAGACATCCCTGCGTCGTCAGACAGCAGGAATGATTCGAAATCTGGCTATTATCGGGCTGGCCTCCTGCATTCTCGTGGTCGTCGTGTATGGTTTTACCCGTGGAAACTGGACTAACGGCTTCCTGGCCGGACTCACCCTCGCCATGGCCATGCTCCCGGAAGAATTTCCCGTTGTTCTCACTATTTTTCTCGCTCTCGGGGCGTGGCGAATTTCTCAGAGAAATGTGCTTGCCCGCAGAATTCCCGCCGTGGAATCGCTTGGCTCGACGACGGTTCTATGCAGTGACAAAACGGGCACTCTGACCTTGAATCGCATGACTGTTGCCGGTCTTTCAAATGCAAACGAGATGTTTTTTCTGGACGATAATAAAAAAACAGCTCTCCCTGAACATTTCAATCAGCTCGTCAAGTTTTCCAGCCTCGCCAGTAAGAGAGACCCCTTTGATCCGATGGAACAGGCCATCAAAGCCGTTGAGGGCCGCTTCTTAACAGGTAAGGAACACTACCATGCCGACTGGAAGCTGGAACACGAATATCCGCTTTCCCATGAAATGTTGGCCTTATCTCACGTCTGGCGTTCCCCGGATGGCGCCCACTACGAGATTGCGTCGAAAGGCGCACCTGAGGCGATTCTCGACCTCTGTCATCTTGAAGAGGAAGAACAGGGCAGACTCCTGAAGCAGGTCGTCGAGATGGCAGACAATGGTCTGCGTGTGCTTGGTGTCGCTTCGGCCACATTCGATATCGGAGAACTCCCAAAGAGTCAGCATGACTTTCCCTTCAAATTTATCGGTTTTCTCGGCTTTTCTGATCCTATCCGGCCGACAGTTCCGGGCGCGATCAAGGAGTGTTATGAAGCCGGTATCAAGGTCGTAATGATTACGGGAGATTATCCCGGGACCGCTCAGCACGTCGCCCGCCAGATCGGGTTGAAACCTGATAATGTCGTCATTACGGGGCCTGAACTCGATGAAATGTCCGATGCAGAACTTCAGGAGCGCGTCTCCGGGACCTGTATTTATGCGCGCGTTGCCCCTGAACAGAAGCTGCGGCTGGTTGAGGCCTATAAGGCGAGAGGTGAGATTGTCGCCATGACCGGCGATGGGATAAACGATGCCCCGGCTCTGAAAGCCGCTCATATCGGTATTGCCATGGGAGCCCGCGGTACAGACGTTGCTCGCGAAGCTTCTTCTCTGGTTCTGCTTGATGATGACTTCACATCTATCGTCGCGGCAACGCGCGTCGGACGGACCATTTATGACAACATCAAAAAAGCCATGGCGTATATTTTCGCAATCCATGTTCCCATCGCCGGGCTTTCACTGATTCCTGTTCTGCTCGGCTGGGATATGATCCTGCTTCCGGTGCATATCGTCTTTCTTGAACTGCTGATAGATCCGGCCTGTTCAGTGGTTTTCGAAGCGGAAGCCGAGGAACCCGATGTCATGTCACGTCCCCCACGCCATCCAGACGCCCAGCTTTTTGGAACCAGTGACATTCTCCTTAGTGTTCTTCAGGGCGTGAAAGTTCTTTGCTCCGCCCTGGCCGTGTTCCTTATTTCGAGACTCTGCTTTCATCATGATATGGCTGAAGCCCGGGCATTGACCTTCACAACATTGATTGTTGCCAATCTGTGCCTGATCATTACCAACCGGAGCTGGAAACGCTCCATTATTGGAAACCTGCAGACGCCCAATTCGGCTCAATGGTGGGTCATTGGCGGCGGTCTGGTTTTCCTGGGCATGATATTGTTCGAGCCATTTCTCAGGAATCTCTTCCGATTCAATATTTTGCATGCCAGCGATGTCATCATTTGTTTCATTGCAGGCATTGGAAGTATTTTCTGGTTTGAGGGAATTAAAGAGAATCTTCAGGCGATTGCCAGCCAGTCGTCGGTATCATCCGATGATCCGTTGGTTACTCCCGCGTCGAAACGCATTCGGCCGACACCGGTTCGTCCCATGATTTTCAGTGGCTCTTCCGACAGGCCAGGAGTGGCGGAAAAAGCATTCATAAGTTCTAAGTAAAATAATGGCTATCCGGCGCTGCGCCTGATAGCCATTATTTCTTTCCGTTACGCCCAGTTCCTATAAGGGTTTTCTATCCACAGATGTCGCGGATAAGCGCAGATTAAACCAGCCATCGTCCTTTATCCGCGTTAATCTGTGACATCTGCGGTAAATTCTCCGGGAACGGGGATAGCGTGGTTCAGGCTTTCTGACTTGCAAACGATGGTTATGACTCCCGCATGCTCAACGTTGCTCAGCAAAGTTTTTCGAATGGTACTGGCGATTTCCTCGCTTTTTGTAACTGAGGTATCACCGCTTACCAGAATTTCAAGATCAATAAGGATATGCCGGCCGGCAGGACGGGTCTTTACGTAACCCAACCCTTTTACATCGGGGTTGGAGATAACCAGTTTGCTTATTTGGGCGACAAGGTCGTGCGTCTGACCGCCATCCATCAGTCCCTCGATGTTTTTTGAAACCAGAGACCAGGCAATTGGTCCGGTAAAAAATCCAACCAATAATGCGGCTAGGGGGTCAAGTTTAGGATATCCGGCTTGAGCACCAAGAATGCCGAAAAGAACGGAGACTGTGGCAATCGCATCCATGCGGTTTTCCCATGCATCGGCTTCGATAGCCGGGCTGTTCACTCGTCTGCTTGCACATATCTCCTGACGAAAGAATAACTCATTGGCGATGACGGAGATGATTGCTACCATGATGCCTATGGGGTGGGGGGTGTCAAATGGGCCGTCGCTCATCAGTTGTTCAACAGAGGAGTCAATAATCAGCGCAGCGCCGAAAAACAGGATAATCCCGACGAACAGTCCCGAAATGTTTTCGACCTTGCCGTGACCGTACGGATGGTTCTCGTCTGGAGGGAGTTCACTGATGTTTAATGCGATCATGACGACAAAAGAGTTCAAGACGTCAGCTGAACTGTGTGTGGCATCGGCAATCAATCCGAGACTTCCGGTGATCGTTCCGGCGATTCCCTTGAAAATTGCGAGGAAAATATTGCCCAGAAGGCTGAAAAACTGTGTTTGGGCAGCACATTTCTTACATGTTTCCGGATTCGGAGAAACATGATTAATTTTTCTGTCTGTTAAAGCCTTATCAGGCATTCAGGCCGGGCCCTTTGTCTTGTATAATATATGCAAAAAACATTGATTTGTTTCCGTTTCCTTTATTCAGCGGATTACGCTTCGCTAATCCGCCCTAAAGACAACTTCGACGGCTCAATTTGTACCAGGCAGACTAACAGTAAATCGTGCACCTTTTCTGTAAGCTTCAAGAGTCACGTTTGGCTGCGGGGGTGCTTCATTAAGTATTTTTTCCAGGTCTGAAATGGTCTTGACCGGCTGATTGTTCATCGTCTGAATGATGTCTCCTGCTAACAGCCCGGCAGTTTGGGCCACGCCTTCCGCCTCAGTAATGATCAAGCCTTCCTGCCAT
>JADFYG010000006.1:100785-140687 GCA_015233155.1 Candidatus Rifleibacteriota bacterium
AGTATTTTTTCCAGGTCTGAAATGGTCTTGACCGGCTGATTGTTCATCGTCTGAATGATGTCTCCTGCTAACAGCCCGGCAGTTTGGGCCACGCCTTCCGCCTCAGTAATGATCAAGCCTTCCTGCCATGCGGGAATAGTGAATGTCTGGGCCAGTTCGGGAGTCAGCTCTTCCACTCCGATCCCAATAGCCGGCAGATCCAGGGTTCTGGGTTCAACTTCGGCTCCAGGAACGCCCTGTGGGACAGTATTGTCTGGGGTAATAGGCAGGGCTACCGGTAAAGCATTAGCCTGATTCGGGGCAGCAATTTCAATAGGCTGAAGCGTATGTTTTTTGAGCTTCAGGCGAAGTGCAATTCTTTGCCCATTTCGAAACACGGTAAGTACGACTTCGTCTCCCCGTATTTTATCCTTTACGAAAGACCAGAACATGCGATCATCTCTGACGAGCCAACTATCGACCTGCACGATGACATCTCCCCTGCAAAGGGAGTCGACAATCGAGCGGGAATCGACCCTGGTTACAACGACACCAAATGGTACCGGTGAATTCAACTGCTTCTGGTTTTTTGCGTTGACCGGCAGTACTGTTATTCCCCACCATGGCCGACCAAGCAGGGTTTGATTATCCGACCATTGATACTGGTCCTGGGCATAAATATTAGCGCTATAATTGTTATCCGGTCGAAACCGGGGAGAAACGAAACTATTTCCCCATTCAGCCTGGAGCATGGCCTTGTGGTGAGCAATATTCTTGGATACTTCTTCGTAATGATGCCAATCCCATAAGATCAGCCCGATAATAAAACAAAGAAGGAACAGGATTAAACCGGCAATTAAATTCAAGCTGATTTCATTCTTCTTTTTTTCACTTGCCATACGAATTATTCCTCTTTGATTTCAGATTCCCGGGCTTGTTATTCCGGCGGTAATTACAAACATAAACAACTTAGTAAAGCGCATTTATGTTTTCATTTCGGGCACGTCGCGCCGTGCCCCTACGTCAAATATTTTGACATCAAATCAACAAATTTCAATATCCCTATGGTTAACAAAGAATGCTTACCGATTGGTTCAGATTTCTCCCCTCGGTCGAAATGGCAGCATTGCTTGTCATTCCGAACGAATGTGAGGAACCTCGCTTGGCAAAGATTCGTGAATATTTAGGCTTCTTTGGTAATCGTGAATACCCCTTTGTATAAGAATTGGCATACGCAAAAGTCTCAATTAATTTGTGGGGCCTTTAATACCTCATTTTCACTTCCGATATACTCAAGTTTGTCGAAACAAAAAATTTTAGCGAAGACATTTCCCGGGAACGTCACATAGCATTGGTTGTAAGCTCCAACCGTACTATTAAATTTCTCCTTGGCGTCGGCAATGCGATTTTCAGCCTCGATAAACCCCTTCATCAGATCCTGGGTGGCCTGAGTCGCCCTCAGTTCAGGATACTGCTCTGATAAGGCAACTAAACCGGGCAACATTTTATCCAATACATCTTTTTCCATGGCTGTTGCGGAATCCGGGTGCCGTGCTCTATTTAATAATTCCCGGGCTTCAGTAACGGATTTGAACATTTTTTCCTCGAATTCGGAATATTTATCCACAAGGCGGGAAATATGTGGAATCAGATTATTCCTTCTTTGTAACTCCTTTTCAAGATCGGCACTGCGGGCATGAGCTGCGGTAGACCACATCGAAAAACGGTTGAAATGGAAAACGGCCTCCATGAAAAGAATTAAAACTGACAGAATAATCCCCGACACTACAATAAATTTGCGCTGTTTTATTGATAACATCAGTTAAATACCAAAAAAAGTTTCATGAGATGCTTACAAATCATCATCTTCAATTTTTTTTCCAGGCTTTTTATTCTCGGTTAAAAGTTTTGTATCCATGGATAACAGAGGTTTTTTAGAATCCTCTAATTCATTCTCCAACTGGCTTATTTTTAGCCTCATTCTTCTCTGTCGCCGTAAGCTGAGAATAGAGGCAACGATGATTCCGCCCAGAAAGGATATGATTACTATGACGATTAACGGAATAGGCTCTGACTCCCAGCCCAGCAGGCGAACCTGCACTGGATTGGGATTTTGCAGAGTCAGCAATATCAGTATGACTGAACCAAGTAATGAAATAATCAGTTGAGGATGCACTATTGGCCGCTCCTACCAGAAGTAGATCAGGGTAATATGAATGGTTGAAAATGTCAAAAACATTAGCATTGCCGGGAAGCCCCATTTAGCGAATTCCTTAAACGTCAGGCCCGAGTGGCTCCATTCGTGTTCAGGTTTTGATTCCGGCAAACTCTCGGCTTCATCTGCATTAGTGTGAATGAAATCATCGAGCATCGTTGCGGCAACACCACCGGCAGTTGCACCGGTCAGGGTTGCGCTCGATCCGGCGCAGACACCAAGGGAAAGCGACCACCAATAGAGATTGTGAGGCGCAAGGCAGGTAAGACTTTGTACAATCGGAAGAAACAGGGCCATGCTGGGTCCCGCATTCAAGAAACAGGTAACGAATGCCGCCATCCACATTAGTACCAGACAGGCCAGAAGAATATTTCCGGAAGAAAGGAATATAATCGTTTCCGAAATGTAACTAGTCAGACCCGATGCTTCAGCTGCGCCTACCAGAACAAAAAGTGCCGAGAAAAAGATAAGATCGCTGAAATTGATCTTTTTAAGCAGCCTCTTCGTGGAGCAGCTTCCGAAAAGAAGGGCGAGAGCACCACCGACCAAAGCGATATGCGCCGGAGTCTGATGAAAAGTATCGCCTAAATGGAACCCCACTATAACGATTCCTAAAATCATCAGGCCCCGCCTCAATGCCCGCGGATTCTTAATAGCTTCAGGCAGCTCCCTTCTCACACTTTCGAGAAAAGCATTTGTTTCCAATTCAGCGACGCGACCGGGAGGAAGTTCTGGGAGTTCCGGATCCCACCATGGGTCGTCATTCATGGGGTCACTCTTTATTTTCATGCTGTTCTTTTTTTTCGCTTTTTCAATCGCGGCTTTTGGGATGGAAAAAAGTCGGTTGTGAAATAGTCTCAAGTAGATCAGGAAGACAATCAATTCAAAGAGGCAAATCGGAAGCATGTAATAAATAAACTGAACGAATGGTACGCCGGCCTCACTTCCTATGAGCATATTTGGAAAGTCGCCGATCATTGTTGATGCGCCGCCAAGATTGGATGCAATAATGATGCTTATCAGAAATGGTTTGGGGTCGAAATTCAGACATTTGGACAGGCGAAGGATCATCGGGGCAATAACCATTATGGTCGTCAGATTGTTAATAACTAAGGAGACCATATACGTGACAAAACAAAACAACAGCATGATTTGCCACTTATTGCCACCAGTGGCCAAGGATATCTTTTTGGCCAGGTAATCAAAAAGGCCGGCTATCTCCAAAACGCCAGCAATTAGGCTCATTCCAACCAGAATGCAGAGCACATCAATCTTGCTTGTCAGGGCGATGCCGATTTTTTCCTGGTCGTAGAAACCCACGTGCTTGCCAATCAGCACAATTACGATGGCGCCGGTTAAGAAGAGAAGAACGCGGTTAAACGCATTATTGTAGACGAGATAATACAGCAGAGTAAAAATGAGTAGGACCGCCAGAGTTTCCAGAAAAGAAACCTTGCGTGACATATTATCGTGTTTCTCACGGAAAGGGGCATTAACCGGCCTGACCGTGGCGCCTCCGGTGTTTACAACCGGCGTTCCACTGGCCGCAACTGGTCCGGGCAAGTCGGCGAGAATTCTATTGCATTGATTGATTGGCATTGCATATGAAATGCCTTTAATGTTGTGAATAGAATTCTCGGAAAAAAGGAACGGCAGGGCTAAACCGATCACCTCACCTTTTAAATTGACGAGCAGACCGCTATTGTCCTCTGAAAGCAAGGCGAGATTGGTTTGGATCAGACTCAGGTATTTATTTTTGCTGACAACCAATGCCTGACTGTTATTGAGGATTTTGCCCTCTTTAAGCGTCAACTCCCATCCAGACGGCGTTCTTCTGCCGCCCACGACAATAACTTCTTCGCCAACATTGAGCTGGTCAGAATTTCCATATGGTGCTGCCTGAAACCTGGGCGCAAAATTCTCCTGTGCTCCATGGGTTCCCTGGCTTAATCTGAGCAAGGTTGCATTTGTGGTGTTATCTGTACTGATTATTGTGGCATCGTATTTATTCCCCTGAAGATCGGAAGCCTGAAGGCTTTCTATTGTTCCGGCATTTGGCACGGCTAATGCCGAAGTGAGGACATGTCCCGAGGCGTCAATAATCAATCCACAGCCGATGATGCTGAAATTGGTTTCTTCAGCGCGTTTCTGGCTTGCCCAGAGTACCACAATACTGTTTTTTACTTTTGAAATAACCTGTTGGGGATTGACAACTGCTTTTGGGCGGGTTGGATCGATGGCTGAATATCTGAATTTATCCCGGTAATTAATTGAAATAAATATGGCAAGGCCCAAGACCAACAAAACCATCAATGTCTTGCCGAGTTTTCGCATCACACTTGCCGTTCAGATTGTGGCCTGCAGATCACAGTCGCGTTTCCAAGATGACAGATATGATGATTTAACAGCTCGACGATTCTTTGAGAAATAGCGTTCGCTTCCGGAAAAGAGGTGCCGGCATTTACGAGAATCTCCAGGTCGATAAGCTGGATCCGACCAGCTTTTCTGGTTCTGATATAACCGATTTCCCTTACGTCCGGATCAGAATTGACCAGAGCTCTGATCTGCAGGACTTTATCAGCAGACAAACCAATATCCATCAGATCACCAAAATTCTTCTCAATCAAGGAACAAGCAATCGCCAGTACAATGCTTCCTACGATTAACGCTGCCAATGGGTCCAGTCTTGGATATCCCAGGTGTGCACCAAGTAATCCCAAAAAAACAGCAACAGATGAAAGCGCATCCACGCGGTTGTCCCAGGCCTCGGCTTCAAGGGCGGGGCTGTTCACTTTCTGGGCTGCGCAGATCTCTTCACGATAGATTATTTCGTTGGTCAGAATGGATATGAAAGAAGCCATCAGAGCGACAAAATGTGGAATAGGCGGCGTATCGTCACTTATCAGGTCTTTGAAGGCGAAAATGATGATGGATGATGACCCAAAAAACAGCACACAGCCGACAATTACACCGGAGATATTCTCGATCTTTCCATAGCCATAAGGGTGACGCTTATCAGGAGGCTTTTCGCCGATCCAGACGGCAATCAGGGTCACAAAGGAGTCAAGGACGTCAGCGGAACTATGGACGGCATCGGCAATTAATCCCGAACTACTGCTGAGGACCCCTAAAAGCCCTTTGAAAACGGCCAGAAAAATGTTGCCCAGAATGTTATGGTGGTGTACTGATGTGCCGGCGCATTGCTTACATTCATTCGGAATGAGTACAAGCGATGCGCCTTTTTTGTTTTCCCTAACACAGGCAGGAGACATTACCGGATACTCTGGTCGATCTCCCGGACCAGCGCCTCCCATGGTGGACACATTGAAACGAACGAAACAGACATTGTCATTTGCGGATTACAGTTTCAGGAAAACATCCACCTGCGTGCCATTTCTATACACGGTGAATTTAACATCATCTCCTGTGCTGCAATCGGACATAAACGACCAGAGCATCTCTTCATCCTTGACCAGTCGGTCGTTTACCCGAACAATGATATCCCCACGATAAAAGCCGCCTTTGCTTGCCGGAGATTTGTCAAAAACATTATTGATTAACACCCCACGATTGAATGGCAGATTAAACTTTCGTACAATTGCATCGTTTACCGAATCTGCATCAACACCAAGCCAAGCACGGCCCTTGGTTTTTTCAACATTCGAGGAGGCCGCAGTTCGCTGAGAGACTTCCTGGGCAGGGGGGCGAACAACGCCCATGTTGTTTTTCAGAGGAGATTGGACAATTTCAATGAACTGGGAAAACTTATCTTTTGCAATATTAATCGGTATCGCAAAACCGATGCCGCTGAAAGACTGGGTCATGGAAAGAATAGCAACGTTGATACCTATCACTTCGGCACTTGTGTTCACCAGAGCACCACCGCTCGAACCAAGGTTCAATGAAGCATCCGTCTGAATCAGGTGCTCATACACCCTATTGGCAGTGGAAAGCGTGCGGTTGGCGTTACTGATGATCCCGGCTGAAGCGCTTTGACTCAGACCGAACGGGCTTCCCACGACCAGGATATCGCTTCCGATAACGGCAGTATCTGAATCACCCAGCGGGGCGGGAGTAAAAACATCATTTGTCCCTGGAGCGACTTTGATAACTGCCAGATCAATTTCATTATCGAAATCGATTAATTCAGCTGGATACGTTTTGACGGCCTGGTCACGCATTACGGTGACCTCTATGTTTTTGGCTCCCTGAACGACATGGTAGTTGGTCAGAATATAACCCTGGCTGTGGATCACCACGCCCGAGCCACTCTGTGACTGAATTCCAGAGGTGGATATAGTCACTACAGAGGGTGAGACTGCCTGTATCACCTGGTTAAAAGAAATGATTCTCGGAGTCGGGCGGGTTACACCGTCAATCTTTTTCGTCGTCGGCTTCGGTGGTTTCGGCGGATTAAGCGCAACCGGAGTGGCTTGCAGTCCGGGCTTAGGTTGAACCACGGCTTCCGGAGTCTTTTGCATTCCCTGGAAGAAGTTAGTTTTCTGGTAGTTAACCAGCAGCCAGGCGAGAGTTACGCAGACCAGGACTATATCAAGAATCAACCACGGCCATAAACCGGATTTTACGCAAGTAACATTTTTTTCGCTCATAATATTATCCCTTCAAACGGACCGTAAATCTTTCACCCTTCCGGTATATGTCCAGGATTACTCCGGTTTGAGGGGTCGCCTGATTCATTATCTGGATGAGGTCGGTAATTTTCTTGACTGGCTGATTGTCGATTCCCATGATTAAATCTCCGGCCAAAAGTCCGGCCGTCTGAGCCTGAGCTTCCGTTTCCGTGATAATCAATCCTTCTACACCGTTCGGAATATTGTAAGCAGCGGCAAGTTCGGGAACCAGTTCTTCTGCACCCATTCCAAGCACGTTGATGGCACCGGGTTCTACTTCAGCTCCAACAAGCATGCCAGTAAGCGGAATTGTTGCAGGATCGGCAGGTTCAGCCGCGGCTGGCGGTTCAGGGGGTTCTGGTGTCGCGGGAGCCGGGGGAGGCTCGGGAGCTTCCGGTACATCTTTCAGAGTAACCGTAAATCGCTCGCCCTTCCTGTGGATGTTCAGTTCGACTCCCGTTTGGGGGTCAGCCTGACTCATTACCTGAGCCAGATCAGTGACTTTTTTGACCGGCTGATTGCTGATTTCAGTAATAATATCGCCGACCAGAAGGCCCGCAGTCTGCGCTATGCCCTCAGCTTCGGTAATAACCACCCCTTCTTGACCGATAGAAATATTATGAACTCTGGCTAATTCAGGGGTCAGGTCTTCCGCTACCATGCCGAGGACGCTCAGGACTCCAGGCTCTACTTCGGGCTGGAAGCCCTGACCGTTGGCTGCAGCAGGGGCGCCAGGCGCCCGTGTTGCCATCCAGGGTGTGGCTGGAATAACCAGTTGAATCTTCTCTCCATTACGGAAAAGAGTCAGCTTGATTTCTGTGTTCGGGGCCTTGGCCTTCATTAGTGTCCAGAACATGAAATTATCTTTAATGAGCTGATCATCGACCCGCACTACAATATCACCTTTATGGAGGCCGGGAACCTTGAACTGCGGATCAATTCTGGTAATAACCGCTCCGAATGGTACTGGTGAACCAACCTGATTCTTGATAAGGGCATTTACCGTCTGGGCTTGGATTCCCCAGCGATTCTGACCACCCATACCCGGGGCTCCCGGGGGACACCACGGATTCGGGCCAGCCACTGCAGGGTTGGCTACTGGTTGCATCCCTGGCGGACACCATGGATTTTGTCCTGCACCCCGGGGAACGGCGATCTGTCTAACATTTTGCTGATTCCATTGGGGACCGGGTACTGTCTGGTTCGGCAAAGCGGCCAGAGGTTCGCGCTCGCCAACCTCTGGGGCATGAATATTTTCAATAAATTCAGGGAAAATGGTTATCGCCCGGTTGATGGGCACTGAAAAACCTATTCCGCTGAACGATTGGGTGGGCGAGTAAATCGCCGTATTGATTCCAATCACTTCACCCATGGCGTTGACGAGCGGACCACCGCTTGATCCTGGGTTTATCGAGGCGTCAGTCTGGAACAGATCGGTAAAAGCGATATCTCCGATTGTTACAGAGCGTCTGGTGTTGCTCACGATTCCGAAGGTCGCGCTTTGTTGTAAACCGTATGGGCCACCGATAGCCAGAATTTTGTCTCCAACAGAGAGCGTATCTGAATTACCGATCGGGGCAGCAGTGAAGACTTCTTCCGCAGGCGGAACGATCTTTATGATCGCAAGGTCATTCTTTGGGGATTCATCAATCAGCTGGGCCGGATACGTCTTGGTCAGCTGGCCTGAAGAAATCGTGACCTTGATGTTTCTTGCACCCTTGACAACGTGAAGATTGGTGAGGACATATCCCTCATGGTGGACAATAACACCGGAGCCACCGCGGCCCTGATTTTGAGGTATTTGAACCTGTCGAGTCCAAGGGGTTGCCTGATTCTGAGGAGAGTTCGCGCCTTGCGCACCTTCTCTCATCATAATTGTTTCGCAACTTGGGCAGTGGACCGTGAAAGTAGGTACACCTGCCTGGTGGGGTACTTTTGTTCCGCAGTTTGGACAGACTAGATACCCATCGGGGCCCATTCCCAAACCGCCTATTCGCCTTGGCTGAAAGTTCTGCGCCTGCGGTTGTATGGCAGGTTGTTGAACAGCCTGCGGTAACATTGCCGGCTGTTGAACTGCTTGTGGCTGGATTGCGGGTTGCTGAACGGCAGGCTGCTGAACCTGCTGCGCCCATGGATTTGCCTGGTCAAGTGAGGGAGGGCTGGCGCTTGGGGCGCCTTCCCGCATCATAATCGTGTTGCAATTCGGGCAGTTTACAGTGAATGATGGAACGCCTGCCTGATGAGGAACTGTCGTCCCGCAGCTGGGGCAGACAAGAAACCCGTCGGGTCCCATTCCCCAGCCACCCATTCGCCTTGGACGGAAGTTCTGTGCTTGCGGTTGTATGGCAGGTTGCTGAACAGCTTGCGGCTGCATGGCGGGTTGCTGAACAGCTTGCGGCTGCATGGCGGGTTGCTGAACAGCTTGTGGCTGCATGGCGGGTTGTTGCACAGCCTGAGGTTGTACCGCTGGCTGCTGAAAAGCCATCGGCTGCGGCTGCGCTGGCTGGGCAGGAGTTTCAATGGGGTTGGCAACAAACTGTGGACGCCATGGCGCGTTATCGCCAGGTAATGCCCCCTGGGCGTTCGGATCAGGTGCCGGACCAACATTCTGCTGGTTGGGGACAGGGTCAGTGTCGACTTCAATATTGACAACAGAGGGAGAAATTGTTTCGACAATTTGCTTGAAGGAAAATACTCGAGGTTGTGCTAAATGAGGAGCGATATTGGGCGCGATATGCTGGCCAAAATGCTGCCGGTTATGCCAAACATCACCTGGCGGCAATTGGGAATGCACGGCCATATCTCTGGCAACCTCTCTCTGATTTTGTCGGTCCCAGAATATAACTCCGACAATGACGAAAATAATAAAAGCTATCAACGCGGCTATGAAATTGCCGCTGACCGCATTCTTTTTGTTTTCAACCACAGTGGTACCCCCCCCCCCCCCCCCCTAAAAATGGTGTACAAAAGAGTCAGTCCATGACGTGGGGTATTGAACGAAAAAAAAGTTAACTTAACTGCGCATCACTCCTCTTTTTCATCCGACTCCTGTTTTGAACCCCTGAGAAGAATTCTCCCGCCGGTGATGATAAACACGGTACCGAGAACGGTCAGAGAGAGTGCGACAAGGCCTTTGATGATTTCAACAAGAAACCACCACCAGATGTACATACCCATTAGACCTAAGACAAGAAAAATGAGCCCGACAAGAATAAATACCATTATCTTTCTCCTTTAAGAGTCTGACACCGAAATACCAAGTTTTGTTGCTAAACCCCCGGATTGTTTGTAAAACAACCTTGTACACAGATTAAACATAACCGATCGTATTATGCCATATTCTTCTATCATTTGTCAGAAGATTGAATTTTTCCGTCTGGTGAATCCAGGCCCATGTAATCGACCGCTTTTAAACCGAACAATTTTCCATATATGTTGCCAGGGAAAACCGACAGGAGCTGATTAAAATCTTCAGCAGCATTGTTATATTTTTCCTTGGCAGCTGCAATTCTATTTTCAGACCCGATCAACCCCGCTATTAAAACCTGGGTGGATTGCATGGCCTTGAGTTTCGGATACTGCTCGGCAAGGGCCATTAATCCAGCCAGCGGTTTGTCCAGCTCTTTTGCCGCAGAGCCAGATGCAACGCCGGCAAGTTTAGCCGCACCGAGAGATTCGCGGGCAGTCGAAACAAAATTGAACATCTTTTCTTCGTAGTTGGAATATTTTTCAACTAAGCGGCCAATATTGGGCAACAAATTATCTCTTCTCCGTAATTCTTTTTCAAGGTCCGCCTTCCGAACTGCAACAACCGTTGCGCAATCCTTAAAGCGGTTAAAATGAACAATACCTAACAGTGGAAGTGCCAATACCAGGATAATGAGGACAACCGAAATAACCAAAGTACGTGGATCCGCAAAACGCTTTAGACTCCAGTCCCTTATGCTCCATTTATATTTTTGAACTAATACGAGAGAATTAGAAGTATTTGAGATCAGCTCTAATTCCTTAGCATAAATCTTTTTTATTACTCCACCGATACGGCTCATTTACAAATCAATCCGACTACATGATTCCTTAGTGATATGGAAGGAATATTGAGTTCTGTTCATCGAACAAGTTCAGCGAATCAAGGACACGAAGCATCGCGCCTCTACGTCACTAAATTCCGCTTGAACAAATTCAGTCGACATTACTTATTCGGCTTCTTCGTATTCAACGGCTTTTTTAAATGCTTCTACGGCTTTCTCATGCTGATTGGAACCATCATAGACGAGGCCAAGACGATAATAATATTTGGAAACGTGTGGCTCAAGTCTGATGGCTTCCAGGAGGGATGCTATTGCCTGGTCGTGATCTTGTTTCTTGTCGTGAATCAGACTCATTCGATAGTGGAGGTCAGCCAGGTCGGGCTGAAGTTTCAGGGCTTGATTATAGGCTTCAATAGCTTTATCAATGGCTTCCTCTTTTTCATAAATCCTTCCAAGATACTGATAAGCATCAACATTATTCTTGTCGAGCTTCAGTACTTTATTGAAGGAACTCATGGCTTCATCAGCCATGCGGCTGCGAAAATAAGCAACTCCCAGCTGAAAATGAGCATCGGTTCTTTTGGGTTTAAGACTGATCGCTTTTTTCAGAACTGCAATCGCTTCTCCAAATTTGCCGTTCGAAAGATTATCAATACCCTCTTCGTAATGAATCTTGAACATATCATCAGAGCTAAGGCTGAAGACTTCTTCAACCTTATCAAAAAACTTGCCAATATAGATGCCAAACATGTAAAGGGATTCCCCGAGTTTTCCAGCCATTGACCAACCTCCTGCTCCAAATTTACCTTGCAGTCCCTCGAAAATCGCCTCTTGTGCTCTTCATTACTTTTTCCTTATAAAAGAGCTTGCGATAAAAACCAGCCATACATCAATTTATGTAGATATTATATCCGCAAAATTGACCGTGAAGTCTACTGAGATGTTAAGCAATTGTCAAGAAAAACGCATGATCCACTGAGAACACATGTTTAATATAACATTGAAACAATTCTAAATATTTTCTTTATCCATCAGGTTTTGAACATTCTGTTTAAAGACAAGATATTCAATTGGTTACTTTATTACGTGACAGGCCTGACAGGGCCCCCTGTCTTCATGCGGATTCTTAGCTCCGGCTGTGATTGGAAGTGGCTGCAAGATTACATCATCCGGGTCGGGTTGTATCTCAGCATTGATCACAGCGCGTACAAGGTGGCAGTCGGTACAGGCACCACGATGTGGATGAGGCCTTGCTTCGCCCGGCTTGATCATTGGCGCGGATTCAACCTGTGCAAAGCCGAGGCCGTCACTGGCTTTGACCTCGAACGTCATTTCTTTGCCGCTGCGCCACACCTTCACCTTTGCCGAGGTATTTCCTTTTATAACCTGGGTTGCATCTTTAAACTGCCGCAGATTTTCTACCCTCATGCCGTCTACGGCGAGGATTACATCGCCCCCCATCATTCCACTGACGAGAGAATTCAGTGTAACCTCTCCGATGATAAGACCAACCAGATCCATGGGGTAGTTCAGTTGCTGTTTTAATTCCGCGGTCAGATCCATGATGTCGGCGCCCTGCCAATGGGCCTCATAAAATTTGAGGCTATTAACCAGTTCCTGGTTCAGGCCTGTCTGCTGTTTTAGCAGAAGTTCTTCCTGTGTATTACTGGGCGGAGCGGCTTGCGGAGTAGCCGTTTGCAAAGCAACGTTCCTGAAATTATTTTGCACGAAGGGACCCTTCTGAATAAGCGACCTGAGTGGCTTCGGCGGAATCAAATTTTGTCCACCGGACTGAACAGGCAGCTGGGGAAAAGCCTGTCTGGTGTTAATCTGATTTTGCGCTATATTACCCGGAACTGGCACCACGCCAGCAACACCGCCGGACAATCCCGTCTGCGGGGAGAGGCTGATGGCCTTCTGAGAAGTTGTGACAGACCGGGGATGGCGACCAAAAGGGTAATCCGTCAGCGCGGCTAATACAATGCCGGCAAGAAATGCAGCCCCAATGAGTACCAGTATTATTTCAGATTTGGATTTTATGGTTGTACCCTCTCTTCAGAAATACAATTCCGAAAGAATCCGACTAACAGTTTCCGGGAAAAGAATAGCCCAAATGCTATCAGCAAGATTCATTAAAGACAAGTTTTTTGTTACCCGACCAGGGCAAACGCACTAAAAGTTCTGTGGTAGGGCGTGACCGCCGAAGGTGTGAAAAAATGACCCTTCGACAAAATCAGGGTAGCATTATTTATGAAAACAAGGTCGGGGAAGTTCGCGGAGGGACAGTAGCGAGACAGCGAAGCGTTGTCCTGGAGCGAATTTCCCCGACCGGAATTATCAGAGTATATTTTTTCACCCCTTCGCCCTGCCAGCCCATAGTCACTCATCTGGAACCGTGTCATTGGCCAATTACTGATTTACAATGCGTTTGCCTTGATCAGTCGATACTGTCCCACATGGATTCGGGGACCTCTAATACCATTTTCAGGCATCCGTTGCAGCCGCAGAATTCAGCGTCATGCACGCATGTGGCCTTCCCGCCGCCATATACTTTCAGACTTTTTTCTATCGCGAAATCTATTCCCCTGAGCCTTGATCCACCACCTGCGACAATGATATTGTTCCTGAGTTTTGCCTGAAATTCGGGGTCAAATGATGCAACCAGCTTTTGAATCGATTCACAAATGGCATCTGTCAAAGCAAGACAAGATTCATGAATTACATCGGTTAAATCGTAATCTTTCGGAATTCCAGCTTCGGTAAGGGTTACGATAATCGGATCGGATGCCCTGTCAACAAAACCATATTTCTCTTTTATATTCGTGATTATTCTTTTAGACAATTGTACACTCGGATATCTTGAAAGGATTTTAGACTCCAGAAGCCCGTCAAGATAATTTCCGGCCTTAGGTATGGAAATCTGATCCTCCTCTGTTGGCAACGAACCATGAATACGACATAGGTCCGATGTCCCTGCCCCGATATCAACAATGAGAGTCTCATCGAATTTATCAAGGGAATAGCCAACTGCAAAGGGCTCTGAAACAATTAAAATCTTGTCAATAAATGACTTCGTAACATCTATGATCGCTTTCTTGTTCTTCAGATTGGCCTGTGCCGGAACTCCAATGGCCGCGTAAATTTTATCAGCCGGTTTTTTATCGGGAATCGACTCAGCTACCAGATGCTTCAAAATCAGCCCTGTCGATTCAAGTGCTCTGTCAACATCTGCAATAATTCCCTCTGACAGTGGCCAGATAATATTCAGTCCCAGTCGATTGTCCAATGCTTCATCGCCCAGAAGGTATGGTCGATTGCCAAACCGCTTTGACGAAATAAGGTCCTTGGGGAATCCCACGCACGAACGAGTGGTCAGCCGTTTCCCCGTTGAGGTCGAAATACTCGTTCTGGAAGTCCCGAGATCAATTCCGAGGTAATAAATCGTCATTCAGCGTCTCCTTTTATGCGGGCCCTTAATTCAACGTTTTCTTCAATAATTCTCTTCAATATAGAAACCTTTCCCTTATCTTTTGTATGTTCTGATACATAATTGATCATTTGAGATAAAGGGATTCTATTCAGGGTATCTGCGGTAAATGAGCTGTTTAATGGAGTAGATTCCAGTTTCTGTATCTGCTCTTTAAGAGCTTTGATCTCGGTATCTTTGTCTGATATCGTCGTCTTAGTTTTCTCCAATAGTATTTCTAAATTAGAAATGATCATTTCATAACATGTTTTTAGTGTCTTATCTCTAGTTCCCTGTTTCATCTAATTCTCAACTCAGATTGATATTCGAAATGCCTGAGGAATATCTGCTATTTGGTGAAGTATTGATCAGCGGAGTGTTATGGCAGATTCAGACCAACGCTGTTATCCTCTCCCAGACGCCACACGAATACATTGCGGGCGAGATCTTCATCGAGAGCTATTTCAGTATTTTCGAGCCTGACGCAGAACGCTGGATACTTTCGCTGCACGGTGACATGTACACCGGGGTGAAACCCGACGGACAGAAGCCGTTGCAGATTCGAGTGACTGCCTGGCTTGATATAAGTGATCTTCCCGGATTCACCCGGTGCCAGTTCATGCAGGCTCACAATAACCCTGCCGACTCCCGTGGCACCTTTTTGGCAACAACTTCCCCGTGGGATGGGCTTGCCGTCGGGACAGACTTCCGGATGTCCCAGCAATGTGCATATGGCCTCTTCAACCTCGGGAAGAAGGCTGTGCTCAACCTTACAAGCGACCTCTTCCATTTCGGCCTGTTTCAGTTTCAGAATGGATGTCACGAGGACTTCCGCCAGCCTGTGACGGCGAATGACACCCTCGGCCGTGATTTTCCCTTCCCGGGAAAACATCACCTTGTCGGCGCTTCTCACGATGAGACCGCGACGTTCAAGCTCCTGAAGATCAGCCTCGGCAAAATCAACTACGCACAGCTTCCTGATCGCTTCGATCGCAAAGTTTTTCGCTTCGCCTGATCTCCACACCGCTTCGAGCACTTCTTCTTCTTTTTCAGTTATCATATTCAGTTCCATTATGAAAATGTTATTCCGGCCCATGTGCAGAAATGGTTAACAAAAGTGCCGAGTATGATGGCCCACATCATCACGGCAACGACGATCACACTCGTTATTCTGCCTCCGCGCTCCTTGTACAAAACCATTGTAGAGTTGAAACACGGTATCATGAATGTCATCACCAGCAGACAGACAACCGACTGTAGATTGGTATAATGTTCACTGAGGTTGAGCAGTTCAGCGGCACCATTTTCTCTTCTCACGATGGTCTTGAGAAACACCTGTACACTGTCTTCCGGAAGTCCGAGAAGCGAACTGGTAACCGGCCTTAGAACATGTCCCATGAGTTGCAATCCACCGACCCGCTGGAAGACAAATACAAGGACTGAGGCCAGCACAAACACCGGGACCGCCTCTTTCATGAAATAATACGTCTTTTGAGCCGCAGACCGCAGGAGCAGTCGTGGTTTGGGAACTCTCAGAGGGGGGATCTCCAGGAGTAGTGGTGTGTGCTCGCCAGGAAGAATTTTGTTTGCGAGAACGCCTGCCGCGAAAATCTGAATGGCTATACAGCCAAACACAGTCAGGGTTGCAATGAATGGCATCCGATCCAGAATTGTGAGCATGACAGCGATCAGCGGGGCGCATGGTACGGCCAGAAACAGGAGAAAGGATGCAATGTTTTTTTCTTTTTTCGTGTCCAGGATACGTGTTGTAAGAATTGCCATTGTAACACACGAAAAGCCCATTGTGAGCGGAACGACCCCTTTGCCGTTCAATCCCATTTTACGAAACGTGCGATTGAGCAAAATTGATAGCCGTGGCAGGTAGCCCGAATCTTCAAGCAAACCGAAAGCGAGGTAGAAACAAAAAATCACCGGGCCCACGATTCCCAGTGCCAGGAAAACGCCCGTTGGCAGGACTCCAAAATTTGGGTCCACGAGGAGGTCTCTGAAAAAAGCGATTGGAATTGGCTGTACCAATTTAGTGACGAGCGGAATGATAAATCCTTTAAAAAGACCCTTCTCGATCAGGTCGACGAGGAAGACTGCGCCAAAGGAGCCGACAAACAAATACATTCCGAACAGAATCAAAAGCGCAATAGGAATGCCGGTGTGATACTGAACACACCAGTCCCCCAATTTGCGGGCGAAAGGATGGGCCGGAGGAGGATCGACGGTGACCACGTTTCCGGCAATCTGCTCGGCCTTCTTCAGATACAGATTAGAGAGTGTCGCTGTGATCTGTGACGGCTCTTCGCGACGAAAGTCCGAGGCCAGATCCTTGAGCTGATCGAGCATACCCGGACCGAATTCTCTCTTTACAAATTCCTCAACGCCATGATCTTCCGCGAAAAGTAAAACCCCTAGAATTCGAGGCGAGATCGGTGACGGCTGGAGCAGTTTTTCAACAAGGCTTATGAACTGCTCTACCCTCGGCGGATAGGTCATGAGCCTTGGCGGAATTCTCATGACAGATAGCAGGGGGGCGACTTCCTGCACCCCAAAACCTTCACGGGCAACCGTCGTGACAATTTCGATACCGAGAAGTTCAGAGAGTTTCGGGACATCGATCTGAATACCTCGCGGTGGCGCCTCGTCTATCATGTTGATGACCATCATCATCGGGAGGCCGTACTCGCCATACTGAAGCCCCATAGCCACCGAGCGCTTCAGATTTTTGGCGTCAGCCACCAGCAGTATTCCTGTTAATTCAGTGGGAGCATGCGCCATCAGCAATGCATCGCGTGAAGCGACTTCATCATCGTTTTTAGCAAAAACCGAATATGTTCCCGGGGTGTCATACACCATCTGCCCGGACTGCTTCATGCAGGCAGCCTGCAGACTGACCGTCGAACCCGGCACGTTAAGGGACTGAGCTTCAGTCCCTGTCAGGCGGGCGAAAAGTGAGGTTTTCCCGACGTTCAGATTGCCGACGATGACGACCCGGCTAATCTTATGGGGAGAGGAAGCATCGCAGGTATTACACTTATTGCATGTCGTCATTTGGAGTTCATGTCATGGAAGTTAAGCAATTTGTTCCCTTGCCTGAAAATTTCTCTTTACCGGGCGAAGATTACCACGGCAACAATGATCTTTCAATCAGGACATCAGGAAATCTCCGCTGGGGAGTTTGCTGAAGCGGCGGGCGGTGGAAATCAATTATGACGGGACCGAAATATTCAGCAGCGACTGTCTGCGGTCAGACCCTGCCTCTGTCGCTTCCATACAGAAAAATGAGATCATGTTATACTCTGTCCGGGATAAGAACAAGGCATCATAAATTGCTAAGCGATTGTGATCACGCAGGCTGCCACAAGCCGCCTCGCCTGTGGACATTTGATTTGACGGCGCGCCCGGCGGTCGCGCCCTACCTGATCGTGAAAATTGGTTCATCAGTCGGAGATGCGCGAATGACGGAAGACAGGGTCAGGGAATATTCTTCCCATGCCAGCAATATAATAAAGGCATGTTGCATTCTGGCCATTGGGATTTTGGTTTTGTATGCCGTCGGGCATCCATTTTTTGAAGAACCCCTTCCTCATCTTGATTTATTACCCGTTGTTTTAGGCAAAGGCCTGGTCGCCTGTCTGCTTTGTCTGCTCGGGATTTTTCTCATCGAGGGCATTGGGAGAGGCGTGTTGGCATTTGGAAACCTGGTCTGTGTCTCCGGATTACCCCTTGCCTGCGGCATTCTCTGGATAGCAGCCGGTTCGATAATACTTTTGTCTTTGGGGCTGCTGAAATGGTTTCCAGCGTTTCTTCTCCTGGCACCTTTCATATTTTCATTTTTCCGCACCGGAAGATTTTTTGAAGGAACGATATTTTGCGGAATTCACTGGTCATCATGGTTGGCGATACTTTTGTTTGGTGCTGTGGCCGGCGCGATTGCTCTGGCGCCATCGGTATCTTACGATGACCACGTCTATCATCTTCAGGCAATAAATGATTTTCAGGCAAGGGGAACGCTATGGTACCAGTCGCATCAGCCCAATATCTACAGGCCGATGGGGCATGCGGCTTTCATGGCATGGTTGCGAATCCTGTGCGGAGAAACCATCGGGGGGCTTGCAAATGTTCTTTTCATGATTGCTGCGGCATTGCTGGTATCTAATACGAGTAACAAAATATCCGTGCGCATTCACGAGCGACCCACCGGGTCGCCCCTACATCATCATTATGAACATATTTGCAGGAACTCCCTTATCGGAATTATCGGAACTCTGGCGTGGGTGTCCAACCCGCAACTGATGTTTTTTGCAGGATCGACATATTCAGAGCCCTTTCTATGCCTTGTTTTTTTGCTGATTCTTCACGTGCTTGTCGTTAAAGACGATTTTTTTCAGATTGGCTCAGATATTCCCGAATCAATTAATTGTCAGAAGCCTGAAAGAAAAGATCTTAGCGATGTTTCAGGAGTTGATACGGTCCGACACACCGGTTCCGCAATGTTTTTTGTGGGAGGATTGCTAGCAGGTCTTCTTCCGGGAATAAAATATACCGGGATCCTGCTTGTTCCGGTTCCATTCATCGTTGCGCATCCATCTTTTGCATCCGGAATCCCTTTCAAAAATAATTATCTACCCTTGATTCTGGGTTTTATTCTCGCTTTTGTGTTTGCCGCTTTTCCATTTTATATCCGAAATGGTGTCATAACCGGAAACCCAGTTTATCCGCATGTTCCACGGCTTTTTTACGGCGTTTCTGATTTTCCCGGAGTTTCGGCAATTTCTGATTTCATGAAAGGATACACAGGTTCAGAAACGGTCCGGTCGAGTCTTCCATTTGAGGATCTTGCCACTGATTCGAAGGATCTGATAGATTTCGCCTATCAGGATTTCACAGATCGATTTGGCATGGGGCGTGATCCTGTTTCTTTGCTTATGGCCCCGTGGAATGTCGTCCTGCATGGGCACTTTCACAATTCAAAATATCCACTCCAATTCTTCGATGGTCAGTTGAGTCCATTCTTTCTGGTCACGTTGTTTCTCCTTTTATTCATCGCTCTGTCAAGTAAGCTTTCAAGGAATAAATCACGTGTTTTGCTTCTTTTTTCCTGCTCCATCTGGATGCTGGCGGGGTGGCTGTCAGGATCTCACCAGATCAGATTTCTCATGCCCCTGGTTGCTTTCTCTGCCTGGGCAGTTCCCTGGCTGTTTTCAGGGATCAGCAGGCGGCAACTGTTTTGCTGGATAATCATAGCGGCTCTTTCTTCCTGCTGGGCCATCACATATGGAGTCAGCCGGATCGATCGGGTTGCGCCGTTCGTGGCGGGAAAGATTTCCGAAAATGAGTATTACGCCGCCTCCATTCCATTTTTTAACTGTTTTGCATGGGCCAATGCGAATCTTCCGGAGTCTGCGAAAACACTGGTATTACTTGAGGAATGTTCGTATCTTCTCAAGAAGAACCAACTATGGACGGGTCTTCTGCCTCATACATTCGTTAATTTTCTGTATCGCTGCGGATCTGCCGAAACGGCGGAGCGCATTCTCCGAAAGCATGGAATCACGCATATATTTATACCGAGTTATGGCAAAATCATTTTTTCAGAAATTCAGGATTCCATTTTTCAGACAGTTCAGTCCGACTTCTTTTCCAGGCATCTTAAATCCGTATATAACGATGGACAATACGAATTTTTCGCATGGGCTGTTCCCTGAACTTCACTGGTCAATACAGCGTTTCATTTCGCTTATCAGTCGTTGAACTTGAATCGGCTTGGAAACATACCCGTCGAAACCGGCCTGAATAAACCGCTCCTGGTCTCCCTCAAGGGCCTGAGCGGTCAACGCGATGACAGGAGAGCGGACTCCCTTGGCGTTATCCAGCAAACGAATGCGTTGCAGAGCATCGATGCCGTCAAGAACCGGCAATAATATGTCCATGAGGATCAGGTCGTATCTGGTCCGGGATACTTCGGTAACCGCTTCTTCACCATTGGTCGCCAGTTCGACCGAGTGGCCCATCCTGGTAAGCAGAGCTGAAGCCACTTGTTGGCTTGCATGGTTGTCTTCGACAAGTAAAATATGCAGCGGTTTTCGATTCCAGTTGATTGTAAAACTTTCGCTCCTGGCAGCCGGTTGTGTGGGGGGCAGCGTATCAGACACTGTCTGATACGGCAGAACGACGTGAAAGGTACTACCTTGCCCTTGCTGGCTTTCAGCCCAGATTCGGCCATTCATGAGCTCGGTAAGCTGGCGACAAATGGACAGTCCAAGACCGGTGCCTCCGTGTTTCCTGGCCACAGAGGCATCAGCCTGCTGAAATGGGATGAACAGTTTTTCGAGCACATCGGGCGACATGCCTGGCCCGGTGTCAGAAACACTGAAGAGTACTGATGTACTCTTTTCAAGTCGTTCATCAACGCTGACTGTGATTACAATCTCGCCTTGCTCGGTAAATTTTACCGCATTGGTCAGGAGGTTCAGAAGAATTTGTCGTAATCTCAGCGGATCACCGATAAGCAGGTTCGGAACTTCGTCAGATATGTGAAGGCTGATTCGTAGTTTTCTTGACGAAATAAGGATATTCTCCAAGCGCAGGACATCGTTCATACAATTGCGCAAACTGAATTCGATCATTTCGAACTTGATTTTCCCTGCTTCGATCTTGGAAAGATCGAGCACGTCATTCAGAATTGCCAGAAGGTTATTCCCGGAAAGCTCTATGCAGTCCAAAAAACTCCTTTGTTCATCGTCGAGTTCTGAAAAATCCAGGAGCTGGCACATTCCTATGATGCCATTCATAGCCGTGCGCAACTCATGGCTAGTATTTGCCAGGAACTCACTTTTGGCACGGTTTGCCCGCTCGGCTTCATCGTGAAGTCCCCGAATCTCCGTGAGTTGTTTTGCAAGCTGACCGTAGGCTCTCGCATTTGCCAGGGCCAGACCTACCGTTGTATTGAGAGCACGCGAAAGATTCAAGTAGCGATCGAGATACTCCGGAAATGTGAAGTCATCAAGTTCGATGACGCCGAAGACTTCCTTGATATGGGTAAACCTGAGGTAGAAACCGGTGCCGGCTGCGTTTTTTCCAAAAAGTCTGGAATATCCTGACAAACGCTCTCTGGCGGCGTGAGTCTCGCTTTCCGGCAAGGGCGGCAGGCACTGAATCTCAGCGGGCGGGGTCTCATGATGCCATCTCAGATATGTGATTCGGCGTGGTGCGAACAGCATCTGACACAAGTCAATGGCGCATCTGATCACCTCGCTTTCTTCCCGAATCTGCGCGAGTCTTGCCAGGACATCGCTCATCATACTCGTTTCAGAAATCTGCTTTCGGGATTCCCTGAGAGCTTTATCGTATATCCGCTGTTCATGATTCATCTGATCGGACAGCACTATATTGCGCAACAGCAAGCGGAAATGATCCAGACCGATCTCGACTATTCTGGAAGGCATATTCAGATACGCGGCAAATTCGGCAAACTGTCTGCGACTGTCGGGAGCAATTCCGGTATCAAGGAGTATAAGAGTTTTCATGCTCTCGCTGAAAAAGGCCTGCGCCGAATTCTGATCGAATCCGTCATGCTTCAAGCGGTTCCGCCATTCCGCGAGCCAACCAGGCGAAACCAGATAGCCGCCTTCTGCCTGCAGAGATTGAATCAGCGTTTCGCTGGTCAGCATGGAAAAACACTGGGTAAAACGATTGATTCGCCATTTACTGTCGGGCGGAATCATTTCGGGGAGATTATGACAACAGACGCCGCTCAATAGATGAACGGCCTGTAAATCATTTTCGTAGACGGCAAGAGTGGAATTCAACTCATCCCGAGATAATATTGGTTTGCCGCAACGTGCCGGTACTGCGATTGGAACTACGTGCCGCCAGCCCTCACGTTCAATGATTGTCGACAACTCCGGGAAATAATTCCGGCAGACGGATATACCGATCTTAAATGGAATTTCGCTATTAGGAATCATCGCCTCACTATCGGGTTATTGGGTAGGTGCCGAAACGATGGACAGCTTCAGAAATTGCGAGCAATACTTCATCCGGAACCTGCCATGGTATCTCACCGTGATTGTCGGCCAGAATGAAGCCTCCGCCCGGCGCTGCCGTGAAAATTGCATCTCGGACCTTTGTTTCCGCTTCTTTCGCGCTCCAACGAGCCATCTCAATGCCGTTAAGATTGCCGAGAATTGTTATTCGACCGGCGCATGCACGCTTCAGAGAGCCAAGATCCTCCTTGCAGCTAACGCCGACGACCTTGGCACCGGACTGGACAATCTCATCGATAATTGCCAGGGTCTTACCGGAAGCGAGATGAATTGCTGCGGCTCCTTTGAATTGCGCCAGCGTTTGCCGGGCTATGCGAAAACCGGTTTCCAGGAATCGTTTTTTCGGAATAATCGTTGGCGAGGAGACCGGGTCGAAATAACATATCGCAGTGGCACCGGCTGCCAGTTGGGCATTTGCCCAGTTAATGCAAAATTCCTGATTGACCGCAATCAGTTTTTCAAAGAGGGCTGGGTGGTCGAACATCAGGTCGAGATACCGCTCGAAACCAAGCTGCATCACCGGCAAAGAGAACGGCGACATCACCACGCCTATGATCGGGGCGTCATTTCCGGAGGCTTCTTTCAGCCGGGAAATGCTCTGCAGTACGTCTTGCAGTTTGATATGATCCGCGATCACTGGGGGGCGTAAGAGATCGATCGCTGCAAAATCACGAATGGGGGGATTGCCGGAATTTGGTGGTCCATCTTCGACAAATATGACTTCTCCGCCGAAAGCTTCGACCTCGAGTGGGGCATACCAGAAACCGTTATAACAGTCATGCCGATATTTTCGTCTCAGTCGCAGCTGGCCTTCGACAACATTATCGGGATTGGAAAAATAATCCCGGATTGATAACCCCAGTTCCTTCGCTCCATGAAGGCTCAGCAGCAGGAAGAATGGAACCCTGTCGGGTTCCTTGTGGCCCAATGTTGTAAAAACACGTTCAAAAACGTTCATAGATGCACTTCTTGGGTGAGTCCGGAATCTGCGGCCAGCTTTTCAACAATCCCGGGAGCGTCAGAAGCGAATGTTCCGACCGCATCGGCTTCGACATGCAGTCCAAGCCGCTGGTCAAAACGGAATGGGGCTCCTCCGACAACGATTTTCGCCTTGCTTCCGGATAACGTCAGTTTTTTGCGCAGTTCCTTCACCTTCAGGGCTGAGGCCAGCATCAAAACCGAAATCAATATAATATCGATCCGGTCTTTGAGCATCAGGACAACCAGCCCATCGACATCTACATGTCCGTAATCCAGGACGGCAAAACCTGCCGACTGCATAACCGATAGCACCATTCGTTTCCCAAGCATGTGGTAATCCTGCAGGACGGCAATAGCAATTCGGGGCTGGGCTTTTCTTGCTATATGATGCGCTGAGAGAAACTCTTCGAGCAGTTCTTCGCAAAGCCGACTGCTCATATAAACTTCAGCCAGAGAAACGATACCGTTTTCCCAGTCGCTGCCGATTCGCTCCAATGCGGGAACCACAATCGTTTCGATGAATCGTGACGGATCGGTATTGAGGGTTCCCTCCTGGAGAAGACGCTCAATGCCGACCCGATCAAGGGACAGTAACGATTGACAAAATGAGCCAATCTGATTCTGCAATGTGCTGGTCAAAGTATCTGCTCTCCCTGTATATTTTTTCAGCGGCATGAATTGTAACATCTGGCACGGTATATGCCAATACCCTCTTTCATTTGTGATATCATCATGGTTGTGTAAACGTTTTTCTGTTGAGGAGACAATAAAATGGCTGAATACCAACGATTGCTGACTTTGCGGGAGGCGTCAGCTCTGTTGAGCGTAAACCCCGAAGTGATGCGACGGTGGTTGCGCGGTGGGCAGATGAAGGGTGTGAAGGTTGGAAGCGATTGGCGAATCCGCCAGGAAGACATAGACGAATTGATGCATTCTTCCCCCAAAACCGCGTCAGTTGATAAGAGTGTTGCGAATGCGGCTGATGACAGCCCGAAGATGTGTGTGAAATTTCCAAAATGGGTTGAGTATTCCGGATTGCCGGCTCATTTAAACCGGGAAATCGGTCCGGAAGCCTGGTCAGTTTTCAAGAAGATCGTAGAGCTAGATTTCGAAAAGGGTGAGCGTGAGGACAGAAAGATCTTCCTTGATGAGGCGGATCTTCCGGAACGCATTGGTTATTCAGTTGAAACGGTCGAACGTATAATTGCCGCGCTTCGCGAGCATAAATTCATTCGTACAGGTCATGAACGCAAGTTCGGGGCCTGGGTAAGTATCGTGACACCTTTACATACTCCTAACATGGTGTTGGACATAAGTTTCGAGCACGGCGGAATAAAAGGCGCTCCCAGCAAGGCGTTCGAGAAAAACTGTGTTCGTCGTTACCTTGAATTTTCAAAATGATGCGGCTGTGGTAATTAGACAGGTCGAATGTCGAGTCGATCTATTTGTACAGGTGCCGCGATGCAGCCGACGAAACCTGCGAATTCATCCAGATCGATGAAATCCCAGCGTTCGGACTCCTGCGTATGATGAACATGCTTAACCAATGCCTTTCGTAGTCCGCGTTCAAATGAGACTTCTATCTCGCCGATGCCTGTGATGCCTTTTCCAGTGCCTTTAAGATAGGCTTCCTTGCGCGTCCATGCGCGAAAAAAAGCTTCGATACGCTCATTTTCCGGAAATCCTTGCCATACCTCGTATTCGCGCGCCGAAAAAAATCTTTTTACGATTGGTTCGGGCTGGTAATTCTCACGTATCTTTTCAACGTCGATACCGATTTCGAAATCGCGCGAAATTCCGACTACGAGAAGATCTGCTGAATGAGAAACACTGTATCGCACCGGGGGGGGGGCTCCTGACCCGGCGACGAATGGTTTTCCCCCAGTCTCCTCAGCGAAGCTAAGCTCGCGTGGGTCACACCTGAGAGTTTCACCGAGAATTCGCCGCAGAAGCCCACGAGCCGCCAGAAAGCGTCTTTCAACCGTCGGAAACTTTGCGCGACTGCATCGGTCCAATTCATCGTCTGAGAGAAGTCTGCGTAGCGCTTCAAGTTCAGGCTCCTCCAGTCGAAGGTCGGCATGCCTGATTTCTATTACGTTCACTTTTTATTGCCAGTCATTATGCAGATCCCGGCTTTTTTTTGAAAATCGCGCATCTACAGAGTTCGTCAACATTAACCAGGTCTTTTACCGCCTCCGTGGCAGGATTTCCGAAGACTTCCACTGGGGTGCCGCATTGAACCACCCGACCTTCCGAATAAATTATAAGGCGGTCTGCCATCGTGTAAGCCTCGAAAATATCGTGGGTGACGAGTACGATGGGAATGGAAAACTCTTTCTGGATCTTACGCAGAAACAGTCGCATCTTGCCGCGTATCGGGTTATCCAGCGCGGAAAAAGGCTCGTCGAGAAGAAGAGCGATTGGTTTTCCGATCAAAGCACGGGCGAATGCTACCCGCTGCTTCTGCCCTCCGGATATTTGTGCCGGATACTTGTTCAGCAGTTCTTCGATTTCGAAGGTTACGGCAAGATGCTGAAGAGCATCTTCAGCAGGACCTTTTTCTATCTCGCGAAGACCGTATCGAATGTTATCGGCTACAGTGAAGTGCGGAAACAACGCGCTGTCCTGGAAGACGTATCCGATACGCCGTTCCTGCGGAGAAAGACTCGTGCTGTCGTTCGAATCATACAGAACTCTACCTCCGGCTTTTACCATACCGGCATCAGGACTGCGCAATCCGGCAATCATTTGCAACGAAATGGACTTTCCGGCTCCCGAGTAGCCGAAGATAACTCCGATTTCGGTGCCGATTTCCCATGCGACGTCGAGAGTGAAATCCCGGAGAGTTTTTTGCAGTCGGATGTGCAGAGTCATCGCAGCACCGGGGCGCGATTCCAGCGACGGCCAAGATATATGGCCAAGCCCGATACGAGGGTGAAGAAAATTACCATGCCTTCAGCTCGGGACCACTCTCCGGCTGCGGCTAATGAATATATTTCGAGCGGCATCGTATTTGTTCGTCCGGGAATATTTCCAGCAAGCATAAGGGTTGCACCGAACTCGCCCATCGCCCGCGCGAATGAGAGGACAATCCCGGCGAAAATCCCCTGTCGGGCGAGTGGAAGGGTTATCCTGAGGGCGGTTTCCAGCTCCGAATGGCCGAGCGTATAAGAAACGTCGATCAGGTGCTGGTCTACAGCTTCGATAGCAGCTCTGGCCGCCTGGACCATAAGTGGAAGAGATATCACCGCGGAAGCTATTACAGCCCCGTGCCATGAAAAAATGACTGAATACCCAAAGGTATTATATAGCCAGCCGCCAATAAATCCCTGACGACCGAACAAGACCACGAGATAATACCCCGTTACGGTTGGCGGAAGGACCATTGGCAGAAGGATCAGACACTCCAATACACCTTTTCCACGAAACCGGCCGCGTGCAAGAAGATAGGCCAGGGCTGTGCCGAGAATGAAAACGAGCATGGTGCTGATAGAGGCAACCATGAAAGAGAGTTTCAGCGAAAACCAGGCCATGCTGTCGGGCATTGGTACTTCCTCTGTATTCTTTAAGTAGCATTAGATAGTATTTTGAATGATATGTAATCTTTTTGTCAATATTATTTTACGGTATATACGACTACTGGTGCTTTTGGCTGCGCATTTCTGCATCCAGAGCCGATATATAGGGCAATTCATAAAATAGCTCTTGATTTTATCGGACGAAAACGGATATCTTTAAACTATACAGCATGTGGAGGGACATTCATGAATTATATGATGCACATCATCCGGGCAATCGTGTTGCTCGTCATGTTGGGGCTTGCGCCTTTTTGTGTTTTTGCCCAGGAGCACAGTTCTGTAATTTACTATGAAGACAGTATTAATATGGCTTTTCAGGGGCGCGATGTCCTCGAGAAAGAGCTCCAGTGGAATATTGGCGCGGGGTCTCCAGCGGCAGGCCGAGGTACCCTCCAAAACTGGGGATTATGGAATTTTGTCAGAGACTCTCTGAAAGATAGCGGAACCTTTGATATTGCCCGCCAGTTGGTAATCAACAAAGATGAACCGGCTCTTCAGGAGATGGTTCGCCGAATGTTACGCGGCAAGAGTTTAAACGGCAGTAGAAATGAAAGTTTCTATGGTGAAGAAGATGATGATGAATGGTCGCCGTTTGGTTATTGGCGAAAACCCAAAATTTTGAAGTTCTTCTTCGAGTTTCACCGCGAGACCGTTGCTGCGATCCTGATGGCCGGTGCCATGCTGTTCTTCGTTCTACCGAAACGCACCTTACGAAAACTTCTGGGTGTTCGGCACACTTTCCGTAGACGACCGGGAGTCTGAAGACTCTCAGTATTTGAATCACCGGGGCGGATTATCCGCCCCGTTTCTTTTTGTCGGAAACCCGAGTTGTCATTGGAGTATCAGCCCAGCAAAGACAGGATTGAATCTGTATTTCGTAATACCTTCTGCCCGTCGGAGCTATATATGATTTCTTCAGCAGCCTGTTTGTGAGCTAGTTCCCGCTGGGCCTCATACTCCACTTGCGATGCTTTCAGTGCGGTTGTGCGGTCGCTCGGCGAGAGTCCTGGGGGCATCATGGCTGCAATGCGTGCTTCCCGGGCAGCCTTTATTGTTGCAGCCGGGTCCCCGGGAACTCTTTCCACTTTCAAAGGTATTTGGGCGCCAGAAACGAATGAGGAGGTTTGTGATGCATTCGCAGAGTCGAGGTTCGTCTGGTCTGTCGTTTTAGCGTTTTTTTTCGTAAGGCTTTCCTGATACATTGCCATACTCGTGGAGTCCCGAAACCGGGTTGGATTAGAAGAAATTGATGATAAGGTCATGACTGCGTTTTCCTTCCGAACCTCTCTTGTTGCGTCCTCTAATGGGAACAGACAAGGAGGGAAATCTGTTTGCCTTGCTTAATCATCGGCCGGAAAAGATTGCCTCCGAAGTGTCGTCATGGCAGACACAATTAAAGTCGAGTGGCAGAGCGCGACGAGTTCTATATCTGTGTTTTCTCGGCTGGCCCGGCGGTCCAGCCCTACCGTTCGTTGAAATCATGCAATTAGCCATGCACTGGCGGAAAATTAAATGCCTGTGCGTGCAGTGAGAAATTGCACTTATGCACTGTTTCTGATAAATTATATGTAAAGAAGTGTGAATTCATGTCATTTTGTTCCAAAAGTTCTCCTTCACGAGGAGGAAACATCATGGTTTCGTTTTCGAGTCCTGGAGGGAGCACTTAATGGGAATCCCCCTGAACCTTCTTTTGATCGAAGACTCAGATGATGATGCCCACCTTTTGCTCAGAGAATTGGAGCGTGGCGGGTTCGATGTCGCTCATTGTCGCGTCGAGACAAAAGATGAAATGGTCGATGCTCTTACCCGGCAACCCTGGGATTTGATCATTTCCGATTATGTGATGCCGCGTTTTAGCGGACTCAGCGCCCTCAGCGTTCTGCACGAGCGCAACATTGATCTGCCCTTTCTCATCGTATCCGGAAAAATCGGCGAAGAAACCGCGGTCGAGGCGATGAAGGCAGGTGCTCACGATTATCTTCTCAAGGGAAATCTTTTTCGTCTCGTACCGGCGATTCATCGTGAGCTTGCAGACGCTTCAGGCCGTCGTGAACGTCGAAAGACCGAAGAAGAACTCCGCCATGCCCGCGAACAGGAAGTCGAAATTGCGGCACGCATTCAGCAGACTCTGCTAATAGGCAAGCCTCCAGGTGAACTGGAAGGCGCACGACTGGCATTTCTTACAATTCCATCGCAAGCTGTAGATGGTGATTTCTACGATTTCTACCAGCATCGCGATATGCTTTTTGACCTGGTAATCGGAGATGTAATGGGAAAGGGTATTCCGGCAGCTCTCATTGGTGCCGCCACCAAAGCTACGTTTTTGCATGCCATGAATCGTTTACTTGCAATCGATCCGGATTGTCATCCCACCCCGGAAGAAATAATCACCGTTGTACACACAGATTTGAGCGGACAACTCAGCAATCTCATGTCATTCGTGACGCTTATATATGCGCGTTTCGATCTTGAAACACGCACGCTTTACTTTGTCAATTGCGGACACCCGCCAATCCTTCATTTTCGACGCGCCACCGGGGATTTTTCCCTGATTTCTACGGGTGACCCTCCGCTTGGGGTGGCGGAGAATGCGCTATATCATCAGCTCGTTCTTCCATTCGATCGTGGGGATACGATATTTTTCTATTCGGACGGGGTTGTCGATGCGCGTAATCCGCGAGGCGAGTTCTTCGGAACCACTCGCCTCGAAGATTTAATCAGGCTTCATCATAATCTGCTCCCCTGGGAGATCGTAAACGAAGTCCAGCAGGCAGTTTTTGATTTTGCCGGCCGTGAAGCTTTTTTTGACGATCTGACCTGCGTTGCTGTTCAGATACATCCGGAAGAAATCGGCGTTCCGCTGGCCTGGACTGAATGGCCCATGATCGCGAATCTTGACGATATACCGCGACTGCGCTCATTTATCCGGAATTTCGCCGGAAAAATCCCGTTCTATGATCGTCGTGATGAATGGATCGCCACATTTGAGCTCGCTGTTATAGAGGCGACTACGACAGTCATTCTTCACGCTTATCCGAACAGGCCGGATGGCGAAATTATGATCAAGGCAGAGAGATTTGCCGATAGATTAACCGTCCGTATTCTACATCGGGGAAAAAGTTTCGATCCTCGCACAATTACGCTGGTATCTGATGGACGGCGTCGCGAAAATAGCGGTCTGTTACGGATTTCACAGGCCGTCGATATCTGTAATTATCTCCGGGATCGGGAGGGACGCTTCTGTATTCTGCTTGTAAAGAGATTTTTTCCGTCTTCCGCAGTCGAAGTGTCCGGCTTAGCTGCCGCTGACCCGGGAGTTTCCGCATGAATATGCCTTCCGCGTCGCCATATAGTCTGAATGTGCTGGTGGTCGATCATCAACCGGACTCCCGGGATGCTTTATCCGACATTATTTCTGCCGAGGGTCACTCGGTTTTGATTGCACGCGACGGAGTTGAAGGGCAGCGGCTCTTTGAGCGACATCATCCGGATCTTGTAATTACCGACGTGCATTTGCCTCGCCTCAGTGGCCTGGAATTGCTCGCGAATATTCGACACACGGATCCTGCCGCTTTAGTAGTGGTCCTGGCCGCATTCGGTGATGTTGATTCGATCATCGCGTCATTGCATCTGCGTGCAACGAATTTTATCCAGAAGCCGCATCGCCCTGCGGAAGTGGCGACTTTGCTGAGAAAATATGCGGCTATCATTGAAGCCCGCCTCTATGGCGCGGAAATACTGCATATGATGAGCCATCAGCAGTTCTCCATGAAAATAGACAATGAGATACATTTAGTGCCTCAGATAACCGATTTTCTTGTGCGTGCCACTCACAAGTCACTTCCATCACAATCGAGAATGGAAGTCCGACTTGGATTGACGGAACTTATCGCCAATGCCATCGAGCACGGCAATCTTGAAATAAGCTATTCCGAAAAAACCAAGGCGCTGACATCACGTGATGAAAGGGCACTGGAAGAGCTTTTTATCGCCCGACGTTCTAATCCGGTGTTGGGAAAGCGCCGCGCAAGCGTCGCGTTCAGCTTGACTCCGACAGGTTGTGAATGGGTCGTTTCCGACGAAGGCAATGGCTTCGACTGGAAGGGCCTTCCAGACCCCCTGTCCCCGGAGCACCTCATGGAATCGCACGGACGCGGAATATTTCTTGCCAGATTCCAGTTTGATGAGATGGAATATATAGGCTCAGGCAACCAGGTGCGTCTCAAAAAGACAATTGCAGCAGATTCCCCAGGATCGAATAGCGATAGCGAAGATTCAGAAAAAAACAGGGAGCCTTGATATCAGGTTCGAAAGATATCCAGCCTCATTGAGCGGCTTGGATGTCGAAGCTTCTGAAGAGCCTGAGATTCCAGCTGGCGAATTCGTTCGCGTGTCAGACCAAGCAGTTTCCCAATCTCCTCGAGTGTGTGAACTCTCGACTGCTGGAGACCAAACCGAAGTTTCATTATAATCTTTTCGCGTTCAGTCAGTGAATCGAATACTTTCCTGATCTCATCGACGAGTGCAGCATGCTGGCTTTGCACTTCAGGATCAGATTCGGAATCCGGAATAATATCTCGCAGGTAGAGGTCGTCATCGCCATCTACAGGAGTTCCGTCCAGGGATACGACTGTCGGAGTGTCAACCATGAACTTTCTGAGATCACTGACCTTGAGTGTTGCGGCCTCCGCAAGCTCAGGGAGGGATGGTCGACGGTTAAGCTTCTTTGTCAGGCTTTCTTCAAGTTTCTTGAGTTTCAGATGCTGATGCACCCGGTTCAGTGGAAGACGAATGGGGTGTGTGTGTATCGAGATGGTCTGGATGATTGCCTGACGAATCCACCATACAGCATATGAAATGAATCGGACATTGCGAGACCGGTCAAAACGGCGGGCCGCACGAACCAGGCCCAGATTGCCAACTGCGATGAGTTCCTCGAATGGAACCTCGTTGATGAACTTGTACCGTTTCGCGATGGAAACGACAAATCGCAGATTGGACATAACCAGACGATTGAGCGCATTCGGATCGCCATTCTTCACGCGTTCGAGCAGCTTTTCCTCTTCGCGGCGCGTGAGTGGAGGATACCGTCTCAAGTCGCGGAAATAATACTTGAGAACTTCGTCTCCGGCGCGATGCTGACTGTGTGGAATCACCATAATGCGAGTCCGCAACCTCCATGTGCAGGAAAAGCTGGTCCGTCTTCTCCGTTATCGGCACGTGGAAGTGAAAAGCTGAGCATGTTGTTGCGATAGCAGTGAGGATTTATTTCCGGAACATCGTATTTCATGGATGAACGCTTGCAACACGTGGTTTCAAAAGCTCGACCAGACGGGTAAGGACGCCGGAAACGCCACGTTTAGGTGAAAAGGCGACGCGAACACCTCTATTACGCGCCGCGGGTAAGAGTTCGCGTAACAGAGTATGGGACGTCTGCTTAAGGACGACAAGCGCAAGCCGCGCATCTCCGAGCCCGGCCCTCATGGCTCCGAGGCTTTCGAATCCGCTTATCCAGGTAACGTCAAGGTGATGTCGTGCCAGGGATTCGCGATAGTGCGGCCCTACGGCGTCACCACCAACGATCAGAACTCGCGTTCCGCCGAAATCGTAACTATTGGTATGACCGGATTTTTTTTCATCGGCCTCTTCGAAGCACACGGAACACAGTTCATCCGGTCGCGCACTTCTCAGAAAAGGATTCGATTGTGCATGGATCCGGCAGTCCGCATGACCACACACGGCACGAACAGGCAGAGATCGTCGAAGTTCAGAGATGAGTGCTTCGATTTTCCCGATCGGGCGTAATCCGCCCGTTTCCGGGGTGCAGGGAATGCATTTGTCGTGTATCCATTCACGAAGAGCAGTTTCGTCAAGCGATATGAGTCCCAGGCGGCGCCGAATAGTATCGAAAGAAATTATTTCTTCATCGTGGGAGATGGGGTTTACTTCGTGTGCGCGCAATGCCCACACCCCCTCGGGGCGCTCTAGAAAGGCGGGTAGAAGGGTTGCCGCAACCGGTGTGCCGTCGGAAAACTCCCCGATTGGCGCAAACACCGGCCAGACTCCGTCATCATTCTCGACAGTCGCCTTTCCTTCATTAAGGCGCAGCGTTCCGGAGATGTGCCGACGAACCGCTGCTTCGGGTGCAAAAAGTTCAAACGGTTGTCCGTTGGGTCCTCTGGCAAGCCAGAGCCACTCGCCCTCGACGGCCTCTTTCGGAGGGCGTATATTGGACGGCAGCAACAATCGCGAAGCGTCGGCTCCTTCTATTAATGCCCGAAAGCCGCGTTCAGTTCCTTCAGCATCACGCAGGATCAGGCGATATAAACCACCCGCACGCATTCCGGCGAGAGCTGACTCAGTGGAACCAAGTCGCTCCTGAAGGCGCTTACATGCTTTTTCGGCGTCCAGTTGAGCTTTCCCGGTATCACGAAATCGATCTATATCATGTTCAAGCCGGGCTATGGCCGCATCACGTCGACACAGCAATTCTTCCAGTTCGATAATACGTGCTTCAGAAATAGAGATTGCATCACTGTCAGATTTGGTTATGGACAGCTTGCCTTCAGTATCGTCAGAAGACTTTTTTGTTTCGCCGACGCATATTAGTTCTTCGTGACGGGCACATTCGGCGAGTAATTTTACAACCTGTGCCTGGACTTCGCTAACTTCCCTGCGAAGTGATATCGCCTGTTTTTGCTCGTCTTCTATACGCTTTTCGAGGCGACGACGTTCCTCAACTTCTATCGACAAGCGCCGATCAGCATCGGAACGGGCCGATTCGGTATCCTTGAGTTTTCGACGGAGTTCCCGGATTTCGGATCTCGCGGCGGAAAGATCGCCTTCGAGACGTTTCACAAGCGTTGCGACTGATTTATTGCCCGAAGTAGGATCGGCTGAAGCAGTGTCTGTCGGTAGAACGGCGCTGCCTGTCGTCTGCTGAGCGCGAGTTTCCGCTGCGGCATTTTCATCTGAGCCAGCGAGAACAGACTTGTACAAACTCTTTGCGTTTTCACGCGGATCAAGACGCGCTATAATACGAATTTTCAATGGGGGGCCAAATTCTCCCGCCGCAAGACGCTTTGCTGCGGATTCATCCGGCGGGATCGTTGGAAACGTCATGGCAACGGCATTGTCATTCACCCATTGATACAGAAGCACGCGTCTCAACGATTCTTCACGCGAAGCCTGACGTAAAATAACCTGTAACACCTGTTTATGGCTTGTAATGCGACCATGTTTAATGAATGGCGCAGTTGCAAGTGCCATGGCGGGATTCGGTTTGATAAGGTCTGACAACATTCTGTCCGGAGTGTCCTGTGCAATAAGGGCAAGAATTTCAGGATCATCCATGGCGCGCCGGAAAACAGGTTCCCAGAAGGGGTCAGTCGGCATCAGCTATTCTCTTCAATCGTACCAGGAGATTCAGCGCTTCGATCGGGGTCGTCTCGTCAAGGTTTACGCCGCGCAGCGTCTCCGCCAATTCGTTTGTCGGTGAAAAAAGCGACAACTGCTGAGGGACGAGTCTTGCGCCTCCAGGGCTCCCTGGCCGGCCGACACTCGTTCTTGAAGACCGTGTCACGCGCTTCATTTCGTCCTCTTCGGATTTTTCCAGCTCAAACAGGATCTCCCGGGCACGATCGATTACGCTGCCAGGCACGCCCGCCAGTCGGGCGACTTCAATACCATACGATTTGCTCGCTGGGCCATTCTCTATTTTGTGCATGAACACCATTTCCCCGGAAGCTTCATCGTGGGCGACACCAACATTCAGATTATACATGCTCGCATGAACATCAGAAAGATCGGTTAATTCATGATAATGCGTCGCAAACAGCGTTCGTGAGCCGATATTGTCATGAATGCTTTCTAGAATCGCCCACGCAAGTGCAAGTCCGTCGAACGTCGATGTTCCACGTCCGATCTCGTCAAGTACAAGAAAACTACGATTCGTGGCGTTGCTGAGAATCGCAGATGTTTCCATCATTTCTACCATGAATGTGGACTGACCGCGAATCAGATTGTCTGATGCGCCCACTCTGGTGAAAATACGGTCGACCACTCCTATAACCGCATTTGTCGCAGGAACATACGATCCGATTTGCGCTAGAAGGATAATCAGCGCATTCTGACGCAGATACGTAGACTTGCCGGCCATGTTGGGGCCGGTGATGATGGCCTGCAGATTCTCCCTGTTTTGTTCGAGATCATTGGGCATGAATCTTCCAGGACCAAGAAACGCTTCGACAACCGGATGCCTGCCTTCACGAATTTTCAATACCGGTTCATCGGTGATTTCCGGACGCGTGTAGCGTTTTTCAAGGGCGATGGCGGCAAGGGAAGCCAGGAAATCGAGTTCGGCGATAACGCGTGCCGCTTCCTGGATCGGTCTTATATGTCCGCGTACCAGGCTCAGGAATGTTTCGAAGCGTTCTTTCTCCAACGCGACAACGCGGTCATGGGCCGAAAACACTTTGGATTCGTATTCCTTCAGCTCCGCGGTGATATATCGCTCGCCGGTGGTGAGCGTCTGTTTTCGAACGTAATGCGCAGGAGCTTTGTCGGTAACGCTTTTGGAAATCTCGATGAAATAGCCGAAAACGCTGTTTTTTCGGACTTTCAGTGTTCTGATGCCGGTTTTTTCACGCTCTTTCTCTTCATACTCGCGCAACCAGGAGTCGCCATCGCGCATCATCCGACGCAGATCGTCTATTTCGGGGTCGATGCCGTCGGCGATAACGCCGCCGTCGGCGAGATTAGCCGGCGGATTGTCTACAAGACCCTTCACGAGTGTTTCGCCAACTTCGCTCGGGACTGAGAGTCCCGTGGAGGCAAGATCAGACAACGGTGATTTGGATATGGTTTCCTTAAGTGATGGCAATTTTATCAGGCCCTGGCCAATGGCAAGCAGGTCGCGAGGTCCGCGACCGCCAAGCATCAGTTTGGAGAGTATTCTTTCCAGGTCGGGCATGCGTTCGAGCCGCTCACGAATCTCTGCCAGCAGCAAAGCGTTTTCGACAAGCACTTGTACATTCCCCTGGCGCTCGCGAATTGATTCAGCTTTGATCAGTGGTTTCGTGAGACGTCGCTTGAGAAGTCGCGCACCCATAGCGGTACGGGTGCGGTTCAAAGTTTCAAACAGAGTTCCTCCGAGAGTGGTTTGACGTCCCTCAGGCAACAGTTCAAGGTTGCGGAGCGTCGCTTCGTCCAGGACCATGCCATCGCCGAGTCGGTAAGGTGCGGGGTAACGAAGGTGAGCAAGCGAACACTTTTGTGTGTCCAGCAAGTACTCCGCCAGAATTCCGAGAGTTTTTAGTTCAAGTGTTGTCATCGAGAGAAAGCGCGCGCGATGCTCACCGGGATACATGCCCTCAAGTGATGCCAATGCATCCGCGTCGGATATTTTTCTAAGGTGGAGTTCCGGGTTGATGAGTGCCCATGGCCGATCAGCAGGAGCGGTTCCATGGGTGGTTTCACTTTCGGCCGGAGCGGTTTCTCCCGAATCGAGCAGCAGCAGTTCGCGAGGCCTGAGTCGGACAAACTCTTCGGGGAGCATTCCGGATTCGGCTGAATCGCCGGCGCAGGTCAGAACTTCGCCGGTGGAAAGTTCAGCGGTGGCCAGAAAGAAGCGTCCGCCGCGGCTTCCGAACGCGACGAGGTAATTGTTACTGTTTTCTTCGAGAAGAACCGGATCGGCAATAGTCCCGGGTGTCAACAGTCTCACGATCTCGCGTTTTACGATTCCCTTGGCAAGTTTCGGATCTTCCATCTGCTCGCAGATGGCTACGGTGAACCCTTTCGCGACAAGTCGTGACACATATGGCATTACACTGTGATATGGCACTCCGGCGAGAGGCACTGGATCGCCCTTGTGGCGGCCGCGAGCCGTAAGCGTTATAGAAAGTTCGCGCGCGGCTGTGATCGCGTCTTCAAAAAATGTTTCGTAGAAATCACCGCACCGGAACAACAGCAGGGCTTTCGGATTCTTTGCCTTCAGTTCAAAATATTGTTGCATCAGCGGGGTCAGGGCCTTGTCGGGCACGCTGGCCAACGCTTGTGAAGCTCCATTTTCTGGTACAGAGCACTCCGTCGAAGTGCCATCAGAGTTTGAAACTGCACCGGCACCAGGCAAAAGGGATGCATTGGCATTCATAAAACAACCTGGGTCCGAAGATTTAGCCTGAACATATTTCGTGATTCCTCCGAAAGGTAGCCCAATTATACCAAAATTACTGTTTAGTCTCTATTCAAAAAGAAGTCTGGATAATAATGTTGGAGTTAGTCCGGGGTGGTGGTATCATTCGTTCGTGATTTGTAGAAGCTTGATGGGAGCAGCATAGATAAATTGGACGCAATGATGTTGCAGTTTTGTTGCCGCTTCGCGCGGCCATAAAGTGAATCCGGATATGTCTGCGACAGTTGCGAACGGTGGAGCTGCCGAAGAAGCTGATCAGGATGCATGGGGGCGAACGGACTGGCTTTTTTTGATACTTCTGCTGGCGATGCCCATTGAACTTCACGCCGGGTTGCTGTTTGGAGCCGCCGGCCCAGTGATTTCCTGCCAGGATACAGACCTGGAAATGTTTTTCTACACATGGCGCGAATTCGGCTTCTCGGAGCTGCGTCACGGAGTGATACCGTTTTGGAACCCGCATCTTTTTGGCGGACAGCCATACATGAGTGGCTTTCAAAGTGCGTTGTTCTATCCGTTCAACTGGCTTTATGCGCTCTTGCCGTTCCCGCGCGTTGTAAACGTGGATGTGACAATTCACCTGGTTTTGGCCGGTTGGCTGATGTATATCTGGATGCGGGTTCGGCATATGCTGCCGGTGGCAGCGGCTGTTGCGGCGATCACCTTCATGTTCGGCGGAGTTCTGTATCTGCACGTTTTTGCGGGGCATTTGACTATTTTGAGCAGCGCGGTATGGGCCCCGCTGCTGTTTGCAGCGATAGACCGCTGGTATGAGCGTCGGGAACCGGCCTCCCTGTTATTTGGAGGGATAGCTATCGGCATGCAGATTCTGGGTGGCCACCCGCAGTATTTGTTTTACACCGGCATCGGAGCGGGTTTGTACGCAATCTGGAATCAGTGGGAACGCCGTCGTCCCTGGCATTGGTTTTCCGGTTTCTGCGGAATGAACCTTATCGGAATAGGTATCGGTATGGTGCAACTGCTGCCCGGAATCCTGACAGACCTCGAAACGGTGCGCAGCGGGAAGGTTACATATGATTTCGCCTCGACATTTTCCTTCCCGCCGGAAAATCTGATAACTTTTCTTGTTCCGGGCTTTTTTGGGGGACTTTCTGTTTCGCTGCCTTACTGGGGACGATGCACGTTCTGGGAAATGTGCGGGTTTGGCGGCATCACTTCACTGTTGCTGGGAGTGACGGCCGTGTTGTCACCTCCTGCGCCCGGGGTGTCGCGTTTTCGCCGCTGGCCATGGGGGCTGCTACTGCTGGCGGGCATCACTCTTCTTCTTGCCATGGGCTCACATCTGCCTTGGTTTCGCTTTATGTATGACTGGCTGCCTGGCTTCGCAAAGTTTCGCGGTAATTCGAAGTTCATTTTTCTTTGTGCCATGTTTATGGCGGCTCTTGGCGCCGCAGGAGCTGATGCACTCTGGCGGCAACCGCGGCTCGGGATCATACCGGCTCGCATAGCCTGGTGCATGGCCGGAATAACGGCCGGATTGGGATTGCTTCTCTACAGCTTTAACGGCGGGGGCTGCAGCCTGGAGTTGTGGAATCGTTTTGTGGCTTTTGTCCGCGACACCCGCGAAGTCACTTTGCCACCGACATTTTTTTCGGACCCCGAAATATTCGCTCGTTGCGCTTCTGTCTCAGCGTTGCATCTTCTCATCTCATCGGCAACATGCCTGATCGTTGGGCTGCTGCTGCATATCAGCGTCAAAAGGTCACACCTGTTACCATTACTGGCTGTATTCGCTTTTGCGGAAATCTTCATTTTTGCAAGCATGTGCCGGGAGCAGTTCACCCCGAACCTGGAACAACTGGATTCCGTCAGACAATTGCTCTTGTCTGCCAAATCTGATGATCGTATTCTTTGTCCGGAACCGACTAATGCCGCAATGGCTCTGCGCCTCGCTGATATTGCCGGGTATGATACCGGACCGCTCAAGCGCTATGCCGAATTCATTGCATTTACCCAGGAGCTGCCAGTCTCGGAAGTAAACCAGTATTTTCAAGTGAAACAGTATCATCCGCTGCTTGCGCTGATCCGTTTCGCCCATATCGTGCAGCCCAAGGAGGACGGCACATTTGCTCGCTTCGATCTGCCACCGGCACTCCCGGCATTGTTTGCCGTTTATCATTGGGATGTCGTGCCGGATGGGCGTGACGCGATTTTCAAGCGAATGGGGCGAAAGGAGTTCCCCTTGCGCGAACGTGTGATTCTGGAGAAGCCGCTCGATGGTGACATCATTCCATCAGCAGATTCGGCCAGCACAACACCTGCCTCCATCCATGTTCTGGCTCGCAGTGTAAACCACCAGGAACTTGATGTGGAAATGCCCGCCGATGGCCTGCTGATTGCCGGCGATAATTTTTGCAGCGGCTGGCGGGCAATTTCTCTCCCGGGAAGCTCTCAGGATCATTACCAGATTTTCCCTGCAGACTATATTTTGCAGGCCGTTCCACTCAGGCGTGGGCGACACCACCTGGAAATCCGCTATCGTCCGCCCGGTTGGGAAATCGCGCCATGGATTTCGCTCTCGTGTATCCTGATTGTGATGACGTTGTTTTGCATACCTGCGGCACGCTGTCGTGTATTCCAATCCTTGCCGTTGTCTGCTTCCGACTCCATTGGCCCTGCCGTTTGACTTTCACTTCAAAGGAATAACATGCTGCGGGAGAGTTCAAAAACGAAACTGTATGACGCCATTGCTCCCGGTTATTACGACGATGTTTTCCACCGCGGTCAGGGAATACAGAGCAAATGGCATCA
>JADFYG010000070.1 GCA_015233155.1 Candidatus Rifleibacteriota bacterium
TGGTTATCTATATAAAATGAATTGAATTTTGTTTTTTTGGGCGCGGCAATGCCGCGCCCAAACTTGCGTCTCCAATCGAACCCCAACTCCATTCGAACATCCCAAAAGCATCTTTATCCGGTTTTTGATAAACTGAACACGAAATATCTTCCATTTTTATGGAATATCCCAAGGAGAAGATGCATATGGTGAAACGCTCTGTTTTCTATCGAATTGTTCTGTTCAGTTTCATCCTCGGAATCTGTTGTTCCCCTTCCATCGCCGTCGCGCAGGCTTCCAAAACTTCCGACGACGTGAAAACCACATTACATGACGGATTGATGAAAGCGCGCCAGAACGAGGCATTCGATCCAGCGGCAGTGACAGCCTTCACACGTCTTCAAAAAGAGTATGGAACGCCCCTGTATATATATGATCGCGAAATCATCGACGAACAAGCGAATGCAATAAAAGAAGCCTTCGGTTCACTATTCCCCAAACTGCACCTGTTTTATGCGGTAAAAGCCAATACCAGCCTCGCTGTAATTTCACAACTTAGAGGCCATGGCCTCGGAACCGAAGTAATCTCCGGCGGAGAAATCATTACTGTAAGAAAACTCGGGGTTCCCGGCAACGACATCATGTTTACGAGTTCATCAAAAAGTCCATGGGAAATCGAACTGGCTTTAAAAGAAGGCATTCTTCTGAATGTCGACTCGGTCGATGAACTCAACCATATAGAAGTGATGGCAGGCCGTTTGCATAAGATTGCGCGCATTTCCTTCCGTATCAATCCTGGAGTTGACCCACATACCATTCATCAAATCAACACCGGAATCACAGAATCGAAATTTGGAATCCATTTGGCAGACGGTATCGCATTTTCCGCATATAAGTGGGCATTGAAACTCTCACATGTAAAAATCGTCGGTCTTCATTGCCACATCGGGTCACAGATTACAGAGCCTGAGGGATACCGCCTCGCCGCCGGGAAAATGTTGGCATTCGCCGCAGACCTGAAAGAAAAACTCGGAATCCAGCTCGAGTTCATAGATCTTGGTGGTGGCATCGGAATTCCATATCAGGATGACCAGACTGTGATGACCCCGGGCGAACTAGCCCAGGTTCTCCGGCCAATTTGGCAGGACGGTGTCAAAAGAATGGGTTACGAGCCCACCCTTTGGTTGGAACCAGGCCGTTTCTTCGTAGCTCCGGCAGGATTCCTGCTGACACGAGTCAACTCGGTAAAGACAACCCCTGTGAAAACCTTCGTCAATGTCGATGCCGGATTCAATACCCTAATTCGTCCGGCCATGTATCAGGCCTATCACAGGGTTCGGATTGTGGGGCGAAAAGACAGAGTGATGAAACTCGATATTGCCGGAGATGTCTGTGAAACAGGCGATATATTGGCCGCGGACCGGATCTTGCCACGCCCGGTGGCTGGCGATCTGGTCGTTATTCTGGATGCCGGAGCTTATGGCTTCTCCATGGCCAGTGAGTATAATGCGCGGCCACTACCCGCTGAAGTCATGGTAAGCCGCAATCAGGCGACCCTTATTCGAAAACGTGGGCAGATGGAAGACATCTTTCGCAATCAGGTGACTGAAATCGACAAATCACGAAGGGACCACATCCGAAGTCACTAATACCTGATGACTTTCCGATATACAAAGAACATTGAATTATTTCAATCCACGAAGTAATCAATAATCGGAATAGCGGGAGTCAGAAACATGTCAGGTCATCCACACTTGAAGTCTCTTCGCTGCTTGATTCTCGGAATAGACTCTATTTCCGTCATCTTCGTTGCTCTTGTAATAAATTTCGCTCTTGCCTGGGAAATCACTCCGGTGGCTGCGGATTCTCAAATCTATTTACCCGCAGCATCGGAGATCCTTTGGCAGAATCTTATTGGTGGTTCCGGAGCCGATGCCTTTAACTGCGTCCGCATCACCTCTGATGGTGGTTGCATTGCTGCTGGTTATACTCACTCTTTCGATGGCGATATAGTCGGCAATCATGGCAAAACCGACGCGCTTGTAGTCAAATTCGACTCTTCTGGCAACATCCAGTGGAAAAAATGCTATGGCGGCAGTGAAGACGATATTGCAAATGCGATCGAACGAACATCGGACGGTGGATATGTATTCGCAGGCTCGACCGACTCTTATGACGGGGATGTAAGCAATCATCGCGGCGCCAATGATTTTTGGGTGGTCAAACTGAGTTCAGGCGGCGCCATCCAATGGAATGTATGTCTGGGCGGTGCCGGAGAAGATATGGCCGCTTCCATTCAGGAAGTGGCATCGGGGGGCTACATCGTAGCCGGGACCGGGAATTCCTTCGACACGGATATCAAGTCAGCCCTTGGCGGAACCGATGCCATCGTTTTCCGGCTTTCCCCGACCGGGGCGATTCTCTGGCAAAAAAACTTTGGGACTTCAGGTGATGATATGGCAAACTGCATTCGACAAACATCGGATTACGGCTTCGTGTTTGTAGGGAAGTCGTCATCGGTGTGTTCCCCGGCAAGCCCAACCGCGGGTCTCGGCGATCTTCTGATTGTGCGCCTTGCCACTGATGGAAGCCAGATATGGCAACGCAACTACGGCGGCGTCGGAGAAGACACCGGGTGGTGCGTGCGGCAAACAGGCGACGGTGGTTTCATTATTGCCGGCTCAACGGATTCGGATGAGGGCGATCTCGCAAGCGCCGGCCACCGTAGCGGGAACGATGCCTGGATTGTAAAAACAGATTCCATGGGCTTATTACAATGGCAGAAGACATACGGTGGCCTTCATGACGACGCCGCCTATGCGGTAAGATTGACCGCCGACGGAAGTTATGCTCTGGCGGGTGAATCGGCATCTTTCGATGACGACGCGTCAAACCCACGCTTTCGATCCGACGCCTGGTTATGCAAAATCACCGGCGACGGCACGTCGCAATGGCACAAGTGCTTCGGGGGCCGTTTCAATGACATAGCACAAGATATGGAAGTCCTCCCCGATGGCTCCTGGATTTTTGTCGGGAAAGGATCAGCGCTTGGCGGCGGAGACATCCTTCAAGGACATGCCGGTGGCGATGCCTGGATTGCCCATATCAAACCCAATTCCACGAAATAAAGTATCAATGACAGCATTGTTTGTCATTCCGAACGAATGTGAGGAATCTCGCTTAACGTAAAAGCCGTGAACATTTAGGTTTCTTTGGTAATCTTGCTCAGGAAGACAGCGTAAAGGAAAACTTCGCACCCTCCCCCATCTTTCCTTCTGCCTTGATATTCCCACCATGTCTTCTTATTATTCGTTTTACAATCGCCAGACCGGCGCCAGTTCCAGGAAATTCATCTGCGGAATGCAACCGCTGAAACACGGTGAACATTTTATCCGCATAGTTCATATCAAAACCGGCTCCGTTGTCTTTGATAAAATACTCTGTTACTCCGTTTTCGGAGTTAAAACCAATCTCTATAATTGCATCGCTGCGCTTACCCGTGAATTTGAAAGCATTGGAAATAAGATTTAACCAGACTTGTCGAAGAAGACTGAAATCACCACGGCAGGCTGGCAGTGCTCCTATCGAAACCTTTACCCCACGGGCCTTCCGCTCCTCCTCGAACTCGGCAATAATGCCCCCGACCATATCAGCAGCCGCGATTTCCGTAATGTTCAAAGTAACTCGATTGGCCCTGGAAAAAGACAGCAGGTCATCGATAAGTTGTCCCATTCTGGAAACATTTGCACAGATTCGCTCGATGCTTTTTTGCTCATTCGGAGTCAACTTCGGACCAACGTCTTCGATCAAAATATGGGAAAAACCATCGATTGCCCTGAGTGGAGCCCGCAAATCATGAGAAATGGAATATGAAAATGACTCCAGCTCGCTATTTGCAAACTCCAGTTGTGCCGTTCGCTCCCTGACCCGATCTTCAAGTTCCTGGTTCATGCGGCGGATCTCCCCGGCAGCACGCATGCTCTCTTCCTCGGCCCTGCGACGATCGGTAATATCTTCAAATACCCCCAGGACACCCATTACCGCGCCATTTTCATCATGCAGCGGCAGCTTCGTCGTGGATAACCATCGAAGTGAATCACCAGGAACTTGAAGCGACTCTATAATATTCAACTTTGGGCGATCATTATCCATAACTTCGCGATCATCGGCAATAAAAGATTTCGCTTCGTCCTGCTTCACGCAAAGCATGTAGTCGGACTTTCCAATCACCTCGGCGTTGGATAAGACGCCAAATGAACGTGCCATTTTTTCATTGCACCCGAGATAAATCGAGTTCCGGTCCTTCCAAAAAATTGTTTGCGGGACCACGTTGATAATTTGTGACAGCATGCGTTCGGATGCCTGGATCTCCTCCGTAAACTCATCCACATTCCTCTTGTATACAAAAAATCCGAGAATAACCATACAGAGAAATCCTGTCAAACCAATTGGAATTACGCGCCCCAGACTGACCACGGAGCTGTATCCGGCAGCCGCTATATCAATCCCAATTATCGCGACAGAGGTTTCCGAAGCTCCGCTAATCGGCCAGCACCACGTAATAGTTCTGGCTTCTGAACCAACATATGGACCAAAAATCTCTGGCCTGCTTTCGTTTCGCGGCTCACTGGAAATTATATCTATGGATTGATTCATTACCTGAGAATCTGTAGCCATATTGCGTCTGGCTTCAATCCATGGAACGAGGTGATAATTTTCGCCTTTGGCAAGAAAAACACGTTCAAAATCTGAATCTGTCTGCAATATTTTTTCGAGGTCCTGTCGCAATTGCCGACAGTTGTCTGTTCCCGAATTTCCGGATGAGCATGTGCACTCGCGAATATGTTGAACAGGCAAAGCAAGGGCTGCAATACGTGCATGACACAAGTAATGATTGTTAAGAGTCAGTTGAACCTTCTGTCCGATTGTCTCGGTTGCAATCCAGCCGAGTGAGGCCAGAACCAGAAGACATAAAAGAAGGAACAACCGTATTCGCGGAGTCGCAAATGATGTAAATCTCCCCTCCGGTCGTATGATTGTTTCAGAATATCTCCAGACAAATATCGCAAGAGCAAATACGCACGCCCCGCGACAGAATCGAACGGAAAATCCGAGCAAACCGAAAAAAGATTCGTTATTGATTATTGAAAAAGGAAAAAATAATGTCTTCGGAACTATGAGCCCTTCAAAAAGAGCATATATGGCCATAGTGACAGCCGCCAATATAAGTGAACGACGCCTGGCCATATCTTTTTTGTATGCGGAAAAAAGTATTCCCGATGCTATCAAACCGCCGGGCAAAATCATTGCCAAACGAGCAAAAACATATGACGTCTGCCCATCAATGAGTTTTCCAGACAAACAAAACAAGAAGAAAGGAATTATAATCCATCGGCCAGGAGCCCGTCCTAAGACTGAAGCGAATGAATTTCTTCCAAATTCAAGGAAACAAGCCGACAGCACCAGAAAAAGAATGGAACGGAAATGATACAATACCGGATTGTCACTAATGTTTATTGCAAGAAGATCCATCCATTCATTTATTCCGTGAAGAAAAGCGAATAGTCCCAAAATATTCCAAGGTAAGCGAATCCGCGAATGTTCTTGCGGAGGCAGCAGGCATACGGCCGCCAGAAGCATATAGATAATGCCATATAAAAAAAGATAAAAATCTGCCTGCTGAGGAAGAAAATCTGCCATATCGGATTACCTGATCACTGGGTTGCCACGAATTCACCTAATTTATTACAAAACCTGCATGGGCACACGGTCTCGTGAACCCATGCAGAATCAAAGCATCTCTTTGAGCCAATATTTTCTACACTGTTTTCACTTGCGTTGTTCTTTGCTTTCAAGCACCCGCGCGTCAAAAGCAACGTCGCTCAGGAATATCGGCACGACAAGCGAACGGCGGTTTCCGGATGAATCCTGGGCGCTCAAAATCAGTTTTACCTGAGGCTGAGCGGCTGCAACCTTCATCGGAAGATCAACTACATAGCGGGCACGAGGTGATGGAACATCGAGATCAGGATTGCCATCGCTCTTGAATGCTGCCTTCAGCGGAATCATCGGGGCGCCATCCGGAATCAGGCTTTTGCCTGTAGACATGTCCGTGATTTCGATTGAGGCTGAAGCAAAATCAAGAAAATCAACATTGTCATCGATATCCAGACTGACCATAAGACGCCCGGATCTACGGACACGCGGCAACAAGGCTCTGAGCAGAACGCTGTTACTGGCCAGCGCAGCGATATCTACAACACGATTCTCTTCGCCCAACACCGTTGGCACATCACAACAACCTCCTATGAGAGCGCTGGCTGTTCCGTTGCCAAGGGGAGTCGCGTCATCCAGGCGAAATGCACCTATTTGAACCTCACATGAGGCAAGCTGATCTACTGAAGAGGGAACAGGGGCGAGATCACGCACTCCTTCAAGGATGGCGATTTCCCAACGGCGATTGTCACCGGTCGAAACCAAAGAAACATGCAGCGAAGGGGGATCGTTGTCGATTCTTGTCACTTGCCCCGGGGTGGTCTGCTGACCATCCGTGCCAGATGCAAGCGGCCAAGTGTAAGAGTGAACACCGGCCTTTCCGTTTATATTCACACCATCACGAACACCACCTTCAATGGCATACGACAACGTTCCAATCCAGTTTTCAAATGGACTACCCGGCTCAAACGGGCTTCCAACGCCATAGTCATACACATCGACGGCATATGATGCGGTGACTTTGAAACCTGCGTTACTCATGAACGCAGGCGTATCGGTCGGTCCGATCGGTTCTGGTTCAGGCGGTGCATGTCCAGCAAACTTCCAGATTTTACTCATCATATTACGAGCAAACTGGGGCATTTCGTATTTTATTCCGAACCCGTTAAAGGCCGCCATAGGATTATTGTCGGTGATGACGAAGGTCATGGTCGCGTCAGGCAAAGGATCACCGGTCGTCTGCATCAAATTGCCCGGCTCTATCGCCGAGGCTGGAAGCTGCGTGCGATCACGGAAACGCAAATTCCATGAATCGCCATCGACAAAACAGGGGGTTTCTTTTTCGTCGGCCGCACCTGACGGGAAACGCGAATTTGCGACCGTACTGACGACATGCACTGGTTCTGTGTCCGGAACAATACTGTGATACTGAACTCCGCCTTCTCCTGGCGCCACACTCTCTGACCACTTAACGCGGGGATATGCTATTTCGAGGCGAAGTCGATATGCCTCCGGATCTATCGGGGTCTTGAAAACCGCAGTAAATGCATCGGCTGGAATCATCTTCGTCAGTCGATATTTTCGATCGGCAAGCGGCTCGCACAGTCCACCGGCAAAGCTGCCGGAAGCTACCGAGATACCTCGCGCCTGAGCGCCGTTCGCGGCAAAAGTATTTTTCAAGACTTCCGGAGCTTTGGAAAACAGCGGATAAACAAATATTTCCCAGCGAATGAATTCGAGATCGCGTGAGCCTGCCGCATCAGGCGCGATATCCACACGCGTTCCGTTTTCCGCAAGACGTGAACCATCGTTTGGTTTGATCCATCCGGGATTATATTTGGTATCATCGACCTTCGCAGCCAATGCAGCATCTTCTCCAGCGGCCTCGCGATAATTATAGACGCGTCCGCCACGCTTCGGGAGACTGAGCCCCATGAGGTCTATATATGAATCATAGTTCCAGACTCCGACACCTGCCGTGGTCTCAAGCAATCCGCTGGTGTTGTTTCGCAAATTGGCATCACGCACGAATTGTACATCGCACTGCACGCCGAGGAAATCAGGGGTTCCGCCTTCGGGAAGATCCCAGGTTTTTGAACCTGTGGTATTTGCAGCGGCCGCCACCCCTTGAAAAACTCCGGGTGCCGGAAGCAGGGTTATCTTGCTCACCCATGTTTCCGGTGATTTTGAATTTGGCGCAGCCTGAACATGAACCAGTTTCTTATTCGTCATCACAGTGCGTTCCGCAACGCAGTTGATCAGATCACCTGCACGCGCTCCTTCGGGCAGAGTGACAAAATCAAAATACTTGTAATGAACATTGGCCCATACCTGATAGTTGCCAGGGTGCGGAAAGGCGAGTTCGAATTCACCCAGTCCATTTTTAGAGGCTGAGGCTACCGCTATATGTGCCAAAGCCGTACCATCTCCAGTGACATCTATCCAGTCCGCATACCATGTTATTTTAGTCTGCCAGGCGTCGGTTTCAAATAGACTTGATGGGAAGCCACTCTTTGCGCCATCCGCATCTTCATCGAAAGAATATTCGCCGTTTGGACCAGCAGTCAGATTCACATGTGTGCGCCCGAGATCGCCGCAGATGCCGACATCCTTCAGTCCCTTGCGTTCGCCGTTAATGAGGGGTTTGTAACCTTCCACCTTGAAATCAAGCGTCTGATGCTCAGCAAAAACGCCCCCGAGCGAAGATCCATCGGCACGGCAAACAAAGGGGGCGGCCGGGTTCAGGTTGAAGGTTTGTGGTCTCTGCGGAACTTGAACGACTGCGATCTCTCCGCGAACCGAAGCCAAGCGCTCAGAAACGATTTTTTCATGTTCCCAACCCGCACCATCCCACAAAGCCACACCATTCTTCCTGACGCGTCGGCGAACGACATTGTCATATCCGACTTCGATCAAGCCACGTTCTTCGGCTGCACTCAACTGGCCGCCAGCAGCCAATGTGTAGCGCACCAATCGTTTCGTTATATACTGACGCACCGTTACAAAACTCACGTCGCCGTCTACCGGAGTTACAACATCTGCCGCCTGGCCGTTGGCATCAATATGTCGCCATGGACCGACTTTAGCAGCCTGATTGTGCTTGTCACGATAGTTCTCCGGCCCATTTGCATCTATAACCAGAGAAACTGCGAGACCGTTAATGTCGTTCGCAGGATCGAGAACATTGTATAAGACATAGAGATATCCGGAACCGTCAATCGCCAGCGCATCGACGTCTCCGTCGAGTTTTCCAAGGTTTTCGGCTGCGGGGCGCGGACCAACCTTAGTATCAGCTTCAGTATAATCGAATCGTGTCAGAATACCGCTCGAACGATCATACTCAAACGCTATCCCACCAAAACCCCACCATGAATCCTGGAACGCAAAGGCGTCGGCGGTGGATCCAAAAAGATAATCCGGCGGATCGTCATTGGTGCGATCGAACCTTGCTCCGACAGCCATGCGGGTTATGTTGGAGAGCGAGAGCCCTCGGTCCAGGGTGAGAGAATCCGCATTGCGAATGGTTGTCTGGTCAAGAGAAAGATCACTAACTGTTCCTCCGCTCGTTATCGAACGTATCGCAGCGCTGTTTCCTGTAAACGGCCCAGACTTCTGGCCTGACGGTGTGAAAACATACCGGCGACCATCACCGCCGACAAGAACCTGTACCGGAGAATATAAGCGCTCTATTTGCACGGGGGCGATGGGTCCGCCCACCGGGTCCGCATTACCGGCCGCATGAGCGAACATTTCCCAGGCGGAAAGATCTGAACTCAGGAGAATTGCGTTTATATCGATAGCGGGAGATGCGACGACCACATCATTCGTCGTCTTGTAAAGCCCGATGTCTGCAAGACGCAATCGGTATTCTCGCTTGATAACCGGTGGAAATCCAAGCCGATCGGAAGTGGCTCCGTTCCATGCCGGGTCGAAAATGGAAACGGCGGGGCGCCCGGATTCTCCATTCAGAGCGAGGCCTGGCCAATTCGAAAGGTTCGTCCCATAAGCCCACGAAGGCACGTAACCCCAGCCGCTGGGAATAATCAGCTTGTCTGAAGATCCGGGGTTTCGCAGACCGGTTTTGCCATCCCACATCGGAAGACCACGATGAGTATCCGGAGTTACAGGGGCAAAAACCCATGAAAACATTGTTCCGGCAACATCTGTGTCACTTTTCCAGTATTTAGAGAGCACATTCTTTCCATCGGGGTATGTCCAGCGATTATATTGACGCGGGAGAAGAGGAGTCGTCCATAGGAGTGAATCTGCAGTGATAGCAAACCTATCCGGCAAGGCGCCGACGGCCAGGGGCTTGAAATCTGCTGTTCCGGCACCGCCCAACAGGAAGATAGCGTTATTTCTGTCAACTGCCAGGCCACCTGCTTTACCCGTGAATGTGTTCAGGCTGAAAAGAAAATATGGCGTCGATGCAACAAGCGCATCTGCCGTTGGGTCATTGAGACGATAGACGCCTTGAGTTACGTTATAGTCTTTCGGTATCAGGAGATAAGCAGTTCCGTCGACAACAGGAAGTTGGGCCAAAGCGGGCATACCGAGGAGCAAACAATATACAACAAGCAAACAGGCTTCCTTGATACGTTTCATTCCAAACCTCCATTATGACCTTATCGAAACTGCTTCTGGTGCAGGTCTCGCGAAATTACACAATAACCGTTGGAAGAACGGTACCCTTGTATTATACCCAAAAAAGTCGGGGATCGGGGAGAGGTTCTTACACAAAGTTCACTTATTACGAAAATATGGGAGATTCCTGCAATATTTTGAAAAAAATCAGCCAAAAAGAGGCACAAAATTCACAAAAGAACGCTGAATGTTGCAGAGAACCTCATTGTCCTCGCAAAAGACGACGAGAGATACCGGCCTCGTCCAAAGCTGGAATATCAAGCGGCCCTTGGCGCCAAAGTGATATGAACTCACGATTTTTCATGGATTGGACAGCCGGAACCGGCGAAAAGTCTATCAGGAAAAGTTCATGTTCGGCCATTTTGGAAGCGAGTCTCACGATTACATCACGATGAACCGAGGGATCGCGAACGAAACCTCCCGCCTCAACCTGGTCGGCACGCGCTTCAAACTGCGGCTTGATAAGCGCTATGATAGCTCCGTTCTTCCTCAAAAAATTCACAGCCTTGGTTAAAATGCAGTTCAGCGAGATGAATGAGACATCGGCTGTAATCAGATCGAACGATATTTTGAAGAAATCATCGGACACAATACGAAAGTTGGTTCGTTCAATTACCTCGACGCGATCATCAGAACGCACTTTCCATGCCAAAATGCCATAACCGACATCCAGTGCCGTGACATGTGCAGCGCCTTTTTTAAGAAGCACATCGCAGAAACCTCCCGTCGATGCGCCAATATCGAGACATCTGAGCCCGTATGGATTGACTCCGAAGACCTCAAGGCCATGCGCGAGTTTAATTCCTCCCCAGGATACGAAGGGGCAGTCCTGGCCTTTTACCGTCAAAGCCTGATCTTCTGAAATAAGCATCCCAGGCTTGTCGAACAAGCGATCCCCATCACGTGCGGCACCAGCCATTATCAGTCGTCTGGCGACATCGATCGAAGGTGCCAGTCCACGTTCAACAAGAGATTCATCGAGACGAAGACGGCGTTTTATCGGAGATTTCAAGAGAGAGCCTGCAATGCCAGGCGAATCTCAGCCGGCCGCTTTGAGAGAATGGTGTGTCGCAAGCCACTCATAAACGCGGCGACTTATTCCCTCAGCATCAAGACCAAAAAGAGCACGAAGCTCAAATTGACTGCCCTGAGGAACGAAAGAGTCGGGAAGCCCGATGCGTAGCACATGAGGAGAATATCCAAGATCTGAGGCTGTTTCCAGGATTGATGAACCGAATCCACCCGCGAGTATGCCTTCTTCGATCGTTACAACAGGCATGCTTCGTCGAAACAGCGCTTCAAAAAGGGCTACATCAAGGGGCTTAATAAAACGCGGATTCACGACCATAGCGTCAACACCCTGAGCAGCGAGAAGCTTCGCCGCATTCAACGCATGGTGTAACGCACTTCCCAATGCGAGAATAGCTATGTGGCTTCCCTGCCGGCATACCTCGGCACGTCCTGACACGATCTTTTCTTCAGGGGTATCGCTATCCGCATCCAGGCAGGAGCCGCGCGGATAGCGAATAACTACGGGACCGTTCAGCGAAGGAGCGAATTTCAGCATACGTCGCAACTCATACTCATCTTTTGGCGCCATAATCGTCAAATTAGGGACACCACGCAACATGGCGATGTCGAATACTCCATGATGTGTTGGCCCGTCTTCGCCGACAAGACCGGCGCGATCGAGACAAAAAATGATCGGAAGGTGCATCAGTGCTGTATCATGAATGATCTGATCCACTGCCCGCTGCATAAAGGTGGAATATAAGGCGACTACCGGCCGCAGACCACCAGCCGCCATACCCGCCGCAAATGTAACCGCATGCTGTTCGGCAATTCCAACGTCGAAAAAACGATCAGGAAATGTTTGCGCAAATAGTGAAAGGCCGGTTCCTTCCTTCATCGCTGCCGTAATGGCAACCAAATCGGAATCTTCATGCCCCATTTCCACTAATGTTTTTCCAAATACAGCCGTACAGGTCGGGTGCTGCGACTCTTTTTTAATTTCACCGGTCGTGATCTCGAATGGACCAACTCCGTGAAACAACGGCAGTCTGTCCCTGGCCGGTCGGTAACCACGACCTTTTTCAGTCACGACATGCACCAGAACAGGGCCATGGCGATCCCGAGCGTAGGCAAGAACACGCTCCAGAAGCTCGAAGTCATATCCATCGATTGGTCCGACATATTTGAAACCGAGATCTTCGAAAAACACACCTGGAGTCAATAAATATTTTAAACTGCCCTCAATACGGGAAAGAATACCGAAAAGGCGTGAACCAAAGCCCGGGATCTCTTTAACGATATGCGCAAGATACTCCTTTGGTGTCGTGTAGAAGGGTTCCATGCGAATTTTGTTGAGGTATCGGGACAGCGCACCAACATTAGGTGAAATAGACATCTCGTTGTCATTTAAAACGACAACGAGATCAGATTTTCGATGTCCGGCATGATTGATCGCCTCGAACACCATTCCACCCGTTAAGGCACCATCACCGATCACGGCAACGACCTTGTGACCCTGACGCTGATGATCACGGGCAACCGCCATCCCTAATGCTGCTGAAATTGATGTCGAACTGTGGCCCGTATCAAATGCGTCGTGAGGACTTTCCGTTACCTTGGGAAACCCGCTTATTCCACCAAAAGTGCGAAGGGTGGCAAACTGCCCGATACGACCAGTCACCATCTTGTGAACATAGCACTGATGGCCGACATCAAATATCAATTTATCGTGGGGCGAATCAAATACGCGATGCAAAGCCAGCGTCAATTCAACAATGCCAAGATTGCTGGCAAGATGGCCACCATTCCTGGAAACGACCTCGATAATCCGCTCTCGGATCTGCCGGCTTAGATCGACCAGCTCGTGATGAGTCAACCCACGGAGGTCTCCCGGGGAACGGATAGCATCAAGCTGCATAAAACATCACAACCCGTCGATCTTCAACTTTCAAGATGTCACGACAAACCATTGCCAGTCGGGAATGCATCCGTCTGACGAATATCAGGCCCTGGATTCTATGTGTGTTACACACCATCCTGGCCCTCAAAACCTCTTTTATAAAGTCTGTCGGCATGAAATATTACGAGTAAAGGGGCATCATTCTAGCACAGACTTCGCAGAAACGCAAAAACACCAGATCATCTAAAATATAATTCAGGACATAAAAAAATAGAAAGAGGCATATTCAGTGCCATTAATTCAGACATCAGAAAAGCCTTCCATTATTCATGACTAACGATTTTTCCCAGTTTACTTGTTCAACTCGACCAACAAAGCCTTTATGTCGATCCCGTGAACTTCCGATGCTGCGGCCAGACTTTCAGACGTTGAAACTGCGCATCCTATGCAATGCATGCCAAAATTTCCAAAAATACGTCCGGCATCAGGATTCGCTTTTAACGCATCTGCAATGGTCATATCAGGTGTAATCGGCTTCGTAGAGGTCATGGAATTCTCCTTCAGCAATATTTAGATGCAAATAACTCTATTATTCGGGGCAGTTGCCCCGTGAAACGCCATATTGAATCACCAAACATAATCTGATCTCATGTCCATCTCGCTCCCGCTACTCAGGATTCATTCTCTGGCGGTTTACCCATGCGATCGAGTGCATGGTGTTTGTCTTCGAGAGCTTTGTCAGATTTGAACAACAATACCCAGATAGTCTGAAAAATGATCTTGATATCAAGAATGATATTGTAATTATCAAGATAGTAATAATCATAAGCAACTTTATCCGTAAGACGCAGATAATATCTGGAATTCACAGCAGCAAGCCCGGTGACTCCCGGGCGCACTGACAGACGCCGTCCCTGGAACTCATGGTGTTTATCAACAAAAAACGGCCGCTCCGGCCGAGGCCCGACTACCGACATTTCACCAATCAGCACAAGAAAAAATTGTGGGAGCTCATCAATGCCAGTCCGACGTAAAAACGCGCCAATCCGAGTCGTACGCGGATCATCGGAGGTAGCGATCTTCGGCCCCGTTCCCTTTTCGGCTCCGACACGCATGGAGCGAAATTTCAGCATGTCGAACTCGCGGCCAAAACGACCAACACGCTTTTGTCGATAAAATATCGGCCCTGGTGAATCGATGGCTACTGCAATAGCAGCCGCGGCCATTATGGGCGCGGTCAAAAAAATCGCAAACAAAGAAAACAGAATATCGAAGCAGCGCTTGATCCAACGGGAGGCTCCCCGAATCGGCAGGGCTTCGATAGTGTTCAGTGGCATATCTTCAAGGCTGCTCAGATCCATGTTCCCAAATGCCGAGCTCGCATCAAATGTCGTGCGAACCTTGAAATCGTGCGGTTCAACACGTCGTCCATAGAAGATTGAGGCCCATAGAGAGTCGAGTGGCAACTTGGAATCGGTGACGATAACCTCATTAACATGCCGGAATACAATATCGTTAGCCAGTTCGCCAAGTTGGTCTGACCGATAACAACCCTCAAGACGACATCTCACTCCTCCACGCCGGTGGAAGTGCTTCAGAATACGCTTCCCTTCGGCTTCATCACCCAAAATTACCGCACGCAGAAGCTGCGGATGCGGGATAAAAATGCCGGAAAGAATCACGCGCACCACGAAGGTCGCGAAGATAGAAATAGCGGTGGAAAGCAAAAGAATGGGTCGCGGAAACGTAAATGCAAGAGCTGCGAGAGGACGTGAAAGGAACAACAGAAGATTGAAGGCTATGAATGTTGATAAAAGTGCGGCTATCGCGTGGAAAAACACATCGGAAGCCGCACGCATAGCTCGTATGCGGAAGATGTCGAATATCGCACCGAATATCAGATACAAACCGAAGAGCCAGATTCTAACCTGATAATACGAGGACAGGTATACTTCCTGGTTTTTTATCCCGGAAAGCCAGACTTCGAATACCCCAATGAAGATGCCATTGACTATCAGTGCATCTAAAACAATAAGAAAGAGAGAAAAGATCCACTCCGCGCTTTGGCGAAGCCGAACCCTGAATCCCCATCGAAATGAGTGAGACATAATTGTAGATTACTCCATTTGACCGGGAAGGCGCAACACGCCCAATATTATGATATTCTCACATATAGATGCGTGGCTTTATTTTAGAGGGTATAACCGGATCCGGAAAATCGGTACTTTTGCGAGAACTGTCTGCCTGCCTTGCACAGTCTCGCAGTGGCCCACTGTTCCTGGCGTCTGAGCACATCACTGAGCGTCTGCTTGAACCGTTGGCTGAGGCCACAACCAACGATGCCATCTCCCACCTGGACGAATTCACCAGCCATCTGGAAACTCTTTCCGCCTGGGATGCCGACGCCCCCCATGGAAAAAATACCGAGACCGTGTTTGTTCTGGAGCGCTTTCATATAAGCCTTGGATCTCATATATCAGGCATTGATTGGGCATCTCTTGCGAATATCGACAACCGTCTCTCATCACTGAACACACTTATCGTCTGGTGCTCTCTCCCGGATGATCAACTCCTGGAGCGCAGTGTCCGCAGCCCGTTGTCATATCGTAACTCCTATTGGAAATCATATCTCGCAACGCTCGGGGCAGATGAAAACATGCAGGCAGATCATTTTCGCAATGAACAAAATCGCCTGGAAGCACTCTTCCGGCAATCGATTCTGGAAAAAATCCGGATCGAAATCTGCCGCGAAAATGTGCGGGAGATTGCCCAGATGCTGACAAGACGCCATCTGCCATCTGATAATCGAGATTAGTTTTTAGAATCTGGCACACAATATGCTTAGTCACTGATTGTCTGAAACAAGGAGGTAAATTGTGTCTATTCGAAAACAGTTATTCCTTGCCGTTTTTACCATGATCACGGTGTTTTTATTTGTCTTCACGGGGGTCTTTATCCTCGAAGCAGCTATGCCTCTGCCGATCGCCGAAGCCGTCAGACAAGCCCTGATTTACAGCCCGACCCTCAGAGCCATGAAAAGCGAGGAATCGGCTGCCGTCGAGCAGGTCGGAGAAGCACGGGCCATGAAAGCAGTGAAAATCAATCTGGGCATTGATGACACGCGCACGGACAGTCCGATGATGGCTTTCGGGGCGCGCCTCAACCAGGGGAACATCTCAACTAGTGACTTTGCACCTGATCGCCTGAATGCGCCGGGAACAATCAACAATCTACGCGCCAATCTTCAGATTGTAGCCCCAATCTCGCTTGGAGGCATGGATCGCAATGCAGTTTCCTCCGCCCGGGAAGGAGTAAAAATAGCCAACCTGGACACATTACGCGCCCGACAGGAAATCATATATCGGACAATAGAAATATATCTGGGTGCAATTCTTGCCCGTGAAAGCGTAACCGTGGCGGAAAAGGCATGTGAGGGATCCGTGGAAAGCGTTCGAAATGCCGAAGCCGCTGTAGAAGCTCAGCGCACGGTTCGATCTGACCTGCTGCAAGCTCGTGTCCATCATTCACAAAACGAGGAAAATCTTTTACGCCGCCGAAATCAATACCAACTTGCACTTGATGAACTGGCAGTGATAATGGGGATTCCATCCGCTGCCGACTTTGAATTGAACATGCCATTCCTGCAGCAAAACTGTGTCGCTTGCGGTGAAGCCCCGGAGAAACTTATTGGAATCGCTCTCGCCAAGCGTCCCGATTATATAAAAGTCTCTCATCAGGAAGCATCTTTTGGAAACCAGGAGTGCATGGCTCGTGGTATGACCAGACCACATGTATCTATTGGCGCTGCCGCGGAACACAACCGTGAAGATATCGGAAACGCAGGACACGGCAACGGACTTATTTTCGCACGCGTGGACTGGAATGTCGCTGACGGCGGAGAAGCCCGCCATAAGGCATTAATGGCCCGCAAAAAGCGTGATGGCCTGAACGACACCGCTGCCGCCATGGCAGATGTCATACATCTGGAAATCCGAACCGCCATAACCAACATAAATAATGCCCTCGAGCGTATCCGCGTCAGTTCTGAAGCCGTAACGCAAAGCGAGGAGTCCCTTCGCATACTTCGCGATCGCTATACTGCGGGCCTCGCTATTATGAGCGACCTGCTTGAATCTGATAATTCCCTGCTTTCCCACCGGATGAATCATCTGCAGGCACTATATGACTATGCCCTCAGTAAAGCTCGACTAAAAATGGCTCTTGGCGAGTTGACTCCGGAGGAGTGCGAAATTCTGTCAACGACTGCCACGGTGTCATCGACACTGAAAACGAGTGCGGAGTGATGAAATATATGATTCGAACATTCCTTTCAAAATGTCACCTCGGTCTTTTCTTAATTTTGACTACACTATTATTCATTTCCCAACAGGCATCAGCGGCTCCTCAGACGCTTATCGCTGCTGTCGTCGAACGCAACCTTGTCTATGAGGCTGTTGGAACGATACAGCCACGTATGACAACTACCCTTTCAAGCAAAGTCACAGGCAACGTCCTCGAGGTTTTAAAACGCGAGGGCGACTCGGTAAGCGCAGGAGAAATACTCGTCAAAATTGACGCCCGCGATCTGGCATCGGATCTGGCGGGAGCTAAGGCAGGGCTTTCCGAGGCTGCTGCCGGATTATCAGAACTTGATCGAAACCGTCAGGGAGCACTGGCAAATAAAGAGCAGGTGCTTTCTTCCCTGAAGCTGGCCGAATCCAACTTCCAACGTACCAAGGAGCTGTTCGATAAGAAATCCGTGAGCCGCCAGGAGTTTGATCAGGCACAGGCGCAACTTGACGGCACGCGCGCTCAACTAAAAGCCGTCGAAGCACAAATTAACGGAATCGAGGCAACTCGATCACGCATCGGAGCGCGCATGAACCAGGCACAGGCAGGCATTTCAAAAGTAGAGACCGTAAAAGGACTCGCTGAAGTGGCCGCTCCATTCTCGGGCCGTGTCACGGCCCGTAAGATAGAGCCAGGCATGCTGGCTGCTCCCGGCATACCATTGCTGATGGTTGAAGATGATTCCAATCTGCGTCTTGAAGCAATCATTCCCGAAAGTATGATTGCATCCATATCTGAAGGCCAGGTGATATCCGTCGGCGTGGACGCACTTGGAAGCGACTTTTTCAACGGAACTGTTGCCGAGATAGTTCCTGCTGCTGACATGCTTTCCCACACTTTTATCGTGAAAATTTCCTTGCCAAATCATCCGCGCCTGCGCTCAGGCATGTATGCGCGCGGCCGTTTTATCATCGGCAGCGAACCAGTGCTTCTTGTAACGCGTAAAGCTGTCGAGGAGCGCGGGCAACTGGAAGGAATATGGACACCCAACGAAACAGGTCGGCCTGCATGGCGGCTGATTCGCACCGGCCGCACGTTCGAAGATCAGATAGAGGTCCTTTCCGGCCTCGCATCCGGCGAAACATATCTTTCTGAAGCTCCCGGCGAGCATACGGAAAGGAAGTGACCGTGTGAACAGTAGAATCGGTGCGTCCGGACGCTTCGCCGGCGCCTTCATTCATTCGAAGCTGACCCCGTTATTCATACTCTTTTCACTGTTTTTAGGCGTGTTTGCCGTTATAGTAACGCCACGTGAAGAAGAACCGCAAATCATCGTTCCGATGATCGACATCGTCGTAGGCCTGCCCGGCGCAACTCCACAGGAAGTCGAGGAACGACTCATCCGGCCCCTGGAAAAATTACTCTGGGAAATACCAGGAGTCGAATATTTATATAGCACATCAAGTCCGGAACACGGAATGGTCATTGTTCGGTTTCGCGTCGGAGAAGATCTTGAACGCTCGATCGTAAAGATAAACGAAAAACTCGAACATCATAAAGAACAGGCCCCCCAGGGGACCATCGGGCCATTCGTGAAGAATCGCTCTATCGACGATGTCCCGATCATGACGCTGACATTCTGGAGTGCAACGACCGATCACTATCAGCTGCGTCGCGTCGCTGCACAGGTTTCTGATGAAATCAAGGCGATCGATGATGTTTCCGAAGTAACTCTGACTGGCGGCACACCCCGCACTATCCGTGTCGAATTCGATCCTTCACGTCTTGCCGGATTTAACATGTCGTCATTTGAGCTGATAAGCGCTTTGCGTGCTGCCAACACGCGCTTTTCGTCCGGTCGTTTCACTCAGAATGACCGGGAAGTCCTGGTCGAAACAGGTAATTTCTTCAAATCGGCGGAGGATGTTGGTCGTGTTACGGTTGGGCAACGTGGAGGCAGACCAGTTCTGCTTGGCGATGTGGCGCACGTCATTGACGGACCCGGCGAACCGGACAATTATGTATTCATAGATTTCGGCACGCACACGAAGAGTATCGAAGCCGAAACCACGGGAAAACACCCTGACATTTTCGAAGGGAAAACAAACGCAGCGGTAACTCTATCAATAGCCAAACGCCAGGGAACAAATGCGATCACTGTCACCCATGCCGTTGATCGCAAAATCGAAGAGCTGAAAGAACGGCTTATTCCTGAGAGTGTACACGTGCAAACCACTCGGAACTACGGAGAAACATCGGCGGAAAAATCGAACGAGTTGCTGTTCCACATGATGTTGGCGACGCTCTCAGTCGCCACATTGATTCTGATATCTCTCGGATGGCGCGAGTCCGGTGTCGTTGCCACGGCTATTCCGGTTACACTCGCGTTGACGTTGCTGTTTTTCTATCTTTGGGGTTACACGCTCAATCGCATCACCCTTTTTGCACTGATTTTCTCGATAGGTATCCTTGTGGATGACGCCATCGTAGTCGTCGAAAATATGGTTCGACATTTCAGCTTGAGGGGAAATGCAGGACGGGATCCTGCTGCGATTTCGATCGAGGCTGTCGACGAAGTCGGCAATCCAACGATTCTTGCCACTGCCACCGTTATTGCGGCCATTCTGCCAATGGCTTTCGTACGCGGACTGATGGGGCCATACATGCGCCCCATCCCCATCGGTGCATCGGCGGCAATGCTTTTTTCTCTGCTCGTAGCATTCGTGGTAACACCATGGGCCGCATTGCGATTTCTGAAATTCAGTAACCCCGAAGCAACCGACTCAGCGGAAGACTCAACTGGTGCAACTCCAATTACAGACACCTCAAAAAACCCCGGACATGGCGTTGGACACACAGCCTCAGATGACTGGACCACACGCTTATATCGACGTATGATGCACCCGCTTATAGACAGTCCGCGAGTGCGCAAGGTCTTTCTGGTAAGTATAATTTTACTGCTGCTGGCAGCTGCATCAATGGTGCCGCTGCGGCTCGTCAAAATAAAGATGCTGCCGTTCGACAATAAAAGCGAGTTTCAGGTGATCATAGATACCCCGGAGGGAACTACGCTTGAACGCACAGCAGAAGTTGCACGAACACTCACAGCGTATTTAACGACGGTTCCGGAAGTCGTCAACGTCGAATCATACGTCGGAATCAACGCTCCATATAACTTCAATGGCTTAGTCCGCCACTATTTTTTACGCAGCGGTGCCAACGTCGCTGATCTTCAGGTTAACCTGCTTGGAAAAGACGATCGCAAACGCCAGAGCCACGAAATAGCCGTGTCGGTCCGCCCTGAACTACAAAAGATTGCGACTCGTTTCAATGCAAATATAAAGGTTGCCGAAGTTCCCCCGGGGCCGCCTGTCCTGGAAACCATCGTCGCCGAAATCTATGGCCCCGATCATGAAGGTCGAATAGCGCTCGCTTCACAGGTGTCTGCACTTTTCCGGGATGCTCCGGGCGTTGTCGATATCGACACATATACTGAAGATGATCAGAGAAAAATCACGTTTTCCATAGATCAGGAAAAAGCCGCACGTCTGGGTCTTACAGTCGAAGCAGTCGCTCAAACACTGCGACTTGGTGTTGATGGCGTTCAGGCAAGTTTGATGCATTTGCCGCGAGAGAAAGAGGACGTTCCAATTCTCGTTCGTCTTCCGCGCTCTGCCCGCTCAGGAATCGAAACATTACTGAACCTGAAAATGACCTCGCCGACATCGGGCAGACAAATCCCACTGTCTGAGATTGCCCGCCCCATTGAAAGTATAGAGGCCAAAAGCCGATATCACAAAAATCTGAAATCGGCGGTTTACGTCGTTGCTGACGTGGCAGGTGTCGAGGAAAGCCCGGTGTATCCGATCCTGGGACTTATGCAAAAAGTCGGGAAAATAATCAGTCCAGACGGCGGCAGTGTTGAGCAGTGGAATACGCGTTTGCCGGATGACACCTCACGCTACGCAATAAAGTGGGATGGCGAGTGGCACATCACATACGAAGTGTTTCGTGATCTTGGTTTTGCATTCGCAATCGTCATGGTTTTGATCTATATTCTTGTGACTGCGTGGTTCCAGAACTTCTTAACCCCCTTCACTATCATGGCACCGATTCCACTTACCCTTGTCGGCATTCTCCCGGCACATTACCTGTTCGGCGCTTTCTTTACGGCAACCTCGATGATAGGCTTCATCGCGGGCGCAGGCATTATCGTGCGCAATTCAATCATTCTGGTCGATTTCATCCATCTGAAACTTGACGAAGGACTTCCGCTATCGGAAGCCGTTGTAGAAGCGGGTGCGGTTCGATTTCGGCCAATGCTGCTCACAGCGGCAGCAGTTGTAGCAGGAGCAGGCGTAATCCTGTTCGACCCTATTTTCCAGGGGCTGGCCATCAGCCTCATGGCGGGAGAGATCGCAAGCACTCTTCTGGCACGTATCACGGTTCCCGTCCTTTTCTACATGGAAGCAAGCCGAGAACATGTAACCGGAAAAATAACGCACAAAACTACCAATCGCGCGGAGTGATTCTTTCATCTCTGCTCAAGCAGGCATTTTGGTTCACCCAATAGGCATTTATTGCCCGGCGCGAAATTTCGACAAATGAGTATTGTATATATTGTGAATGGTATTCTCCACTTTGGCATGCTGATTGCTAATATTTAGTAGACACAATCGCATTAAGGAGGGACAAAATAATGGTCATTGAACGTATTGTACGCATCGTCGCAGGCAGTTTCATCATGTTGAGCCTCCTGCTTTCACGCATTCATTCTCCATATTGGCTGTTAATGACGCTATTCGTCGGAGCTAATCTCTTTCAATCAGGCTTCACGCGCTGGTGCCTTCTGGAAGATATTCTGAAGGCCGCGGGGTTCCAATCCTGCTGTTCTGTAAATGCCAAATCCACGGAATCCAAAAATGTGACAAGCGCAATCGGTAATGAGGAAAAGAAATCATGACAGCCCTGCTTGGAAAAGTCGCATATCCTGCCATTGGAGCCGTTCTCGGATTTCTGTATTACAAATTCGTCGGTTGCCCGTCCGGTGCTTGTCCGATAACCGCGAATCCCTATACGAGCACATTATATGGACTACTGATCGGCTTGGCCTTGTCAGGCGCACGATAAACAAGGTATTATTCAGCCATGTAACCTCGGCGGGCCCGGCGGTCCCGCCCTACCGTTGCCGTGGCACAATAATATTAGACAATTTGTTTTTTTCGAGCGATTCGTGAATCGCCTATACCGATCCAACTATCAATCGTTTCGAAATTAAATTTTCAGATATGCAAGGAGATCTATTTATGACCAAGGAACTCAGCGAATCCGTTTTCAAAAGTGAAGTTATCGAATACAGTGGCTCTGTGCTGATTGATTTCTGGGCACCATGGTGTGGACCATGTCGAATCATGGGGCCGATAGTCGATAATTTGTCTAAGAAATATGATGGTAAAATCAAGATCGCCAAGATAAATGTTGACGACAACCAGAATCTGGCATCTCAGTACAACGTGATGTCGATTCCAACAATACTATTTTTCAAGGGTGGCAAGGTAGTTCACTCACACCTTGGTGCCACAACTGAAGCGGATCTCGAGGCTCAAATCAAACAGCACCTGATCTGATAACGTTACCCGGACACATAATTAACAAAGGATGCTGATCGGTTAGTTGAGATTTCTCCCTTCGTTCGAAATGACAGCATTGTTTGTCATTCCGAACGAATGCGAGGAATCTCGCTTGGCGTAAAGAGCCGTGAATATTTAAGCTTCTATGTTAATCGTGCCTGGGCCTATTTTATGATAGTTTGAATTTCCATCAGGTTATTTCATCGATCCGCCAGCACCTGTTGAAAACGGTTTCCCGGTTTTGTCCAGAACGACAATCTCACCGGCCTTCAGGGCTTCCAGCCCCGGACGGATCTTCCTAACATCGCCGACGAGAAGTAACATAGACTGGTTACGCTTTGCCCAGGAAGCTGCCGCCGAATTCACTTCAGCAAGTCCGAGCGATTTAGAATAACTCAATTCCCGCTTGAACTCGTCCAGTGGAAGTTGATGCACCCAGATATCGGCTACGCGTTGAGCAATGCTGCCGAAAGATTCGAATCGCTGCGGAAAGCCGCGAACCCGCGTGACGCGTGCGGCATCAAGCTCAGCGGCGCTGATCGGCTTTTTACCTCCGAGATTGTCCAGTTCATTAATAAATTCGGTTACAGACTCTTTAGTCTTGTCAGTCTGCATGGCGCCAGCCGCTATCCAGGAACCTGCCGCAGACAGGGAATTCAGCGCCGATCGCACTGAATAAGTGTATCCCTTATCTTCCCGCAAATTCAGAAGAAGTCGCGTTCCAAAACCGCCGCCGCCCCAAACCGCGTCCGCCATTGAAAGTGCATAATACCCGGAGTTTTTACGATCCGGAGCCGGTAATATCTGTGTAACTACCGTCTGCGCTGCATCCTGACGATCTACGAGATAGATCTTTCCAAAACCCGCGGGCAAAAGCGGGGGAATCACGAGTTTAGAAGCCGGGCCGCTGTCCCAACCACCAAATGTGTCAGCAGCAAGCTTTGTCGCTTCTTCCAGCGTGATAGCGCCAACAAAAATAATTGCGGCATTGCCAGCTTTCCATGTTTTCGCATGAATAGCTGTCAAATCATCACGTGTAAGCGATGCAACCGATGAAAAGAATCCTTTTTCAGGTAATCCATACGGGTGCCCCGCTCCAAACAGGAGCATCGGCCCGATGCGCCCGGCAAGGCCATTGGGATTTGTTTCCTGCTGGGTAATCTCATCCAGTTGTTTATTGCGCTCGCGCTCAACCTCACTGACCGGAAACGTGGGATTCAGTGCAACATCGGCCATCAAAGCCACTCCGGAAGCCAGATTCCGTTTTAAAATCTCGAAACCCAGGCCAGCATGTTCGCGTCCGATGCCGGATCCAAGAGAGGAACCCAGATCGGCGAATGCTTCATCTATTTCGAGGGCTGAACGGGTTTTAGTTCCGCGTGTGATCGTCGAGGAAAGCAATGAAGCCGCACCGGATTTATCCGGCGAATCGAAAACACAGCCGGATCTTATGACAAGATTGACGGAGACCTTGGGTATCTCCGGCCGCTCAACAACCAAAATATCCAGCCCATTCGGAAGTTTGGATGTCTTGATTTCCGGAGGGCAGTAATCCGTGTCAGATCCAAGGGCAGGCGGCTTCGAACGGTCTGGTTCGGCAACAGAAGTGCGGCCGGATGCTTCCTTGTGAAACCGGACTATCAGACAATTTTTATTGTTTATGTAGAACCCGAGGGCAGTCTTCACATGCTCGGCAGTCATGGATTTGTAGCGGTCAATATCCTTTGCGAATCCGTTAGGATCTCCCATGAATGTGTTATAAGCATTGAGTTGGTCAGCCTTTCCGCCAAAACCTCCGATGCGTTCGAGATTCGTTACGAAGGAAAACTCACGACGCGTCTTCACCCGGGACAACTCAGCGGGCGTGGGGCCTTCTCGCGTCAGTCGCGCTATTTCCTCATTGATCGCACGCTCTATCTCGATAAGAGATACGCCCGGCCGAGCAGTCGCATCGATCTGAAACATGCCACAGATTTCCATGCTGCTCTGTGAAACGCTTAATTCGGAGCACAGCTCCTTCTCATAAACAAGGCGCTTTGTGAGTCTCGCCGACAAGCCTTCTCCCAAAATGCCTGCCGCAACGTCCAGCTCCGCGTCTCCCGGTTCGAACATCGGTGAGGTGGGCCACGTAATGAAAACGCGGTCCTGGGGAACTCGATCATGCGCATCGACCAGTCGCACGCTGTCGAGGTGCGGAACCCAGCGCTTGCGACGAATGGGAGCCGGTCCCGGCGGAATGCTTCCATAATATTTTTCGATGAATCGTTTCGCCTCAGCCGGATCGAAATTTCCTGAAATACACAAAGACAGATTATTCGGTGAGTACCAGGCCCGAAAAAACTCTTTCACGTCGTCCAGTGTTGCCGCTTTAAGATCTTCGTGACTGCCTATGACGGTCCAGGAATACGGGTGACCGCTCGGAAAGAGGTTGCTTACAATGAGCTCTTCCGCGTGTCCGTAAGGTACGTTGTCTTGTCCACGACGGCGTTCGTTGCGTACCACTTCACGCTGATTGTCCAGTTTCTCCTGGGTCATCCCATCAAGAAGCGTCGCAAGACGGTCGCTTTCAAGCCAAATCAGATGTTCCAGATTACCGGACGGAACGGTCGCGAAAAAATTGGTCCGATCGTTCGACGTCGTGCCGTTGACGCCATGTTCGCGCAAGTTGGCTCCGGCGCGTTCAGCCCAGGTAAAATACTCGCCCGATGCATTCTTCGACCCCTGAAACATCATGTGCTCAAAAAGATGCGCAAAGCCTGTCCGCCCCGGCCGCTCACACGCTGAACCCACATGAAACCAGGAATTTACATGCACCATGGGCAATTTCCGATCGATGTGCAGAATTACCTGAAGTCCGTTGGGCAACTGGTATTTTTCAAACGCAATCTCCGGAATCTGAAACGTCACATTCGGCTCCGATGCATTTGGCAGTTTGAACTCATTGAACGACCGGTATTTTTCAAAAGGAATATCCGGAACCTGAGAAGCTGCATCCAGTTTCAATGCGGAGGCGGTTCCGGTCGCGGAATCAACGGTTCCCGGCATTCCAGCCGCAGTGAAAACACAAGCCAGAATGAAATATATCAATATGACAATGCGAGAAGATAAATTATTCATGACTAATCACCCTTATTTATTTGAAAAAAGAAAAGTTGACCATGATGATATCACATCGGCCGCAGTTACTAAAAGCCCTTCAGAAGCGGAATTCCCCTCGTTATAATTGTAACGTTTCTCCATTCCCACTGATTTGTTGCTTTGTCTTTCAATCGAAAGGGCTTCCGTCATTAAACTTTCAGCGGAAACAATCTCGTCATCAAAAGTTCCGGTCTTCAATACCGACGCGGTTTCGTGAAACACGAGCCCGGATGAACAACGGATAGTAACATCGCGACTGGTAGTCAGAATCGCCTGGAAAGAAGCAATCGTAATATCTGATATCCTCCCGTCTCGCAACGCCTGCGAGAATAGGTTTATCAAATCCATATCAGGAAGGGTTTCGACGGGAATAGTCCCGTCCTGAATCCTGTGAATAAATCCGGCAAGAAGCAACGCACCATGGCCTGCTCCACGTTGAAGGCAGCGGACAAAATCATACCCGGCGAATATTGAAATGTTGCCGGAAGCGATACCCACGGATTTCTCAGTTGCAATGGCATGCAAACGCGCGGTTTCGGAAGCCGGGACGCTATAACGTTCACACTGATCATCGATCGACCAGACAATGGTTTCAGCCATTGCCCAGCGGAGTGTTCCAACTACCCGCCAGGTCAAGACGCCACAGATACAAACTGTGACGAAAAAAGCGACTCCCGTGAACTTCATGAATCTGGACATGCCGATATCAATTTTCCAAATTTGAATTGGTAAATTATCTGAATTGCGTGAATATCAGGTATGATACCTTCATGTCGCGAGATTTATTCAACTATTTTACCGCCTTTCTGTGCGGAGCATCGATCATGGCCGTCGAACTCGCCGCTACTCGCCTTCTCGCGCCTTACTACGGGGCTTCGATGGTCATCTGGACTATTGTCATCGGCGTAATGCTGGCAGCAATAAGCATAGGAAATATAGCAGGCGGAATCCTCGCAGACAGGGCCGGACAAGCCAGTCCTGATACGTTTCCGGACAAAGCGGGAATCGAGTCCATTTCAGAACAGGATGCGATTATAATTCAAACTAAAGTGTCTCAATATGCGAGTCGCATTCTTCTTTTCAAGGCAATATGGCTGGCGTCCGTCTGGATTGCCTTGATTCCACTAGTGGGCAAATACATCGTCGCCTCATCTTTTTTCCTGATGATGTGGTTGTTTCCGGGGAATGTCCTGGCCGCCGGTACCATTTTTTCCTGCGTCACGTGTTTTGCACCGCCATGCCTCGTTCTCGGTGCGGTCACACCATGTCTTGTAAAAAGCAATACCGTCGATCTGGCGAATAACGGCCGTATTGCCGGTGAACTATACGCCCTTTCGACAATCGGAAGCATTGTGGGAACTTTCCTGCCCACCTTCTGGACCATTCCGCTGCTTGGAACCGCCCGCACGTTCTATCTTTTCGCTTTTGTGCTGAATCTTCTGGCGACCATCTTCTTTCTGCGCGAGCGACTACACGGAAAGCGGGCGATCATTTCAATGCTCATCATAGCAGCCCTACTGACACTTGTTCCAGCCGATCGCTCTTTTGCCTTCTGGAAGAAACCGATTCTCGAGGACGAATCTATCTACAATTACCTGCAGGTCGACCGCCTCGACGGCAATCTCTTTTTGTCAACCCATGTCGAGGCTAATCGTCAATCCGTGATGACTGATGAACACGGTCTCGCCGGTGGCTACTGGGACTACACTCTCATCGCTCCCCTCTGGCGCCGGTCATGGAAAAGTTGCGAACAACCATTTCGTGCCTTGGTACTTGGTCTCGGCACAGGAACTTTCGCGAAACAATGCCGTCATTTCTTCAAAAACAGTATCATCGACGGAGTTGATATCGACCAACGAATTGTGGATCTGGCCCGGTCGCATTTCGGCCTCCGTAATGAGGACGCAAACGTCTTTGTCGAGGATGCGCGTTCATTTTTGGCGGCGGCTTCTGATACCAGTCGTCCTTATGACCTCATTTTTCTCGACACGTATCGGGATCTGACCTTGCCGTTTCATCTCACGACGCGGGAATTTTTCGAGCTGGTACACCACAGACTGGCAGATGACGGGGTTCTTGTAATCAATGTCAACCTGCGCAGCGAAGGTGACGACCTGTCCGAATACATTGTGCAAACCGTAAAAAGTGTTTTTCCATGTGTATTTCGCTGTAATCTTCCCGATCAGTGCAATGTAATGGTTTATGCCACTTCTCTCACAGGTGGCTTAGCGACATTCGATGCGCACATTCGCAAACTTAGCAAAGAGATTCCTCTTTCATGGATTGCCTGTGAAGCCCGCCCTCTTGTGCGAGAAGTCACAGAATCGCGCCTCGTTCTCACGGATGACCTTGCACCTGTCGAAATGCTGGGGGAGAAAATTCTGGATGGCATGGTTCACGACGGGCTGCGCGAAATTCTGGTAAGATTAATAGGGAACTCTTGATATATTCATCTCAAAAAAAAAGGTATGGGCAATCTAAACAAAACCCGGTCCGATTTCAGTTTGGCCATGTGGAGAGTAGCCGTATTCTTTCGTTAATGTCGATATTTCACAGGTGGCCGTAATTAGACATGATAAGTGCCCGCAAACAATACATTCTCTTCGCAACGATCGGATATGCTTTTTTTTCCGCGCTCTGGATAATATTATCCGACCAACTTCTGTCAGTCTTTGTCGATGTTTCAGCAATCGCATGGTTGTCTACGATGAAAGGAATCGCCTTTGTCCTTGTAACAACGATGCTTCTCTATTTTGCGCTCAAAAACATACCGGATAAGAGTCACACGATTCTTTCGAGCAACGGCCCCATTTACTCATCATCTGAAACTGTCTTAGCGATATCAGCAACTGCAAGTAGAATGCCACGCTGGATACTCTATGTCTTTGCGCTTATATTAACTTTAACTGGGGTATTCCTTTGACTCCAGTAGCAAAATGTTGTATTGATGATGGATGAAGCAGTTAGAGACTCAGATGGATTTTGAACGTGATTTTCAAAATGAAGAACAATGCCTGGCACATCTTGCCAAGG
>JADFYG010000071.1:0-467 GCA_015233155.1 Candidatus Rifleibacteriota bacterium
ACCGATTTATGCATTAACTTAGTGACTCACGCCTGATGGCGTTTATAGGTAATACAGCGATTGAATGCTCGCAGGCAGGTTCCTAGAAAGTCATCCGCCGGAAGGCTTATTTTATTTAACAAGCCGTATCTGGTTTTGTGCCAGTTCACTGATCCGCAGTGTCGCGTCACGCTTGCGGATTTCATTTCTGAAAAAGGAGTCTATCCGGCTGGCCGTCTGGATTATGATAGCGAAGGCCTGTTACTGCTTACCGATGATGGTGCCTTAGTAAAACGCATCGCGGATCCCGTGGCGAAGATGCCGAAGATATACTTTGTCCAGGTTGAAGGGATTCCCGATGAAGATGCGCTGAACCGACTGCGCGATGGAGTTATCCTGAATGATGGTCTTACCCGGCCGGCCGGCGTAAAACGTATTGATGAACCCGACCTTTGGCCGCGCGTTCCGCCTATTCGTGCCCGAAAAGG
>JADFYG010000071.1:521-28853 GCA_015233155.1 Candidatus Rifleibacteriota bacterium
CGCAGAATGACCGCAGCGGTAGGATTTCCGACTCTGCGGCTTATACGGGTTGCGATTGGCTCCTGGCGACTCGACGGACTGCTTCCGGGCGAAATGCGTAAATTTTAATATCCTCTTGAATATTTGCAATATTCAGGAAACATACCAAGGGCGGGTTTGAAATCCGCCCCTACAAAAAATATTCCCCCTTTAGCGCTTTTTGCCGATAAGGGTGGATGATGCGCCGTTTCATCATTATTTTGTTGCTGCTGCCCGCCTTGTTTGGCAGGCGGCAGATGCTTATTGCACAGCCATTCGATTATCTTGTCCCGGATTCGACGATTGGAGACAGCCTTTCGACGGAATTACGCCGTCTTCAATCCATAGAACGCGACGTCGCTCTCGAGAAACTGAATCGGCCTCCGACTACCTTTGAGGCCCTGCTTGAATTGGCGGATTTACGGCGTAGCCAATCGCGCCTGGAAGAGGCGGAGCGCCTTTATGAAATGGCTCTCGAACGGCGTCCCGACAACATGGATGCTAATCAGGGACTTGCGATGGTTTATTTCCAGACGGGTCGATCAGGGAAAGCAAAGGATACTCTTGACCGGCTTCTTCAGCTTTATCCGCTTTCTGACAAACTTCAGGAAGACCTTCAGGAGCTTAAATCCAAACTTTCGACTACAGGTGAAGTGGGAACCCGCATTCACGAGGACAACCGGGGGGTTCAGGAAATCAGCTCTTCTCTTGAACTGTATTTTCCTTCGTTCACATGGCCGAAACTAGGCGCAAGGTATCGTGTCGAAACCTTGAATTTCAAAGACGGGGCTGGTGAAACAAATAGCCGTGTCCTGTCTTCGAGTTTTGAGTATGCATTTAATCACAGATCAAGATTGGCCTTCACCTTTGCTCCGGAAACGTCTCCGGAGCGGAAGGATATGGCCGGATACGAGATTCATGGGGTGACTGGAAATGAAATACTGCATTTGGCGGCGTATTCAGGAAGAACATCCTACAATGAAAATGTTTCCTCAATACGCCTGGGGCTGAGCGAGGATTACAATAGAATTGTGCTGTTCGGGGAGGTGCATGAAAGGGCGCGAATCTCCCAGTCTTTTACAAGCGGAAAAGTATCTGATGGCAATGCACGACGCCGTTTTGAAACAGATCTGTTGTATTTCATCACACGGCGGGGAGTTCCGATGCTGTCACTTGATTTACAGTTATATCAGTCGAGTTTTGAAAGATCCTTCGATAGTGTTGGAAAACCGCTTGTTTACTGGGCTCCGACGGATTATACAGGCGGACGATTTTCAGTTTCATGGGAAAGAGGAGTGGGATCTCGGTGGTGGTGGGGCTGCGAAACCCATGTCATCGGAAATCATTTTCACGATGCTTCCACAACTAATGGATCAGAGGCAGGAGTGGGCTATCTTCTTCATGCGAGTTATCGCTTCGAAACTGGACGTTTACATGGCGAATTTGCCGATACGATTCGGGACTATTATCGGGAGCGCACTTTGGGAGTCTTTGGCAGCATCGATTTTTAGTGCAGGAAAAAGCTCAAGACGACGTTTATTATCCATGAAATCAGGAAACCAGAAAGAAAACCGTCAGCAAAGGCCCATGCCGCTCCAATTGCCAGACCGCGAGGAGTAAGATCAAATCCCTCGTAAATGCATGCGACCATGATCAGCCATGAACTCGGCTCTCCGGACGTCATTTCGGCCAACGCCCAGACAACCAGGACAGCTGCCCAGGCTATTCCTGCGCAGAGACCTATTTCGAAGGGAGTCACACGGTGGTGCCGGCAGTGGAGCCTGTATTTTCAAATGCGATTGCGGCGTAACCAACTCCGCGCGGGTGTGGCATGACGTCCATTGATGTGCTGTAGGTTAAACAAGAACCTTTAATAGATTTTTTCATGGCTGCGACTGCAAAAAGAAAGATGGTTATAGGGATAACTCCGCAGATAGAGCGATCATCTTCTGTAACCAAGCGATAGAAGCCCTCGGCATCAAGGCGTTCGATAAGACCGATTGCTTCAGCGTCCAGACGATAGGCCTCCTGACGAGGTGTTTCATGCGAAAAATCAGAGCTGACCAGAACACGAACATCGGCGAATCCTGGTCTGTTAAGTATCGTACCGATCCATGTTCCAAGGGTGCGGCATTCATCAAGTGTTGCAAAATGAAAGGCAATCGGAACCATCGAAAAAGGTGTTTCTCCATAGGTGACCTGCAGGAATGGAAGTTGTACTTCCAGAGAGTGCTCGTGAGTGTGGGCACCGGCATCTGAAACCATAGCGTGGTTTTCGAGAAGAGCTGAGCGCAGCTCGTCATCAATGGGAACATTACCGAGAGGAGTGCGCCAGGCTGTTGCCGGACTTATGGCGACCGGAGCACCAAGTGCGGTATGTTTGGGCCCGAGAAGGAGAAGGCGACCCGGCATAGGGTGTTCTTCGCGAAGCCGCTTCATTCCCCAGGTTACGGCGGGTCCGCTGAAAATGTACCCGGCATGAGGCAGGATCAGGCCTTCGAGTCGCCCACGCGTTTCGATCGAACGATTCCCGATCCCGAGGGGGGGCTTAGCACAGGCTTCTATAGTATCAAGCAACTCATCGCGACTGTCCGGATAAAAACGGCCGCTAACTATGGGTTCGCGAATCAAGTTATACCTCCGAACATTTATTTCAAAGTGTTCGAGACGTCTGGCGGGTTCAGATTTTTTTGAGTGAAAGGCAGTCCTGCGGCAGTTATGGCTTCTTCAATACTGTCGGGGACATTAAGAACCCGATGTAGAAATATCGTTTTGAACATTCGTTTGACTTCGTGTGAGGGTGCGGCAATAAAAAAATACCGCAACTTTTTTTTTGCTTCGTGATCTACCTTGATGAAAAATCCGATGGCTGAGGAATCGATGTAATAGAGTTCTGACAGATCTATGATCAGGGTTCGTGCAGATGATTCCAGGGCAAGTGCGATGGCCTCGCGGACCTTGGCTAAGGTGTATATATCAAGTTCGCCCTTAAGTCGGAAAATAATGGCGCCTGATTTGTGGTAATCGGCATGAAAAGTTAAACGATCTTCCAAATGTGCATACCTCTGTTACTAAATATCCATTTAATTCGGATTAAGTCTATACAACCATTGATAAAAAATCAATCTTTCCCAGTCAAATTTGCCCCGTTCGATGGTCCGCTTCACTTGCCCATTTTTAATTAGCGGGGTAGTATGTAAAGATGAACAGCTATTGGCGTACAATATTTCACGCCGGATTCATCCTTGTTTTTGTTCTTGTTTTTATGTCAGATGTTGCTGCAGACGCTGCTTCGAGAGTAAAACTCGGTATAGAAGTGCTTGCGACCGATCATCCGGAAATGGTTCGCGGAAAGCGACTGGCTTTACTTGTCGCTCCTTCCTCGATTGATCAGAGTCTCGAACACAGCATCGATCGTCTTGCCAGAGCCGCATCCATAGAAGTAATTTTTACCGGAGAACCGTATTTCAGGCCGAAGCTGAAGGGCAGCGCTTCGCAAAGCTTTCCTATTGACAGCATGACGAGTGCCACTGTTCGCGAATTGTCCGATCCGATGAAGCGTCCATCACCGGCAGACCTTGGAAAAGCAGAGATGATAGTGATCGATATCCAGGATATCGGGATCAGATATTTCAACTATGTGACTCTTTTGGCTCAATTCCTGGAACTCGCGCGCGAAGCTAATCTGCCGGTGCTGGTATTAGACAGACCGAATCCAATCAACGCTCGGGTTGTGGCAGGACCTGTGCTTGAACTATCTTTTCGGAGTCGTTTCGGAGTTTACCCGATTCCTCTCGTCTATGGCATGACCTTCGGAGAACTCGCCCTGTTATTCAATAAAACGTTCGGCCTGGGGGCAAAACTCACAGTCATCGGCATGGAAGGTTACGTGCGTGACATGGGTTTTCGCCACACAGGCCTGCATTGGATGCCCCCTTCCGATCATTTGCCTGAGGCCGATTCGCCATTGTATTACGCTATCACCGGGTTCATTGGCGAGATGGGTGTTTTTTCGACCGGGGTTGGTTCTACGCGTCCATTTCATTATGTGCTTGCCCCATGGATAGACGGAGTGCTTCTAACTCATCGCCTTTCGGCACTCAATCTTGCGGGAGTAAGATTCATGCCCGCATCTATAAAACCATTTTATGGCTTGTTCCAGCAAAAACGTATCCCGGGCGTTGAAATTGTGATCGATGATGCCCGCCTATACGACCCGGTACTGATTGGGGTTTCCATTCTTAATGTATTGTATGACCTTTATCCTGATAAAATTCCATTGCGTAATCAGGCGGTTTCCGAGGGCCTCGATACACTTCTGGGTGGGAAAGCGGTTCGCGAGGCGCTGTTGAGGGGTGAAACTCCGGCAGCAATTGCGGGTGGATGGCAAAACGCCTTGAAGAGTTTTCTTCTGCAGCGTGAGCCATTTTTGATTTACACCGATGGAAGGAGTCCAGAGTCCGAATGAATCGTACCGGCATGTCTCTTATCGAGGTTATGATAGGAGTTATCATCCTGGCGCTTGTTTTGATTCCTTCATTGAATGTCATTGTCAGTGAAACGCGTACCGTTACGGCAACGCGAGACCATCTTTCCGCGGTTTTCGTCGGTCAGCGCGTTCTTGAGACTGCGCGCACATTTCGCTACGATTTCCTCGACGCGGACCGTTACACAGCCGGTTCTGCAGAGCAGAAACGAACGTTGGAATGGCAGATGATCAACGATCCCGCGAAAAACAAGATGACCGTGAACGGCATCGACTTCAAGGTTTCGGATTTCAAGATCGAACCCGTGAAGAACAAAAATGATCCTAGTGCAGCGCCCATCATGGTTCTGATGTCATATACAATCGATTATATCGGTAAAGACAGCCACAACCACAGACTCGATGTGACGACAGCCTTGGCACGGCAGGAGTAGCAAGATGATTGCAACGCATTTGCCAGCCGGTAAAGTTTATTCCAGAGTTCCTCCAGTCATATCAGAGCCTCTTACAGCCGCAGGTTTTACCGGCAGGAACGGTGTGACAATCATCGAGTTGATGTTTGTCATCCTCATTCTTTCGATACTGTTGTCCGGAGTCTATCGCGTATTCTTTCAGGGGCAGCGGCAAGCCCTTGAAATCATGGACAGCCACGTGGTTAACGACGATGTGCAGCGACTGGTCGATCGCCTGACCGATGATATCCGAGAGGCGAATTATGTTGACGATAATGTTCCGCCGGTCGTTGCCATGGGAGCGGAAAGTTCTCTGAAATCGGATGATGCGAATAACTGGCTTTTTTTCACGAAACTGCAGTTTGATTTTACAAAGGATCCGAACCTTCCGAATCAGAAAATATATACCCAGCAAAAGGTCGTATATTATCTCGAGGGGCCGAAGAACGTCAGGGGCAAAGACGGCCCGCCCTGGGCCCTTATCCGGGAAATGACACCATGGGATGACCATGGCGTGGTGCAGACGACCAAGAAGGAAAAAGTGACTATAATGGAGGACATTGACGAGCTGATATTTTATCGGCTCAACAATCCGGCTTCGAGCGTAGATTCCCCAGGGACTAATAATGTCTTCATTCGAATCGTCATGAAACGCCTGGATCCGAAGATTCCTGATTCTCACAAATACCGCTCGGAAATAGTGACTTCGATTCGTTTGCGAGGCAGCGATCTCGAGGGTGAAGTGAAGGCACCATGATGCCTGCGCTGCAATGTAGGGAGGTAATATGATGAATAATTCAAGAGGTTCGGCGATTCTGATCGCTCTTGGGCTCGGGGCGGTGCTGATGATCATAATCGGCGGCGTGTATACTTTCTCGTCGTATCGCATTCAGAACACGATAACGGAAAGTCAGAGTCTGAAGGCGCTTGCAATTGCTGAAGCAGGCATCAGTTGCGCAATCGCGGAGTTGAGTCAGAATACCGGATTTCGTACTCACAAGGTTAAGCGCGATCTGACCTGGGAAACCGAGGAGAATAATACTCAGACTCTGGAAAACAAGACCTCCGCTCCCTTCAATTTCAGTGTGAATTCAGCATCGAAGGGGAGTTACAGCGGAAAGCTCGGTGAAGGCGAATTCAAAGTGAGAGTTGGAATGATTCCGTATGTCGATATCACCGCCACGCAGAATATCGACGAGCGTTTTTGCTTCTTCAAGGTGGAATCGATGGGGAAGGTCGGGAGTATGATCAGATGCGTCAGTACCATTTTTCAGCGACGGTTTCCCGCCCGGGAATTCCTGATGTATGACGGAGATTTTCTGTCGCTGGTGTTTGGCGAGCCGAATAAAAGCAATGTTAACCGGTTTTCTGTAGGGCGTTTGTATGGGCATAACGGGCTTGAAATAGGACAAATCCTGAATCAGGGTCATGTGGCTGCTATACCTGGTACGAAGCAAGCCCTATACAACATGGATCTGATTTCCAGCGGAATGGGTGGAATATTCATTTATAATCCCACTGATATCAGTTTCCGGGATGACCCGACCAAAACAATTCAGGTTAAGAGTGTTAATGCTAATGGAACTCCTTTTTCATTCCCGCTTTCCGGAACATATAGTTCGGCGGACGCGGAACAACACGGCGAATATCCGAAGGAACTGCGTGATGGTCCGTTTCCGTTGATTTCTCCGGCTGAGACGAATTATATTCGGGACAAAGATCACAAGGCCAATTCAATTCCGCCGACAAGCATCAATTTCGCGGATTACAAGAAGCAGGCGCAAAGTGGAGGGCTTTTCATTTCGGCGGATTCTGATTATCCGATGCCCCCGGGTTGGGTCAAGAACTCCATCCGCGTGAAGGTTCTCGATTTCGGGAACAAGATCACTCCCAATTCCACTCCTCCTAATCCAGCCAATGGCGTTATATACAGCGACGATGATATCGTGATCAGGGGCAATCCGCCTCGTGATATGAAGATCGTGTCCGCCAAGAATATATTCGTGGCGGGAGACTTCAATCAAGCCGGAGATCCAGCCAACACCAAGGAAGAGCGATATGGATTTCCGCAATATTATGGTAATAACAACCCGATGGACGTTGAGGACTACGATAAGAGTGTCGCCGATCTGTTGAAGAATGATAAGACTGCCACTGGATTCACTCATCATAAAGCGGTGTCTGTCATAGCCGCCCAGCGGGTCGTTCTCGATTATCGCAGTCCGATAGACTGTTTCGAGAACGAGTTGTATCCGTATATGAAAGCGAGATTGGCGGCTGCCCTTGTCGATCAGACTGTTCCGACGAAAATCAATCTAGCTAAGAAAGCGTTTCTAGATTACAACATGACGTCACCGAAGGTTACCACTGATGCGACAGACGGGGCTGCCGTGAAAACCAACATAACTTCGTTTTTCACGGAGTTTCCGCTGGGTGTGGCGGCCGATGAGGATAGTATCAAGAATGCCTTTGAGAGCCAGTTCCCTGCGTCAAAAGATTTTGATGACACTCTCCTTGAACAACTTGCAAAACAAACATGGGTGGCTTACAGGAAAAATTATGAAAGCAATAAGCTGTCGAAAACATATGGAGTCTATAAACTTCTTTCGGCACTGCAGAGTGAAACCGTGGGGAAAACGGACAGTCCGGATTATCTCTATTTCCCGGAGATGACTGTAAACGCGATGCTGATTTCATGTGCAAAAAGGAACTCGAAGTTCTATGCCGGTCCGGATTATTTGAAAAACTTCGATGAAATCGGTAACAAGGACACCAATGTAGGCGTAAATTATTCCCCCACGGAAAAGGTCATTCAGCGCATCTACGGGGCTGAAGCCCGCTATGCAACATTGGACAAGACGGATCGAATCACTCAAAGCATGTATGAGCCGATGACTCGCAGGAGAATATACGACGAATGCCTTCCGTCTCTTGGTCTTGACAGTAACGGCGTAAGCAAAGGCGGCCCGGATAACGAAGTCGCTGTATTCGTGATGCTTTCCTGGAAAGACACACGCGCCAGTCAGAGCAACTACACTGCGTTCTGATTAAAGAACGTTGGATACTGGAAGGTATTAACGCCCTCTTTGCCAGGGGGACAGCGAACTCATATCCAGATTTAATCGTATCCAGTCCGGAATTTCCTTTTTGCCGGATCCCGTTGGGGGATTGAGTGTGTTTGTGCCTTCGATTGTAGTCTGTTTCTGATTCATGGCCTGCCTCCTGTCGCCGTCGGGCGGGTGAAAAATACGTTCCTACGACAAGATATCGGCTCTGAAGATGGGAAATAAAATATCTGATTTTGGCGAAAAAATGTGGATATTGCATAAATTTGCGCATTATCGCGCAATTTCGCGCATAAATGGCTTGAGAAAAGATACTCTTCCTGATTGCCGGACTTGTGTTTGAGTTTTCCAATCAGTCCACAATATGTTAAAATCGCAATATAATCATTATGCCCGAAGAACGCTGTCCAATGTGTCTGCGCATCTGCCTCTATGACCTGGATACGAAAACTTATTATCGTTACCAGAACACGGAGCGCCTGGTTTGTGATAACTGCGCAAGTGAAGTGATAAATCAGCTTCGCCCAAACTGGCAAATTATCGGAACTCGAATTTTTCCCCGCTCATTACGAGATCATTAGCCTTCGGACAACCCTGTTTCCAAAAATGCACGACGGGCTTCCGCCGTTGTCAGAGGTCGGGGAAAATTGTACCAGACTCCCCCGGGGCGTTCATTGTAGAAGGGGCGATTGCAGTCTCCGCATCCCGACGTTCGAAATGCTGTTCCATCGATCAGAATCTGTCTTAACTCTCTGCCCGGAACTCCGAATGAAACAAGCCGATCATTTTCGAATCGGCAATTATTAATCGCTATCAGACCTTGTTCACGCAGATGACGGAAGACCTGAATGCGCCGCCAGGAGTCAAGAGCTGGAGGGGCAAGCTCCGCTGTGTTTTTCCGGGTTGGGGTGAGTGCGAACAATGCTACTGCTCCGCCTTGCATCATGAGGGTTTCCATTGTTTCGATAAACGTTTTTTCTGAGTCACCCAAACCATAGATCAAATGGATTTCAATAAGTCCCGGAAATTTTTCCAGGAGCTTGCAAAGGGCAGGAAAATCCTCCTGCCACGGCCGTTTTTTATGTCTGAGATAGGTTGTCGGTGAAGCAGCGTCGAAGCCGATTCCGATCTGGTCTGCAGATTCCTGCAAAAGTTGTTCGGCGAGTGCCGATTGCGAAGGGTGGAGAGTTACACATAGCGGCATTCCCGGAGCCTTGAGACGACGTGCCAGGTCCCGGAGAACATTTTCCGTATCAGGGTTCCATCCTGTTTGCAGACATATTCTGCGTATACAACCAGGCATGGTTGTTAAGCGGGCGACGACTTCATCGAAGGAAAATTCCGGCCAGACTACCCGTGAAAGGCGCTCCTCATCGGGATTTCCTTCACCGCGCGGACAGAAGGAGCAGGAGCCGCGACAACCCGGATCCCATAAAAGATATGCGGTTGTCGGAGGAACATCCTGTCGTGCCTTAAGTAGTCCCAGAACGATCGCCGTTCCGGAACTTACGCGAATGTGTGAAGACAAATCCTGTGATTTTAAATTATCCATTGTCGAGCTTCAATTGTCAGAGCGAGCAACATTCCAGGCTTTCTCTTACCGGAATCCCAATTGATTCAAGAACCCCTGCCAGCTCTCGATCAGGCATCACAAGGGTTCTGGCACCGGCAGCCCAGGAAAGGACATCAAACTCTTTTCGCCAGGCGCCAGCCGGGCGCATGCAGCCGACATGGAGACGGGTTGACGCTGGTAATATTCTGGCTGCAAGACCTATTATTTTTGCTGCATCCTGAGGCGCGATGGGAGGCGAAGAGGCATAAGTGGTATCAGGCGTGGGACGAAAGGAGAGAAAGGTCAAAGATGATGGGGGGCATTGGCGCAAGCTTTCGATAACATTTTCCTCGCCGGAGAGACGACCTCCCCGCAGACCGAGGGTCAGATGGGGCACTGTATTGGCAATGGCGGCGGCTTCTGTATAGAGTGAAAAGTATTCGCCCGGAGTATGTGATAGACCGAATGTCTCCAGAATGGTTTCGCGATCGCCGATCAGATCGCAGGAAACTGTTATTCCCGGGCGTTCGAGCAGCGGTTTTATCGGGGTTATTTCCTGGATACCCAAGTGCAGATTGAGCTTCAGATGCGCCGGAAGGGAAAGAAGGCGTTCCAGATGATTAATTATGGGAACGGCACCAGATGCATCGCTGCCACCGCTGATGAGCAAAGAGTCAGCTATGGAAAAATCTGAATCTGAAAGCTCTTGGATTGGTCTCATGCCTTTCAGATAATGCCCCCCGCAGTGGGCACAATTCAGTCCGCACTGATGTCCCGTCAGAGAAACTGCAAGCGTGCGGCGCGGCACCACGCGTATGAGCTCCAGTGGACGTCTGGAACCGACTTCCAGAAGTTCATCCAATAGCCCTTTAAATTCTTTCGGAAGTAAGGGCCGAAGTGCTTGTCGCACTGGATTAAGATCGGGGTCGGGCATGTTATAAAAAGTCGCGGTCAGATCTCGTCATCCGCTGAGACGCGAATGACTTCCTCGAGTGTAGTGGTGCCCCGCAGTACTTTGCCGAGACCATCCTGTCGAAGGGTGCGCATGCCGACCTTCATCGATTCGTTTTTTATCACGCTGGTGGGTGACTTGGCTACAATAAGTTCTTTAATGCGTTCATTCGGAATCAAAAGCTCGGTAATTGTGCTGCGGCCATGGTAACCGGTCTTGTTACACTGGTCGCAACCCTGGCCGCGATAAACTTTCGTTTTTCCAGCCTGATAGAGAAGTTTACTATGTTTAATGACAGCAGGGGATGGAACGAACTCCTGTTTACAGTGTTCACATATAAGCCGCACAAGGCGCTGGGCCATACAACCAATTATGGAAGAGGCTATCAGGAATGGCTCAACACCCATGTCGATGAGACGTGTGATTGTTCCGCATGAGTCGTTGGTATGAAGTGTTGAAAACACCAGATGTCCGGTTAAAGCTGATCGTATGGCTATTTCGGCCGTGTCGTAGTCGCGGATCTCACCCACCATGATTACATCAGGATCCTGGCGAAGGATCGAACGAAGCCCGCCGGCAAAGGTGAAACCCGCTTTGGGATTGATCTGTCCCTGGTTTATTCCTGCAAGTTGGTATTCTACCGGGTCTTCAATGGTAACGATGTTGATCGCCGGATCTTTTATTTTCTGGAGAGAGGCGTAGAGAGTCGACGTTTTTCCGCTTCCGGTGGGGCCTGTTACCAGAATAATGCCCGTGGGTTTGGTGATAAGGGATTGAAAACGCACCAAAGTATCATCTGAGAAGCCGAGATCTTCGAGGCCGAATAGCACACGGCTTTTATCGAGGATACGCATGACGATCTTCTCACCGCGCAAAGTGGGATAGGTCGAGACGCGTAAATCTATTTCGCGGCCGTCCTGGTTGAGTTTGATGCGACCATCCTGCGGGACGCGCTTTTCAGCGATATCAAGTTCGGCCATAACTTTGCAACGCGAAATAGTTGCGGCTTCCAGACTCTTTGGCATGGACATGACTTCCTGGAGAAGGCCGTCGATTCGGAAGCGGGTTCGCATCATGGTGTCATCGGGTTCTATGTGTATGTCGGAAGCTTTTTCCTTGATTGCGCGTGTTACGATAAGGTTAACAAGCTGGATTATGTTTGCCGTGTCGTTGGCATTGATCGCTGAAATATCTATGACTGCGTGATCATGCGCTCCGGCGGTGACACCCTGAAGTTTTTTTGCGATATCCTGAAGACTGGTTTTTCCTTGTGGCGCGGTAGTAGAAGCCGTCCCGGCAGCACGCGCCGCATTTCCGTAAAATTCTTCGATAGTCGCCTGAATCTCGCTGACCGTTGAAATTAAGGGCTTGATATCGCAATTAGTTGTCATGCGCAGGTTTTCGATAACGAATGTATCGAGTGGATCGACCATTGCCACGGTCAGTGAATTTTTCACGCGCAGGAGGGCTATGCAATGATACTTACGTGCGATGTTTTCGGGAATCAGTTTAACGACTTTGGGGTCAATGACGTAGTTACGAAGATTTGCATAATTGTAGGCCAGTTTTGATCCGAGGAATTCAAGCAGTTGAGCTTCAGTGAGATAATTAAGTCGCAGCAGAGTGTATCCAAGCGTGTCACTGCTCTTTTTCTGTTCCAGGAGGGCTTGTTGAAGCTGATCTGTAGTGATCAGTTTCTCTGCGACAAGTGATTCACCAAGTAGCCGTTTTTCAATGCGCGACATATATTTCTCTCGTTTCAGTCATACAAAATATACAATCTAACAGGAAATAAATATATTCATTCTAAATCACTTTTCAGCATTGATGCCAAGTTGATGCTCAAAATGGCGTTGTGCATCGAGCACGTATTCCACGATGACTTTTTCGTGCTCTGCGGAAACATTGTTGAAGGATACGATTCCCTCGAATGTCCCTTTGCCCATACCCTCTCCGGCGGTACGGCGCAAACGAACGAGGCGGCCCTGCAATCCCTGGACAAACTGGCTGCCAAGCTGGAAAGCAAAAATAATGTATTTTCCCTGTTCCATGTCTTCGCTGGTTTCCATGACGCAACCTCCCGCAGAAAGGTTTGTCACTACACCGCGCAAGTCGTAATCACTTGAGCTGATTGTACCATCGAGCAATTCGCCGGATAAAAGGACTTTAAATTTACACGAGATGCGCGTTTCCGTGCGGACGAACGCGCGTTTATTTGCGCCCTCGATCTTGAATTTGAACGGAACGAGAGCGTTTTGGAAAATATCGGAAAGAGTACGCAACTCTTTGGCCGATGAGCTTGTCTGGTCGACGATGACAGTTTTTCCAAGAGCTGTTGTGGCGACCTCCTGGATCTGGCTCGATATCTGGTCGGTGATCTTCGAAATCATGTTCACCTTCTGATACATTACGTCGGATGTTTTGCTCTGACGATCGGCGGATTCGCTGATATCCCTTATGATATTGTTCAGTTTCTGAGCGGTTTCCACCATGCGGCCCAGGCTAGTATCTACGGTGTTGATGACTTCCATGCCCTCATAAACCTTCGAAGTGTTTGAACGCATCATTTCTGCAGCATTCTCCGTCTTCTGAAGAATGTCGTTGATCAGGTTGTTGATTTTTTTGGAAGATTCGGCTGAACCGCGCGCCAATTTTCTTACTTCTTCAGCGACGACGGCAAATCCGCGACCTTGCTCGCCGGCGCGAGCAGCTTCAATGGCGGCATTTAACGCCAGAAGATTGGTCTTCTCAGCAATATTCGCAATTTCGGTCAGAATGGCGCCGATTTGTTTCGATCGATCGTTCAGGTCGTTGACAAGATTAGCTGAACCCTCGGTAAGTTCTTTGATTTTGACCATCTTGTCGACCGATTGTTTGACCGAGATCTGAGTCGTTTGCGCGATGTCCGCGACCTCCCGGCTGTCCTCGCGGGCGATTACCAGCTTTGAGCTGACATCTTTACTCAGACTGAAGGAGTTTTCGAGTGATGAGATCGTTTCACGCAGGTTCGCGGCATTATTTACCGCGCCATGATTGATCTGTTCAACTTTTTCGACGATTTCTTTTATGACCTGCGAACTGATTTGAGCCGTTCGATCAAGGTCTGACGAAGCTTCTTCGAGTCTGAATGAAATCAGTAGTACACGCTTCAGAATCGAAACGACCAGAGAAAACATCTGATCGAAAACATCCATTTCACGATTCAAGCCTGATTTGTCAGAGGCAAATGACAGGCGATGAAGTCCGACTTTGGTTTCGAGCTCATCGAGCACGAGGTTGATCATGCCGCTGATAACTTCTTTGCTGAACCAGCCGATAACAAGGCCGAAACAGCAGCCAAGCACCAGGGAGCCCAAAATGTATGTGCCTTTCATGGTGCCGAGCTTGATAAGTGCAACGCCAAAACCGGCGAAACCGCACCCGACGATCAGCCCGATGATGCCTGAAACGACATATACATTCTTGAAGTCAGATTTTTTTATGAGAAAGGACGAAAGTCCCATTCAGTGGTCCTCTGACCCAATAATCAGGCGAAAAATCATAGGATTGTCAAGAGAAAATTTCAGGAAGGAGGAGATTATTTCTAAAAATCACTATTCACCTTCCAGGGATGGGTCTCTCGAGGGGGGCACCTCGTCACGTATTTTTTCGTCAGCCTTCCGACGTGCTGCGGGCTCCTCTTTCTGGGGCTTCGTCTCGCGTTGCACTTTGTCCAGGATGCCGTTTACGAACTCCGCGGATCGCTCAGTCGAGTATTTTTTCGCTAGTTCGATGGACTCATTCAGTGTGACGTTGACCGGAATATCAGGAAAGAACAGAAGTTCGCAGACTGCTGATCTCAGTATGGAGCGATCCAGGCTCGCCATGCGATCAAGGGCCCAATTAAGAGCGAATTTTCCAAGCAGGTCATCAATATGTGCTTTGTGCTCAAGAGTTCTGTCGACAATCAGGCGGGAAAAATAGCGAACTTCAGAAAAAGCCGCAAGTTTGTCCTTGAGGCGCTTAATAAAAGCGGACAAAACTTCATTGCTGTTAACGCCGGGGCGGAGAAAGCGGGAGACGAAATCATGCACGGCATTTTCGTTCCCGCTTTCCACCTTTTCGAACAGGCGGTCGTTGATAAATTGACAAACGAAATCGGAGGTAAATACCTCGATCTCCTCTCGTGTCGAATCTCCCAATAATCCTCCATTCAAGGCGAGTTCCCGGCCGAGAGGCTCAAGAATCGGCTTCAGGACTTCCTCATCAAGAAGAGCGTCCAGGGCGACGAGAGGATTCTCGCCTACCAGGTCGACCTGATAGAGAGCCTTAAGAGCCGCTTCACGAGCTTTTCGGCGACGGGAAGACACGATATTATGCTTCTGAAGCCTTGGCTTTGATAGGCGCGTGATTCTGCTTCTTCAAAGCATCTTCCCGGTCCGCACGGTACTTGAGGGCAGCGTGAGCGGCGGCCAGACGGGCTATCGGCACGCGATAAGGGCTGCAACTGACATAGTCCATACCGATTTTATGGCAGAACATGACTGACTCAGATTCTCCGCCGTGTTCGCCGCAGATTCCTACCTTGAGGTCCGGGCGGGTGGCGCGACCACGGTCAATGCCCCACTTCATGAGTAGTCCCACGCCTTCCTGGTCTATGCTTTGGAAAGGGTCAACCTTCAGGACTTTCTTTTCGAGATAAATGGGGAGGAACCTCCCTGCGTCATCACGGCTGTAGCCGAAAGTCATCTGGGTCAGGTCATTCGTCCCGAAGGAGAAGAACTGGGCCTCGGTAGCAATCTGATCTGCAATGATCGCCGCGCGCGGAATCTCGATCATGGTCCCGATCATATATTTGAGCTTGCCCTTGACTCCGTACTTTTCTATGGTCTCTTCCGCGACACGGTAAACGTTTGCCTTTTCAATCTTCAGTTCCTCGATGGTTCCGATGAGCGGAATCATAACTTCGGGATATACTACGACCCCTTCTTTGGTCAGTTTGCATGCAGCTTCAAATATCGCCCGAGCCTGCATTTCAGTGATCTCAGGATAAGTGATTCCGAGGCGGCAGCCGCGATGTCCAAGCATCGGGTTGAACTCATGGAGCGACTCGACCTTGGCGCGAATTTTTTCGACCGGAATGCCCATTTCCCTGGCCATTTCAGCCTGATTTTTTTCTTCGTTCGGGACGAACTCATGCAACGGCGGATCAAGAGTACGGATGGTGACCGGATAACCGGCCATTGCCTTGAAAATGCCGTAAAAATCATTTGTCTGATGCACCAACAGCTTTTCGAGAGCTTTTTTGCGACCGGCAGTGTCGTCGGCGAGAATCATTTCGCGCATCGCTTTGATGCGATCCCCTTCGAAGAACATATGCTCGGTGCGCGTCAAACCGATGCCCTGAGCGCCAAACTTACGGGCGACTTCAGCATCCTTCGGTGTGTCAGCATTGGTTCGGACATCGAGTTGCCGGGTTTCATCGGCCCACTTCATCAATGTGCCGAAGTTGCCGGAGAGTTCCGGGTTCATGGTGGCGACCTGGCCGAGCATCACTTCGCCGGTCGACCCGTTGAGGCTGATCCAGTCCCCTTCTTTCACGACATTGGTCCCGACTTCCATCTGCTTCTTGTTGTAATTGATGACGAGCTCTCCGCAGCCGGCAACGCAGCACTTGCCCATTCCGCGCGCGACTACTGCCGCATGGCTGGTCATTCCGCCGCGGGCGGTCAGGATGCCCTGAGCGACATTCATGCCACCGATGTCTTCCGGGCTGGTTTCAATTCGAACCAGAATTACCTTTTCTTTTTTTTCTGTCCAGGCTTCGGCGTCTTCGGCATGGAATACGACGCGGCCGGATGCGGCACCAGGCGAAGCCGGAAGACCCTTGCATATGACATTCTTTTTGGCTTTCGGATCAAAAACGGGGTGAAGGAGCTGATCAAGATCAGAAGGCTTTACCCGAAGGATTGCCGTGTCTTTGCTGATCATCTTTTCATTAACCATCTCGACAGCGATTCTTACGGAGGCTTCGGCAGTGCGCTTTCCGCTGCGGGTCTGAAGCATCCAGAGCTTGCTCTGCTGAATGGTGAATTCGATGTCCTGCATGTCTTTATAATGGTTCTCTAGTTTGGTGTAAATATCAACGAGCGACTTATAGGCTGCGGGCATCGATTCTTCAAGAGATGGATACTTTTTTGCACGCGTGGCTTCATCGATGCTGCTGGCTACTGCCCAGTTCTTAGAACCGGCAATGGTAACCTGTTGCGGAGTGCGGGTTCCGGCCACGACATCTTCGCCCTGGGCGTTGATGAGATACTCACCGTAGAACGCATGCTCTCCCGTTGATGGGTTGCGAGTGAAGGCTACGCCGGTAGCACAGTCATCGCCCATGTTTCCGTACACCATTGACTGACAGCTGACGGCTGTGCCCCATTCATCAGGAATTGCATTCAGCTTGCGGTAGGTGATGGCGCGCTGGTTCATCCAGGAGCCAAAAACGGCATTGATAGCGCCCCAAAGTTGTTTCCAGGGATCGGTGGGAAAGTCAGCGCCCTTCTTCTCTTTTATGAGCTTCTTGAATTCGCCGGTCAGCTCTTTGAGATCAGCAGCATTGAGTTCGGCATCACTTTTTACGCCGCGCTTCTTTTTCATGGCATGCATGATGACTTCAAAGGGATCTTCGTCTTCCTTCTTTTCCGGTTTCATTTCGAGGACGACGTCCCCATACATCTGGACGAATCGGCGGTAGGAATCCCAGCCGAAGCGCTCGTTGTTTGTCTTCTTGATAATTCCCTGGACGGTTTCATCATTAAGTCCAAGGTTCAGAACAGTGTCCATCATGCCAGGCATGGAAGCCCGGGCGCCGGAACGAACTGAAACCAGCAAAGGATTGACAGGATCACCGAACTTGGCGCCCATGATCTGCTCGACCTGAGTCATTGCATCGCGAATGCCTTTGTCCAGTTCTGGTGGATAATTGCGATTGTTCTTGTAGTAAACATCGCACATTTCAGTAGAAATGGTAAAACCTGCAGGAACGGGTATCCCGAGGTTGCTCATTTCAGCAAGGTTCGCACCTTTCCCGCCGAGAATGTCTTTCATATCGGCGCGACCCTCAGCTTTGCCACCCCCGAAACCGTAGACATACTTCTTCATCTGATTATATTCTCCTGTCTATTTTCGAAATTGTCGGGCAGACCCCGGATGTTCCGGAGTAGTTTATCACAGAAAACGGATGAATTCAAGGAAGAGACGATTATGCAGCTCACGGCGCGTGTTATTTTCCGGAGGTTAACCGCTCGATTTCAGCGATTACATCGCGCGGATCAAATGGCTTCAGAATGAATCCGTCGGCACCGGCTTCCATCGCTATTTTTCGATCTTGCTCCAGGGCAAGAGCGGTTATCATGACAATCGGGACATGACGCATTTTCTCGTTCTGTTTGAGGCGGCGGCAAACTTCATAACCGTCGAGCTCAGGCATGGCAATATCGAGTATGACCAGGTCTGGTTTTTCAGCCTCGACCATGGAAAAAGTCGCGCTGGGAGAAAGCGATTCACAGCTATCGTATCCGTAGACTCCTAGAATTGTTTTCAGGAGAAGGATTATTGGTTCTTCGTCGTCGACTATCAGGATTTTTTTACGCGGCGTTGTGGGATTTCTTGATTCCATGAATGTACCACCTGCTCTCGTGAGATTGCCTCTTCTCAAGAAAAACTTCGTCTCAAACTCTAACACCGGCCAGCCATCTATGTCAAATTGTATCTGATTTGAAGAAACGCCTCATGAGCGCGTTGACACCTTATACTGAGCAATGATACGCTATATACACATGCACATTTTTATGAATCGCAATCGACTGATGTTTATGTTGCTGACACTTTTATGCGCTCTTTCCGGCTTGTTCATAGGCTGGAAAACGGGAAGGCCAATACCGCGGACAGTTAATCCGGCCAGAGTAGAAGGGGTTTTGAGCGCTTACATCGATCACCGGAAAAATAGCGATGATGTTATATTGCGTCGCCGACTCGATGAACTGAAGGTTACTCCCGCCGACTTTACCAGGATCATCGATCGGTTCATTCATTATCGAATGCGCCAATCATCCATGCAACAGGCAATGACGCTGCTTGAGGCTTTCAGATCCGGTTATCATATCGAAGCTTCCGGAATTTTCTCAAAAGAGGCTGAGGGTGAGGTATTTGCACTGGATGCAGAGGTCCTTACAGTTTTCCAGCAGAACCCTGGGCTTGTTCAAAAGGCGTTCGGAAGTTGATCGAACGACGGGGATTAAATACGGAGTGCATCCAGTTTTCACGAGGAGTGACATCATGACAGATTCGGCATATGTTTTGATCAGAAAGCTGTTTACATTGGCGTTTGCCTTCCTGGTCTTCATTGCCGCGATCGTTCTCAGCTCGATAAAGTTCATCAATCTCCGCCTGGATATTCTTTCTTATATGGGCAGTATGTTGATGATAACGTTGGTATATCTTGAACTCCTGATCATTCGCGACCATTTATGGGTTCTTGAGGGAAGCATTCCCGAGGCGCGGCGATGGCGCGAGGTTTTCTTTTCACGTCAATCGATGCGGCAGCAAAAGTTCCGCAAAATGTTTGTCGTGATATTTGCGATGATGCTCTTCACATGGATCTACACGCGAACTGCCGGAACTGAACTATACTCCTTTCTTGGAGTCATTTTAATGCTTACGGTTCTGTATTTTGAGATTCTGTCGATGCGCGATGAGTTCATCGCGTTATCGTTCAGTTTGAAAGCTCAGAAAATAGAGGACACCGTCCGTCAGGAATCACACGATACCGTAAAACCGGCGGCTTCAGCAGTCGACCAACAATTATCCGTGGACGACGATCTCTTGCCTAAGGATGGCGAAGTCTGAAGATGTTGAAACTCATCGCTGCGACCAGTAACAGGCGCAGGCGACATGACTGGAACTCATTTTTTGCTCTGATTCTCACGGTTTTTTTTCTGCTCGCTTTTGCACATGTTATCGCACTGGCTGCGAATCCTGAAGCGGCAATAAATGGGCGTTCCGGCCAGTCAACTGCTTCCCCGCATATTTCACAGAGTGTCACGGATTTGCAGATGGGGGAATCAATTAAGCCCGGTCCGTATTCAAAAAACGGCAAAGTAAGCCAAAAGTCATCTCCGGAGTTTCTTGATAATTATGCGGATGATGCTTCCCAAACGCTCCATGAGACCTGGCCCACAGAGGAGCTGAAAGAGCATCTTGCATCGGCTGCCAATACACTTCGGGAAATTGGCAAAGCGAAGCACTCCAAGCGGGTAATGACGCCTGATATCAGCGAAAAAATTGCCTCTGTAACGTCGGCTACGCGTGTTGCCACAGAAGCCTGGCCGGCACAGCCGTTTCTGCGCATTGCCACAGGAGCAATTGTCGAAATTCAGCCGTCGGGAGCATTGCTTTACCAGGCTGTTGCAACGGACGAAGTGGTGTTTCCGGGTTGTATGATACGATTGTGCCGTATTTCCAGCGCAACCCAGATTTTCACGTTTAATGAATCCCCTGAAAATAAAGCTAAGGATTCGTTGAAAAATTCCGCTTCGGACACCGACTCCATGGCTTCCGATTCATTGTCAGCAGCATCTGAATCTTTTATTTTTACTGAACCCGATCAGTCATCAGTTGCTTCTTATTCTGCTGCTGCGTCTTCTTCTGCACTGATGTTCACGACGCTGATATTGCCTGAGGGTGTCAGAATCGAGATGGCCCCGGGAACAGTTTTTCGTCTTGGAAAAGGATCGGTTTCCATTTTGATGGGTCGGATGCGATTCGTCGTTTCTAAAGATTGTTCAGGCATTACTGTTTTTGGCCGACTTTCTCGTTTTGAGATCGAGAGTGGCGAAGCTTTTGCTGAGTCCGATACTGATCAGAACAATGTTTTTGCGCTTTCTTCCGGGGTTGGATGGGTACGTGGTGCAGACTCAGGAATAGAGAAAATCCCATCTGGAAAATCCGTTTCTGTGACACGATCCGGTGTGGTCGGAAAAGTGCATGACATTGACCGTCGATGGTCGGAAGTCGATTCCGTACCAAATTTTGGCCCCATCTCCTGGATGCGTCGCCCACCTGATGTGCGAAAAATGACTTCGCAATCTCAGGATGACCTGGAGGATGCAGACGCCTCCGAAACAGCGGACGCCTCCGAAACAGCGAGTGCCTCTGATACAGCGCAGGTGCCAGGCGAGCATGAAATTTTATCATCCCGAACTGCTACTGATACGTCGATTACGCCAAATGTTTCTTCAACACTGAACGCATCTGAAACTTTTCCAGCACGAAATGCCTCAGATACTCTTATAAAACCCGTGCAATTCGTTGGGAATTCCGAGATTTCACGACATTCAATTGATATATCGAAAGCATCTGGAACAGCCAATGCTTCGGGAACCACCGCTTTCTGCCGATAGTGTCATGGCAAGCCTCTCCGGTTTATTTTTTACCGGTCCGAGGAAAGGCCGCTCCAGGTTATTAGTTTGGGCGCGCAACCAATGCGATGGAGAAGATTCCATGACACTATTCTGGTTCCTGACTCTGGCCAGTGTGGCACTGATCATTCGTGAGGCTCGCTATCATGTATAAACGAGTCATCGTATTTGGACTGGTGTCGATGTTCTGGGCATGTGCCCTGGCCGGTTGCATGTAACCGAGACCCATCATTCAGGGGATACAAAGCGGGATGCTCCTGAACAGATGATCATTCCCACGCTCTTGAGGTTTTTCCATTTTTCCCTGCCCATGCGCTCATCAAGTGAAAGGGAGTCTTTCATGAGATTTGATCCATACTCCGCCTCAGGGTTTTACTATCCACCGGAATGATCTCTCCCTTTGTTCTTTTTCGAATTGCTGTCAGAGGAGAAATTCGCGACAGCATCGTTGCTGGTTTTGGGGTCGATTCGTGACTGGTGCAATCAGTCACGCAGTGAGTTTAGTTAACCAAAAAAACCGGAATATAAACACTCCGGATTTTTATGAGACCAGGAGCGGATTCACTGAGCATTCCCTTCAATACTTTTTCGATCTCTTTGTGGAGAAAATGGTCGATATAATCGTCTTTTGCTCGCGCGATCGTCAACTTCATCAGTATAGTATTGACGGCATCTCTCATTTTTTCTTTGCTTCTGATCAGCGGTTCATCACTGGAGCCTTCACACTCAATTGTGATCTCAGCCTTGATGTAGTGAGGGTCTTTGTCCCTCGTTGCAGCGACAAATTCCCCCAGGTTGAACTTTAATTCATTCGAGCCCGTTGCCTGCAATGAAGATTGCCCAGTTGCTGGTTGAACAGATAAATCACCAGCCGGTTTGATCTGGCCAGAAGCACTATGAATGATGGTCAGAAGGCAAAACACGAAAAGCACAAAATAATGTTTTTTCAAAGCAACCTCCGAGATTATATTTCATTTTTCCAAACGGAATATATCATCCCTTATTGTTGCAGATCAAGACGACTGTATTTCTTAAATTTGGCGGGATAGCGTTCCAATTTTTTTTCGATTGGGACGAACAGACTGCCGGAAAATTGGCAAGAAAAGAGAGCATGAAGCGGCTATTTCACCGGTTTTCGGGAAAAAGGAGTTCCAGCTCTCGACTGGCTGGCGAACATCCGGTCTCACATCCCCAATCACCGCGAGCGCGCGGTTTGTTGCTACGGTCAATACGCTGATAACGCCCGGGGGAAACGCAAAAAGCAGGAAGCAGCAGACCGCAGCGTAAACTCTATGGCGTCGACTATTGACGACCTAACTCACCCGATCCCCGATCCATCATTTCAGACCAATCATTCCTCTACATTTTGCCGATCCACAACCACACATGAACGTCTGTCCAGCACCATCAGATTCGTAATTACTTGTGATCTCTTCGCCAATTTCAATATAACGAATCGCAATATCACAGAATTCACGGACCTCAGTATTGTGAACACAGGAATGATTGACGTACCGAAAGGGCATCTGCATTTGAATAAAGGAATCTTCATCACAGGGATGCAGATAGGCTCGCTCTGGATCTGGAACCTTATTAACCTCGCTTTTCGGAATACAAATTGAAAGATCCCATTTAAGAACAATTTCTCCAACTTGAAACGCACGCAATGCAAACACGCCATTGCGATTTATTAAAGAGGGTCTAACTTCAACGCCGGTGATCTCAATCACTCCTTTCAACCTGCCATTTTCCACCTGCTGAGATCAATATCTCAAAAATCAGACGATCTTGTCATCCGACTTGATGCTGGTGGGACACTGAACTCACACAGGCTGTCACTGAGAAGATTCTGAAACATCTCGGAATGTGGCTGGTCAATTCCCGGGCACCACCTCGAAGATCTGCCGCACGGGTCTGCGAAGAAGAAACTGAGTATAACCCCTCATCCGACGAGTTCTTCCCAGACCTGGACCATTCATGGGATGATTCCCTCTAGCAACAGAACGCACTCTCGACAGATTGAACCAAAAAGGGTGTGAGGAGATTGCGTTCCAAAAACATAGCTGAAAATGCACTTTTTGGTTGTCCTGTGCCGAATTTGTGCTGAATTTCTGGCAGGTCATGAATCCGAAGCGAAAAAAACAACGATTGGCAATGCTGTTCCCCCAAAATAGAGAAAAAGGCGGCTCTTGACAACAAAAATTGGCGGTGATAATTTTTTCTCGAAAAAGGAACTTCCTAATCTAAAAGGCGACATGGTTGAGCGAAATTATTCCGGGAGAAAAATACATGACGAATCTGGTTAAAATAACTATGTTTTTTGCCTTAATGCATATATTTGCCGGATCTGCCATGGGCAGTTCGATCACTTTCAGTCCTGATCCCTCAGTGAAGGACCAGACGGTGGCTTTTAACAAGGCCGTGCTGAAATTGAAGGAGTCCGATGCGGATACCTTGTCTATTCCTCCTGGAAAATATTATTTTTCAGGAGCTGACGGGAAAGAAAATGCCGCCCTGTGTGTTGAGGGTCTCAAGGGGAAGAAGATTGTGGGTCGGGATGCGGTATTTTTATTCGGGCGCGCCGACCTTGGCGGAATCTGCTTCAGAAATAACGAGAACCTGCTTGTCCAGGGTATCCGTATCGACTGGGACCCTCTTCCTTTTGCACAGGGCATTATCAGGAACGTAAGCAAGTTTTCAGGAACGATCGACATTGAGATAATGAGAGAGTTACCTACGCCTGATATGGGGACCTTTCAGAGGGCTCCGGTCCTTTGGGCGACTGTCCATCATGCAGACGGCAGACGATATCTTGACTCTCATGACGTGATTCATTTAAGCGGGTTTCAGCAGCTGGATCAAAAGACGATCAGGTTGAGTCTGAAAAACAGGGGCGCAGTTATGCGGGAAGGGATGAAAACAGGCAACGTGCTCGTGGTGGTGGCGCGTTATCCGACTGCTCATGCTATAAGGGTGTTCAATTCATCCAGCGTCACTATAACGGACAATGAGATTATGTCTTCGCCCGGAATGGGTATTATCGTTGGTCCGCGCTGCAAGGATGTTTTTGTAAGAAACAACAGGCTCGCGCACTCGACGCCTTCCGCCAGTTTTATTTCTCTTAATGCAGATGGCATCCATGTAATAGAGCCTTTGGGACAGCTTGTGATTGAAGGCAATACGCTTGACTCTCTGCAGGATGACGCCGTCATTGTGTCACGACGCGGGGAGTGGGCGCATTACGACGCTGCCACAAAAAGCTTTCTTTTTGATTCGACTTCTCCCACTGTTATTTTTTCGGCAGGAGAGAAAGCTGAGGCCCTTGCCCCGAATGCAGGTCTTGTAACCCTCGGGGCTGTCAGGACTTCGGAAAAATCGGCCGGCGGCGGTGTTAGAATCGTAGCTGAGAAAGGGCTGGATGTGGCAGATAGATCCAGGATGCCGGTATTCCCAGTTCCTTCAGAGACCGCAAGGGTTTCCATAAGAAACAATCAAATAATAAATATCAGAGGCGTGGGTATAAGGATAAATTTCCCAAATGTGTCTGTTGAAGGTAACCGGGTAATCGATGTTATAGGGATATCTGTCCGGCTTGGCTGTTCAGTCAATCGCCAGTGGGAACCGCAGTATCCGGCTGTTAATACTACGGTGTCGTCGAATGTCATCAGGGGATTCGACGTGTCTTCGGGCCGAAAGCCGCTGCCCTTTGGGATGATCGACGTGAGTTGCTATCCGCCAGAGGAAGGCGCCTTATATGGAAAATCGAGCAGCGGAATTACTATTGTTAATAATATTTTTGAGGGTGGGCTGGGCTTTATGAGCAAAAAGATTAATGTGATCAGCGCCAGGGATGCTACGGTTCAGTAAAGAGGAATTATGAATGAATGATAATTTCGTTTTTTTATGATCTCTAAAGTCAGCGCGTGTATTCCGGTATATGACTGGCGGCGTCGAAGATCAAATTGCTGAATCAATTTTTATTCTTGCCAATGCCCTCAGAGGAAATATCTCAGCATATTATGCCGCAATCCAGCAACATTGCGATGAGTATAGCGACCAGCAGGAGGTTTCCTTCTAAAAGACGCAAAAATTCACAGCCGTGGCATAATTGGTTACTGAGGGCAAACCTCAGCCCCGCCCCGAATTTTATTCGTGGCGGGCTCTTTTTTATTCGGTCCTGGAATTCACAAAAAATGCGGCAAAATGATAACCCAAGTAATCCATAGTTTATCGTGCTCAAGTCACCTTGGATTTACGTGATCACGCTCAATGTCCTTTGTGCGGCTTCTGTCCGATATGCTTGTCCGGGTCGTTGTGGTGATGGGTTGACATAGAAACCTGTGGTCGGTAATATGGCCCTGGAGAAGCATATTCATGACTTGGTTTGACACTGGTGTGTTTTCACGAACAATCTCGAAAGCCTCTCTGAACAAAAGAAGATTCATGCAGTAAGGATAAATTATGACTAAATCACATCGCATCGTAAGTTGTTTGATCATTTTGGGAGTTGCCTCTCTCCTGGCCATTCCCCTAGTATCTGCCGCACCCGACCCGGATCCAGAGTCTGAAATCGACGTTTCCCCGGACGTAAAGTCAGGTGGCATAGCAGCGCATTCATCCGGTGTAGTCAGGCACCTCGTCAAAATTGCGAAGACCGATCCGGATCTGGTCAAAGAGCGCAGAGATGTTCGCGAACATGCTGCGTATATCAAGCCGGGTGCGAAGCTCAGGAATCAGCTGTTATTGTACATGACGGGGAGTCACGGAACCGGCACGATGGATTCGCCATTCTTCTACGTAGCCGCTGAAGAGGGATATCATGTTTTGTCGCTGACATACATTAGCGGCGCCGCCCTCGCGGAATTTCGCAAATCGCATGATCCGGATGCATTTCTGAAGGCCCGGAACAACAACCTTTACGGCACCGAACCGATAGGCGATTTCAAGACAACCAAGCTCAGTTCGATCCTCAATCGTACCGTCAAAGCACTGGCCTATCTTGACAAGACGTATCCGCAGGAGGGTTGGGGCGCATACCTAGATCACGATCAGCCGGCATGGTCGAAAATGGCCGTCGCCGGTTTGTCACAAGGGGGAGGATATGCGGTCCTTCTCGGTATTCAACATCGGGTTGACCGGGTGATCGCCTTTGGTGCGCCCAAGGATAACAGCAGGTTTTTTCACCGACCGGCCGATTGGTACAAGTTGCCCAAAGCCACATCGCTCGAAAAATTTTTTTGTTTCAACCATAGTCTGGATGAGGGTCACGGATGTAGCTATGTAGAGCAGGTTGAAAACGAGAAGGCACTCGGTCTGGTTCCGAAGTATTCGATCGTCGACGTCGACAACAACCGCGCGCCCTATGAACACACCAGGCTTCTAACCTCTCATCGCCCGGCGGCGGAACCTAAGAAAAACCACGGTGTCATTTTCGGAGATCCGTTCTATATCGATGCATGGCGGTATCTGCTCACCGAGCCCTGAGGATTGTAAGAAATTGTTCTGGCTATTCGTTACCCGAATGGCCTTGCATGTCTATTTCTTCCAATTCGGCCAGACGCGATTTGAAGCGTTGCCTTGGGAAACTTACTACCAGGGTAGGTGGCAGGCTATATAATACGAAAAGAGAGACAACATGAACTGGCACACACTTTGAGAATATAAGGTTGATCAGCTCCACCCACATTTGGCTTCGAACCAAAGATCTTCCTTCAAGCCAATGAATTATGTGAGATCTCCGTTTTTACGCGGTATCCACTATCCGCATCACATCATCAAACATGCCGATTACTCCTGTGACTTTTCATAATTCTCCTCGGAAGGCACGTTGTTGTAGCGAAAAAATAAGGACTTCGGCAGCGTCAACACCAGTTTTAAGCCGATTTTTGAGGACTTCAATATTATTACTTCACTGCCGGTGGGCCCAATTTTTTGTGTCGGTATCGGGCCCGGCGTTTTGTCCTGCGATCGGACTTGATGGCGTCTGATGACGAAATTAAGTCAAATGAGCCGATGAAAACGCCGATTCCTTCCTGATGAAACAAAAGGCCATCCTCGTTAGCAGCGAAGATGGCCGGTCAGGACGGGAAATGATAATAACCCTCCTGAATGTATCCCACACAGGATATCTTCGGGATTTTTTCTTTGGCGCATTAGAAAAAAAATGTTCTGGAATGTGTCCTATTTGTGACGGGCACATTTCCGTAATCGGATTGAGGCTTCGAAAGCATCTTGACTTGCCGATTTATCGCGGCAAGTGCGGTGGCGAGTGCAATAGTCACTTCACATTCCTACCTGTCTTCGTAGCTCCTGGAAAATGGTATGACTATTTCAGTATTGAGATTGCCCTTCTACATGTTGCTCAGAATACGTTTTCTTCCACGTCTGCCGCCATTCATGATTGGGACTTCAGTCGTGACGACCTGATCGCCGATGGGCACTCTCCCGGACCGAGTGCATCATCAGTTCGCCGATGGTGGCGTGAACTGGGACAGAATCTCTCTGAGCGACCTTGGCAAGCACGTGCTGAACAGGAATTGGTGGAATTACTGCCGTCTGCCCCGGCAATAATAACTCCTCAGTCTTCTGACCCGATTTTCACCATGGACACAGCGAAAGATGATTTCACATCGACCCAAGTGATTGTAGTGCAAGATAGTCGTTCCTCGTCCTGTCTTTTGCTGGGGACACTCCGATTTCTCGGTGCCACATTAATCGGGAAGCGTCTTGTGTCTACGATGACTTCGCTTTTGGCAATAGGCATGTCTTTTTTGGAAACTCGTTTCCAACAGCGATGCCTTGCGATGATAGACCTGACTGGAAGAGTGGTCCCATGCCCATATCCCAATATGGCGGCGACTTTAAAACGCTCTCTTGCGTATCCTCCTGAGACATCGCCGCCGCCATAGGCGTCAGGTCAGGAGTGGCACCATGAAACAAAAAAAATCATTGAGAACCTCCGATTCGGCTTTTCAAGCGGGTGGAGGCAGTTTCCGTTTTCTCCCCATTGATCAATTGAAAACGACGTATTCGATCTATCGTCGATCTCAGAACTCGAAAGCTGAAGAACTAAATCCCATGCCCCTGAGGGTTGTACCAGTAGGAAAATATTTTGAAGTAATAGATGGCTTCAGGCGCTTTGAAATGTGGAAAATCGAGGGTTTTTCTCAGATTCCGGTCGTAATCGAGCGCCACGGATCTTCAGCAGATCACAAGCAGATGCTGTTATCTGCCAACACACCCAGACGCACGATTACGCCTCTCGATGAAGCCTGCATCGCCCATTCACTGATCAACGAAGACCGGCTGTCGATGGCGGGTGTTGCTTCATTGCTCGGGCACAAAAAAGAATGG
>JADFYG010000072.1:0-447 GCA_015233155.1 Candidatus Rifleibacteriota bacterium
CGAGGCCGGCTCTTATGGCAAGGATACCCGCGGCCTGATACGCCAGCATCAGTTTGACAAGGTCGAACTCGTTAAATTCGCACATCCGGACAAATCTTATGAAGAGCTGGAAAGCCTGCTTTCAAACGCGGAAGCCGTGCTGAAGGGTCTGGGGCTTTCTTATCGTGTTGTGCTGCTGTCTACAGGCGATTTGGGTTTCGCGTCAGCAAAGACATACGATATCGAAGTCTGGTTGCCGTCTCAGAAATCATACCGCGAGATCAGCTCTTGCAGTAACTTTGAAGATTTTCAGGCGCGTCGTGCCGGGATCAAGTTCAAAGGCGAGGGAAAGACGGCGCGATCAGGACTCGTTCACACGCTGAATGGTTCCGGACTGGCCGTCGGTCGCACATGGCTTGCCATTCTGGAAAACTTTCAGGATGAGGGCGGTCGTGTCTGCATTCCCGA
>JADFYG010000072.1:525-28326 GCA_015233155.1 Candidatus Rifleibacteriota bacterium
GCAAAAGTTCAGGGGTTGGGCCCGGCGGCCGGGCGCGTCGCATGAAATGTCGGCGGTCCCGGCGGTCCCGCCCTGCCAAAGGGTTTCGTCTGTGTGGAGTAACTCGTGAATATTGTACAAACGGCATTTTTTCTGACTTTGGCGCTGGTGACTTCAGCAAATACCGCAGTGGGAGCTGAGGCATCCGGCTCCGGGGTTTTTCCGCGTCCCCGTGAAATCGGGACATTCACAAAACCCTTGAAGATGGATCCCAATCTTGAATCCGGATTGAAATTCATGGAGGGCGACGGGGTTCCTCAGGATTTTTCCAAGGCATTGCCTCTGATAAAAAAATCGGCTGAACAAAGCAATGTCGAAGCGCAATTCTACCTCGCCTACATATATTTGCATGGGCAAGGTTCCACGACGCTTCCGATACAAACCGATCTGGGTTACGCCTGGCTCCAAAATGCCGCTTTTGAAGGTCATGTTAAGGCTCAATACTGCATGGGCAGACTTCTTTCAGACGGTGTAACGGGACTCAGCGGCAAGGTAAAGGTAGCACAGGATTACGAGGCCGCAAAAAAATGGTTTTCCACTGCGGCTGATCGAGGCGATCATGAAGCCAGACAGGCTCTTGATCTGATCAATTCCACCGGAATGGGAGTTACTGATACTTTCAAAAAAGGTAAGGCTGCGCATCTCAGACAGAAATACACCGAGGCCTTGAAGTTATTGACCTCGGTAGCCATGATAGATCACAGCGAAGCGCAGTTCATGGTGGGAGCGATGTATTCGTTTGGCTATGGAGTTCCTCAAAATAATCAGGAAGCGAAAAAATGGTATCTCAAGTCGATTGAAAGCGGCGAAGAAATCTTATCGGAGCTGAATCTCGGTTATTTGTATCTGTCTGGAGAAGGATTCCCAGCGGATTTAACGGAGGCTTATTACTGGTTTGGGCGAGCGGGAGCAAATGGTTTGAAAGCCGGAGAACATATGCGTCAGGAGATTTCATCCGGCTGGAAAGCTGCCTTGTTTTACAGAATGACCTCCGAACAGGTTGCTGAAGCCGAAAGACGTTTAACCGAATGGAAGAACACAAAGAAGAGGCTGATATTCAAGGTCGACTATTAGACCTACTTTAATTTCAAGAGCTTTATGAATGCTTCAGCGAAAGCTTCCGCGGCTTTGGGTCCGTCGGCGGTAACGATCAGACCATCAACGACACAGGCTTCCGGGGAATATTCGGCGCCGCCTTTTTTTAACGCGTCGATCGCTTTTTCATCCTTGTAAACCGTCGCCTTCTTGCCTTTCAGGAGACCTGCCTTAGCCAGGACCGCAGGCGAAAGACAAATTGCGCCGACCGGTTTGTTCGTAGCGGCCATATTACGAAGAAGCGCATGAAGGGGCTTGTTTTCCCAGAGAAATTCAGGGGAACCGCTGCCGCCGACGACGAGTATGCCGGCCAGTTCTCCCGATCGAAGATGATCTATGGTTTTGTCCGGGGTGATGGTTCCGCCAAGCATGCCAGTTGCCGGACTTGTTTTCGCACTGGCGACAACAGTTGTGAACCCGGCTTTTTTCAGTGCTTCGAGAGGAACGAACAGTTCTTCATCCCGAAAATCTTTTGGGGCAATTACGAGAGCTACGGTATTCGACGATGGGTTGTTCACGGAAGTCTCCTTTGAATATACGGAAATCGGATCGCTAGCCGCGGCAAATGCCGCGATTGCGCGTAACATTACCAGAGAAAAACAGATCAGGAAACGGAAAAAAACGATGTAAGAACCAGGTGCAAAATGTGACGAGAATTGGCGTTCATGGTTAATCATCAGGTTTTCTCCTTAAGAAATGCCAGGAATGCTTCGAGAATGTTTCCTTCTACCAGAAATTCCCAGAGGTCGTGTTCGGAGGGATCGACTCTCTGCAAAAGGCCTCGATCAAGGTCGTAAGTCAGGAACGGGAAAAGCGAAATTCCGACGCTCGAACTTTTGTCTATAAGCAAAGGGTGGTTCATCGCCAGCTCGAAATTAGCCAGCGCACGTGGATCAGCAGGCACTGGAGCCGGCGCCCAGAGATCGGGTATTTCCAGTCCGTCTTTGCCGGCGAATTTAACTATGAGACGGTTGTCAAGAATCGGACTGAGCGAGACTGCCAGTTTTTCTATGCTTGAAAGAGCCGGCTTGAAGAGTCTCTCACCTTCTTCCGGGTGCTCGTCTATGAGATCCCAGCCCATCTGAAGAGTCAGCATTTCTTCGAAAAGCGTGTCTGAAAGATCATTTACTGCTCGCTGGCTTATTATGAAGGGAAAAAGATCACCGCTTCCGGCAGGCGCTGGTATTGCGGAAGCTATCGAGCGGACAAACGAGACAGGGTCTGTCTTTCCGATTCCGGTCTGGAGCGTCCGGTAACAGACTCGGTCAATGGGCTGAGTACGAATCCCACGATTAAAATACGAGATCAAAAATGTCAGGATGAGGCATTCGCCGATACGTCGATAAAATTCCCGCAAACGCGACAACAGGAACCGGGGCTCCAGGGATGTAATTCCTTGATGGAGCGGCCCGGTAAGCCAGTAAGGGAATTGGGAAATCGATGCCGCTAATTCAGGGGAAAATACACGTGAAAGATCGGTAGTTCGCTCAGAAGCCGACTGTTTGGGCTCCGAGCCGGGTTTCGCACCCGGAGGGGCCTTGGCGCCGGTAGTGGAAGAAGTTTTCCGGGCGGCCGCTTCGCTTGTCTGGGATTCAGCGGCAACAGAAGGTTGAAGCATTTGCTCGAGCAGAGCCGCCGCCTCTCCGGAGCCGCGAAGAGACATGAGATGAAGCGCTCTCCTGCAGAAGCCTACTGTTTCGGCATCGTTGTGGGAAGCATGCTTAGTAAGCAAAGGGAGCAAGTCGGAGCCGAGGAATGACGGCAGAAGTTGCCCCGATAATCTTGACTGCTCAGGGTTTTCACTGGAAAGCATGAAATCGAGTGCATCGATCAGGTTGTTGCGGCTGATCTTGCTGATTAACTGATAAGCCTTCATTTTCATGGGCGCTGAAGGATCCAGCAGCGCTTTGAGGACGGATGGATACAGGCAGCCGTATATTATGTTGAGGATGCCTTCCAGTGCGTCCATGCGCGTTTTTTCGAGCGGGGCATCGAAGAATTTCAGCAGTAACGGCAGGTTGCCGACATCGGGATTGTTCTTGAGAAGGTCGGTTATCAGTGAAATTGCTTCCGGGCTGGACTCTTCCGCGCAAACCTGTTGTACGACACGCGGTATTTCCGGCGAACGTCGGCCGACGAGTGCGCGCAACGCGAGGATGCGTCCTTCCGGGTCCGGATGGGAAAGCATTGAGAGCAGGCGCTCTATATCGACGTTTTCAGAAGACTGCACAAATCCGCGGAGCTTTTTTAATACCTTCAGGCCGAGTACCTGTAGCTCTGGTTGGGACTCGCGACCTATGTATTCCTCGACGATATCTTGTGCTTCGACGATAGCTTCGTTGAATATGATGGCCAACGCACGCTTTTTCAGCGCTGCGTTCGGTTGAGAAAGAGCTTGTTGGAGTTGAAGAAGAGTTACCGATGCCATGAGGCACAGTGTAACGAAAATGGCTCCGGTATGCAAACATCTCGTCACTTGCATTGACTACGTTTTTCGCCTGTGATAACATGCCATCTTTCGGAGGAAAACATGCCAATATACGAATTCATATGTGCAAATTGTCAGAAAAGTTTTGATCTCCTTTTGTCGATTCGGACTGATTTGTCTACGGTTTCCTGTACCCACTGCTCAGGAAAAAATGTTTCGAAAAAAGTTTCCAACTTTGCCACTGGCGGTGGAAGCAAAAGTTTCGATTTGAGCGAGCCGTCTGACGGTGGACATTCCCACTCACACGGCGGTGGTTGCGGTAGTTGCGGCACACACTCTTGCGGGACATGTAGCCACTGAAACGAATTTCCCAACGGCAGGATCCTCCAGCCTTTATATGGCAGGAGTGACATTTTTTTTCTCCAGGCAGGAAAGGATTCCACCAAATGGCACCAATCAGAACCCTCATCATGGGAGCGGCAGGCCGCGATTTTCACGATTTCAACATGATCTATCGCGACAATCCTGCGTATAACGTCGTCGCGTTCACGGCCACACAGATTCCCGATATCGCAGGTCGCGCCTATCCCGCGAAGCTCGCGGGTAAGCTGTATCCCAAGGGAATTCCTATCAAGGATGAAAAAGAGCTCATAGACATCATCAGGAAAGAAAAAGTCGAAGAGGTTATTTTTGCGTATTCCGATGTCAAGCATGAATACGTGATGGATAAAGCCAGCCAGGTTATCGCGGCCGGAGCCCACTTCAAAATTCTCGGTTACAATCAGACCGCCATCAAGGCCAAGGTTCCCGTCGTGTCGGTATGCGCAGTTCGCACCGGCGCCGGAAAATCTCAAACCACGCGTCGTACCGTGAAGCTTCTCAAAGAAATGGGACTCAAGGTCGTGTCCATTCGACACCCGATGCCTTATGGCGATCTCGAAGCACAGGTCTGTCAGCGCTTCGCTTCGTATAAAGATCTCGACAAGCACAAATGCACAATTGAAGAGCGCGAAGAATACGAGCCGCATATCGACATGGGCGCGGTCATATATTCGGGCGTCGATTATCAGAAGATCGTTCACGAAGCTGAGTCCGAAGCTGACGTAATCGTATGGGACGGCGGAAACAACGATCTGCCATTCCTCCTTTCCGATCTCAAGATAGTTGTCGCTGATCCTTTACGCCCCGGGCATGAGCGCACATATCACCCCGGTGCGGCCAATATCTACGCAGCCGATGTAGTTGTTCTGAACAAGATCGATACATGCTATCCCGATGATCTCGAAACCGTTCGCGAGAACGTTTCCGAAATGAACCCGGAAGCTGTAATCGTGCATGCCGCGAGTCCGATCTTCGTTGAGAACGGAAACAAGATACGGGGCAAGCGTGTGCTGGTCATAGAAGACGGCCCAACGCTCACTCACGGCGAGATGCAGATAGGCGCAGGCTGGGTGGCAGCCCGTCGATATGGTGCAGCCGAAATCGTCGATCCCAAGGAATACTTTGTCGGAACACTGCTGGATGCACTGAGAAAATATCCGGATATCGGTTCGGTTCTGCCCGCTCTCGGTTACGGGAAGAAGCAGGTCGCCGATCTCGAAAAGACGATCAATGCCGTTGATTGCGATCTCATCGTTTCAGCCACTCCGATCGATCTCACCAGACTCGGCATCAAGATCAAGAAGCCTTGTTTGCGTGTTCGCTATGAACTGCAGGAAATCGGCGATCCCGATATGAAGAGCATTCTGACTGAATTCAGCCGGAAGCACTTCAAGAAGAGCAACAACAAGAAGTGATGCATCAAGGCCAAAGCATGGTCAGACTTTTTTGTCTGGCCATGCTTTTTGGCTTCACGGGAACTGCCGGAGCCTTTGCGGAATCGTCTGATAAGGAGATTCCGCTTCCTGTGTCGGGTTCAACTGCGAGTGGTGCGGCGGCTTCGTGTCTGATGTCGACTCCTATCGCGAGTGGCGCTGCGGATTTGCGCCTGATTTCCGGTTCGGTAGCGAGCGGTGGTTCAGATTTTGCCCCGGTTTCGACTGGCATTGCGAGTTCTGTAGCCGATGCCGCAGCCGGAGAGCATGCACTTAAAGCCTTCGCAGCGGCACTGGTTTCCGGAAATCGCGCTATCGCGGCTTCTCATCATGATCGGGAAGCGGCAAGACAGGATTTCGGCAAGCAGCTGACCGGGTTTCGTCCGAAGATCAGCATTGAACAGGGCGCCGCTCAATCCACCAATAGTATCTACAATACTTTGTCCGGCCAGGATGAAGACTACGCCTCGAAGCAACGGGGAACCACCATCGGAGTGAGTTCGAAGTCTCCGATCGGCCAGACCCGACTGAATCTGGAGACATCGACGACAGGCTATACGCAGGCGCCGACATCATATTTTCAGTCAGCGTATCTCAGCCTTCAGGCGGGAATTCTGCGGCGTGACGCAGTGGTGAATCATCTGGAGCGCCGTCTCGACACCGGCCGATACCGTCTCGACCAGGCCCGAGGAGACTCGGTTCTACTCGATACCATGTATGACGGTGTTTCAGCACTGATCGACAGACTGATTGCAGAAGGCAATAACACGTTTCGGCTTCGTAATCTTGATTTTTATCGCAAGATGATCGAAGAGGCTCAGGTCAAATTCGACAATGGCCTCGGAAGCGAACTCGACGTGAAGCAGGCTCGAATGCGTCTGACGATTGCCGAAACCGATCTCGAGGAAAGTCGTCTGACCCTTGAAGAGGCTGATCGAAAAATCGGGCTTTTACTTGGAACTATTGCATGGGACCGCTCTCTTGCGGGTATTTCGCCGGGCGATCTCGCAGCCATAGTACCTGAAGCAATTGTCGAAGAGGATATGGCGAGCACCAGTATCAGATTGCGCCCCGATTTACGTCTGATCGCGCTCGAGCGTGAAAACGCCGAAACGTCGCTGCGTCTCGCATGTGAAAACGCGAAGCCGGACATTTCGCTGGCCGCCAAATGGGGACGACAGGGCCGTGCCAATGCGTCCGATCTGGCTCGGAGAATGCACGACAAAAGCTGGGACATTTCGGTTACATACTCGCGGGCGATTGGTGCGAATCCGGAGTCTTTCGATCGTCGGAGTGAGATCGAAAGAGTCGAATCCGTGAAGATTCACCAGAACGAGACTCTCGAATCAGTCAAACGCAGTATTACCGAAACCTGCAATCGCATCAGATTCAATCGCAAGAATCTCGCGGATGTACAGGCTTCGCAGAAGCTTTCGGCCGAGATTCTGGACGGTCAGCGTCTGAATTTTCAGCTCGGAAAAATATCGCTGCTTGATCTCTGGCGATATCAGTCCGACTATGAATCGACGTCTCTGTCGGTTATTCGCGCCGAAGCAACACTGGCTAAAAGCTGGATGGAGCTATTATACCGGACCGGAGACCTTCCATGCCGTCTTGCCGCGAATTAACCACGGATTAACGACGGATTAACCACAGATGGACACGGATGAACACAGATAAAGACCAGGATGTCCAACATGAAAATGCCGGCGTTGTCTGGATGAAAGTCGGATCTGGTACATTATGAGATTTTTAACGCCTGTTTTGGCATTTTCGATGGGGCTGGCCGTTTTCGCAATATCCCTGGTGACGGGCTGCGGAGGCGCGACTACAGTTTCTACATCGATGGCGGGTGGTCCTCCGAGATATCCGTTTAAGCGTGTCTCACGAAGTTCCGTGGTTAACTTTTCCGGGGTTCTTCAGGCATCTGAAAGTCGTGAACTTGCTCTCAAATACAGTGCCTATGGAACCCTCCTCTGGATTCGCGAGGAAGGCGCCATTGTTGCTTCGGGCGATGTTGTGGCGAGATTCGACATGTCCGATCTCGACGATAATTTCCGGTCGAGAAAAACCGCATGGCGTCATGCCAATGAACAGTTTGCAACCAATCAGACGGCCGATCCGTTCGAGCTGGGAAAACTCGTTGTGGATCTTTGTTCCCGCGATAGGGACCGCGATGCCCGGCGAGAGGATTTCGAACTGCTTAAGGCAGGCAAGACTCAGGATGTCAGATGGCAGGCCGATGCGGATTATACTCGTGCGATTCTCGAACGTGACCATGCAAGGCAGATTCTTGGTTTTCAACGGGAGGTGAATCGTCGCGGGTTCGATACGCCATTCGCCTTGCGCAAGCTCGAACTGGAGACTACTTCCCGCGAGGTTGATGCAGATTTTGCGCGCAGGGGTTGCGATCGTCTTGCGTCCGGCCCGACAGTGGAAGAACTCGCCCGCGCTGAACATCAGATCGAGGTTGCATCCGGCGAGTGGTATCTTGCGGGGCGCAGTCTCGAATCCGCATCAGCATCACGACAGATTTCCAGAAAGAGCATACAGTTTCAGATAGAATTGAATGCGGCGCGAGTTCAAAAGGCAAATATGGCCCTCGCTCAGGCGGAGACTCGCGCCCCATGCCCGGGAATGATCATATATCCGCTGCTGTGGGGGCAAGATAAAGTCGTTTCGGGCATCGACTTTTGGGATGGCATGGCCTTCATGAACCTGGTGTCCACCGGAAGCTTTCTGATGGACACGGCCGTGGATGAAACGATTTCAGCTGTATTGAAGCCTGGAATGCCTGCTCTCGTACGGCTTGATCCATGGCCCGCCGTTTCGCTCAAGGGGAAAATAGCCAGTGTCGGTAAGGTAGCTCGTCGGGAAAGAGGACAAAATCCGAGTGACTTCAAATTGTTTCCCGTGATTGTCGCCATCGATGTGGCGACTCTGCCTGTACGCCTTGGCCTCAAGGGAGCCGTTTCAGTCATCGTCGCAAGTGGCACTGAAGTCATTCTTCCGCGCGATCTGGTTACGGGCGAAGGGGCTTCGGCAACTGTACGTCTCGAAGGCTTTACGGGTGTTTCCACATGTCCGGTGAAAGTCGAACCCTTCGACGCAGACTTCGTGCGATGGATCGATCCGCCTTCCGACAGCGGAATATTGAGATACTGATAATGCGTATTTCTGTGACGATTATCCTGGCGGGAATAGTGTTTGCGCTCCAGGGATGCGCGACTTTGCCGGGCGTATCACGCTCTCTCCCCTCCAGAATCGGCCCTTATCGCGAAATTACACTCCAGCGCGGAATATACATAGCTGCACACAAGATTGATCTCACTCCGCCCATAATGACAAAGGGGAAATTTCTAGCTGAGGATGGACAGCATGGCAATAAGGGAGATACAGTATGTGAACTCGTCGTAGCGCTTCTCGAAGAAGACGTGCAACAGCGTTCCGCTGATAGAGCAGCCGCGCGCGTAGCGTTTATGAAGGCTGAAGGCATTGCATCCTTCAATCATTCAATTGTCGGGTGTCGCCTTGAAAGAGCACGCCTGGAACTGGAAAGCAAACAGGAGGATGAGGATAAGAATCGCGAAATGCGTGACTGGGGACGCATTACCGAGGAGACTGAAAATATTCCGGTTCAGAGAATAGAACTCGACCTGGCCCGTCGTCGGCTGAAAGCGCTGGAACGTCTCGATGAACGTGGTCTTGGAGCCCGCAGTGAGCAACTTATCGAAAGAAAAAATGTGCTTCTTGCTGAATTGACCGCGTCATCGACTCAGCGCCTGTTGCCGTGGCTCAATGAACATATAGATCAGAAGCAGTTTTTCCCGGCGTTTCAGGCGCGAGAAGCCGCTTCACAGGCTCTTTCCCTGGCCATGACAGAGTTCGTTACTGGCGAAAAAAATGGAAAGGCATCTGTTGAAGCCGCAAGGGCCAATCTTGTGGAAACCGATGAACGCGTGACCTGGCTTGAATCTCAAATTGCGTCGGCCGTCATGCGCGCCGGCACTCCGGGAATATGTCTGCGTGGAAAACCAGCCAATGGCATGATGTCAGACAGGATTACCGAAGGAGACCGCGTTTACCCGGGAATGACTATTCTATCGATTCAGGATTCCGATGATTTCGTCGTTGAAATGCAGGTGGCGGAGCGTGATTTTGCCCGGCTTGCATCCGGAGCCGCGTTGCGATTCACTCCCGATGCTTTTCCCGAGCGTGTCATCCCGGGACGCATAAATGAAATTACTCTGATGGCGCAGGAAGCCGATCCTCAGAATCCCATGGGTGAACGCTTCTTCGAAGTCAGGGCGATGCTTGATGCTCCTGTCCCGGGGCTTCCGACTGGCGGCGCCGGAACCGTGGAAATTATGACTTCTTCGGCATTACCTGGCTCAACTGCATCAGCCGCTCTGTTCATCGGCCGCGAGGCTCTCGCCTTTCGGGACAATCGATGGGAAGCGCTTGCCGGCTTCCAGGAGTTGCCGCAGGATCTGGAATATCTCGGGAAGAACTACCTTGAAGCGGCGTTTCGTCCTTCGGGAAGCCTGATTCCAGCCGCCGCTCCGCCCCGAATTGTCGCTTTGGAAAAACACCCGGGTGTCCGCGCAGTTTCCCTGCCGGGGGAGGTTCGGCCCCGTCGGCGGGCTCTTATCGCTCCGCCCTTCTCCGGAAGGCTGGCAATGGTTCTTGAAGACGGGGCGAAGGTGACGAAAGGCGATGTCATAGCGATCATGGAGACTACTGATATCGATAAGGAGTCGGCCGACCTGGCCATTCAGATAAAGACTCGCGGGGAGCAGCTCGATCTGCTGAAGAGCAAGAATCTGGTTGAGATTGAGCGTGCGCGACGCAAGGCACAGATTGCTGAAGGCAGTCTCGAAGTGGCGCGCCTGGAACACAGCATGCTTCTAACGCGGCGTGATGAAGATGAAATCATCAATCTCGAAAAGAATCGCGAGCTGATAAAGTCGCGGCTTCACGTGCTCGAAGAACAGTATGTGCTTGAAAACGACCTGTTTAAGCGCGGTCTTCGCTCAGACCTCGAACTTATGAGCACGCGGCTGGAAATCGCGAAGCAAAAGCGGGATGCCGCCGTGAACAAGAGCAAACTCGATCTGGCGACCGATGGCCCGCTTCCCCATGATGTGCATCTGTCCGAACTCGCAGTTAAGCAGGCCGAGTCCGATCTGACTCAGGCCCGTCTCGAAGCCGCGATGGCTTCATTTTCCAGTGGCGTAGAGGAAAAAGCGCTGGCAGTGGATCTGGACGCTCTGAATCTGAAGCGTTCCATCAAGGAGAAAAGGAAGGTCGAAGCTCCTATTCATAGCCCCCGGGACGGGATCCTCATGCAACCGGAAGTCTGGAAAATGGGGCGTCTCAGCAAGGTGAAGTCCGGCGATAAACTTAGTTACGGAGTGCCCTTCATGCATGTGGCCGATGCCGAAGACCTCGAGATTCACTTAGAGGTTTCTGAAATGGATGGAAAGTTTTTTACGCCCGGCCGTCCTGTGGAAATAACAGTGAAGTCAGCTGCCGGACGTGTGTTCCCTGGCTTCGTCGATCGGAGCGGTCTCATTATCGACACTGATAATCGTGATCGTCAGGATGGTTTTATCGAAGTGTTCGTAGGCCTGGGAAGCCCGGGAGCGCGTGTCGGTCTGCCCGATCCCGCCTTCCGGCCCGGCGGAACCTGCGAAATAAAGCTTGTTGCCTATGATATTGCTGAAGCGCTGCAGGTACCCTTTAATGCCTTTCGGCCGTCGGTTTCCGGCCCGGTCGTCGTTGACGAACAGGGGCGCGAGCATTCGTTTTCACCGTTGTTCACCGATGGTTTGAATGGGTGCTTCGTGGCCTCCGGGATCGATGAAGGCCTGCGCGTGCGCCTGTTCGAACCGGAAAAGGATTTCCGATGAAGAACAAAGGACGACGCATGAGCGACATGATCGCGGAGCCGGGCGGTTCCGGGGCTTCCCGGCTTATGATTGAAATCGGTCGTCTCGAACGTCACTATTCCCACTCTTGCGGCGTGGTGAAAGCGGTCGATGGTCTGGATCTGACTGTCGCTCAGGGAGAATTTCTGGCTGTAATGGGACCGTCGGGTTCGGGAAAATCCACGCTGTTGTATATGCTCGGAGCCATGGACCGTCCGACTGGCGGATGGGTGCGCATAGATGGCCAGGGCCTGGAGGCTATGTCGGATGCGGAGTTGTCCGTGTTTCGCAATCGCCGTCTCGGCTTCGTTTTCCAGTCATTTCATCTGTTGCCGCGTCTGGATCTGTCCCGCAATGTCGAGTTACCCATGCGATATGCCGGCGTCTCCTCCGCGGCGCGCCGCAGCCGGTCGGAGGCGCTGTTGACCGCTGTGGGACTGGCCGATCATAAGACGCATCTTCCCGTCGAACTTTCCGGTGGGCAATCGCAACGTGCGGCTGTTGCCCGTGCTTTGGCTAATGATCCGGCGCTTTTACTTGCGGATGAGCCGACAGGAAATCTGGATTCGCGCACGGGCCACGAAGTAATGGGGATTTTTCAGGCTCTGAATCGCCGGGGTCTGACTATAGTCATGGTGACGCATGATTTAGAAATGGCGCGTCATGCAAAGCGTCTGATAACCATGCGGGATGGCCGTATTGTCGAGGATCGGACGGTTGAATCTCCTAATCAGGCACCGTCTCCCGTGGCGTTCGATCTTTCCGCCCTGGAGAAATGCCCATGAGCGTGTTTCATCATGTTTCGGAGGGGCTGCAAAGCCTGACTGATCATCCTTTTCGCACATTTCTTACCACGCTGGGCATTATTTTCGGGACGGCGGCAGTAATCGCAATGGTTTCCATCGGTGCCGGCGCCGAGCGGGAGGCGCTCGAAGAACTGAAACGCTTTGGCCCTGACAGTATCCGAATTCAGTCGAAGCCGATTGAGGGTGATCGACTCAAGAACGCCGTGAAAAAACTTGCCCGTGGCTTGACCATCAAGGATGTTGAGGTTCTGCTGGAGAGCTGTCCTTTTCTAAAAAATGCCGTCGGAGAACGCACACTGGATGCATTTCCGGTGTATAGTCTGGGAAAGCGCCCGGCAGCCCTGGTAGTGGGCGTTGGCGACGGTTTTCTCGCCGCATCCCGGTTCGAGCTTGAAAACGGGCGTTTTCTCGATGAGGTCGATTCGTTTGAGGCGGCTCCCGTAGCGGTTTTAGGAGCGGCAGTCGCGCGTGAACTTGTTGGAGGGGCAGACCCAATCGGCATGGTTATTCAGATAGGGCGTGTGCGATTCCGCGTCGTCGGGGTAATGCGTGACCGATCCGGATCGGGCGGCAAACTGGCGATAAAGAGCCGGGATCATGATCGCGACGTTTATATTCCGCTTTCGACGGCGCGCGAGCGATTGTACAAGTGGCCGATCGAGGACCGGGAGCGATATCATGAGCTATCGGCGTTATGGCTCAGCGTAAAAGAAGGAACGGACCTTTCGGCGGCGCGCGATGTCATTATGCGCATCCTGAAGCGCAGACATCGTGACATGGATGATGTTGAAGCACTGGTTCCGCTGGAAATTCTTCAGCAGAGCCAGAAAACTCAGGATTTGTTCAATCTGGTCATGGCATGTATCGCGGGATTATCACTGTTGATCGGCGGAATAGGCATAATGAACATCATGCTAGCTTCAGTCAATGAGCGCACCCGCGAAATCGGCGTGAGAAGAGCGCTTGGGGCCACGCGAGCCGACATTACGGGGCAATTTCTGGCCGAATCCGCTCTGATAAGCCTGAGCGGAGGTATTCTTGGAATCGGCCTCGGGGTGGCGCTCGCGTGGGGAATCAGCTTTTCGACTGGCTGGACAACGGTCATTCCGATCGGGGCGGTGTTTCTTGCGTTCGGTGTTTCGCTTATCGTGGGCATTGTGTTCGGTCTGTTCCCGGCGATGAAGGCCGCCAGTCTTGACCCGGTTACCGCCCTGCGCTATGAATGACTATTTCAGGTTTCAGAATCCTGCATATATACCCCAACTCCAGTTTGGCTGTAATATCAGAATAAGGAAAACGGCGAGAGCAATCAAAGCGCCCCATCCCAGCGTTTCCCACAGGGGATATACTGGTTCCGCAGGCTGAATGATCGCGGGAAAACCGGCTCCTTCGCTGCGATAACGCTCGAGGTTCGGATTTCGGGCGATTTTTCCTGAAGAGGTCTTGTGAAGCCACTGATAGGGAACGACAAAGACATCCTGAATCGGGCAATCCAGCTGTTCGAAAGCTCGCTTTCTTATGTCGGCCTTGAGCTCTTCATGATGTTTTGCTGATGAACTGCGGCTTTCCGCCAGTATGACGATGCGCTGGGTGCCGGACAGCTCGTCATCGACTCCGATAGCCACTGATCTTCCCGGAACAGCGTGGAGACACGTATCGACAATGGACTCGATATCCTGTGGATAGAAGTTGCGTCCGGCGACTATCAGAATATCTTTTTTACGACCCGTAATGAAAAGCCGATCCTGCTGTCTGAACCCCAGGTCTCCGGTATAATACCAACCATCGGAATCAATAGCTGCCTCGGTGGCGGCAGGATTCTGAAAATATTCCCGGATAGTGAAAGGGCTTTTTAGGGCGATCTCTCCGATCCGATCATCCGGAAGCTCCGCGCGATCGGAGTCCACGACGCGAACGGAGCAGCCCGGAATCGTACTCCCCGCTGAAACGACTTCCACAACGCCAGCGGAATCTGTAACGACGGGCTCGATCTTCCCTCGGGAAAAATTATCGGGTTCACATCGCAGAACGGTCACGTCCGTATTTGAATGTCCGGCGTTAGAAACTGCAAAAGCATTCTCCGCCATCGCGTAGCAGACCCAGAGCTTTTTGGCGGTCACCCCAAGACACTTGAATTTTTCCAGAAATATCTTGTGACTGGCGGCGCGTGCAGGCTCAGAACAGTTGACGAATCCACGCATCGAAGACAGGTTCAATCCTTCCAAATCCTTGTCTTGAAGACGCGACGCCAGCAGATTGTAGGCAAAGTTCGGCTGCCAACACAGCGTTCCCTGAAAATCGGTGATCAATTGCAGAAAACTTGCTGGAGACCGGGCCCAGAGAAAAGGGTCGATGGCTGCAACGCGTACCGATTTGAGGAGAGGAAGAAGCCAGGTGGCAAAAAGTCCCATGTCGTGGTAGAGCGGAATCCAGGAGCATATTCTGTCAGTTGCGGGGTCGAGTTCAAGTGTGCGGGCAAGGGATTCACATTGCTGCATGATCATTCGATGAGTCAGTCCGACGCCTTTTTGCAGGCCTGTACTGCCGGATGTATACTGGATTACGGCGAGATCGTCGTCATTGACGGACTGCCAGGCTGTCGGCTGAAACTTCGTCTCTTTCAGGGAGTCATCAATGGCGAGAACAGGTGTGGGCAGGTCAGCTATAACCGGTTGGAGCGTTCCCTGAAACAGTCTGTTTGTAATGACGAGGTCTGGTGAAGTCGTCCGAAGAACATTTCGCAGGTGCTGTATGTAGGCTTCTTCTCTCATTTTTCCTGATGGGTGGCTGTGGATTACGGGAATGCCACCGGAGAGCAGGGTTCCGAGGTGGCATGCGAGGATATCCGCACCGATGGGAAGCACGATCAGAGCTCTCGGATGTTTGCTGATCCCTGAAATCTGTTCAGCGAAGCCGGCTGCTGAACGCCAGAGATCTCCATATGTCAGACGGTGGTCGGTTTGTGTATCGAGGTCGCGAAAGGTCCAGAATTCTCTCGCCGGATCCTTTTCCACGAGTTCGTAAACGACACTGCAAATTGTTTTCATTGTGGCATCAGAAGTGGTTGGATCGAGGAAGCCAGCATTGCTCCAAGGCGAAGACAGGCGGATGCGGTATAATGTTGAGCCGAATCGGTGAAATCAGCTGCTTCGAGGGACCAGGAGAGATCAACTACTTTGGCTCCGGTTCTTTGGGCTACGCCATCCATGATCGAAGCCATGGATAATGCGCTGCCACTGACTATGTGCGGCCATGAAGCCGGTGCGAATGGCTCTATATACAGAAGGGTTTTAACATTGCGTTGTGCGAGCAGAAGGATGGTCTGTTCCAGGATTTGCAGCTGGTCCTGATCAAGATCCTGTGTTAAAACTCCGCTGTCTTGTATTCCACTGGGAGACTTCTCCAGTGCCCGTTCCTGAAGTTCATATTGAGCGCTCCAGCGCATGTCCGAGATGAAATAATCGGGCAGCCATTTCATGGTAAAGAGGTAGCGAAAATACGGCTGATAATGCATGATCGGGAAAAGAGCGAAACTCAGACGGCGAAGAGGGCCAAAATGCCACAGATCGGCACTTTTTAGAGACCGGAGATATCTGTCGAAGGGACCTCTCTGGTTCTGGGGAATGCGTTTGGAGAACTGTTCGAAAAGCGGCCAGCTCACGGAACAGTGACGCAGAGCGGCAGTACTTTTCGCCACTCTCAGCCGGGAAAAATAGTTCCTGCCGACCGTGAAGATGACGAGATCGAACTGATGGTCCCAGGCCGCTTCGAGAAGCATCAAGTCCTTCGGAATAAGATTCCCGCACCAGGCCAGATTCTGGATACGTGTTCCCGCAAGGTTGTTTTCGATACACGCGGCAATGCTTTGTGATGCCGGGAGAAAGAAACCCATCGTCCCGGAATCTCCCATCAGCAGGGCGGTCGGGCGCTTTTCGAGAGAGTCATCGCTTATTCTGTGGTGTTTGACGGCAAAAGCAAAGTCGTCCTGGCTGAAATTGCCGGCGTAAGGATAAAGCCGTTGTCCTTCTTCGAGAAAAGCGGAATATGCTCTGGCCAAAAAGCTTTGCATGGACGCCGCCACCACAATGTTTAGAAAGATGAAGATGATGACTGCCACGGCAAATACGTGTGAGGGATACCTGATCGCGGCTGTCAGACCACTTCGGGAGACAGCAGGTGGGACTGGTGTAATCTCAAGGGTTTCGTTTCCCTGCATCTGGTTCAGGATGTGGGAGAGCGTGAAATTTGCCGGTGAGGTGTCCATGTTCCGAAGGGATATCCCGAATCGTTTTTCCAGGGATGCGATGACCATAACGAATTCGATGGATGAGATTGATCCGTTCCATAATAAAGACTGATCTGCGGGAATGTTGATAAAGCGATTATCTCCCAGAGCTTCGTTCAATACCTGGCGAAGGGAATCCAAAGTCAGAACATTCTTCGAATCGCTCATCTTCAGCTCTTTCCACCGAAAAGCGCATGGAGATAGTTGAGTCGCATATCCAGAGAGACGGCACCATCAACGGGGAGGAAGAAAACCCATGTGCTTACTATGAACGCGTGGGTTATGAGCCAGCCGGCAGTTCGATAGGCGGGATGAAGAGTCCAGGAGTCGGGGATAAGCGCCTTCCTGATGATTTCCCATAGCGCACAACCGCTGAGCCAGAGTCCGTGGGCCAGACCCCAGATGATAAAAGCTGTGGATGCTGAATGCCAGAACCCGCAGACGACCATTGTAACAATGGGCGCGACCAGAGACGGCACGAGGCTTCCCTGAAGCGTTTTTCCCATTATGGCGCGGCTGAGCGGATTGTATACCATCGTGCGAAGCCAATTTCCGAGAGAAATATGCCATCGCTGCCAAAACGCCGTCAGATCAACGGCGCTGTAAGGATTTTCGAAATTCTCGGGAGGGAATACTCCCGACATGCGCGCTATTCCGATAAATATTTCTGAATAACCGGAAAAATTCAGATACAGCCAAACGCCTGAAAGAAATGTTCCCGCCCAAAGAGATATTACCGACCAGCGTTCCAGACACCAGGAAAGCTGGAGTTTCGAGCCCAGAGGAATCACGAGCATAAGAAAGTAAGACAGGCATATTCTTACCGCTCCTTCGAAGATCCGAAGGAGACCCTCGGAAAATGCGACCCTGGAAAAGCCGCTTTTATCGTTTTGAAGATGGCGAGGCTCGATAACCGGTCCCGAAAAGAAGGTGGGAAGAAAGAAGAAATACCTGACTAAGCTTTGCAGTGACCATTGCTGCGACTCCACGAGCGCTGAAACGAAGCGGAGGAATGCGTAGCTGATGCCAATAAAACCGGTTTCAACAGCAGGTGTGGGGTTGGCGCCCGGGTGCTCGACCATGGGAAGGTGGCGAAACTGAAGTGTCACCAGTGCCATCACGGCGACTGCAAAAACGATATATGCGTTGTGTAATGCCGCTGGAATACTCTTTCTGAGAGCCACGAGGGCCGCCGCAATCAGAAAAAAGATTCCCAGCGCTTTTGGGTTGCCGCAAAGGACAATTACCAATAAGACCTGGGCAATCAATGAAAATATTGATATCAGAGTATGCATATTGGCTTATTGATGCCAAGCATGATGAACAAAGGGTGCTAACCGGTCAGGTGAGATTTCTCTCTTCGTTCGAAATGACAGAATTGTTTGCCATTCCGAACGAATGTGAGGAATCTCGCTTGTTGTAAAGAGGCATGAATATTTCGTCCTTTGGTATTCATGATGCCAAGATATGATATTTCACTTGAAGAAAATAGTAAAAATTTTTCAAACCTTCAGCAAAGCCGCCGAAGAAGCGCCATTTATGGCGCTTCTTCGGCGGCTATTAAACGGTGTTTAAATCAGAATCGCGTGAAGACTTCGGTTCGGAAATCGCTCGCGCTGCGGCCGTATTCAGACGTTACGTGAATCGAACGCAGTTCGATACGAGTTCGGGGATTTATGTTATAGCGAAGGTATGCGGTAAACGCCTTTAAATCACGATAGTTGTATTTTCCACTGGATGGAGCCATGAAGTCAGCCATTACCCTCAGTTGCAGATCCGGTCGGAAGCAGTAATGCGCGGCCAGTTGCAGATCACGATAGCCGTGTATGTCTCCAAGAGAGAAACCGATGCCACGATTGTCTATGGCCACTGGATTGATTGGAGTTGCGAAGGGCGCGGCCGAAGCGGACGATGGCGGGAACACTCCCTCCATGGCACCTGTGCGGGCGTTAACCGCGGTGATCGCGAGGGCATTCAGCGCTTGTTCAAGCGGATGATCCGCGAACTCGGGATAGTACACATTCAAAACATCGAAAGACCGGAAACTATTGCCCTGATCGGCAAAGGTGAGGCCTGCGTCGAACTTTTTGTCAGCGGTGTATTTGCAACCGAGAATGTAACCGGTATTATCGATATCAGTTCTGAGGTATTGCTGTGATGAGGCTGTGTTGTTCACATCCAGGTCGTTTTTATATGAGGCGAAGGTGGCGAAATATCCCAGCTTATGACTAAAGCTGCCAACCGCATCGATCGAATACCAATCTTCACCGGTTCTGGGCTTCAAAATGCTGTATTTGTCAAAATCAGACTGATTTTGGAGACGTGAAAGCGTTAAGGTGTGGCTTGCGGCAAAATTGTAGTCGAACGAGAGCATGTTCGCATCAAGGCCATGACTCTTTTTGGGGGTCGGTGAGCTATTTTCCGCAATAAGACCGCCCCGGAACGTAAATTCATTATCGAACTTTCTGGTGAAGGTCAGACCGTCCATGTAGTCCTGAAACAGCAATCCATTGCCGAGCTTATACACCTGACGCCCAAGGCGCCAATCACCACCAAGCGCATTTTTCTTTTCGAGATACATGAAATCGCATCGGAAGGCGGTTCCTCCAATCGGCACGGTCGGAATTACTGACGCAGCCTGGGGTAGATCTCCGTCACGCATCACCTTCTGATCGACCCAGAGCCGGAATACTCCGCTTGTCGTATCATCGATGGCAATATCGCCACCGAGTCGAAAGCGATTGGTATTCTTGCTTGTCTGGCCTTTGCCTCCGGCATTGTCCTCGACGCGGCACGTTTGATACCAGTATTGATAATCTCCGTTGAATCTGACCGGAGATTTTTCCTTCTCGATTTTTGCAAGACGTTCATCCTGCTTTTTTTCAATGGCTGTAAAGCGTTCTTCGATGGCTGCTTCCTGCTTGAAAAGCTTTTCTTCTGTACCCCTGAGCATCCCGATTTCATTTGCCAGGTCTGCCATGAGGCTATGAAGCAGCTTCATATCTTCCGCATTCAGGTTTCTTAATTTTTCCGGATCGATGTTTTGAATGGCGCGGGAAACCATGACCGCCACGTCGTAACGCGATGCAGGCTTGCCTCCATGAAATTCGGAGTCAGGACCCAGCTTGATGATCCCGCGGTCAATGAGTCCCTGAACTGCTGACTGCGCCCAATGTCCGTCGGAAACATCGATCGGAGCTCCGGGTTTGGCAATAGTCGCCGACGCGGAAACCGTCTTGGGCTGTCTGGCCGATTTTGATACGGCCTTTGATACCGGTTTGAGTCCCGACTTTTTTATGTGTTTTTTCGTATTAACTGCCGCCGGTTTGCCGGATGTTTCACTGACGGAAGAGGTTGCCGAGGCTTGCGAACTACCGGATTTCTCAGACGAAGCTACTTCGAATGACTCAGCATATGAAGGAGCGAGCCCGATTCCCAGACTAAGGAAACTGAATGACCCCAGCAGAATAGCCTTTTTGACCAAACGACGCATTTTGCCTCCTGCGGCATAATAATATTTACCGAAAACGGTAAACGCCTATCGTCAGGAATCATGGTTTTCTAAACAGTTTTTCAATCTGAAAGAAGAAAATTATAATGGGTGGGTTTGAAACCCACCCCTACGAGAATATTGACGATTCTTAAAGGTGCCAGGACATGTAGGGGAGGGTTTCAAGCCCTCCCGCAATTATTGATCGAAAGAGGTGTTTCAATATCTTTAACAACGAAATCCGCAGGAGATCCTCTCCGACGCCCAAATGGAGAATTACTAATGCTCCGTCACTTTTTTGTCTGTTGTTTTCGAAAATGATAAAATGACGAAAATAGATATTTTTTTCGGAGGGCATGTATGAAACCTGGCGGGCGTATTGAATCTGCGTTCAGTCTGCTCGAACTCATAGTCGTCGTGAGCATAATCGGAATCATGATTCTTGTTGTGATGCCATATTACAATGATTATGTCTCCGATCGCCATAAAGTGATGGAGTCTAATCTCAAGTCCTAACGTGACGTTCTGATGGAATATCACGCGGACAGAGGTGATTATCCGCATAGTGCGGACAGTTTGAATGTTCTATGGAAGGGGTCGACACAATATTTGCTCAGTTGGGTATACACCATGCCGCTCGCACAGGGAGTCAATTCCATCAGTGTGCTTGCTAAAAATGCCGGCGGATCAATCGGGGTTGTCACCTCAAGCATTACGTGCTGCGGATCGGCTAACCGGAACCGTTAAACCAATTGATGTAATAACACCAGCCGTGATCACGCCGGAGATCATGGAAATGAAGTCGGCAATAATCGCCATGGCGAAAGAAATCAATGCCTTACGGTCGGAAGTCGAGGTATTGCGGAAAGTTCGTCAACCAGCAACAGATTTCAGTTCATGGTATGCGAGTTTCTTTGAACGGCCACCAGCCAGGCTCGAAACCACACGTGATCGGTATAATTTTCAGCCATTGATGCTCGACTATTAGTAATATTTGACTTTTTGTAGTCTGTGGGCTACGTTAAGGTTGAGGCTGAAATGAATCAAACTGTTCTTAATTACGTTTTGCCTAATGGGCAACAACCCATTGAAGATTGGCTTGTTGCCTTAAAAGATGCTAAGGGACGGGCGAAAATTCGTGCAAGAATAAACAGAATCCGATCTGGAAACCCAGGTAATTTTAAGATGGTTGAATCAGGAATTTTAGAAATGAAACTCGATTTTGGACCTGGTTACCGGATTTATTATGCAAAGGTTGGAGACAAAATTATTTTGCTTCTTTGCGGCGGGGATAAAATCACACAAAACGAAGATATCAAAAAGGCGACAGAATATTTAAACGACTACAAAAGGAGAATGAAGGAATATGAATAAGACTGTTAAACCTTCAAAACCTTATGAAGAAAGTCTATTGAAAGCTCTTCAAGATCCTAACGAAGCGGCTGAATACCTCAATGCTTCTCTTGATGAAGCCCTTGAAAGTGATGATATCCAAGTCTTTCTTTTGGCGTTGAAGGACATTGCAAAAGCCAAGGGAATGAGTCGGGTTGCCGGCCTAGCAAAGCTCAATCGGGAAAGCATGTATAAAATGCTTTCCCGAAATGGAAATCCAGAGTTTGGAAGTCTTTGGAATTTACTGAATTCACTAGGGCTCAAATTTGCCATTGAAACAAAAGTCTGACAGAATAAATAGCCAACAAGATCCGCTTGCCATGTTGCGCGGCGAGAGTCACATGGTGTCAACGCCGGCGGTGTATTATATGACCGTAGAGCCTTTCCAAAAACTGACGAGCCTGTTGGTACCGTTACATTAGGAATTCCGAAGGTTTTCATATCGCCGGCAAATGTGCCGAGATTACTGTGAAGGTCATGTTCGTAAATTGCTGCGATAGTACCAGCCATTCTTGCTTGAATGACCCAAGACACGCCCATGGCCGATGGAATTGAGATCGGCAAGGTTAAAATCCCTCCCAAACCTGTAATGAAGCCAGATGTAAAGTTTTTCGAGGTTTCCCAATTTATTAAAGCTGCCACCCTGGCATCATTTGATTCGTAACCCGAATCTTCAAGATATTCTTTTGCTAGATCCTGAGCCGATTTCAGAGTTGGGACACCATCAATGGCAGAGTCAACAACCCAATTTACAGGCTTTAGAGCTTTACTTTCATCACTCACAAAAATCTCTCTTCATGGCAATTCTATGTTCATTTACTTGGAGGGGTATTGAAAATTTCGGGCAAAACTGCCGAAATTTCACCTTTCGAATAATCCTTCGTATTCCTTGTCACAATGACAGAAATACGCTCGGAAATACCGGCATAATGAGTAATGGCGTCTTCAAAATCCTTTATTTTACTGCTCAATGCCTGCTTGATCGTGTTTTCTGTCACCGCTGCGACGGCCAAATAACCCAGAAAACTGCGGACGACCTCTTTTGCCTTCTCTTGCCCCAATTCGCGAGAAATAAAATAGGCAATGGTTGGAACTGCATGAGCTGAAACATAGCCTTGAACCTCGCCCCTAATCGCGGAATGCAAGGCCTTTATTGATTCTTGCGCGTGTGGATGACGTTGCAAAAAAACATCGAGAAGAACGTCAGAATCAAAAAGAACCTTTTGCTTCATTTGTATTTTTCCTCAAGGTAGGAATAATACATTTCTTTTGCTTCTTTGTCCGTTGGTTGTTTTGAACCCTTTTTCTTGGCAATTCCGATTATTTTTTGCATAAATGGATGAAGGTCTTCCTTTTTATGCTCGCCAGTGGTGAGCCTCTGGAAGATCATTGCAACGACATGGGACAATGAAAGTCTTTTTTCATCAGCCCATGCCTTTGCTTGGTCAATGAGGGATTTTTCAAGACGTAGAGTTAATTTCGTTTGCATAGGAACCTCCAAGACGTATGTTCTACAATATCAATATACGTCAACCAAATATGTTTGTCAAACCTGGGAGCCCCCGGAGCGGAGCCGAAGGCGTAGCGGTGGGGGCGTGCGGGCAGGGATGCACCGGGGAAAGCCTCTAATACCACAAAGCCGCGATGACAGCACGAGGCAACCCGCGGGTTGCCGATGCCCGGGACGGTCGGCCGCGCGTGAGCGCGGCGGGGTGGGGCTTGGCGTAGGGGTAAGTTTGCATAACACACCTGTTATGTAAAGCCGACCCCGGCGGGCTCCCGCCGGGTGGAGGCCGAGGGCGGGGTGGGTCAAGGGCTGCGTTTGATAAGTGATCAATAGTTGCGAACTGTTACCACGCTAAACTATTGAGCTTGAAAGAACCGAACCAGACGAAAACCGAAAACGCCGTGCCGGTCATACGGATAGTTGTAGTAGCGGTAAGCTGACCGGCATAGGTTCCAAGGCGCGGCTCCGTGTCCGCCACGGACGATCCGATACTGGCCGCTGCACTCTCCCTTCGGGTCGATACCCGGTGAGTTTGAAAAATATAAACTTCCATACCAATCCCAGCACCATTCCCACACATTACCACTCATGTCATACAAACCCCATGCATTGGGCAACTTTTGGCCTACCTTCTGGGTTCCGCCTTTTTCAGCATGGGGGAGCGTCCAGGTTTGATAATATGCATTTCGGTCATACCAGGCGTTGCTCTTCATCTTTGCCTCGTCGTCGCTGTCCCCCCAATAGAACATGCCTGTGCTACCTGCCCGACAGGCATACTCCCACTCGGCTTCGGTCGGCAAACGAAATCCTGTAGAGGTGAAATCACATGTTACCAGCCATTTTACGTGATCGTAAGAATTCAGGTTGTTCGGGTCGGTCGCCGTCTTGTCTATCGTATACGCGTGCGTGACACCGGCGACATCGCTGACCTTGTTGCAGAACTCGACGGCGTCATACCAACTCACCTGCTCGACTGGCTGGCTGGAGGTGTCTGTATAACCGCTCGAATATGCGATCTGTGTTGCATTGAAATACGAGGGGTTATTTCCCACGATTTGCATGTACTGTCCCTGTGTAACCTCCGTAGTTTGCATTTGAAGGGCTGAGATCCTCACCTGATGCTGAGGGCCCTCGTCGGAATGGTGGGATATCTCGGTGATCGGACTCCCCATCGTGAACGATCCCTCCGGGATTGAAACGAACTGCATCGTCTGGCCGCCGCCGAGGTCAACGCTCGTTGCCCCGTTTGCAGCACGGTTCCAGCAGCCGATGGTTCCGAAGATCGAAGAAAGAATAAGCAACATAGATAGCGATACGGCTCGGGGCTTCATGTTATCCCCCTCATTGGAAATTGTGAGACAGGATATTCAGTCCAGTCATTATTCGATTCAATATCACCTGCCAGATGGAGCCGGAATTCGATGGAGTGAATAAACCGGACTGATTTTTTGAATGTTCCGGAGAGACAGCTAACTGGGACATCGAAAAATTCGTGCTCGCCTCAAACAGTGCCTGACTGTCTTTCGTGGGGTCTGATCCATCCTTGTCTAAAAATGCCACTCTCTTGGCATGTTTATCCGCAAGTAAAACCTTCATGTTTTCATACTGAGCAATTTTTTCCCGAATCAATTTTTCTTTAAATGACGGCGGCAGACCTTCCAGAAAAGCAAGCTGCTTCTTGTGCATTGCTTCGCGAAAAACTGCTTCCTGAGCATATTCCATTCCAAAGAATGTTTTTAGCGAGGTCAGCTTTTCCTGCCTTTTTTTGTGGACAATAGATTCTCTGAATTCCGAATGTGTAACTTCCTGCATCTTCATGAAGGTGTTAAACTCCGCCTTCATCGTCAAGTCGAAGATATTTATGGCGACCGCGGTATTTGCATCCATCGCGGGACCATTATTTTCTGAAACACTACTTTCCTGGTTGGCCTTAACTTCCGCCCTTGTCTCGGCCTCGGCGATCGCCGAAGCGGGAGTAAGGATAGTCGCTAAAATAAGCGGAGCGGATATCAACACGACCCTGGAATATGGAATTATCATAGTTTTTCTCCAGTTTTCAATGCCATGAAGTTGGCACTATCCCCGTGATCTGCTGAAAACAGCATGTAATCGAAGCCGATGTAACGCCCATAACTGTGGCCTATGGCTAGTATAACAGGGTGTCATGCCTACCAAAAAATTAATATTTACGACTTTACGCCAAGCGAGATTCCTCACACTCGTTCGGAATGACAAACAATACTGTCATTTCGACCGAAGGGAGAAATCTCATGTATGGAGCGTGGCTATTCCTTTTGAGGTCTCTCCCTTCGGTCGAGATGACAATGAAAACGACATAAAACAAGAGAAAACACTGACTGGGAGCAAAAAAAAGGGTGCGTTTGCCCGTGCGCCAGGGTGGATATTGATAGGTAAGGTTCTACGTGATAGCCTTGATGTCACTGGAAAATGCCAGCATCAATAAGTGGTTCAGTCGTTTGTCAGTTTCGTGGGGGAGAATAAATGAATAAATTCAGATCCTTGTTTTTGCTGATCTTTATTCTGCTGGTTTTCGCAGGCAGTTTTCCCATGTCGGTAATTGGTCTGGCGCCCGACTATCAACGTGACGGCGAAGTCTATCTTTTGGTCGGAGAGCCCGGGATAGCCGGTATGACTTCTTTCCAGGGGGTGTATCGCGAATACGCCTCAACCTCCACGGGGCTGAAAATGGGTTACCTGTACAATCCGGGGGCAGGTATGGGAATTGTCGTCGATTCAGAGCGAAACATATATACATTTGACGGGGGTGGCATGGCTTCATATACCGTGTTTTCCGGAAACACTCCGATACAGATTCCCGCCACTCCTGTGACTGCGAGTCCCGAGCATGCCGACTGGGAGCGGCTTCCTCCCTACCATACCGACTATCACGGCGGTGGTCGATTTTTCCGTTCTGATAGGGCTGCATTTGCTCAATTACGTATCGCATCAGGCTCTACCACTACGAACGCTACCGGCGCCTGTCAGCTGTATAAAGCGGGGGCAATTCAATCTGCTATAGGCACAGGGGCCGCACGCATATATTTCTATACGCGGGAAAAATCGAGTTCCGTATATACCCTCACCCGTGATAGCGTGTCTTATACAGGATCAGTAATAGGATATCCCGGGGATGCCGTCGGATCAGGGACGCGCTGGATCGGGATTTCACTTCGCGATCAAACGTCTGACTGGGTTTATTTACTCGGAACCAGAATCATCTGCGAATGGTATCAGCAAGCCACTAACAAAGCGCCGCCCCCTATGATGCAGATAGACTCGGTCTGCGTATCGAATCAGTGGAATCAGAAGGGCGGTATCATATTTGCCTATGACAGGGCTCAGGGTACAGTATACAAGTTTAAACGCGATGAGACTGCCAGTGCACCAATCACAAGAGAAGGATTCGACTGGAAGTTCCTCGGACAGGACATAGACGATATCAAAGCGGATGGGGCTGGAAACATGTATTTTACAAAGACAGTTGCGGTTCCACCGACTGAAACTACGTTACCCTTTATGCCGGCGTTCAATATGAATACTGATGTGGCCGGGATTGCCTCTGATTCTGCGCCGGCAGATCCCATTAAACTTGCCGACATGGCTTTTGGACACGTGATTTTTGCGCAATCATACTTCAAGAGCATATTCAAGTGGAGTAGTGACGACGAGGCGATTATCTCTCTCGCTACCCAACCGATTGGTTCCAAATTCTTTCAGCGTTCATTCATTGTACCCAAATGCAACTGGGCAACGTTGACCGCAACCTTGCCGGACTTTGGATCGCGCCTTACCGCTGGTGGAGGATGTTTTTCCCCGCCGGTTATGTCAGGACCCGTCGGATGGCCTGACACGTATTCAAATCCATGTTACACCGAACTTGGTGTAATCAATATTCCGAGACCACCAGTCGTATTCACATTTCCGATCGATAACTCGCACATAAACGCCCGCTGAAGCTTTGCCACAGGGGAGTCACAACGCAGAGGACAATCACCAGAGGAATCATTGTTTTTCTGAACAGTTTATCGATCTGAATGGAAAGAAGCTCAGTGCCGGACTATGCTTAGCTGAGGGCAAGCGAGTAAAAAACACGAAAATCATGTTGTGGTCGAACCTGCCATTCTGTCGTTTTATGGTGAAAAGCGTGCCTGATCCGACCTGCGAGTATTATTATTATGTCTGCTCTGTCTCAGGTAATTATTTTTTTGATATTGGAGTTATTGTCAAGTATAATGATAATAGAATGAGGTAAGTGTGAAATTTTATGAGTCGGGAAGATAGCTTGAGCAGCTCAGAATGTTAATAGTTAACAGGAGTAAAGTATGAGGATTGCCAAACGTATTGCCTCCGCGTTCAGCCTTATCGAGCTTATTGTGGTGGTGAGCATCATCGGCGTGGCAATCACAATCGCGGCTCCATATTACCAGGATTATATGTCGTCAAGCCGCCGCACAACCATGGAAGAAAACCAGGCTGCTTTTCGAAAAGCTCTTCTTGATTACCATGCTGACAGAGGCGATTATCCGCATAGTGCGGACAGCCTGAACGTGCTCTGGAAAGGTAAGACACGGTATCTGCAATCATTTCCTGTTGATCCGTCGACAGATGCGCTTGCAAGCTGGGGGTATGTTTACCATCCGGCATCCGGTAACACGCCACCGTCATATTCACTCGGTGCGACATACGAGACCGAACATACTGTCGCCATGGGAAGGCCGGCGTCTCAGCCGGCAACACTGGCCGTGACGCTGACGACGACTTCTCCGAGCCTGACCACAGCTGCTTTTTCAGTGACGGTAACCTTTGACAAAGATGTGTTGTCTGGCTTCGATGTGACTAAAATCGCAGTAACGAACGGAGTCGCCGGCAGTTTTGCGGTGAGTACAGCCAACCGCATCTGGACTGCCCTGATAACGCCGTCATCACCTGGAGTCGTAACGGTAAGTATACCGGCCAATTCCGCCCAAAGCGTAGCCGCCGGAGTTGGAAATTAC
>JADFYG010000073.1 GCA_015233155.1 Candidatus Rifleibacteriota bacterium
CAAAAGACCATGGAGGTATTTTCGTGACTGCTCTCTGGGTTCAGACCGAGCAAAGTATCTCTCGAAGCGTCCATGGTAATTGTCCATCTCTTGCTCTACACGGGTTAGCATCTTCTTATCCATTTTCATCACTGCACCTCCTTTTCCTCCCCAATTATAATACGGCGGAAAACAAAGGCGCAAATACGGCAGTCATACTAGGGCAACTGCTCCTGACTCATTGACATCATTTAGCGTAGCCACCTGGCCAGCCAGACGTCGGTTATCTTCAGACATCCTGGAGATCTGTTTCGCCATGGAGTGCATTGCTGACCATAATGCTGCGACCTCCGTTACTGCAAACAAAGTCAGATCGAGGCGCAGTAATATAAGCCGTACACTGATGCGAAACCCAGTGTACGACTAATTACGGCAGATACCGGTATGCAATAGCCAGCCGGTGAAGATTCCTGCTCCGATGTCACTACTGACCAGAGGGTAAGCAAACACGGATCAGATGTGAATGAGAAGGCTGTCTACTCCGGTTTTATGAAATTATTTTTATAAGTATATTTCATACGGGGGTATATGTTTTCGAAAACCGGAGCAGCGATTGCACTGTCTTGCTATCGGTGGCGGCGAGTGGCAATTTCCAGCCGCAGACCCGTGATTTCTTCCGCCATGGCCATGTATTCCGCGATCTCTAATCAGCAATCGAGGCCAAATTCGATATTGATCACATGGACTTCCCCTGGAACGGCCCTTCTTGACACAATAATCGTTCCACTTGAGTGAAACATCCTTGGCTGTAACGCCGTCTGGCGTGCTGGAGCCATGGTCGGTATTTATGAAAATTCATATTTTGCGTCCGACCGTGGTGGCATCAACCATTTCAGGAAATGAACCTTTTGACGTCCGGAGCGTCGTCATTTGATACAGACCTCAATTTATGGCAACGCCGTTACCGGAATTATTCTCGCACTGGAGGCCGGATGCGGCGTAATCCTGGGTACAACTGCTATTTTGCACCTGTCAGACCGGAATTTCTAATATGACCGCATCGTCGAAAGTATCCAGTCAGGTAATTCCGGGAAATTGGCAATCTGTTGTGATCTCCGGGTAACGCGATCAACCATTCGCCTTGCATACTCGGGCGAGTCCAGGGCAATATGCGCGTATATGGCATCCAGATGGCCCTCGGCCTATCATTCAGGCAAGCCATATTTTGCTCGGATCTCTTTCACATCCTTTGTTCGCCCTGCCTTGCTATCTGCCAACCCACGCTCAATCGTCTCTCGGACATATATTTCGCGCATCAGATCTTCCCACGTGGCTTCTGATGGCATGCTGTCAATGAGCCTGTGCATATCATCCTTTATCATTACCGCTGGCCTAAAGTTGCCTCCTGGCTCCACGACGCACTCATGAATGGACCGGCAAGGCAGAAAGCTTTACTCCCAGCGCATGCAGTAGCTTCAGCATAGTGTCATAGCGTGGCTTGGAACCGGGTGTAAGTGCTTTATAAAGGCTGTTTCGACCTAACCCCGTATCTTTGGCGAGCTGAGCCATACCACGGACACGGGCCACATCACGCACGGCGGTCAGAAATACATCAGGGTTGGGATCTTCCAATGCAGCGTTTATGTATTCCGCAATAGTTTCCTCGTCATCGAGGTAGTCAGCGGCATCGAAGGGTGCAAATTTGACCATGGTCCGCTCCTTGTCAAAGAGTCCGAGCCATCTCTATGGCCCGTTTAATGTCGCGCTTCTGCGAAGTCTTGTCGCCGCCCATGAGAAGCAGATAGACCACCTCGCCACGCCGGGTATAATAAACGCGATAGCCAGGCCCGACGTGAATACGCATTTCGGAAACTCCTTCACCAACTGGTTCACAGTCACCGAAATTACCCTGTTCGGCAGACCGAATGCGATGGACGATCCGAGCGCGTCCCAACTTGTCTTTCAAACTTGAAAGCCAGGAATCAAACTCCTCGGAACGTAGAAAGATGTTCATTGCTTATATTGTATCCGATTGGATACCATTATGCAAATACAGAATTCAGGAGTGGCTGGCAATGGTGCCATGACCACGTAAGTTGCCTGTCACCTTGACACATACTGGCTTACGTAAGCCGATGCCCATAGCTGCAATCATACGTTTAATGATACGATGCACTCAGTCCGATACGCTTATGCAGCCTGTGTATGTCGGCAGGATTACGGCCGACATCATTAGCTATGCGATTGTTGCATTAGTTACGTCATTTTGCAATGCGGTAAAAGCCATCAACTACTTCATCAGTCCCAGGAATTCTTTTATTGCATCCCAGTCCGATGAAATTGCCGCAACGTCCAGTGTACGGAGATGTTCTGCACGAAACTCTGCGCCTGTAGAGCACATATAATTAACGTCGCCATTGAAATAGTCGAATTGATCGCCTCTCTCCCAGCGGCGTAATGCTATCGGGTATATAGGCTCAGGTGTCCCGACTCGACGTCTGCGTGCAAAACACTCCAGGGAATTCGCATGCAGATGCAGTGGAACTGTTCGTAACATGGCGTTTTGCAGATCGAATGTCATTCTGCGTGGCGGATGCGCGACACCTTTGAAAGAATCTTTCATCAAGGGCCAGCACAGCGGATGACTTTCGAAATTTACATCGAGAGCTTTTAATTCACGTAGATTCCGGGCATTCCAGATTGCCCAGGTTTGGAGCATAGGATGGTAATAGCTGATTATCGAGATAGCGACGTAGGAAAGCATGAATGTTACCAACGGGTCCATGTCGGTAATCTTCGGTCGCATCGCTTCGTCGGTGCTGACAATATTCGATAGCCTGGCAATTTCCTGAATTCTCATCTGAACCAGAATGCGGAGAACTCTTATGTCATTGGTAACGCCGGGAAATTTATCGTATATCGCACTGGATACATTTGTGAGATCGCTGAAATAGCCACGAATGCTATTCAGATCGATATCGGAAAGTCTGAATGTCGGTTTTGTCATTGGTTGCGGCATAAATTTTGTTCCTTCTCGAAATTTTCGGGATGTCTGCTCCGGTGCCACCACTGACCGGAGCGTAAGCAAATGCAGATCAGAAGCGAATGAGAAGACTGTTTGCTCCGGTTTTATAAAATACATATCCTTAATAGAAAAAATATTTAATAAATAATTATTTCCAGAGGGATATATGTTTTCGAAAACCGGAGCGACGGGGACAGGACATTTGCCCGTCCCCGTAGGGTTCATTGCTCAGGTGGAAACATGGCGTCGAGTTGTTCTTTTTCCGAAGGCTCTGGCTCTATAACACCGACCTTTTCAAACGCTTCACGCTTGATCACAATCATGTGTGGGCGCGAGTCGGGAAGTGTCACCTGCGTTGTGAAGCGATCCTTTTCACTGGTCTTTATCCAGTGCCGGTCTCGAAGACCATTCAGAACCTGCTTGTTTTCGAAGCCCTCGTGCTTGACTCGTGCCTCGAACTCATCAGGATAGAAGGAAATGGTTTCCCAGTCAGGTCCGGCTGACCAGACTCCAGCGTATCCATTGCCGGGAGCATAATCAGGTCCGGTGACGGTGGTTACGCGACCCACGAATCTATGCTCGTTACGCATCGCCCATGAACCAATATATCGTAATGCCCGCACTTCAACTGGAACATCAGTCAGCGTCTCTTCCAGGACCTCTTGCAGCTTGGCCTTGACCGGTGCCATATCGAAAGTCAGATCCAGTGATTCCTGAAGTAGTTCAGCGACGATTTCGATGACTGCCAGATGTCCGGCCAACCGTGCGCCAAAGCCAGTCTGCATCTCTGCCTGTAATCGTTTTCGAATAGCCAGGAAGCGTTCAGTGATTTCCGGCCATATTGCGCGATGCTGACAGAGATACCGGACGAACTTCACGCCAGCATGGCCGTGGTGCTCGGTGACAGTCTCTCTGACCTCATTTACGAGTGACGTAGTCTCAGGACTGGTTTCAACGAAGGGCGCACCGCGTGTTTCAAGGCAGCGAGCGCGTCCTCCACCATCTACAACAAACGATGTAATAGGAAACTCACCTGTCGAGATCGCGAGGTTTTGCCAGTGTTTGACTTGTTGTGTCCCTCGGATATTACCCCGACCGCGTCCAGATCCGTTACCGATCATGAAGATCACTCCGCCGAGTTGATCCAGCTTCTGGAACTGTTTTACTTCGTCGAGGTATACGGGGAGATAGTTACTGGCGGCACACAACCGCTCGATGTATACGCTGGTATTATTCCACGACTGAATAAGTCTGGCCGGGTTACCCCAGACACTCGCTGACAACGCAAGTGCCGTCGTCTTACCGCTGCTGGTTGCATTGAACATGTGGAAGATCAGATTTTCCACCCCTGGCAGAATAACTCGCAGTGGTGGTATGAACGACATCAGGAGTGACAAGACTACGATCGGATACGATTTGATCTTATCGACTAATCCCAGCCATGCTTCATAACTTCCGTTCGCAGTCATACCAGCTGCCAGCGCCTGGAGTCCCGGCTGATCCGTTGATAGGGTGACGCTATTTTCATTCGGTGCGTTACCGGACACTTTGTCCAGGATCTCGCCATCGTGATTGATCCAGGTGTTTCCTGCAAGAAAGCCCTTATCGCCTTTGTTCCCAATCCAACCCATCTGTTCGACTGTGAAGAACTTCGGCAGGCAGTGCCAATTTTCCGCCTCAAGCAGCTCCAGATACTGCACAATAGCTTTGCCCGAACTGCTTGATACCGGAAAGCCCTGATCCGCAAGAGCCAGGATCATTCCAGAGTTCATGAACGACTGCCGTGGTCCCCTGATACGAACCCATCCATCGTCGCGCTTGAATGCAACCTCAAGTTGTTCACAACCCGTATCGAGACCAATACCGATTCCGGACACGATGAGTGGTCGCGTGCAGACTATGGCACCATTTTCGGTTTTGACATCATACTGGCTGACGACGTAGCCGCGAGGCACCTTTACCGGCTGCGTCAAGAATGGAATGGTCAGAGCGGTGGTATCTGCTTGAGACCGGGGAAGTTTGGCTTCCACAGCTTTGAGAGCCTTTTTGAATGGACTGACCGGAACGCCCAGAGACTTAATACGAATAAAGAAACTCTCATATTCTCCGGGATACGCACGTTTGAGTTCGGCGACCTCGCGCAGGAAGCCACCTTCAAGAGCGATGTCCTTGTTCTGAAAAACTTTTGCGGACAGTTTTTCGAAGCATTCTTTCGGGTCCAGCTCAGGCTCCGGCGTTGGCGATGGCTCCACAGTTTGTTGTGGCCGTTTAGAGAACAATCCAGCCGGAGACTTCACTCTGCACTGTCGCGGACAATCGAATCCGTTGGTACGTATGTATTCACACGTATGAGGCGGATAGTCATTGGCTTGCTCAATCTTGGCGTCGGTCGCTGATTTCGTATACCCCGGGTGCTCTCGCGACAGTGCATGGCACAGGTTAATTCCACCAGGGCGTATCGTAGATACATTACCGATCATGGCATACCAGAGCGGTTCAGGCAGATCTTCTGCGTTGTCCGCACAATACTGGATAAAGTCGCACTGGCAGACCATTCCCATGAGCGTATCTGTATCAGAACGTGGTCTGGCACCTGACCGCGAATCGCCAATATCCTCGATCGCCGGTAAGTATTCTTCCCAGTCATCAAGGGAAGCAATGTTCTTGGAATTGATGTGGATGATCTCCACGAGTTCAGGAACTTCGCGCTTGTGATTAAAACTGCCCGGAACACGCATTACTCGGGCAAGGTCGCTGACGTTATCGATTTTGAAACCGTGTTTGGCAAATTTAGAAGCGATGAACGCGTGAAAACGCTTCAGATAATGTTCAGCGGCGAGTCGTTCATCTTCAGATGTGATGAATATACCCTCGGCGAGTTTCCGGTAACCATGAAAACCGCCGCCGGTATCGACAATGTAGGTTGGGAGAATATCCATTTCCCCCATTATTTCTATCGCGACTTCTTTCGTCGGCGCGTAGCCCTTCGCAGAGTGACCATTGGTTCCAACGTCGATGTCTGCGTAGAAACCTGAAACGTAGATAATCGAATCGGATTTGCCGGTACCCTTCGGGTTGCTGCGCTTAACTATCTCAACATCACGTGTGCAGGCCCCGAAATAATGATTAACGGTTGAGAACTTATGTGCGTGTTCACTGATTTTCCACGCCTCTTCCGGAGAAAAGAACTTGATTGCTTGCCACTGAGAACCGGTATCAGGCCAGGTGACCCAGGCGGACACCAGATAGACCAGAAATCTTCATACTTCCTTGGCAAACTCATCCTCTTTGCCTCGCATTTCTATGCAGATAACAACTCTTCATTAGTGGAAACCCCCTTTTGCTTAATGACGACTTTACGTCAGTCCCGGGATCGCCGGGGCATAGAAGGTAGTATATCCAGTGCTTACCTTTATGCTTATTTTTTAACAAAAAGGTTATAAACAATAATTGCATCTAATCGCCTTCAGCTGGTGTTAACTTTTTTCTTGTCCAATTCCGAACTATGTCGGAATATCGCTGGCAGAGCGAGAAGATGAATTTTGATATATTCAACAGAAGACTGCTATAATCGCCTGCCATGGCACGCAGAAATAAAAGTGACAGTAATGCGCGAAAACCCAGAAGATCTCGGGCTACGCTTGAATTGATCCAAATATACGCGCCATTTCTTACACAAGACCCTGACACGGCATCTCCCAACACCCTCATAGAAAGCACAATCGATGGATACTTCCGTGCCAGCGGTATTGATGACCCGGACTGGATTGAACCCAAGAACTCACGCCTCGTTCTTGAAGCTCCGTGTGACCCGAAACAACCGTCAGGTCCAACCATGCGCGATGTTTATACGCAGGAAATCATGGAGATCGGCAAGTTACCGATAACTATTCCGTTCTTGAGAGAGACTCTGCGTAATGCACTTATAATGATTGGCATTGCGACCGACACATCCTGTAGACCCACGATTGAATTTCAGAATTGGCTTTCAGAAGTGCTTGAATGTCGGCGCTTCACTGTCAAAGACTGGGCTGAACCAGGTAGGACCGATGTCAAACCATATCCATATCTTCCGGGTTACACCAAACGAACAGATGATCAGAAAAAATTCGATGGCATCTTTGCAGTATTTCGAATGGGCTTGGTCGATGCGATAGTCAATGCTTTTACGACTACCGCACTGGTTTCACGATCTAATGGGTCATACTATCTGGGTATTTGCAGGGAATGCAAACTTCTGTTCATGAAAGACCGTCCAAATCAATATTACCATCCAAGATCGCTTTGCAAACAGAGGTATCTGAGTAACAAGAAGAATTCGAAGCGGAAGAATGTTCACACAGATGAAGCTCGCGCAAAAATGCGTGCAGCTGCAATAGAACGGTGGAAAGCTACAAAAGAGGAAAAATTGCGTCAACATGCAGGATCAGATGATCCCATCTGTTCCTGATTCTGAATTATTGAGTGGTATTACACACGTGTCACCGCGATCAGTTCAACTATCTTCTGAAGAGTCGTTATAGTCGCCGCCTTGGCATATCTCCCCAGCGTCATGCCTTCCCCGGGCGAATGTCCGAGCAATTCAGATATCAAATGTGCCTGCACCATTTTATTCTTCAATATCGTGGCTACTGAATGTCTGATCGAATGGAATGTCTTGCGCGGCTCCACGCTGATCTCGCGGCGGTTGAACTCCTGGAACCACTTACCAAACCCATGGCTCCAGCCGTCCAGAGAATGATTATATAGTGCCGGAAATAGCCGCTGTTGCCCCGACGCATGTAGTGACTGAGCATACGCGAGCAGACCGGTATTCAACACCCGTGTATGAATCGGAAGCATGCGTCGGCTGGTATGGTTTTTTATTCTGTGTCCCGGTCCGTCGTTAATGTCGAATACCCAGACGCCATCAACCTCGCGCAGATCAGTCAAATGTAATTGACATATCTCGCCCAGTCGCATACCGCTGTGAATCGCGATCAATGGTACCCAATACCGCTCCGCGTGCGACGTGTTTCGTAGCGTAGACGTCTTCTCCAGTATGGCGACAAGTTCAGTCTCCGAGTAAGCCATACGTTCCTCTGATGCCCTTATACGAGGCCCCTTAAGGCGCAACCCGTTGAGATCAAGTTCCTTGACATGTCCGTGGCCTATCGCCCACTGGAAAAACGCTTTCAGGAACACCAGCATTTTATTAATACGAGCCACAGATAAGTGCTTGTCATGTTCAGCACCAGTAAGCTCTGTTATGCTCTTATCCCTGTAATTCGGCGACTTCTCAAACCCAGGCGGCAGCCTTAATAACGTCTCCTGAACCCGTAAGATGGTTCCGCGATCTATTTCACTAATCGGAAGATCACCGCATATACGCTGGAAGACCCGCCCGACCTGCTGTATCTCCTTCAGCGTCTTCGCTTCCCATGGATTCACTCGCATACGTTCCGCCGTATATAGTTCGAACCCCTGTGAGAATAAGAGAACATCATTTTTGCCGCTCTGTCCCTGTTGCTGCCGGGCCTCCGGAAGATACGCCCGCAGCCGTCCAATCAGCGTCGGAGCCTCATCCGGAAAGAACCGCGACACAGCCGTCGCCTCATCAATGACAGCATTGATCTTCCGCCCGATAAACAGCGCCACATCAGCATCTTCCGTATGCAGTGAAAATCGCAGACTATCTTTATGTAAAATCCCACGCAGTCGACTATTCACACGGCGCTGATAATACCACCTCTTACCCACCCGAATCAGGCAACTGGAGCCCATATCCACCCCTTCCCGGGGTGACCGCAACTAATATCTCTTCTCGTATCTCAACTCGAATACATTTAGCGAGATCCGGCGACTATTTTGCAAATGTGCGATGCAGAGCGATTTCTGTGATAATGATCACTAATAGCGGGTTTCGCAAACATCAAAAACGCTCTAAAAGCAAAAAAGCGCGCCCGAAGGGATTCGAACCCCTGGCCTTTTGCTCCGGAGGCAAACGCTCTATCCAGCTGAGCTACGGGCGCAACACAAAAAGCCTACCATAGGCATGATCGAAAAGCAAGAATGGCAAAGATCTCAGAACGTCTTTCGAACGCGGTTCGGTGAGGCACATGCAACGATAAATAGTGTCTTCTTTCAGAGAATGCATGTTTTCACTGAGATCTTGCACCATGGCAATTGGAGAGATCTTTAAAAATTATGAGTCACACTATTTTTTCGCCCCATGCGACAGATGCTGGATGAGGGGAAGCCGAACATGGATGAGCAGACCCGGACGACCCTTGACAGCCTGGCGCTCGCCCTCGAGGATTCCTGTCAACCTGGCGAACCTGAGTTCGACTGGCAGATACGCTTGGCCACCACAGTTCTTGGCCTCATATCGATTGCCATCTTTTGGTTTTTCACTTTTTTTATCCTCTCATGATAATCACCAACGATCGGAAGCACCCGACACTTGCATCACTGATTCCGACCGCCTCCGGGCAATTAGTGTTTTGCGTGGTTCTATATGTAATGATAATGCCCCCTCTCTTGTATTGGGCGTGGCGATTTCGACGGGTTATCCGGGACGAAATGGATATCGATGCCAGACTGGGTCCTCCTGGAAGGCTTGCAATACAGCTTTTTCTTTCTCAGGTGATCTTATTTTTCCCGGATCTGACTATTATGTGCTTCAGGATTGCGCTGGCTCCCCTCAAGCGGCAAATTTTTCCGGGTTTGATGGGCGCTGGTGTTTTCTGGCTTGTTGCCGGGAAAGAAGCTCCGGATGATCTATTCGAGTGGCCTGAAAAACTTAAAGGGCTTATCGGATCGCTTCCCACAAAGGATTTGGTCCCGACCATCCGACTTTTGCTGATTCATGGACTTCTCAAAGAGAATAAGAGCGTCAACGAAAAAGGCGCAGTAGTCAGAGCCTACATACTCGGTCCTGTGGGGCTTCCCCTAGCAAAACGATTCAAAATTGTACCGCCCGGAAGTGAAACCGTTTAGTTCAGCGTATAGTTCACCTCCAGGCGGCAGCGAGGCAGGGGCAGCAATTGGTTGGCGTTATCGCAATAATATCCAATTCACTCCAAATGTGCGGACGAGCTCCTTCCGAATTGATGAGCGGATTCATTGGAATACTCACCTGACCATGATCAGATATCCAGGCTCAGCAAAGAAGTCGGGCAAACAATCTGATACCATCGAATCAGATGATATTATAAATGCAGAAGAATATATTTATTCATGCACTTGGGTGAAATATTCAGGCCTCATTACCTGGACGTGAGTCCGAGGAGGGCGTATACCACCACCGGTTTTTCCCGGCCCTTGACCTGTTCCTCGCCAACGCGGCGGCAAGAGAATCCCTCGCCTATGGCTCGGAAGGTATCCTCCGTAATCAGGATGTCAACGCCATGGTTCTTGGTAAGCCCTTCCACCCGTGACGCCAGATTAACCGCATCGCCAATCACAGAATACTCATGCTGATCGGCTCCGCCGAGCATGCCAGCGGCCACTACACCGGTGTGAATCCCGATGCCCACGCGTACTGGCTTCTTCCCCTCGCGCTGCCAACGGCCATTCATTTCTTCCAGTTTGGTGCGCATCTCCAGCGCCGCACGGGTCGAGAGCTCGGCGTGATTGGGCAACTCGTTCGGTACGCCCCAGAATGCCAGCATACCATCGCCGATGAACTTGTTCACGATACCGTCATGTGCATTCACAATCTGTGACATGTTGGAAAAATACTCGTCGAGAAACTCGAGTATTTCACGGGGCGGTCTGTTCTCGCTCAACGCGGTGAAATCGCGAATGTCCGAGAAAAGCACTGTCACAACTCGTTGTGTCGGCTCCAGTGCCTCATCCATCTGCATCACGCGATCCACAAGTTGACGTGGAAGGAAACGGCTCAGGTTGTCGCGACGGCGCAGATCTACGAACATTTTGTGGACGCGACGGCTGGTGTGGCCGATCAACAGCCCGAGCGTGACATATATGCCCAACACAAAACTTCCGAATGTGGCGGTGAATAAATTGAGCCACACGGCGATGAACACAAATACTCCACATGCCATCACCGTGGAAATAACCACCTGCATAAGACCCATGCGGACAATGGAAAATGTCAACAGAAGAGCACAATGTGCCACGGTCACCTCTAGGTGTGTCTGAGGACCGAGTTCTGCAGCGCGGGTTGCCATGATGACGGGAAAGGCGAAATCCACAACGCTGACAAGCGATGGTACGATCTTGGAAAGAAGCGGGTTGGGAACAGCGCCACGTAACAACGCCCAGATCGCTATCGCGAACAGTATGTAGGCGAGATTCACCAGTCCTGAAATCGAGTCCATGGGTAGTCCGCTGAGGGATCGCACCAATCCCTGACTCACATTCATGAAAACAATCAAGGCAAAGCGAATCCATACAACCATGCGTTCGCCATGAAGCGCAGCTTCCGCCAACACAAGCTCTTCGTTACTGTGCGCTATTCTGGCACGCGCTTCCACAGTGTCCGGGTTTGCCACCTGTAGAGTGCTGCTTCTTACGTTGACATCTCCTGATTCAGGGAGTCCCAAATGCTTACCTCACTTAGAGTTTCAAAAAAGCCCGACTATACTGCTTCCAGAATAATGCCAATTCCAAAATGCATGTGGGTAATCCCTGCGCGATCCGCCGGATCGTCCCTACGCATCAATTGCATACGAATTTTTCGGGATTGGAATAAGATTGATAAAGAAAATAAAGGGAAGCCTGTTTTGCTCCTAATGAACTGAAATTGCAATCAAAAGAAGCCCTTCGGAAAACTGATTCGATCTGAAGCAGGTTTCCGAAGGGATTTACATGAAGGCTTCGCCCATACTGCTTTACCAGAGTGCTTTAATAATTTGTTTCTTTTACTTCAAAATAGCTCTGAGGATGCAGGCATGCCGGACACTTCTGTGGAGCAGACTCACCTTCATGAACGTAGCCGCAGTTGTCACATTTCCAGCGAGTCTTTTCTTTTTTATTGAAAACCTCGTTCTTCCGAATGTTTTCCAGAAGTTTCAAATATCTCGCCTCGTGCTCCCTTTCGACCTTTGCTATCATGCGAAAAGCCGCTGCGATTTCGGGAAACCCTTCTTCCTGGGCTATATCCCCGAAATTAGGATAGAGTTTCGTATGCTCTTCATTTTCTCCGGCAGCTGCGGCTTTCAGATTTTCCGCAGTCGTTCCAATCTTCCCTGCGGGGTACATGGCCGTTATTTCAAGCGCTTCACCTGATTCCAGAAATTTGAAATATCTCTTTGCATGCTCTTTTTCATTTTCCGCAGTCTCCAGGAAAAATGCCGCTATTTGTTCAAATCCCTCTTTTTTGGCGGCACTCGCAAAATAGGTATAGCGATTTCTTGCTTGGGATTCGCCAGCAAAAGCTTTCAAAAGATTTTTTTCAGTCCTGGAACCTTTCAGTTGTGCCATCTTGCAACTCCCTCTTTTCATTTTTTTTCTGCGCTCCGGCGATTGAAACTCTCCCGGAAGGGAAAAGCATCGTCCTCTCAGTATATACATCTCTGGTCTTACGATTTGAGGATTGCTCTCCGGGAAAATTTTCATGACCCCTGAGCCACCTCATTATAAACATGAACGGATAAAATATCAAAACGAATGCGAGCCTGTTTTCGAATCCATACATTTGCATCTCAGTAAAAAATTGACAGAACCTGCATCCTATGCTAATTCTCGTTGACAATAAGATTGCAATGAGGTGAAGTAATATGGATAAGCATACTTCTGTCACAGCCGGCATAGAGGGCAAGTCAGACCTGATGGTCAGCTATGATCCATCCGTAACAGCCCTTGACATCAGAATCGAATCAAGCGTCGGAAAACAGTTTGGCCGGCATATCCGCGAGTGCGTAGCTAAAACGCTTGCCGAATTTGGGATTACGCAAGGCAGACTCACTATCAAGGATGATGGGGCTCTGGATCATGTAATATCATCCCGTATCGAGTCGGCATTTCGCCACGCCGGACACGTTAGAGCTTCGGAGATTGTGCCGCCATTGCGCGATGCCGCTATTAAAGACAGACCCCGTCGTTCACGCCTGTACATCCCGGGAAACGCACCTGATTTGCAGGTAAACGCTGGATTGTTCGGAGCAGACTGCTGCATTCTGGACCTAGAAGACTCGGTTTCTCCGACCCAGAAGCCCGACGCGCGTGTTCTGGTACGCCGAACGCTGGAACTCGGCCATTTGTTTTTCCAGAAGGGCGAAATCATTGTTCGAATCAATCCGCTTACGGGGCCATTCGGCCATGACGATCTCAACGAGATTGTGCCTGCTCTTCCACATGTGATCCTGATTCCAAAGTGTGAAGCGGCTTCAGACATCATCGAGACTGAGCAGGTAGTTACCAAAATCGAACGGAAGTATAATCTCGAAGGACGCATTTTGTTCATGCCACTCATCGAGACGGCACGCGGCGTCGTAAATGCCACGGCTGTGGCCACTGCGTCGGCGCGCAATGTTGCTCTCTGTTTTGGCGCGGAAGACTTCACGCGTGATCTTGGAGTAACTCGCAGTCGTGATGGCCGCGAGACCTTGCTTGCCCGTCAGCAAATAGTACTTGCGGCGAAGGCTGCGGAGATTCAGGCCATCGACACGGTATTTAGCGACGTTGGCGACGAGCAGGGACTTTATAATTCGGCAAGCGAGGCCAGGAGCCTGGGGTTCTCAGGTAAGGGCGTCATTCATCCATGCCAGATTTCTGTAGTGCATCGCGCATTTGCTCCGACCAGCGCGGAAATCGAGGAGGCGAAAAAAATAGTAGCAGCACTACGGGAGGCCGAAAAAACAGGCAGTGGGGTGATTGCACTTGGCTCGAAAATGATTGATGCACCTGTAGCTGCTCGCGCAAAAAAGCTGATCGAGCAGGCAAAATCTTTCGGTATCAAAGGATTGGAATAAAGGAATTAGTCAGACTACATCCGAATTTTTCGGGATGTGTATAAATTTTTGCAGTCTCGCTACTTCTGGACGTGTCTTTAATTTGGTAAAAACCTGTTTTGCTAAAACTTTTTTGTTGTCCGGGTTGTCTAATTTCTGTAATACCAATGGATGAAATTACTCCAGAACTCATAAGACAAGCGGCAAATGGGCATATTCCGTCCTGCGAGCATCTTTTTCGCGTCTATTCTCCGGCAGTATTTTCTGTAGCCTATCGCATGTTGAATCAACGCGAGGATGCGGAAGACGTCACGCAATCAGTATTCGTAAAAGTATATTCAAAACTTAGAGATTTTCGCTTTGAGGCCTCGATTAAAACCTGGATTCATCGAATCACAATCAATGAAACTCTAAACAAGTTGAAAAAAACGACACGCGAACGTGAAAACATCGATTGTTTCTCAAAAACTCACAGTGAGGATTCCTCAAAAAACAACGTAGACATTTGCGTCGAGCGTGAATATCGACAGCAAGTCATCCAGGGGCTGCTGAATTTGCTTTCCCCGGAATACAGAACCTGCATGATCCTGAGAAATGTAGAAAAATTCAGCTATCAGGAAATTGCCGATACCACGCAAGTCAATATCAATACGGTGAAATCGAGATTGAAAAGAGCAAGAGAAATTCTCCTCGCCCATAAAACAGAGGTGATGAACAATGAATTGTGAATCATGTAAAGATCTTCTTCTGACGGAGTATATCGATAATGAAATCACTCCTGTTTTGAAAGACGAAGTTGACGCTCATCTGCAAACATGTATGGAATGCCGTCTTTTTCATTGCCGCATTGAGCACGAAATACTTAATCCTTTTCTGGGTGCTGATTCAGTTACACCTCCGCGCGATTTGTGGCAGAACGTGAAAGCGTCGCTTGAAACTTCAAAACTCAGCGAAGAAGATATTCCAAACTCTGTGAGTGAGCGTGATGTTAGCAAGGTCAGATATGGACAGGAATCAAATTTGCCGTTGCCAGCATCTTCAAAGGAAGCGACACTTCATGAGAATTGCGAAGTTTCTTTCCCGAATCGCATGTTTGATATTTTGAAATACTTTTCCTGGAACTGGACGTTTGCAGCCGGGATAGTAATTATGACTTTGCTGACTTTCTCTTTCCGCAGTCACCCCCCCATAGGACCAAAGATCTCAAATCCGGTCAGAGTATTTGAACTTGCTTCCATGTCTGCTGTTTCACCCGACCTGGCGCGACAGTCGTTACCTGATGATCTGGAAAATGGCATTGCTGCGATTGACAATGATGATCTGGAATCCGTTATCATACAGAATTCCAGTTTCGAAACACCCATGGAAGAGTTTTTTTTGTAGGAAATTATCGGCGGTAATTGTTTTCTAACGAATCTTATGGCAGGAGAAAATACAAGTATGAAACGGTTTGGATTGGTGGCCTGTTCGCTTATTATTATGCTGTTTTTTTGTTCAAAAAACCCTGTGTCGGCCCAGTCTAAACCTTTGGATTTGGAAACAGCAATGTCTGGGAAACAGGAAATGCAAAAAGAGTTGGAAGAGAAATTGAAGCTTTTGCCACAACAGAAAGAACAGCTTGATGCCAATAAAAAGGCCCATCGGGAAAAAATGAAGGGACTCTTTCAGAAGATGCGAACTCTGAAAGAAGAAATGCGTGTAATACTGACGAACGACATACTCGACATAGAGAAAATTACACAAAAGCACAATGAATTGAAAGCTATGATGACACAGATGATGGATATGCGCCTTGAAAGTATCCTTAAAGTAAATGAAATCATGTCAAAAGATCAACGCAAAATCATGATTCATCATTTTGAAGAAATGCGAAAAAATTTGCAACCGGCCTCTTTTTCTTCATTCGGTGATCCTGAATCAGAGAGCCATCATCACGGAAAAAGACATGGATGGTCTTCAGATGCTTCCGGAACAGGTAACCCACCAGTTGATTATCTGGGGTTTTAAATTTTTTATTGCGCGTTTCGCCTGCGTCCCATACCGACAGGTTTGTTTGTAACCGCTTCGTCTTTTTGCTGTGCTGCTTCCCTGATAACGAGTTCGCGTAAGCCGTCACCGGCAAGCTGGCCGATCAGATGAGGTTCTATCGAATGAATAAGGTCTATTTCGAATCCTGAATTTCCCTCTGACATGCGAATTCGTGCTATCCCCTCTTTTTTCGCATGGCCGGAATTAAGCTCCCAGACGAGAAATTTTTCCAAGCGACGCTTCTGGTGTTTCAGTCGATATTTTGCCAAAATTTTGTCTATTCTACGTGAAACAGCTGCGGGGTCTTCGTTTTTTGCGATTTCTATTTTCATGGTCAGTTCCGGAATCGAATCGGCAAAGTTTTCATTCTGAGGAGTCACTGCGATAACATTCACACCATCCGGTTCCGCCACGCGATTGATAGATTCCAAATCGATTATTGTATTGAATCCTGAAGCATAAGACCGCATCAGAAAACCGGCAGCAAAATATCCTGAAGCCCCACCGCGATCGATCCCCTCCGTGAATTTGATAAAATAAGGCGTCCAGATCGGTTTTCCACGCAACATGTATCTCGTAAGCGCAGCGAACAAAAATCTGTTTCCGACATCGGCCCAACGCTCGGGAATACGAGCTTCTATCAGATAGCTAATCGGTTTTTCTTCACCCGTCATGCTTTTGCGGGCCTGGGTAGTGACTGCTCCCGCAGTCTTCAACGTAACTTGCTCTCGCTCTCCGACATCAAGACACGCGCCGCACCCATCGCATTTGCCTGACCCAAGAGGCTCGGCAAGACAGGCGATCGTATCGCGGCATTCCATTAAGTTAGTGTATGATTTCCAAAGATAAGACTTTATGACTCCAACATCTACGTCATCCCAGGGAAATGTTGTTTCCAAATTCCTGGCCTGGCTGAAAAATATTCTGTTAAGTCCTTGCGCTGATATTTCCTCCTGCCAGAACTGGTACAGAGATCGATCGACTTCGCCACGATATCTGAAACCTTTTTCTATGGATGCTTTCACTAGAACAGGTGTCGAACGACGATCCGACCAGGCGATAAACTCGGAAACCCCTGCGTCCCAAGGTCCCGCACTTACACGTGACTCGAATCCTGCACGGCCAACGACATCACCGATGGATGTAAAAATCGATTCCAGCAAACCCGGATCACGACGAGGCGCCTCGAATTGCAATGGCGTATGCGGTGGCCGGAACAAAGCGGCCATCGAAAACGTCAGTAAGGGCTTTCCTTTGAGATTCGCTGTCATGGACTTCAGTTTGGACAAAAAAGTCGCAAATTCATCGTAATCTGCCGTTTCTTCACACCCTGTTACGATGATAAATACTTTCATCTGACGAATGTTTCTCGAAAATAATTCTTTGAAGCCCGTCAGAAGAATCGTCTCGCTGAGGTTTTTCCTCAGATAAGTCCGAAGTCGCTCACTGATTCCCTCCATGGCGCATGTGTACGTGCGCTTTCCGGCACCAATCTGCTGATCAAGCAGACGCGGCGAACGGGCGATTGAGTCGAATCTCTGACTTTTGATCGAGACTCTTGCAAACCGCGATTCGAGAGCATCCAGCAGTGTCCCAAGCCCTGTGAATGTGTTTGCATTGAATGTCATCAGATTCAATTCAGAAAGCCCCATCGATGCCTTGAGTTGCAGTGCATTCGTAATGAGCTTCTCAGACTCTCGTTCACGATATGGTTTTTGTTCCCACGACTCCTTGCAGAAAGAACAAAAGTATGGACATCCCGCCGATACCAGCAGATGTGACACTCCCGCGTTGTCTTCGTCATATGGAATGGGGCCGCCCGTAAAGGTGGTCAGGAGTCCCTCACCTCGCGCACGCGCCGATAGAACCGGGAATGGCGCCCCCGGTGTCGCTTCTATTCTGCTCAGCTGCCCGTTCATATCGTAATGTTCCCGATATGAAGAGGGGTCGTAGAATCCTGGAACCTCATCGCGCAAAAGTTTCAAGCGAATATGTGGCGCTTTTTCGATTTGCACCGCGGCTGCAAATACACGCAGGAATTGCGGAAACGCGTCTTCCCCGTCGCCCGCGATGACCCCATCAATGAGCCCCTCACCGACTCCATACGAACCGACTGGCCCGTGAAGAATTGCGGTGGCATAGGAGTTACTGCCACCGAGCAACAGGAACGGTGAGTTGGAGAGCGTTCTGGATTCGCGCGTAAGAGGAATTCCGGATCCATGTAACAGTGCCGGGAGATTGACAAGTTCCTGGACAACTGCATTTGAAATAGCGATTACGTCGAAATCGAGCGCCGCACGTTTTGTTGTCGAGCCGACAAGAAGCGGAATCTCGGCATCACGCATCAGACGTTCATCACGCTCTGGCGGCAAAAATGCCATATCCGCAAAGACGCCATCGACGCTTCGCGCGAGCTGATAAAGAAAGCTGTGTGTGATACCCGCCGCCGTGTCCTGATATGAGGATAGTCGGACGATGAGAACGCGAAGTCGCGCAGTTTCGAATGACGTGGCAGGCATGGTTCCAGGCTCACCTCCCAGCAGCCAGAGACCCCGACCAGACAATCTGCGTCGGGAATTCTTATACCAGGCAGCGATTAAACCTGCGTCGCGAATCACGAATCGCCCTCGACACGTCGCGCGACGAATACGAGGCGATCTGTCCGCCGTCCAATGGGCGAAGATCGGCTGAGAGGCTCCAGAAATATGTCCAGGCTCAAAACAAGATCGTCACCAAATTTCCCGGATGGAAAAGTCGCTCCGGAACAATTGGCAGCCACGGATCGCACAACAAAAGCAGCTAATGAGCCATCGCCAAGACGGACAAGATGCCCGGCAGATCCGTCGGAATTAACAACGGGACGTCCCATCCTGTCACGCGAGAGCGGAAAAGGAAGCCAGACGCGTTCATCATCCGGAGCACGCACAAACAGGCGATCTCCTGTCTCATTGATGCGCAAGGGGAATAACCGTGTCGGATCACCTGTCTGTGGATGCGTGTTCTGACCAAGGATATGAGTCAGCGCGAACGCCGTGTCACCGCTGTTGGCTGTACCGCTGAATGTATTTGCCCCATCTGAGAGCGTTTCCATGGCTGCATCCGCACTTTCTGATACGCCTTTTCTTGAAAGGGCTGTGTCACCGACACGTATAAGTGAAGTTGCATCACATGGGATACCGTCGAGAGACAATGTGCCATCCATGCGCGTTCCATGATCTTCGAGATGAACCCGAAGAGATGGAATGCTCCAGCCCGCAGCGGGCTTGGGAGAGCCCCAGCTCCAGTTAACAGAGCCATCTACGCATGTTTCAATGCCTTTAGCTATGCTCCAGGTTCCGGAAAATGGCGCAATAACCAAATTTCCCCGCTCATCCCATGAAGGAGGCACCAGTGCGGCCCCACTAAGGGAACCATCAGGAAGAAGCATCATCATGGAGTCTCCGGCTCGCGCTTTTGTATTTGACGGACGCAGACTTCCTGTGTAGATGCCGGAAAGTGTGGCCCCCGGGGAAACGGAAACGGCAATCTGTCGTGGCCAGCCGTAGCCGGAAGCTGCCGTAGCATCGCGTCGTTCGAGAAAAAACCGTTTCGAGACAAAAGGCTCGGGATGATAGATCATCTCAATGCCGCCTTCCGTCACGCGCCCGGCAAGGCTTCCATGCACATCTTCGCAGGAAAACTCGATTGTTTCTACTTTCGCGTTGCCCGAGGATGAGTCGTCGGCCTCAGCGCGCCAGCTGCCACGCGTCCAGATATCCTTTTGATCGGATGCGGCGAATCGAAAATGGCCATCTGGAAACAGTCCCAATTCGGCGATTCCGCCCGGACGTCGTACCGGATCACCATATGCCGAACGTTCTATCGAGTAAGCGGTTCCACGATAATGTCCCGGTTCAACGGCTTCGCAAGCTGTCGAGAACCAGGTGCAATCACCTGCCGCCATCAGCACGACGGCAAGCAGAAAATATGAAAATTTACGTTGTGAGATCAATTATTTATGGTCGGAATAATCGAAAGTAATGATTTCAGAAGTCGAAAAGCGACTTGCGGCAGCGCAAAATACGCAGGAGAGTGTCAGCTGACTCCTTGGGTGATGAAATATTCCAACAGATGGTTGGAGCGTAGCAATACGTCCGATCCGGGCAATTTCTGCATTTCATGACGCTTCTCCTTCCCTTTTCATTTTGAAGTATTTCATTGAAGTCGCTCAATATACGATCGATCCGCCGAAAACGAAATTGTTATGGCGTATATGGCTGATAGCGCCTGGGAGGCTCTCGTAATCGCCGTCAGACACGTATGAGAAGTCTATATACGCGACTTTCTGGTAATTTAATCTTATGCCCAGGCTGAACTTATCACCATTGAAATCATACATGAAGTTTGTGTAATTGCTCATTGGAATGGACCCGCCAACCATGAACCAAACCGGATCAGCGTATCCTTCCGCGCTACTGTATTTATAATTGTATCCGCCGTATTTTGCCACCGACAAAGTTTCCCAGCCATTATATGAGAACCTGAAATTGCGTGGCCCGAAATTTCCGCCGACACCGACCCATATTACCGGAACCCCAGCGGCCACCCAAACTGAATTATATGCAGACTGAGATCCGCCACAGAAGCTTCCCCCAACCGTTATATTGCCTGGAACCTGGTATTTCATATTGACAAACAAAGGTTCGGGAATGTTGAAACGATCCTGATTTGAAAATGTCTTGTCTACTCCAAGCTCAAAACCATCCGCTAAACCATATACGAGTTTGACTGACGTATCGAAATAACTTGCATCGGCATATTTGTGCTCCGTGACATCATAGAGATCGAATGGAACGGCATGCACTGCCACAGCCGTCTTTCCCGGTTCCAGGACCCCCGGGGAAGGCACCAATAATCCGCCCGTGCTTCCGGTGAGTGAAACGCCCTGCCGGGGAGTTTGACGATCGCTGAGAATCGGTCGCAGTCCCTCAGGAATACGCGTTTCCGCTGGAAGTGAGAGCGAGTCTCCTTTCCTGGCTCCGGTTTTCGGGCCGAGAGTAACGAGTTGATTATTTTTGAATGATGCGTCCGCATCCTCGTTCAGGTCCGGCATTTCCGTGCCTCGCTGCAGCTGCCGCGGTTGCGGAGATAGTGGCAAAATAGGTTTCCACTCAGGCGTTTTGGGAGCAGTGGTGACTGATGAGGAGTCCTCCCGATGTTCGAGAAAGCTCTGGAATTGCGTCAAATCCAGAGCTGACGCGGAAACACGGGTTCCCAACAACAGGGCAATAATGCCCGCCGAAATCCACCTTCGAGTATTCATGCCACCTTTATCGGCAAAGGTCGGGGATTTATTGACAAGTCTTCATCACAACCATATAATGAGCAGTCAATTTGCGGTTTAAGCGCCAGCGCGGGGGCAGATGACCCAGTTTCAGTTTGAACATTTTCTTATGCAAGATGGCCGCCTCTCTCTCGGAAAGGCGGCGCTCATGCTTGCGATGGTTGCCAATGATCTCGATGATGCGATTGTTGCGTGGCTTCGGGAACACCATGTGAAATCCGTCATCACACGCGCAGGCGGCAGCGGTGACAATCTCAAGGCAAAGCTGTTGCGAAATACTTTCGGGGCGGCTGAAAAGAGTGGCCTGTTGCGGATCACCCCCCGCAACCGTTATGCAATCGCCAAGCTGGTTGAAGAGGTCATACGCAGTTTCGACAGTCCTATCCTCGAAGTCGCCGGAGGTGGTCTGAAAATCGGACTTGCCATCCATAAGAATGATCTTTCTATGGGTGTTTGCGGCAACCTTGGAATCCCGGGCATGGATGTAGACTATGAAGTTTCAGTATCACGAACGCTGTATCACTATCTGGAGGAATGACCAATGATCGGCGTAGTGATCATTACACACGGCAATCTTGCCCATGAAATGTTTGAAACAGTCAAACTGATAATGGGCGAGCAAGCAGCGGCGACTACGGTCTGTTTTACAGCCCGGGAGTCGATCGATACTCTTCGCGAGCGTGCCATCAAGGCCGTCGATGAGTTTCGCAAAGGAGGTTGCCTCATTCTCACAGATGTCCTTGGCGGCAGTGCGACGAATGTCTGTGCCGAATTCATCAAGAGCGACGAGGTTCGCGTGATTACAGGCGTCAATCTCCCCATGGTAATGGAAGCGCTTCAGCATCGTGATTCCATTTCTCTGGAGGCACTTTCAAAAAAGGTCCGCGACGGTGCCGCCCGCGGAATAATCGATCTGAAAGAATTTTTCGCTGAGCGTGCGAAGAAAAAAACATGAACGATTTTCCGGTCAAATTTTTACGTATCGACGATCGACTGTTACATGGTCAGGTCATCGTCGGCTGGTTGCCCGTCCTTGGTGTTTCTCACCTTGTCGTTGCAAACACGAAGGTCGCCAATGATATACTTCGCCAGGAAATGATGCGTATTTCCGTTCCGTCGGGCGTTGCACTTCATGTGATTCCCCCGGGAAATCCTCTCCCCGCCAGCGTTTCCTTTGATACTCTGATAGTCGTGGCTTCTCCGCGCGATGCATGGCTTTGCGTGCAGGACGGCATAAGACCGGAAAGACTGAATGTCGGTGGAATGCATTCCCGCCCCGGAAAAACTGAGCTGCTTGAGGCTCTTCATCTGGACGATGAAGATCGCGAGTATTTTACGCGTCTTATGGAAGCCGGACATGTTCCGGTTTTCCAACCGACTCCACAAAACGATCCCGTGTCGATAAACGACATTCTATAGTTCTCGCCGATTCCGTATTCCAAAGGAGAGTCCCCAGATGGCATCGATCACACTGAGAAAAATCGTGAAAACTTACGAAGGCGCTCCTCAGCCTACTGTTCGCGGAATAGATCTCGATATCAACGATAAGGAGTTTGTTGTTCTTGTTGGTCCGTCCGGTTGCGGAAAATCGACGACTCTACGCATGGTGGCTGGTCTGGAAGACATTACCTCCGGTGAAATTTCGATAGGCGATGTAGTTGTGAACAATTTACCGCCGAAAGATCGAGACATCGCAATGGTATTCCAGAACTACGCCTTATACCCGCATATGAATGTGCAGGAGAATCTGTCGTTTGGCCTAAAATTGCGCAATCTTCCGGCTGATGAGATTGCCAAGCGTGTCGAAGATGCTGCCAATATCCTTGGTCTGACCACATACTTAGATCGTCTTCCCAAGCAGCTTTCAGGTGGGCAGCGCCAGCGTGTGGCGCTCGGACGCGCCATCGTGCGAGATCCCAAAGTGTTTCTCATGGATGAGCCACTATCAAATCTAGACGCCAAACTCCGTGTTCAGATGCGTGCCGAGATCAAGAAGCTTCATCAGCGTCTGAAAACTACATTTGTATACGTAACACATGATCAGGTCGAGGCCATGACGATGGCTGACCGCATCGTTCTTTTGCACAACGGAATCATTCAGCAGTATGACATTCCGAGCGTAATTTATGACCGTCCGGTAAACACTTTTGTAGCAGGTTTCATCGGTTCGCCACCAATGAATATGTTCAAAGTGGATCGTATTGCAAAGGGGCTTCAGATGCCCCACAAAGATAACGGGGCTCCCCACGACTGGGAAGATTCCCTCGAAA
>JADFYG010000074.1 GCA_015233155.1 Candidatus Rifleibacteriota bacterium
GAGTCCAAGGCATACGCGGTTTGAACAAAATCGATCCCCGTGCTTTCTCCCGAATACAGATTTTGAGCTTGTTTGATAAGGACTTGAGCGAAGTCCCAGAAGATTCGCCAATCTCTTGCCTCGTTGGCGTCGGCAAGCGTGCTCTTGGCGATTTCTCCACGGATTCCGGCATGATACAGTTTGCCCTTCATGGCTCCCAGACAGGTTACGATGTCTCTCAGGCTTTCCCTGAAAGTCAGCTGAGCGAAGATCATGACGACGAACTGGGCATAACAACTGAGGGATCGTATTCGTCGATTCCCCTGATACCGTTTGATGCACTTGTCGAGTTCGTATCGTGGAAGGAAGTCCAGCAACTGAGAAAGCACTATTCGTCCAGTGTTCATATCTCCACCCCCCACCCATTATCGGGGGAGGGGACAATCGCCGGCGAAACTTTTTCGTTTGAAATCGAAAAAAAACTTTTCCCTCGGAGACACTTTTATTCATGATGCTTTCCGCGATTTTTAAAAATTTAAACCGGACAGTAGTGCGATTTTATCTTTCCACATAAATTGGCCTAATCAAGGTTTTCTTTTGTTTTGGTGGCAGGTCATACTTATGGCCTGTTTGTTGTTCCCATTTTTTTAAATCTTCGTAGATGGCCCCAAGGTCATGATTAAACTGTGCCGCATAAGCATCACGAACTTTTCGAACCTGGGCAACGATTGGGTCTTTTGTCATTTGTTCAACTCCAGCATACTTTCAGGCGTGCATAGGACGGGACATTCATATCCATGTGCCCGAATGATTTTTGCTAAATCTTTTTGAATAAACACGTTGGCAATATGTTTGCAGTTCCAGGACAGGAGATACTCAATGCCATGAATTGCGGCCAAAGAAATATGCAAAGCATCGACATCAGCCTTTTTCGGCAAGGGGCCTTTTTTAACAAGGACCTCAGCTAATTTATAAGATTCAAGAGTGACTGCTAATAGCCGAACACCCTTGATCAAATCAATTCTTCTTTGAGCCGTTCTTTCATCACCAAGATTTATTTCCCTTTCAACAATTGGAGACGTTGCCAAGTCGTATTTGCGGCGATGCAACCACCAATCATGAGTAACCTTTTGATGTGCCGCAATAATTAAATCGGAACTTGGCTTAGACGCAAGATAACTGAGCACGCTTGTTTCTAGATAAACAGAAATCATAAATCAAAGTGGCTCCTTATAATTTGCGCTAAAACAGTGGTCTGTCCCGGGTTTTCCACTTCTGCAATTTTTCGGGAAAATCTATTTTTGAGTCAGCGTCTTAATCAAAAGGGGCAGCCCCATATTTTTTCCCGGAAGCCATATCCGGGCTGCACGCTTCTGTCCAAGCTCGGTGTAAGGCTTCCCATCAGGGGAAACCATAATAGAGACACTGACGACCTGCCCGATCAGTTGCGCATCAGCGGCCTTTGAAATGTCTTCGAATTTCGCGTTGCCAAGATCGAGCGGAGGTAATCGGATAATTTCTGTACTGCCCATACCATCAACGGGTTTTGTGATGCTTATCTGTCCGAGTACTGGCGTAAGAAATCGTTTCCAGGTGCCTTCCACGGCCTGAAGACGTAAGTTGACCGGCCCCGTGGCCAGATTTGCGTCGACTCCGAAGGTGGGCGTCGCCAGCGTCGATCCTTGTGATTGGACCCATTCCTGCCAGGTTTGTCCGAGGTCGGTGAGATATATGTCAGACAGGAGATGACATCCGCCGCTCACCGCTTCGCGTCCATTTTTATCCCGCAGGAAAACATATTCGCAGGGCTGCCCTTCCAATGCCTTTTGACGTTCGGGAGTCAACAATTTCGTATCTTTCGGAGGCGTTATCTTCAAACTCAATTTCTGCCCTTCGACCGGAGCATCAGCAATACGGCCATCAACCCCTACCATTCCCATTTTTCCGGTGGCCCATCGCACGACGTCTACCTTCGGCACTTCGACTTGGTAAGGACGATTTTTTATCTCCCTGACCCGCGCATCGATCTGATCCTTCAGCTTGCGCATCGATGGTGGAAGCACACCGGCGGGAAGCACGTCATAAGAGGTCTTAACGGACACAGTGGAACCGCCCGAAGTCGAAATGGCCGTGCCACCCGCACCCAGAGTTCCGGGGTTGCCGGCGCTCACATTGGTTCCTGCCGCAGATGCCGGATTTACGGAGGAATTAGTTGTCTGAGCGGCTTTGGCCGCGGAAACGACGACGAAAGCTCCGCTTTCATTCTCGCGTGCGTATTCAGCATCTTCGAAAGGCGGCTTCTTGCTGATCTTGAACTGATAACCGAACGAACGCAATGCTCCTGAATATGTCATTTTCAGCTCTTTTAGAAAAACATCGGACGCGAACAGCATGCTGCCCTGACGTCGCGGCTGGCCTATGCCGTCCTGATACAAATGAAAGATAGCATCCTGACGTTTGATTCCTGTTTTCAGCTTATTCGCCAATTCATCTTTATCGACCGGCTCCGTGAACTCCATGCGTGGAAGACATATCATTTCGAGCTTGCCGTTGATCTGGGCCTGAACTAATCCGACGCTGGAATTGCCGACCCAGACGGCAGATACCATTGTCGTGCTGTCCGCACCCGCAATTAACGCAATCATGCATAATAGTGTGACAAAATATGAAACGATTATTGTTCTTCGCATAAAATTCATTTTCACTAGTTGATCTCACTACTATCCGGATATTTTTTCCTTGCCTGAATAGGCTATCATAAAATCGATGGTTTTAAAAAGCTGTTGATTTGTGGAAGGACAGCACATAAAAACGAAGGAATTGTACAAGCTATATCTTGAGTGTATCCCAGGAGCTTTCCATATGTGCGTTGCCGTGGTCGTCTTTATCCTTGTCGTCCGTCTTTACCAGCTTATTTGAGACTTCATCTGTCATCGGTTTTTCTCCTTCTTTGACTGTCTTCTAACCAATCCAGGAAATCCTTGGGCTTCAGTATACGAATGGGAAATCGTTGTTTTACTATCGATGTAAAGAAATGCTCGTCAAACGTGACAAGTGCATCAGCCTTGGCTTTCTGGGCTCCAGCAAGGACGTGAGCGTCTGTTTTCGAAATGACTCCTTGCCATTCCCGGATGTCGTGTTCTTCAAGATCGAATCGCCCAACGCCCTTTCTGCTTATAGTGAAGTTGAAGGCTTGGACTGCTTGAGCATCGATTTTTTCTCTAAGTTTCCGGCAAGTCTCTACAGCAATCTGTTTGCTGATGGCTATCTCATACAGTCCTGAGTTCAGGCCCAAATCAACGGTTCTTCCGCCAATGCCATGAGGGTTCTTGATCGCCATGAACCAGATGCATGTGTCGAGAAAGATTCTCATTTTTTGCTATGGGCTTTATGTATACGAGCGAGAGTAGCTTCTGTTGCTGGAGTCACCTTGTCCATGGATTCCCACGTATTCAATTCATCATCGGAGAATGTTCGAATAGGAACGCCATCTACGGACTGAACAGGCGTTCCCAGCTTTTCTTTGAACCATTCAAGGGCAAGTTGTGACACGCGCTTCCCCTCTTGAATTGCTCGAATCTTCAATTCCTTATAGGTGTTCTCAGGAAGTCTGAGAAGAAGTTGTTTTGTTGCCATGTCTAATTTGCCTCCCATTTCTTCTTCATGGTCTGGATTAGCAACCTTGCTGGATTCCTTTGATGGAATTTCTTCACCTGCAAAGCTGTTTTCATGCGATATTTTCGGCTTGTTCTTCGGTGCTTCCGCTCAAGGATGTTACAATTTTCGTGCACTCCTTCTCTTATGATAAATTTGTATCTTGATAAGAAGATATCATTATATCAGCCGACGATCAAAGCATTTTTGTATAACCGGACGGTACTGTAACAAAATTCCATCACCGTTCCCGGAATCCTACGCGACAGCTTGGTCTTGACGGCGGTTGTCTTGGAACAACAAACCAAACTGCAACCTACGGAAATTACAACTGACACTGGCGCCCACAGTGTTGTTGTCAGCGGTGGTTTCGGATGCTGGGTTATCGGTTCAGTCCGGAACACATAAATATGTTGGGCCGGGACTCTTTTGCAGTCATTCGGGGCGAAAGCAGAGGGGGTTTACGGATCCCCTATGGGGACTCTAATGCTTTTTTGTCCCCACCCTTTATTAGAAGATCAATTGTATTAGTATAGTCCGGTTCAACCCATATTCCGTCATTCACCGGGTTGCATGAAAAGTTCAAAAAAGATAGGGTATTCATGAGGAGATGGATATCACATGAAGATCTGTCTTATACGACACGGTGAAACTGTTTTCAATCGCGAAGACCGCATGCAGGGAGCACGCGATATCGAGCTGTCCGGACGCGGTTTGCTCGAGGCCGTTGAGCTCGGCCGCCGCCTCGCCTCCGAAGGCATATGCCCTAAACGCGTTTATGCAAGCCCGGTCAAACGCGCATGGGATACGGCCGGACGACTCGGCTTCAATGTTCCGGTCATTTCAGCGGACGGACTCCGCGCCAGAGGCCTTGGTCAACTCGAAGGTTTGACGAAGAACGAAATCCGTGAACGCTTTCCAGGCGCCATAGAGCGGCTCATCCACTGGGACTGGCGACCTCCGGGCGGTTGTGAATCTCTTGGTGACATTTATCGCCGCGCCGATTCCGAACTCACTACACTCATGAATCGTGAACGTGAAACCGGACTATTACTCGCGGTCACTCATTCCGGTGTCCTCGAAGCCATTGTTCGCGGCTGGCTTTCTCTTGAACCGACGCAACCGTTGCCATTTCCGCTCAAGAATGCCGGCGCCATCATGTTTCATGAAGGCCCCGATGGCAAGCGCCCCGATCGGGTCATCTCTGTCGGAGAGCTGGATGCAGTCGATTATGCCTGATTTTCCTGCAATTTTCGAGGGTAGTGGGGTAATTTAACTGATGGGGCTTTTATTGCATTTTTTTATCTGTATTCACCCGTGTCCATCTGTGGTTAAATTTGGTCGCCAGTTAAGAGTATGCCACTACCTTTTCGAGATCATCGTTTTTTCAAAAGAGCCATGCTTCTTACCCACACGGCAATCTCCCTCGAATAGAGTGGTTAACGAATGACGAAACAAACCACTACAGAAGCAAGTATTCCAAAGATCGGCTTTGAAGAAGTCTGGCAAATAGATGTCGGCTCCATTCGCATGATGCAGGCGACCGCTTCCGGAACCGCAATAACGATTCTTTCCACCACAGGGACACTTTTCCTGATCGATCACCATGGGAAAACGCTTGCGACAACAGAAATCGGTAGTGATGCAAGAACCATCAGCATGTCCGAAAATATGGAAACACTCGTCGTCACGGAAAACGGCTTCACTCACCTCTATGATGGCGAAGGAAAGCTGTTATTCAAAAAACGCATCGTTGCTGCAATGAATGGCCTCATAAGCCCGTCCGGCAAACAACTCGTATTTGTGACGCGTGATCCGACCGTAGTGCTGACTGACCGCGTCGGACGCGTAAAATGGACCTACCGCAATCTTCTCAGAATTCCAACCGCAATAGACGTGTCCGGGGAAGGACAATGCGTCGTGTTCGGTTGTCGCGATGACTGCGGCGATGGCATCGCAGCTGTCGGGATCGACGGAACACACTTCGACGCATTCATGGGCCTGGATTCTCCCCGGGAACTTGCGGTAAATAGCGCAGGCGACATCGTCGTCGCACTCGACAAAGCACACGGCATCTACTGCTTCAACTGTGTGAAGTCCTTTGGAATCTGGAAAGGCCAGCTCAGCTCAGACTTCAATGGAGTTTCATACGCCGACGACACGGGGGAAACGCTGGTCTATGCAAAAGAGGGCCTGTTATCTCTTCTCGACGTCAAAGGCACACCGATATGGGAATATCGTTTTGACTTTCCGCTCCTTCGCGCGTGTATATCAAGCGACGGCCGCACTATATTCTACGCTTCACCGGCCGGCAAGGTGGGCTGCCTGAGTTCAAAAGCCGCTCGCGATCTCACTCATATGGAATTCATTGATGTCTCACCGCCTGCAACTTCGTCAGCCACAACCGAAGGCGTTTCGCTATCATTCAAAAAGGCCTGGATCGTCGATTTCGAGCAGGCAAGCCCCGTAAATACACCCAGACTGAGATGCTTCCGCAGTGTTGACGGAGTCGAGTATCTCACCCTTTGGTACGGCCGCGATCAGCTTTCACTGTTTAATGATTGCGGCGAAGAAGTATGGAATAACCGTCTTTCCTTCGGAAGTCTGCTCGACATGTCCGTATCGCCTGCCGCAGATACAATCCTGACCATAGCAAAGCAAGGTGTAATCGCCTTCAACCTCAATGGAGAAGAAATTTATCGCTTCGTATCCGCTTTCAGAACCGGACATTCCTTTGCCTCCGGCGCATTCATTATGCTCGACGATCACGGACAGGTCTGCTATTTTCCTAATGCCTCACATCGCTCGCAGATCCTGAAACTTCAGGATACTGTCCTGGCGATATTCGGCCATGAAACTGGAGCCTATCTTGTATGTCGCGGAGGTGTCTTCATCATCAATTCCACCGCGTCAATCATAGGAGCCATAAAACTGGCGGGCAATGCAAACTTCTTCGATATTGATCCGATTGAAAACAGTCTGATGATAGGCACTTCTACGGGGGAGTTTACGATAATTGACCACACAGGTTCACAAAAGCTACGAAATCAGCTTGACGCAACAATCACCGCTGCCTGTTTCCACCCCATCGATGAAACTCTTTATATCGCCTGCCACGGACAACAGGAACTCCTGATTCTGCGCACCCGGGACAACCGGCGTATACACGCACATCTCACAACTTCCGCTCGCCACATCGTCGCACACGAATACGGCGCAATAGTCGCAACGGCAGTCGACGAAGTCTGTCTGATCAACATCGAAGGAATTATCGTGTCCCGATACACATTTCCCGACCGCATTATGGGACTGTTTCCAGCCCGCACCAGAAATGCAATCTATGTTCTTGCCGAAACCACCCTGACATGTCTTGCCGTTACCGACGGTTCCACCCCAGTTACAACCGGAGCACGCTATGTCGAACTCTGATTTTTCGCACGAAGAAAAATATACAAAGATAGGTCCTCTTGATATGCCCTTGCTGGAAGGCGTTTCCCGCATCGAACGGGAAGCATTTGCCGACGAGGGTCTCGGGCCTGGAAATCTCGCTCTGCTGGCCAGATGCGGCAGTGTATTCGCTCTGACCAATGCCGGATCGGTAACCGCCGAAGCCATTGTGATAGCCGAACTGGGGGGAGCGAAAGCCCTTCTGCTGAGTCTTGCGGTCGATGCCAGGCTCCGCGGTCGCGGTCGTGGAAAACGACTTCTGATGGAAATTTTGGCGCATATATCCGCCGCCGGATTCAAACAGATCGAACTCACCGTCGCACCGGACAACAAAGCAGCTATCAGTCTCTATGTTGATCGTCTCGGTTTTGTAATCCGGGAGCGCCTGACCGACCATTTCGGCCCAGGCCACCACCGCTTACTGCTGGAAAAACAACTCTCCTGACACAGGCGTAAATTGTTTCTCGCGAAACAAAAGGAAAATTACTCCTGTCTAAAAGAGTCAGGGTCATTTAATTCTCGACAGGTAGGGCAGCGACCGCCGGGCGCGCCGCGTCTTTTGCCACGAGCTTTCTCGGCGGGCCCGGCGGTCCCGCCCTACCATTCGTTGAAATCAGTCTATTCAAGCCATTCTAAGGTGGAGAATTAAATGGCCCTGAAAAAGAGTAATGGTTCCTTGCGGGAGCCTTCGGAGATTGTTACAATGAAAGGTACGGCGCGACCTGCCGCCGAGGAGGTGCTTTATGCCATATTCCAGACAACGAAGGGCTTCGCGATCAGGCGTTGCTTTGTTTTTTATCCTCGCAACCATTGTCGTAATCAGCATCATCGTTTATGGCATGGTGTTTTTCATGCGCGGCGAGGTTCACCTGTCCGAAAACTACGTTGACGGCGTTTCCGCACTGCTTCTGGCCGAAGCAGGCGTTGAAGAGAGCCTGTTCACGATGAAACGTCAAATGAATGATCCGAAGAATCCTTTCTATGCGATGATCACAAAAAAAGAGGAAGGCAGCGTCGACATAGACCTTTCCAATCTTGAGGGTAAGATATCCGGCGTCCAGCCAATACTCGAGGGTGGGAAAGTAAAAGCCCGAATCTCCTGGAAAAATGACCCGACAGCAGTTGCCAGCCTCGCAGCTCAGGGCTTTCCTCCCGACATAGCCCGTCAGGGAGTATTAACGATCGAATCCCGCGGCACGTTCCATAATTCTAGTAAGCAGGTCGAAGTAAAGAAGACTCTCAAGGCAATGCAAGTTGCGTCTCAAATCCCCGGAAATGCCGTCGGTATGATTGCCCCGGACCATGGACTATATCTGAATACTTCTCAACAAGACTCCTTCAAGATCCAACCCCTCGACTTCTGGGATCCTTGGGGCTTCACCGTAACTGGCGGCAAAGTTTTCATGAGAGACGGCGCCAGGATAGATCTTCCAAAATGGCTTATGTTAACCGATCTGCGCCGCGATCTCGAACACCCATGGCTTGATCAGGGCATCGGCTGGAATGGCTTTAACGGTGGAGGAAACCTCGCCAAGGCGGACTCGATCGAATATCAAAACGCACCCGTCACCCGTGATTATTACAAATGGATGGGACTGCTTCACTGGCCATGGTGGGAAGAAGTAAAGAACGAGAACTATGACTCGGTCACCAAACAGGTTCCCGCATATGAACCGAAGAAGATCAATTTGTATTCGGCCGATACGTATCGGCAACTTGCAAATCGCCTCGTAGACCCCCAGACCACACCATCTCAGAGTAAATATTTCACGCAGGTGAATTTCAAGGAAGCCTTCGGGACCAATCAGGAGACCTATTCAAACGTGATTCCCCTCTACGGCTGGGGTGACTGGCGCAAAGTGCCGAACAAGTATTCACGTTATCTTGGCAATCCCAACAGAGCAAATGACACGACGCATGCCGTCGAAATCAATGGTTTGACCTTTATCAAAGGTGACGTTTTTCTCGAAGGATGGGTAAAAGGCAAGGGACTTCTGGTAGTCCAGGGAAATATATATGTAGGCGGCGACGTCCTGACCATGCCTGACGACGCAGGGCAGCAATCGTCGGTAGGAATCATCGCACTGCGCGATCCAAAAATGGATACGTCTGTCGAAAACCCGACTACCGGTCGTGTAATATATCAGCCACATCATGATAGCGACTGGTCACGCGCCGGTATAACTCATCCATTCATAAACCTGTCCCCACGCCTCGAAGGCTGTTTCTTTGCCCAGGGCGGAATGGAACTGAAGACAGACTCGAAGATGCAAAAATTGATCAATATGGAAATCGTCGGGAATCTCGTCACCGATTATTTCGACCGACGCCGCATGCCAAATGATGTTTCCATCAAATATTACAACTGGCAGGAGATCCTTGCCCAGTCGAACTATGATTACAGTGTCGACAAGAAAACCCAATGGGGAACCAAATACGACGTCTCAATTAAAAAAGAACTCGTGAGCTGGCGAGAGGTTGACGCCACTCTGTAATTTTTATGTAAACTTCCCGGATGTGATACAATTTCGGTGCCCGACAACCGGTCGGGTGCCGTTATTTTTTCTTCCGTGGCAAGTCCCGAAAAAACACAGGAGACCATGAGATGATCGAAGAGTCAGAAAAACCATCATTGCCAACGAAAGAAGTGGTTCAAGCCGAATCTGCACAAAAGTCTATAGAGCGTGCTGAAAAGCAGAATGTCGCCGCATGGTCGGTATTTGCCGCTTTTTCACTTACGGCAACAAAGGCGATAGTTGGCTTTACTACAGGTTCTCTTGGCATTATCTCAGAAGCATTGCATTCCAGTTTGGATTTACTCGCCGCCGTCATCACATGGTTTGCCGTGAAATTCAGCGGAAAGCCTGCCGACGAGGAGCATCAATACGGACACAGCAAAATTGAGGGACTTTCGGCACTGGCCGAGATTCTTCTGCTCATGATTACCTGTTTCTGGATTGTCCTCGAAGCCACGGAACGACTTTCAGGAAAACACACAGGCGTACTCGAAGTTAATATCTGGTCTTTCGCAGTCATGACCCTGTCAGTCTTCGTGGGTATACAAAACTCACGAAATCTATATGCAATGGCCGAAAAACATCAGAGCCAGGCACTTGCCGCCGATGCTCTGCATTTCAGCAGCGACGTAATCTCCTCTCTCGTCGTGGTTGTGGGCCTTGTTTTTTCAAAACTCGGATACCCGATGGCCGACCCAATAGCCGCACTTGGAGTCGCCATTCTTGTATCCATCGCCGCATGGCAGATGGGACGATCGGCCTTGGACGTTCTCCTTGACAAGGCCCCCGCAGGTATGGCCGATGGCGTACGTGACGCTGCAATGAGTGTTCCGGGAGTCCTGGGCCTTAACCGGCTTCGTGTACGGGGAGCCGGCGGCAAAGAAGGTTTCGCGGATGTCACGCTATCGCTTGCCAATGACATGGGTTTCGAGCAAGCCCACGGTATAAGTTATCAGGTCGAACAGGCTATTCATACTGCATTTCCTGGAATTGAAGTTCAAATGCGCTTCGAACCCGGACATCATGCCAACGAGGATCTTCTCACACGAATCAGACGCATGGCCATGAGCCATCGTGGAGTAGTAAACCTTCACAATCTGGAGGTGCTCGATGGAACCGACAATCTTCATGTAGTTTTGCACATAGAAGTGGAAGAAACCATGTCCCTTTCTGAGGCACACAGCATTTCTTCACAACTCGAAGCTGGTATCAGAGCACTCGATAAACGCATCCAACACGTGGTTTCACACATCGAACCTGCATCCTCTCAATCATGCCATATCCAGGATATTACGACAACGAACAACCACATAGTCATCCGCGTAATAGAGCTGTGCGGAAAAATAGCGGGCCTATCAGACCCACACAACATCAGAATATTATCTGCCGGCACTCGTTTGAATTTCGAGATGCATGCGCGAACTGCCGGAACAACAACTGTGGCTCATGCCCATAAACTTGCCATTGCACTTGAGGGAAACATTCTTCAGTTTTTTCCACAACTTGCAACCGTAGTCATCCATCTGGAGCCCCTCAAATAGCGACAGAATAAAAAGTAAATCGATCGCTTCCTCTTATCTCTTCGGACAGTCATAAGGTTCGTCGGTCCTTCTGCCGATAGCAATCATGATTTGATTTTGTTCGAAGGGAGCGGGTCTATCAAGGATTTCCTCCGACAATTCGTAATACTGCTTGTCATCGGCCAGATTTTTCTGGTCGGTGCAGCGTTTCAGCAGACTCCGGTATTCCTTTCCGACGAGCCTGAACCTGACGTTCCTATAACTTATCTCATGCAACCTGTGGCAAATGAGTCGAAAACGAGCATCTTCACTCAGAATGCTTCAAAATCAGTAACGCTGCCCGCACGCCCCGTCGTTACTCCCGGTTCACAATCCGCCGGCAACCAGGAAGTCCGCATTGTCGGTATAAGCCAGCAAAATGGGTTACCATACAGGTTGCTCGCCTTCGACTTTTCCGGCCCCGTGGTTTTACAAAAAGTCAATTTCGATGGAAAACTCGCAAGAGTACGTCTGGCTCCTGCCTTCGCCCCATTGTCTCCGGAGGTCACCCGTCGTATCGAAGCAGCATTCCGCAAATTCGCGTTTTATCGTGCCTCCACGTATGTGGAATTCCTCTTTTTCGGAAAAGGCCCGCTCGCCGAACCATCGCTGGCAACATCACCCGAAGGTCTGACACGGCTCGTCGTTCCATTCAAAGAGGAAGGTCCCGTCTTTCCGCTTTCCAACGGCATAGAACAAACCCGGGGTCTCACCTATTACACGGATCGCCCCACAACTAAAGAAGGACCGAGTGATGTCTTCCTGCTTCGCATGGATCCGACGGAACCGGGTCTCAGACTGTTTCCGGTTCTTGCAAACGAAGGAATCTGTCAACGCGAACCGCTCTCAGCCATGGGCGCTCGATATAACGCCCTCGCCGGCATTAACGCGGCATATTTCACACCGCCCCGCGGCGATCCAATCGGAACGCTTATCATCGGCCGACGGCTGATAAGTTCCCCTCTTTATAACAGATCCGTGTTCGGTCTTGATGATCGGGGTAATCCTCTATTCGGGAACCCCGATTTCAATGGTACATTCACATGCAATTCCATAACTGTCCCCATCGATTCGGTCAACGGAAAACGCGACATCGACAATCTCGTCATATTCACCCCTGAATTCGCCCGCAGCACATTGACAACAGGAGATGGCATAGAGCTGGTTCTGATCCGTGGACGAGTGGCTGCAATACATTCAGCTGACAGCCTGATTCCGCCTGATGGCATAGTTGTATCCGCATCGGGTGAACGTGCCCGCTCTTTGAGTCAGGTAAGACTTGGAGATCTAGTTAATCTTGACTACCATGTCTCCGGCGCATGGGATCGTGTCTCTCACGCCGTCTGTGGCGGACCACGTCTATTAAGTGAAGGTCGTATCGACATAAACGGTATGACGGAAAAATTCGACCCGTCAATAATATTCGGCAGATACCCTCGTTCCGCTGTTGCACTTACCTGGAGCGGAGACCTTCTTTTCGTAGTGGTGGACGGCCGATCCAAACAAAGCGCTGGAATGACACTGAAAGAATTGGCGTCCTATCTGAAGTTTCTGGGCGGACGCCAGGCGATCAATCTCGACGGAGGAGGTTCATCATCACTGCTTTTAAACGGCAAGATCATGAATCGACCTTCAGATGGAAAGGAGCGACCAATCTCCAATGGTCTGCTTATCACGAAACGCTGATCTTCAACAATGTAGCCCCGGCAAACATCATGGACTGCACCATGAATGTACACGTATGGGAAATGTGCCCAGAGGGCTCATTCCTTCATACCGGCGCGAATTCTCGATAAGAAGCTTCACACAGGGTGGCTTCCTCCTGATTCTGGTTCTGCTCGGCTTCTTAACGACGCCACTCTTAGCGCACGATGACATTCTGCCGCTAAAAGACGTCAAGGTCGGAATGAAAGGTATCGGAAAAACAGTCATTCGCGGCCATGATATCGAGACTTTCAATGTTGAGGTCATGGGCATTCTGGTAAACAACAAGATAAACGAGAATGTCCTCATCAACGGCAAGTCAATTCTAGTACGAGTATCCGGAAAGGTTATCGACGATGCTGGGGGCATAGCAGCCGGAATGAGCGGCAGTCCGATCTACATAAACGGCAAACTCATGGGCGGCCTTTCATCCGGATGGGTTATGACCGACCATACTGTTGGCCTTATCACGCCCATAGAAGAGATGCTCGAAATCTGGGATTATCCACTTATGAGCGCTCGTCCGGGCGTAAATCCAACCACCAGCTCAGGACAACCGATACGCTGGACCTGCCTGGAACCGCTATCGCTCGATGGCCGCCCGGTGAAGGCCATCTGGGAAATATCCGACAAAGCCGACGTTTGTGCCGCGCCGGACGAAGCCGTATTCATGCATGTGGCCACGCCAATTATTATTCAGGGTCTGTGTGAGCGCGCAGCGAATCTGCTCGGTCGCAGATTCAGGAGCCGCGGGATTCAGGCCTCGACTGAAATGACGGATGCATCATCCGAAATAACCAGCATGAATTCGGAGCAAGGTCAACTCATTGCAGCGGCGACGCTCGTTCCAGGCGCCGCATCAACACCGACGACAACCGGAGCGACACAGGCTGTAGTTATTGCAGCTCCATTACAAGCGGTTTCAGATGGCTTCGAACCCGGAAGTGCCGTTGGAGTACAACTTGCGCGCGGTGACATCAACCTGACCACGCTGGGAACCCTGACTTATCGGGATGGAAAACGAATCCTCGCATTTGCTCATCCTTTCCTGAAAAAAGGAAACGTTTCCTATCTGATGACCCAGGCACATATCTACCACTCATTTTCGAGCGTACAGATGCCTTTCAAGATCGGTGCTCCCACTGAAATGATAGGCATGATAACCCAGGACCGTGAGAAAGGCATCGCCGGAGAGCTTGGACGCTTCCCGAATATGGTTCCGGTACAACTCGATGTTACGGACAAAGATCTCAAACGCACTCGATGCATCAACTATCAGGTCGTACGCGATCCGGGCGTAATGGTTTCCGTTCTTGAATCGACAATGCTTCAAGCTATTGAAGGCGTAATCGACAGAGCAGGCGAAGGAACCGCTCTCATGGGTATAGCTCTTGAATGCACCGGTTCGAGTGGAGCGAAATACAACTTCCGACGCGAAAACCTGTTTTACTCACGTGGCGACATTGTTAATACGCTGATAAACGAAGTCACAAACCTGATCGAAAGCATCACGGAAAGCGATGTCGAAGAGGTATATCCTACCCGACTGATGCTCAAGATCGAACTAGAACACAAGCGCCGAACCCTGACCATCGAAAAGGTTGAAGTTAAAAATACTTCAGTTACTCCCGGTGGAATACTGGAAGTATGGGTCACAATGCGGCCATTCAGAGAAAAAAACGTGGTGCAGAAAGTCCGGATTCCAATACCCCACGACATTGGCAAGGAAAATCTCAGGCTGACCGTCATGGGAGTAGCAACCCAAAATCAGGATGAAGACGCAGACACACCAGCTCCCGGCGAACCAGCCGCAAAGCCTTCAAAATCAGTCAAGGATGCGAAGGCGACAACTCATGAAAAAGATAAGCCGGTTGAACATGAAAGTTTTGAGCAGGTCGTACGTGAGTGGTGTGTGGCCCCACGCAATTCAGATCTGGTCTTCAAATTGACATCAGAAACGGATGAAGAAAAAAAGATCAAGGTCGATGGAAAGGATTTTCAAATCCAGCCAACAAATCTCGTCGTGCTCGGAAGTGTCGACACGACAATAACCCTCAGCGAGGAATAATCCGACATGTTTCTGGTACGGCTGGTACGCGATTTTCTCGATCTGCTCGGCAGCCTCTCTCTGCTGTTTATGCAGACGTTATATTGGACGCTGCATGATCTGCGCATTGGACGTTTTGCTTTTAAAAACCTGATCGACCAGATGTCGCGTATCGGCGTGGACTCTCTGCCGATGGTCGCTATCACGGGATTTTCGACCGGTGCGGTTCTCGTAGTTCAAATCGGATACCAGTTTTCACAACTTGGTGCGCAGCGCTATGTCGGCGGAGTCGTCAGCATGGCCATGGCGCGGGAGCTGGCCCCGATATTGACATCTATCGTTGTCGCGGGTCGCGTCGGCAGCTCAATCGCCGCCGAGCTCGGGACAATGAAGATTACCGAACAGATCGACGCACTGGAAACAATGGCTGCAAACCCGGTCGAGTATCTCGTTATTCCACGTTTCTGGGGCTGCACTTTCATGCTGGTTATACTGACGGTTTTCACCAATGTCGTTGGTATGATCGGCGGATCTATCGTCGCTGTTTATCAGATTGGCCTCACGATGTCCACTTTCCAGGACTCTATTCTTCAGAACCTGAAAATATTCGATCTGCTCGGCGGCTTGATCAAAGCTGGCGTCTTCGGAGCGATCATCGGCGTTATCGGATGTTACAAGGGTTTTACCACTGAAAACGGCGCAGAGGGAGTAGGAAAAAGTACCACTGGCGCGGTCGTGCTCGCAATAATGTTCATACTGGCGGTCAATTACTTTCTGACCGTGGGCATCAACAATTTCAATGTGGCATACATACAATGATCATAGCATCTCATCTTTATAAAAAATTCGGTTCAAAAGAAGTCCTGAAGGGCATCAACCTGAAGATCTATGACGGGGAAACGCTTGTGATCGTCGGGCCATCCGGTTGTGGCAAGAGCGTTCTCCTGAAACATATCATTGGCTTGCTCAAACCTGAGGAAGGTCAAGTCCTGATCGACGGGGAGGATATCACCAGATTCAGTCAAAAAAAGCTCGATGCCCTTCGCATGCGGATGGGGATGCTTTTCCAGTCAGCCGCTCTATTCGACTCCCTCACCGTCGAGGAAAACGTAGGTTTCGGACTGCGTAAACACACTGACCTGTCAGCGCTCGCGATTCATCACATCGTTTCGGAAAAACTCGAATGGGTCGGATTACCTGGATCAAATAATCTGATGCCAAGCGAGCTCTCCGGCGGCATGCGCAAACGCGTCGGTCTGGCACGCGCCATTGCCATGGAGCCGGAGATAATCCTTTATGATGAACCCACAACCGGCCTTGATCCAATCATGACTTCAGCCATCGATGAGTTGCACGTCAGTCTCAAGAAACGACTCGGCGTCACCTCTATCGTAGTCACCCACGATCTTGCTTCGGCCTACCGCATCTGTGACCGCATAGCGCTGCATTACGGGGGCCAAATCGTTGCAATCGGCACGAAGGAAGAAATCATCAATTCGCCCAATCCCCTTGTTCAGCAGTTCATCAAGGGAGAAGCAAAGGGTCCGATGACCCTGCTCTAAGAGGAGATCCCCATGCATTCCACGATCAAAGTCGGCTTAATTACTCTCATCGGTTGCGCTCTCCTCGTCTACATGATGTTCGTGATCGGGGATTTCGGCCTGCGCGATTCAGGTTATCATTTCAACATAGCCTTCTATGCCGTCAACGGTTTGAGCCAGGGTGCGACCGTTTCAATGGCCGGAGTGAAAATCGGCAAGGTTGAACAGATCGAAATCAGCGATGATCAGGTGTTGGTACATTGTCACATCAAGAATGGCAAACACATGATCCGCCGTCGCAGTTCATTCACGATCGGCACATCCGGTCTGATGGGCGAAAAATTCGTCGAAATAATTCCGACTCGTGACCAGACGGCCCCCTATGTTGCTCCGAATAGTCAGGTCGAAGGCACTGATCCTATGCGCATGGAAGAGCTGTTTGAACAGGGTAACGAGTTGCTCAAAAAGTTGCAGGGTCTGACAGCCACCGCCAAAGACGTCATTGGCGATCCGGAGCTGAAACAAAGCACGAAAAACATTCTGAAAAATGCTGAAAAGGCTTCCGAACGCGTAACCGATATCATCGAATCCGTCCGCTCGAAGACTGACAGCATAGTCAACCACCTCGATTCGATCCTGGGCAAGGTGGACAGTGAGCTTGAGTTGAACCGCGAAGAGATCCGAAAAATGATAGCCAACATGCGCGAGTTCAGCGCGAATATGGCGAATATATCTTCGGAAAACCGCGGCACGATCAAGGACATGCTTGCCAATGTCAAAGGCGTCTCCGATCGCCTGGACAAGATGATAGGAGAACTCAATCGGGAGCACAATCTGACGGACAACATCAAGGCCACCGTCGATTCACTCAAGAAGGCCTCAGACAACGCCAAGGAAATAACCCGCGAAGTGAAGGAAATCGTTACGGACAAAGATATTCGCGGAAAAATCAAGACCGGCCTCGACGATGCTCACAAGCTGGCACAGGCCGTTGACAAAGTCTTCCTCAATATCAAACAGACCCGTATCGACTTCAAGTATCTGCTTCGCTACAACAAGGATAACGACTCATTCTTCTCCGACATGATGGTCGACATTTATCCGAATGAATCCAGCTTCTACCGGCTCGGCGTGGAAGACATCGGAGGCGACCCTCTGTTCAACCTCATGCTGGCCCGTGATGCTCAGAGCAAACTGATCAAACGCGGCGGCGTCATCTCATCAAAGGTCGGTCTGGGTATCGACTACATGTGGGCCGAAGATATATCTTACAGCCTGGATTTCATCGACACACGTGACCCGAAGATTCGTTTCACCAGCTCTTATCTCGTAAAATCCGGACTGAAACTGCAACTTCGTGTCGACGATATCACCAGGACGAAAGCCATAAACTTCGGAGTCGAGTACAAATTCTAGGACAATCGTAATTACCTTAATGAAAAACAAGAACGAACGGCTGAGCATTCTGCTCGTTTCCACCGGAGGCACCATTACCATGGTGAGACACGGGAAAACGGGGCTTGTACCTTGCTCAGATGCGAATATGCTGTTGGAACGCGTCCCGGAGATCAGGGAGCTGGCCGACGTCGACCTGTTGCCACTGGCAAATATCGATTCAAGCAATGTCGAACCACATCTTTGGATAGAACTGGGACGCGCCATTTATGAACGGCTCGATCAGTACGACGGCTTCGTCGTCACTCATGGAACCGACACGCTTGCCTATACTGCGGCGGGTCTTTCCTTCATGCTTCAAAACCTGAACAAACCAGTCATTCTGACAGGTGCGCAGGTTCCCCTGGAGGAAATCGGCTCTGACGGTCGCACTAATCTCATCAACGCCTTCCGTGTCGCCTGTTCTGACATAGCGGATGTAGCTGTCGTATTCGGCTCTCTTGTCATCCGAGGCTGTCGCACGAAAAAGACGAGCGCATTCGACCTTCAGGCATTTACCTCGGCCAACGCTGAGCCAATGGGTACAATAGGCCTTTCAATAAAATTCGTCAGTGGACTTCGTCGGCGTGCCCGCCGTAATACGCTCTTTATGCCATATCTGGAGCCATCCGTGACTATGATCAGCGTGTATCCAGGGATGAAACCCGGGGTGCTGACCTGGCTCGCTGAAAATCACGCCGGAATAGTCATTGAGGGTTATGGGGCGGGAAATATCCCGACAGAGGGCAGACTGTCGCTGGTGCCCGCCATCCGTTCCGCTATCGACCATGGGATTTCGATCGTCGTTTGTACTCAATGTCTCGTCGGATCGACCGAAATGGAATTATACAAGGTGGGGAAAACGGCTCTCGATGCAGGCGCCATTCCCGCCATGGACATGACCCCTGAAACCACGCTTGTCAAGCTGATGTGGGTACTGGGACAGAAACGTGATCAGCATTTCGTGGCTTCACTTATGCAAAAATCGCTTATCGGAGAACTTCACTCATGAACAGGAGTTCGGCATGATCTGTCCCGACTGCGGAACACCACAACCCGACGGTGCCGGATTCTGCACCGTTTGTGGCATCAACCTGACAACGCGGCAACTCGATCGCAGAGCATTGATTCTTTTCTATACCACTCCACTATTTCTGCTATTGGCAGGTATTGCGTTCAGCTATGATCTCGGCTCCGGTGATCCAATTGAGAGCGGAACGGGTCTCGGGATATTTATTTCACTTGTGTATATCGTTTCCGCAGGCGTCTACTGGATGACTTCCAAGGCGTTTCATCGATCAACAAGTGCCATAGGTCCATGGGTCGCAGGTATGTTCGGTGTTTTCGAATTCCTTGCCGCACTCGCCCTTTCCTACCCACTGTTCGAGTGCGCCGCAGTTGAACACCTTCGTAATTTGCCTATGAACACGGAAGAAGAGTTTCAATTAGGACTCGTCTTTGCCGTCTTTCTTTCCGCATTATTTACGGGACTCATTGCACTTTCCATGAAAGAAACCGCCTTTACGGAAAAACGTATCCCAACGATTTTTGCCCGTTTCGGAACGATTGGTACACTTGGCGCGACACTGGCATTGTTCATTGGAATTACGTTCCTTTTTCCAACATTTCACCGGAACTATTTGATGGCGCGCCTGTATGCCGACCTCGGCAGGGGTGAACATGCCCGGAGTCTGCTTGCTCAGAGTCTCAAAGAGCGACCTGATTTTGCTCCTGCCCTGTATATGCAGGGCGTCATGAACCTTTCTAATTTTTTGCACCATCAGTCAATGGATGAAACAATAGATATGTTACAGCGCGCGGTAAAGGCGGATCCCGGGAACACCCGTTATCTGCTTGCTCTCAGTATGGCACAGGAACAGGCCGGGCATCTCACTGAAGCCGTAAAGACGGCCTCAGAGGCAATATCAATAAATCCACACGAAGCACTTCTCTGGTCGCGAAAAGGAGATCTGCTGCTGACGTCCGACCATCCTGACGAAGCCATAGAGTCATATCGCACCTCGCTCAAAATAAAACCTGATGACCCACGCACACTCAATAATCTGGCATTCACTATGGTCGAACTCAATCGCGACCTGCCGGCAGCACTTGATCTGGCGAAAGAGTCTGTCGCGAAACAACCAGGCTTCGTCTACAATACCGACACACTGGCCTGGGCACTGTACAAAAATGGTCGTACAGCCGAAGCCTTCGAAAGCATAAAGGAACTGAAAAATCCCACCTTCCCATCAACTGAAATTGAGTTTCATTATCTTGCCATCGCAAACGAACTCGGCCTCGTTGAAAATGCGACAGAGGCTTTCTCTAAATTGCTTGCGAACCCGCGTGTTCATGACAACCCCACTTTGGAAAAAGAAATCATGATAACGCTCGCATCCGTAACAACTGTTATTTCAGCCGAAGCACCGGTGAATATTCCATCTTCCACGACATCAATTAGCAATGATGTCTCTTCTATTACAGACTCACTCGCAACCGGCACTTCGCCATGAGGATGAAGATATGACGACTAAACGAAGGCCTTTGTTCAGGTTCACTTTGACGGCTTTCGCATACGCCATTCCGAAGAAAAATATTTCGACAAGACTGTCGAATTTTTTGCCTCTGATGGTATTCGCGATACTTGCGTTTTGCGAGCCGACATTCGCTCTTCTGAACATAGACACATCCTATGACGGCCAGTATCGTGGCCAACCCGCGTATGAAAAACTCCTGGCCGATCTGCCATTCGTCTACCAGGAATCAATGCAGCGCATTCAGACCGCTCTCGGTGTTCCTATTCCGGATCGCACACGCGTCGTCGTAGTATTTTCAGACCATCTGACGCACAATGGAATGCGACTGCGCGGTAAGCGGCGTTCGATTGAAGACGCCAAAGGTAATCTTCATTACATCTATCTCGATCTTGAATTCCTCGTCAACGGCCATGCAACGCTTCAGGAAGAAATGACCCATGAACTGACACACGCGATTATGGCGGAAAGCATGGGTTTAGCGAAATACGACGCATTGCCTATGTGGGTGAAGGAAGGAACTGCGGTTCACGCCGCGGATCAAGGTCTTGCCAGAATAAAGGCGCTTCTGCGTCGTGGGGTAAATCTTGCGGCTATCGGCACCGAAGATGAAGCTGGCGTCGACAACCCGATCTCATTGGAAAAATACGTCGAAAATTATCTGAAAGTTCAGTTTCTGCTGAAATCATACGGACAAAACGCCCTCTCACAATTTATAAAAAGAATTCTGGTCAGCGGCGATACCCGTCGCGAACTGGCCGCCTCATTCAACGGGCTGACCGAAGATATCATGAACCATTATGCCCATGATTTCATAGCCCGCACCCTGATCGCCAACAGTCGCCCCCTCGCAGCGCGGGAAAGCCTTGCCAGGGGTATGCGATTTTTCGAGGAGCATGAATACCATTCCGCGCGTCTTGCACTTGAAGAGTCCATTGATGCCGGCCTTACAGATTCTGAATATCAAAAGGCAGCTTATCTTCTCGGAGAATGCTTCATCCAGGAAAGAAATCCGGAGGCGGCATTCACTATTTTACAACGCGTGAAGCCTGACCCACGCAGTATTCCGGTCGACCGGTATGCCTTTCTGAATGCTTATACGCAATATGCCATGGGCCTAGTCACCGAGGCATATTTCGGCTTCAAGGTTGCATTTGAAGGATCTACCAGCCCGGCGGTAAAAGAAGGAGCCCTTTATTACATTGTACGTATCCTGATAGAACTCGAAAACAATGATGAGGCTGGTCGCATCCTGGGCATGCTACGCACCGGATACCCTCAAAGCGCGTATCTGCCTCTTGCGACTGCGGCATTCGCCTCACGCAACCGCCCATGATATATCGGAATGAACACAGCTATTCCATGTACTGAATGCACCGCGAATTGTTGCGGGGAATTTAGAATTTTCATTACACCTTTTGATTTGCTGCGACTGTCGAAAGCGTTAAATGTTCCGGCGGGCAAGATCTGCTTACCAGTACAATTATGTCTGGAAAACGCCGACCATCGCCCATCTTCGTTTTCACTTGGTGAGGAAGAACGTTTTCTTCTGGCACTTCGCCGCCGATCTGATCGATGTTTGTTTCAGATGAATGTCGGTGGAATGCGTCGCTGCGGTGTCCATGCTTTTCGGCCTCTTGTCTGCCGAAGTTATCCGTTCATTTTCGACGGACGTCGACTACGCACCGTCAGACAGTTCGTGTGTCCGACCGAATGGACTCTCACCCCAGAAGAGCGCGTGGAGTCTATCTCCATTGGGAAACGCATGTCAGCGGAAAATATGCAATACGAAGCCCTTTTGGAAACATGGCACGAAGTAGAACTGCCACGGATAAATCGGGAAGGTATCGCATCCCGGGCTTTCCGCGAACGCTTTCACCGCTATCTGATTTTTTTGGAAAACCGTTGCCAATTGTTGCGATAAACCGCTCGACACAATGTAAGCCCTACCAATTGAGATTTGACAATTCGCCCCAAAAAACAATATTCACTGCGTTAATATTTAGCGTTGTTGAACGCGATCTTTTATTGTTCGAATATCAAGACTGCTGATGAATGTTTTCAAATTGCTCCAAATACGATGAAAACCAAAATTCGGCAATTCATCAAGCGCCTGTTTAAAAGTCCAGTCCTGCATAACCATGCGATAAATGGCGACCATCGTCCCGGTGCGATCCGCACCATGCTGACAGTGAACGAAAACAGGTCTGTTCTTTGGATCTGAAACTATCTTCAGAAATTGTATAACCTCGTCCATATTTGGTGCCCACGGCTCAAATGTGATGTGAAAGTAAGCAAGCCCGCTTCCTTCCATCAATTTAGCGTCATCATGAAATGCGCGAAGATTCACGACGGTTTTGATTCCAAGCTTCTTCAACATCACAAAACCTTCGGCCGTCGGTTGCGCCCCACGATACAGATCTGCTGAAACCGTTGCAAAATTTGTCAGACCGCTTCCAATAGTCACAGGCATTGAAGGGGCGAACGTTCCCGATACCCCAGACAATGGGGTCATGCAAGCCGGGAAAATAGCCACTGCACTTCCGCTGGCAGTTTCCGACGCCACAATCTGACCGGATGCCACGGTCCATGAAAACACACAACATATTGTCAAAATCGTAAACCATTTAATATCCGGCTTTTTCATCGTCGAATCTCCTGAAATAACTATTTTATATCACGGCTGTCCCAAGAAAAAATATTCAACCTTGTTTAAACATGCTCCAATAAAGAGTTAACGTGTGAAATTTTCTAAAAACGATTTGAATTTGGAATTGAGCCATAATCCCCGAATACTGGGGGTG
>JADFYG010000075.1 GCA_015233155.1 Candidatus Rifleibacteriota bacterium
TTTATTTTACGTGTGTCATCTTCATTTTTAAGTTTATTATCAGTTGAAGAGCGCAATGACTTGATAAAATCAGGATTTCTGAAAAAGGTATCGAACAGGGCAAAAATCCAGGAATTTCCAAATTCCCGTGCTTCGTCGAAGGTTCTGGCTGCCGCTTCTATGCGTGCGCGTTCATCTTTCTCCAGACGCAGGTCTGACTCATGACGTGAGCGTTCCAGAATCAGAATGGCAGGGATGAGACTGGGAACGACCGCCAGCAGAAATGCACCAGTCAACAACCCGTGGAGTCTCAGCGAAATTCTGATGTCGAAGCGGCGCTGAAATAAAAACCCAATGCAGAAAAGAGTCCAGAATATTGAAACGATCGCGAAAATAATTGGTAAATGACGGGTCAGGGAAGATTCAAGAATTGGACGACTTATTTGAAAGTGAAATATATGATCGCCGAGTCTGACCGAGTGGAAGAGGACTGAACATGATGGAGCGCTTCGTGTGAAGGAGAAGATCGTAGAGTCGAGCATTTTTTTCAGGGTGATACCTATCGAAACCGCGAATGAGTTGGATGCATCGAATACTGATTTATTGGCGATTTCAGATAATTTATCCTGGTTGTTAACAATAGAAAGCAGCGCTCCACGATTTTTCAAATATTCAGCTATTAGTTTTATTGAACGCTTTGGTGTCATATTTGACGGATCAATAAAAATAAACAGATTTCCAAAAAATTGACGCCTGAAAGAAACTGGTGAGTTACGCGCCCGTGTGGGAACTTTCAGGAGAGCTGTTTCTATTTTCATCTCGGTGACCAGACTTGAACTGTGGCCACGCAAATTATGAAGCGACACCGGACAGCATAAAAACATTGTCTCCGTCTTATTGAAAGTCGTCGGATGAAGTGCATTCATGGACTGATTGAGTATGTCTGTCGGCAGGTCGGAGTGAATTAGTTTTCGCAACCCGCTTACTGACCATTCACGATTTACATCGGACTGATCTTCGAAGGAGGTAAATTGAGTCACTATATAAGCGTAAATAGCTTCGGAAAGCTTAAATGAAGCCGAGCGGTCAATAGGAACAGTGCGACTGCCAGTAACTGAGAGGAGTTCATCCGGGACAAATTTCTGTTCACTCGTGGAATGCGAAGGAATCCGCGGATAACCGCACCATGTCCAGGAAAGCCCTGGAAGGCGGGCTTCTATTTTCCGGAAGTTTGAAGCCAGATGTTTGGGAATCCACGTGCGGGCTTCCTGGACTGAAAGATTTCGTGGAAATCGTTTCAGAAATTTTTCAATACATTTACGCAAATACAGAGTCGTTTGAAGTCGCGGTTGAATTGTTTTTCCGATCCAGGCTGCGTCTTCAAGCAGGAGTGTTTGAATTTTGCGTTGTTCCGTTTCAAGTGATGAACGGCGGAATGACGACATCGCACTGCCGATGAGTATTAGAGGCAGGAACCAGAGTAGAAATAACAACACGGAAGAGGAATGACGCTGTGGAATTTTATTATTGCATTCAGGCGATTTTCCGGCTGCAGGAGTAAAAGAGGTGGCGGCTGGCGGAATATTATCCACGTGTTTGTTCTTTTTCGTTAAAGTTGTAGATGGCTCTGAAATTTTAATTTTGTCCGAATTATCATGTCGCTTCTCGTCTGATGTGGCATGTGAAACCCCTGGAATGAATGAAAGACGCGAATCAAAATCGTCATGAATCCTGTTCGATTGCGACGAATCAGTGAGTTCCCATGCGTCAGATTCTCCGTCCAGAGGTAAAAAAACGTGGTCTGACGAATTCAGAGAAGTATCATCTTTCCATGTATCTATCGAGCGACGAACAGCTTGCGATACGACAATGCGACTGGCTTTGCCGAGTTTGGAAAGATTTTCCAGTTCGACTGCACGCGAAGCCGGTTCTCCAATAACCGTAAAATCCAGACGAGTTTCCTCGTCACCCATAACGCCGGTTACTACGCGTCCGGTTTCAATTCCGACGCCGATGGAGTATTGGAACTCGCCTGCGGCTTTTCGTGTCGTCTGAAGATCGGCGTGTGCTGCCATCATGGCCTTGGCTGCTGAAAGCGCACGTACAGGCGATGGTAAAGGCCCTCCTGGATAGAAGACAGCTACGACAGCATCTCCTATGAAACGGTCTATTGCACCTCCATGTGTCTGAATTGCTTGTGTCATGGCGGTCAGATGACGATTAAGTGTGGAAAAAACGTCACGGGGAGGCTGAGACTCACTGATTGTTGTGAAATTCCGCATATCGGATGCAAGAACTGTCACTTCACGTATGCGCCCTATGGCGGCACTCTCCAGATCGCCTCCTGCGACGAGTTCCAGGACCTGTGGAGCAACGAAGCGACTTATCGTGCGCCGCTCAAGTAAACTTCGCGTCATTCGGTCGAGGGCGATTCCAGCCTCTCCGAGTTCATCACTGCGGCTTTCTGCGACGGTGACATCCAGGTCGCCTGATGCTATGCGCTCGAGTCCCTGGCTCATGCGGACGATAGGTACGGCAAGAAATTCGGAAAGCAGGAATGCAACTGTAAAGACAAGCGCAATTGCCGCAATCAGCATCAAAAACAGCGTCACCGCTTCCCAATGCAGATCCTTTAATATGGGAGAAAGAGGAACGCGAGCGGCGAGAACAAAGTCAGGCATACGCTTGCTCGGAAATGCGAGCGTCAGCCACGTTTCAGAACCCACGATCTGAGTCATGCTTGTCCGTTCACTTTTTCCCCGTTCAGCAATACGTCTGAGACTTGCGGCTCCGCCACGACTTCCATTTTTACTGCAAACGATTGGTTCGAGACCATCCAGGCTGACATGGAACGCACCAAGCTCGACTAAAATTTTTTCGCCGACGTGTACGTCGCCTTCCTGTCCGGGCCTGTCATTTTGCTGAATTTCGTCAACGCGATTGGCACGGCCGATACGGTCAATCAAGAAAGTGCGAAATGCGAGATCCTGGTTCCAAAGAAGGGTGGCAATGTACCAGACTTTTTCGTCCAACCATAGCCGCATGGAGAAGCTCATCCATCTGAACCATATTCGATCGACATTGTCTAAAGTCGTGTTGTGAGAGAGGTCGACGTCAAGATGGCCCAGAAGTGTCATCAAACTGTTTCCTGCATGTGATTCTGAAGCTATGCCAAAATTGTCGGTTGGAGCCGGTTCCGATGCCAATTTCGGCGCCATGCTGTAATGCAGGCTTTCTATAATCGTTGCGTTAAGTTTCTGACTGAATTCTGTCTCAATACGGCTTTGTATAAATCCGCCGCGGCCGATTATCATCATGGCGCACATTCTGAAACCCAGATCGCAGCCTTCGCGCCATAGGCGGTCCAGTATTGGTTTCGTGGATCGTTTTTCGAGTTGAGCCGCTCGAAATTCTTTTACTAGAGCCGGTCGGGAAAAAAGATCGCGAATCATTCGCTCCTGATTGGGGATGATGCCCCCGCTTTCCGCTTCTATGGCTTCCAGGGAAGTCACCATGTCCTGCTCCAGAGCGGCAATCAGGTTTGAACGACGATCGGCGAGCAGATTGCCTCCCGCTGAAATTCCCAGAAGCAGCGGTACTGCAATAACGCTGAAAAACCAAAGCAACAGATTCTCCCGTACACGTGGTGATGGAAGCGTACCCGTCAGGGAAAATCGTATTGCCACAAGTAGCCATGCGAACCCCAGCGTGATTCCGCAAATCCAAAGGGTTTGATCCGCCAGCCCCGGTTTTGACGGCGAAAGGCGTTCAAATAAAAGCCCCAGGTGTTTGCAGGATTTTGAAAGCGGAAAAAATCGAAAACTCCAGCCCCGGGAAGTGATCATTCGTCCGGCAAGATAAGACGGAATGCGGATGCCTCCCGCTTCTTCGACTAGTGATTGCGATGTAATCATTTGCATTCGTGCCTGAACATCGGCTATGACACGACGGGCAGCGGGATCACGAAATCCTGGCAGGGTTACAGGTTTGTCGCGAGCCGCACCAGGTCTGACAGGCAGCGAAAGAAATACCGGCGTTTTGCGTGAATCCTTCCAGTTTTTCAGAATGGTGGTCAGCGAGAGACTTGGTTGTTCGGGCGGCACGGGGAGAAAGACCAGATATGCACCAACTACTCGCGATTTCAGGCGCAGGTCATTCCAGACAATTAGACCGTCTGTATCATTAAATATGACTGGAAATGGCGTTTCTCGCATGCCTCCTCGAAAAAAAGCGCCATTAATGGCCGAGCCGAAAAGCGTTTGAATTTTGTTTTCCCACTTTTGCCCCATGATCTCGGTTGGATAACCAGCCCGTGATCGTACGGCTTGTTGTATGAGAGGCGTAATCAAACCGCGCTTGACGGTTTCAATGCTTGTCCCGAAACAAGGCTCTACAGTGGCGCTCCCAACGCCGTCGGGGAAAGCCACTGCCCATATGCGGGGCGTAGAAAGACCGCGGATATGACTTTTGTTTATGGCTTCCGAGAGCATGGGCGCAAGAATAGTTGCGCCTCCGCGGAAAATACCGGTTGGAAACTCGTGCTTTAAGCGGTATTCGACGCGTGTCTTGAGGCGATGAGAAAAGGTTCGCGCCCAGAATTCCGGAGCTGATGCTTCTTTTAGAACTCGAACGACGGGGGCCGTTGAGTTGAGCCAATCTGCTTCGTCTTCCCGTGCGGCCCTGGCATGGCTGGTATCGACTTCATGAAGAAGAACTAATAACGGGAATATGCTCAGAATCAGCGGCAGGACGAGAGTTCTTGCAATCCTGAACATCTCCCGTTGCTGGTTTCAGACACTCATTTTGCTTCAAAACGCATTCCGAGAGGTGTGGTACGATCGTCGATCAGGCGTAGTCGACGCGTGGCAAATGGTTTGTCGTCCAGATCGTAGCCAAGTGCATATTTTCCGAGTGCTTCAGCAACCATTGAAACTGTAAAGGCCTCGGAACGCCACTGGCCAAGATCCCAGAATGAGGCGGCGAAGAAAAGGCCTGAATCCCAGAAACTGGCGTTCATCCGTCTGCCCGGAAATACCCGGCGTGTGGTCGGATACAAATCGTCCCTCGTGCGGGCATTTTTGCACAGATAAGAGACCGCGGATGTTATAGCCCGGTCATATCTATCGCCTTGCCCTGCCCCGACGGCCGTCGCGCGACCTATGTTGAGCAAAGCGGAGAGACCCAGAGCGGTCGAAAGATGATCACTGCGATCTTCACCGCCGGGAAAGGCTCCGATATGGCCGGGATTGGTCTTGCCCCACGCATCCTGGGTATCCAGCAGATCGATCAAAAGCTTTTCCATGGCAGGACCCATGCGACCTTCCCTGGCGCCGCCGTCACGCCACGCACGCGAAACCGTGTATGGAAAGATCATATATTGCGGATAATACAAACCGGCATCCGGCCAGGCATGCTTTTCTACGGTTGCTGCGAGCAGATCAAGGCTTTCGCTGTAACCGGGGAGGGTTTTCATATCGTTCATGGCGAGAGAGAATGCCGTATTGGCATTCACCACGCTATCAACGTTGTTGACTCCAAGTGGAATGACGCCGGTATCGGGCGCTCCGAACGTAGGCTCATTCTCGTTCCTGAACCACGTCAGAAATGCGCCTGTGTTTTTGCCTTTCCAGGCGTCTCGACCGTCCTCTTTCGTGCGGTCTATATCGCGAAAACGTGCGGCGACTGCAAGAGCATCGCATGCCGGCGCAGAAGCTAAGCCAGGATAACGCATTCCAAACAGCTTTTGGAATGCAACTACCGAAGATGTATCGTCAGCATCATCCGGAATATTAAAAAACGCGTCGGCGCCGGTCGGATTGAGAGATGCATCGAAGCATTGCTCGAGCCAATACTTTGGCGGAGTTTTCATCCCGCGGGTGAAAAGGGTGAAAAAGTGGTCGAATTTCGGGTTCAGATAGGCATGTGCAAGTTTGTCGATAAAATTGACCGGAATATTGGTCGGCCCGCTGCGTGAGGCGTGCCCGTAAAAGCCGGGCATTGTTGCCCAAAAGTTGTATGCCTCGCCTCGCCGAAATCCCTCTATGTTGCTCATGGCGAGGGGCAACATTGTGGATACGGGACGTCTGTCTGATGGAAGAGCCGAATCATCGAACAGGAAGAGCGGATATGCGATAAATGCCGTCATGAAAACATTGGAGTCTTGAACGGCAACGATATTCCGACCTCTGAAACCTGTGCGTTTAGGCATGAAATGTACGAAACTGGCCCACTCTCCGGCATTGTTTCTCAGCTTGACGATCGGTGGGACAGGCAAAGGAATGTTTTCGCGAAAAGGCAGATTCAGGCTCATTTCATTCTTGCATCCGTCACCGACGTTGGATGCATCGCGAGTCGGGAGGCCGCGTCCGGGACGATCGCGTATCTGAGTGTCTTCAAGATAGACAAGTGCTCCGACTAATGTCCCGGTAAGATCCGGGTGCGCCAGACGCTCGCGAGAAACAGCGTCCGCGGCGGATTCCCGAGCTTCGACAGTGGCAATAGAAACTCCCGGCGGGATAATTCCCAGCATCACAGCCGTAAGTGTCGCGATAAAAAACAAAGTCGATGCGAAACGATATCTGAAAGACCTTGGAAGCGCATAATTAGTATGACTAAATTGTTTCGATATTCTCATATCATTCTCTCCTGGGACTTATCTGGTAATTTTCAAACGACTGCTGACCTCAACAAACGGGTTGTATGAAACGCTCCATTGTCCACCGAAAGGGTTGTCAATATCTTGAATCACGGATAGAAGAAATACAATGCATCCGGCGATGATTCCAACCATCATATTCGCGAGCAACGTCAACCGAATTCCGAGAAAAAGGAAGCCTCCGATAATAGAGACGGAAAATAACAGGATCAAATGCCAAAGTGCCCCGGGAATACGGGCGCTACTTATGCCCAGTCTGGCATCGCGGGCATTGTTGACCCTGCTCAGAGCGGTGAATAGTTCTCCAAATACAATTTGATCTTTGGGCTTTTTGATTTCAACTTCACGTACTGCATCGGAAACCTTCAGGAACGCCTTTGTTGCCGCCGGACACATTTCGCCTCGAGCCAGAAAAGTTGCTTCATCGGCAACAGAGATTGCGATATACTCGCGAACGGCGACTTTAATTTTGTATGCGGCCTCTGCGTCCGATATAAAAGTGGCCGTATGGCACATATCTTCCAGTGCAGCGCCCTCCAGGAATATGCCTGTCTGGACTTTGTTGAACTGGTCCCAGACAACAAAGATGACGAATGCCAGAACAATTCCATATAGGGCTCCAATTACACCCAGGTAACAGGCAACCCCATGAATTTCTTCTTTCAGCAATTCAACTGGAAAAACGGTGCTAACACCCATTTTAAGAAGAAAACCACAGAACATTGTAAAAATGACACGAAAAGCCATCGATTATATTTCCTTAACTGGCTTTACCAGCGAAATTCAACGTGCGGAAGCTTCGAGAGCGCCGCATGTAGTTGTTCCTCCGGAAGTTCATGATCGTGAAGATTCCCGGTCAGGTAATCATCGTAACTTGGCATGTCAAAATGCCCGTGGCCGCTAAGACAGAACAGAATGGTCTTCTGTGTTTTCTGTTCCTTGCATCTTAAAGCCTCGTCTATGACAGTGCGTATGGCGTGCGCGCTTTCCGGTGCCGGAATGATGCCCTCACAACGCGCGAACATCACGCCAGCCTCGAAAACCGCTGACTGCTGGACTGACCGGGCCTCGATGAGCCCCTCATTGAACAGGTGGGAAACCAGCGGCGATACGCCGTGATAGCGCATGCCTCCTGCATGAATTCCGGGTGGCATGAAGTCGTGCCCAAGCGTATACATCATCAACAGGGGAGTAAGACCGGCGTTATCTCCGAGATCATACCGGAATTCGCCCTTCGTCAATGTCGGGCACAACTCCGGCTCGACTGCGATTGCCCGCATTTCTTTTCCCTTCAGTTTGTCAGCCAGAAATGGAAAACTCAAACCGCCGAAGTTCGTTCCGCCGCCACAGCAGGCGATGACTATGTTGGGACTTTCCCCCAGCGCTTTAAGTTGCTCTTTCGCTTCTATGCCGATAACCGTCTGGTGCATGACCACATGGTTCAACACCGAGCCCAACGCGTAATTAGTGTCCGCAGTGTTCGACGCATCTTCCGCAGCTTCTGACATTGCAATGCCTAGACTTCCGGGGCTTTCCGGGTCGAGGGCAAGCACGGCACGTCCGGCGGCGGTTTCCTCTGAGGGGCTTGAGATGACTTTTGCACCCCAGGTTTCCATGGCTATGCGCCTATACGGCTTGTGCTGGCTGTTCCCTTTGACCATATATACCGTGACGTCTATGCCGAACAGTCTGGCTGCAAATGCCAGGGCGCAACCCCATTGTCCGGCGCCTGATTCGATCGCCAGACGCTTGATTCCCGCCTGCTTGTTGTAATAAGCCTGTGGAACAGCCGTATTGGGCTTGTGACTGCCCGATGGGCTCACACCCTCATATTTGTAATAGATATGCGCTGGCGTGTCGAGTGCTTTTTCGAGACGCTTTGCGCGGTGTAGCGGAGTGGGGCGCCAGAGTCCGTAGATCTCGCGGATTTCCTCGGGAATCTCGATCAAACGCTCGGTAGATGTTTCCTGGGCAATGAGGGCTTCCGGAAACAGTCGTTTCAAGTCATCCGCGACAACCGGTTTATGCGTAGCCGGGTGCAGCGAAGCGGCCGGAGGCTTGGGGAGGTCGGGAACTATGTTGTACCAGAAGCGGGGTATGCCGTCACTTCCAAGAAGGTTTTCCTGATCGGTCATGATGAGCGTCTCCGTTCTCGATGCTCATTCGCGACGCCGCGAGGCATGGCGCGAACACTAATGTTTAGCACAAAATCACACGTTCGTGCAAAGTTACTTAAAATTGGCTCAGCGCTGAATGACACTAAAATAAGTTCAACGAAAATAGTTTTCCCGAAATTTTTGTGTCAAAGATGAACACATATGAATATGTTTGCCCATGCGCGACCTTCTAAATAGTGGTAAAATTTCTTTTCCGGATTTTACGTTCCATTACACCCAAACCCCCACAAAGAATGGAATTATAAAGTTTCCCAAGACCTATGCAAACAGAAGATGGTGATTCCGATCGGGAAAGGAAAAGACGGGGAATTCATGCTTTTTGAAATTGATGACAATGACCCTCCATTCGTCAGGTTTTCCAGGCTCATTTTCCAGACGGTCATAAAGAAAAACGCTTCCGAAGCCGTTATTGAAGCCGCAGGTGACAAAACGACCATCAAAGTAATGGTTGGCGAAACCCTGGAAACGTTTATGGAGACTCGGATTGAAGCTTACGATCATCTGTTGAACTGCTTCACGAATATGGCTAATTGGCCTCCAATACGGCCACTCAAAGGAGAGAGCGAGCCGTTTTGCCTCAGCTATAATCAACAGGATTTCTTATTTAAGCTTTCCATAATTTCCACTGGCTCAGATGGGCCGGAGAACAGAAGCACCAATTTTGATAAGGATTACCTTGATGAGTTTGGCGAGGCTCTTGGAGATCACGATGGGCCCATTCCCCGTATTTCACGACTCATTCTCAAAGAGATGGTTACAAAGAATGCTTCAGAGGCTGTAATTGAAACAACTCCCGAGAAGATGTCCGTCAAGATCCTGGTTTCCCAAACGCCGGAAACGATCTACGAATGTCCTGTCCGGGCATTTGATAAACTTTTACGGCGCTTTAAATATCTGGCCAACTGGCTTCCGACACAACCACAGCAAGGGAGGAGTCAGTCGTTTCGCTTTCGGCATGATAAGCAGGAATTCTTTTTTACCATTTTCATCCCTCCGATTCATGAAGGTAAGAGTTTCCGCATTACGACTGCCCCGGCACCCAAATGGGAATTCCGACTTCTGAGGGTGTAAGAGTTACGTTTAAGAACCTATGCCCGCTGCAATTTCCTCCCGACCCAGGAGCACCAAAGAAATGAACAGTCATTCATTGAGAATCCACGACCGAAATTCCACGTTTCACAGAGCCGTCTTCATTATTTTATTCCTGTCCGCTGTTTTGGCATTTCCCGCATCAGGCGAAGATTCTCGTGAACTCACCCTGTCGGAAGCGATTTCTCTCGCCCTGGTTAACAATCCATCCTTGAATGAAGCATCGGAAAAAGAGAAAGCGGCGCGCGCCGTCGAACTGGATGCTCGCTCATCAAGGAAAGTTCAGGCCAGGCTCGACAGCCGCCAGACATCTCTGAACAAAGTGCCGGAGATGTCTGTAGACCCACGTGTGCCAGCCATAGCACTTGGCGACAAAAACTCATTGACGTCCACAGTGACAGTTCAGAAGGTGCTTTCCTCAGGAGGCCGTCTTGAGGGAATGATTCGCCAGGCCCGTGGGAGTCGGGAAGTTGCCGACTTGGGAAGAGAAAGGACCCGTCAGATGGTGGCCTTCGAGGCCGAGATCGCCTTTTTGCAACTGGTTCTGGCCCAGGGAGAGCTGGGAGTTGCACAGGGAGCCTTTGACACTGCTTCCGAATACATGCGGGTTGCTCAAAGCCGGTTCGAATCAAAGTCGGTTGCCGAATTCGATGTGTTGCGGGCAGGAGTGCAGGTCGAGGAATCCAGGCAGGATGTCATAAAAACCCGGGCAGGAATCGAGATCGCTAAAGCCGCGCTTATTCAGGCCATCGGACTCAGGCAGGGCAATTTCATCGCCACGGAAACCGGCCTCATTGCTTCCTTTCCAATCCCATCTCTGGAAGAGTCACTTAAAATAGCCTGTCAGCAGCGACCGGAAATGCAGTCGGCTGATTGGCGGATCGACTCAGCCAAAGCCGGAATTAAGACGGCCAAAGGTGAAAGTCGACCGACTCTCAGCATATCTTCCTCTTACCAGAAGATGGATCACGAAACAGCTTTTCAAATGAATCAGTGGACGGCCATTCTCGCTGCCGGCATTCCGCTTGTTGACGGCGGCCATGGGCGCTCTAAAGTGCAATCCGCCAGAGCTCAGCTCGAGCAGCAAAAGGCCGGCCGGGATGCGACCACAAACCAGATAGAAAAGGAAGTCCGGCAGGCCCATGCGCGGCTGAGTTCGGCGCACTCGCAGATCGATGTGGCGGTCAAACGCGTGGAGTTTGCGGAAGAGATGCTGCGCATTACCCATGTGCGCTACTCCTCCGGGATGTCGACAGCTACCGAGGTGGCTGACGCACAAACCAGTCTGACGCGGGCCCGACAGGGATATATCCGGGCACTGTCCGATATGCGGATGGCGGCCGCCGAATTCCGATTGGCTATGGGCGAACATTCGACGGTTAAAGAGGGAAACTGAGGAGAATTCGATGAAGTATCTATTATTCGTTCTATTGATCGTTACGCTGGTGTTTTATGGCCAGTCAGCGGCAAAATCAGCCGGAATCACATCTGATGCTACGTCGCAGGTGTTGAAAATATCCGGCAACATAGATGTTGATGACACCGAGGTCAGCTTTAAAATTGCCGGGAGAGTTACTGATCGTTGCTTCTCAGAAGGACAGATGATCACAGCCGGACAAACGGTTGCTCATATCGACGATACTGAACTTGTACAAGATTTGAAAATGAAAGAAGCGGATCGTGATGTTGTCGCCGCATCTCTTGCCGAACTCGAGGCCGGATCCCGCCCGGAGGAAATAGCTCAGGCAGAGGCCACGGTCAGAAAAGTCCAGGCGCAACTTGCCGAACTTTTGGCTGGAACAAGATCGCAGGATATCGAGGCCATAAAAGCCATCTGGGACAGATCAAAGGCGGACGCCGCAAACGCGGCAAGCGAGCTTGAGAGACAAACCCAGCTGTTCAAGGAGAAAGCCGTAGCCAGCCGCGATCTCGACAATGCAAAAGCCGCCTCCGACATGGCCCAGGCGAGGCTCAGCGAGGCTGAAGCGAGGCTCAGGCTGGCGAAAGTAGGGGCCCGCAAGGAACAGGTCGAAGCTGCCAGAAACGCTCTGAATGAGGCCGAGGAACGTCTGAAGCTGATAAAAAAAGGTCCCAGAGCCGAGACAATTGCCCAAACCAGAGCAAGACTGGAACTCGCCAGTCGCACTATCGATCTTGCCCGGACAAGAGTCGGCAACGCCACTCTGGTCAGCCCCATCAGTGGAACGGTACTGACGCATAATATCCAGCCCGGAGAATATGTTTCCCCCGGGACACCAATTCTGACCGTAGCTGATTTGAGCAGGGTCTGGGTCCGGGCATTCATCCCGGAAACCGACCTGGGTAAAGTCAAACTCGGACAGAAAGTCTTTGTTTCCGGTGATTCATATCCCGAAAAAAGATATGAGGGAAAAATAGTATTTATTTCATCACAGGCCGAGTTTACCCCCAAATCGATCCAGACGTATAAAGAACGGGTAAAACTGGTATACCGGATAAAAGTCGATATCACAAATCCGAACCAGGAATTAAAGCCTGGAATGCCCGTCGATGTGGATATTCAAATGATCCCGCAATGACCACTAAATCTGAAAATCATACCGACTTCTCTGCGGAAGCCATCCACGTCGAGAACCTTTCGAAGCATTTTGGTGCAAATAAAGCGGTTGACCAATTATCTCTCTCGGTTCGCCCCGGAGAAATATTCGGCATTGTTGGTCCGGATGGCGCCGGAAAGACGACAACCATGCGTCTCCTCACTTCCATTATGGAGCCGACTTCGGGGGACGCGTGGGTCGGGGGTTTGCATATTGTAAAAGACTCGGAAGCCGTGAAAGAGCACATCGGTTATATGAGTCAGAAATTCGGTCTTTATCAGGACCTAACAGTCCTGGAAAATCTTGATTTTTACGCCGATCTTTACGGGGTTCCGTCACGGGCTCGCACGGAAATATACGACCGGCTTTTATCTTTCAGCAACCTTACGCCTTTCAGAAAACGCATGGCCGGCCGTCTTTCCGGGGGGATGAAACAGAAACTCGGTCTTGCCTGCGCTCTTGTACACACTCCGAAAATTCTGTTTCTTGACGAACCGACCAATGGCGTTGACCCGCTTTCCCGGCGGGATTTCTGGAAAATTCTGACGAGACTGCTCGCTCAGAATGTCACAATTTTCGTGTCAACCGCTTATCTGGACGAAGCGGAACGATGTACCAGGCTTGCCATGCTTCATCAGGGAAAACTTCTTTCGGTCGGAACCCCCTCCGAAATCAGACAGTTGATGAGAGGCTCCCTCGTGGAAATTCGCTCATCGCAACCGCGTGATGCGGTTGTTCTTCTTAAACATGCATTTCCGCCCGATTCCGTCACCATTTTTGGTGACAGGATTCATCTTGCCACCCGGAATACGGATTTAGCCATTCAGGAAGCGAAAGGTATCCTGGATAAGGCGCGAATAGAAGTAAACAGCACCCGCCTTATTCCACCGACGCTGGAGGATGTATTTGTCTCCATGTTGGCAGAGCATCAGGAAATCAGACCATGAACCGGACAAACCAGGAAAATGCGGTTTCGGTCAAAGCCCTGGAAAAGCGCTTCGGCTCTTTTGTAGCGGTCAATAAGATTTCTCTTGATGTGAAACGCGGCGAGATATTTGGTTTTCTGGGACCGAACGGAGCGGGAAAATCGACAACCATTCGTATGCTGTGCGGTATTCTGACGCCCGATGGGGGCTCCGGTACCGTCGGAGGGCTTGATGTATGCACCCAATCTGAGGAAATTAAACGCAACATAGGCTACATGAGTCAGAAATTTTCGCTTTATGAAGATTTGACCGTAGAAGAGAACATAGATTTTTACAGTGGAATTTATCAGATTCCCGCGCACAAAAAACGGGAAAGAAAAGAGTGGGCGATAAGTATGGCCGGGCTCGAAAAACATCGTCATACCCGGACCGGTTTTCTGGCAGGCGGCTGGAAACAGCGCCTTTCTCTGGGATGCGCCATCCTGCATGAACCTCCGGCGCTTTTTCTGGACGAACCGACTTCAGGAGTTGATCCGATCAGCCGAAGACGCTTCTGGGATCTGATTTCCGACCTCGCCCGGAATAACATCACCATTTTTGTAACCACCCATTATATGGACGAAGCCGAATACTGCGATCGCATTGCTCTCATCTATCGTGGAGAAATGATCGCTCTCGGAGCCCCGCGAACCCTTAAAACAGAACAAAGCGGGAACCACTTTTTCGAAGTGACCTGTCGTAACCCTATGGCCGCTGTTGAAGCCGTACAAGATCTTCCCGGTGTTAAAGAAGCGGCTGTTTTTGGCACCACCTTTCATCTTGCTACCGATTCTCCCGCAACTGCCGACAGGGTATTGGGATTGCTCCGTCAACAGGGCTTTTCCGAAGCGGCAATGGAAAAGGTCGCCCCGACTCTTGAAGATGTTTTCGTCTCACTCATCGAGGATTATGATCGAAGCCATCAGGCTCAGATCGAGGTCAGTCAATGAAACTTCAGAGACTCTGGGCCATCTCCAGGAAGGAATTCCGCCAGATCAGCCGTGATCCAAGAAGTCTTGGTCTGGCATTCGGTCTGCCGCTGACACTGCTGATCATTTTCGGTTACGCTCTTTCCCTGGATGTGGACAGGGTTCCTCTGGCGGTATGGGACCAGTGCCAGGACACAGTCAGTCGCAACCTGATCAGCCTTTTTCAGGGCTCCCGGTATTTCTCCGTTTCATACCGGGTGACAAGATATGATGAAATTGACAAGCTGCTCGAGTCGAGAAAAGCCATGGCCGCTCTGGTTATTCCAAGTGATTTTTCCAGAAGAGTGGAACGGGGCGCCAAGGCCAAAGCCCAGTTTATTCTCGATGGCAGTGACGCCAATACAGCAACGATAGCGCTGGGATACGCTGAATCGATCGCCTTGGGTTATTCCCAGAGCCTGACCTTCAAATGGCTGAAAATGTCGGGGCAAACACCGAAAAACGCACTCATCGATATGAAAGCCCGGGTCTGGTACAACGATGATCTGGAGTCAAAAAATTTCATCGTTCCTGGCATTATGGCCGTGATTCTGATGCTTATCGCAGCTCTTCTAATACCGCTTTCAGTCGCCCGCGAATGGGAAACCGGTACGATGGAACAACTCATTTCAACCCCCATAAAGGGATCAGAGCTCGTTCTCGGAAAACTTTTCCCCTACTTCTGCATTGGCATGATTGACGTCTGCATGGCCATTCTGGTCGGCCGGTATGTCTTTCTGGTGCCATTGCGCGGGAGCCTGGCGCTTCTTCTGGTAACCGCTGCACTGTATCTGACCGGAGGATTATCTCTGGGCCTTTGTCTCAGTATTGTAACCAAAAGTCAGCTTGCCGCGAGCCAGGCCGCTCTCCTTCTATCTTTCCTGCCCGCCTTCATGCTGTCAGGCTTCATCTCTCCGATCAGCCAGATGCCACCAGTCATAAAATTTATCACATGCTTATTTCCAGCCCGATATTTTGTCACGATTCTAAAGGGAATATACATGAAGGGAATAGGCATTTCGGAGTTGTCTTTTGAAATCAGTATGCTTTCTCTTTATACCTTTTGTCTGCTTACGCTTTGTATCAAAAAATTCCAGAAGAGGTTGATCTGAACATGTTAGAGCGTATAAAACACATGATGATCAAGGAGTTCCTGCAGACATTCCGCAACCCGAACATGCGGGGCCTTCTGTTTATGGCTCCTATGCTGCAGATTCTAATCTTCAGCTACGCCATGGCCAGCGATGTGAACCATATTGCCATGGCAATTTACGATCTTGATCAGAGCCCCAACAGTCGTAAAATTATTTCTGAATTTATCAGTTCCGGTCATTTTTATACGACTGATTATCTCCAGGACGAAAAGGAGGTAAAAGAGACACTGGACGAAAATAAGGTTCAAATGGTCCTCCAGATCAATCATGGATTCGGCGCTACCATCGATTCCGGTAAAACCGCACCGATTCAGATTATTCTTGATGGCACGGATTCCAATACATCCATGATCGTCATGTCCTATGCAAACAGGATTGTTCAGACATTTGGGAACACCGAACTGCTTTCTCAGCGGCATAAGAGATCCGGGGCCTCGGAAATAAAAGGATCATTTACCCTTGAAACGCGTGCCAGATTTAACGAAAATCTGGAAAAGCTGTTCTTCTATGTTCCCGGAATAATGGGTCTTCTCGTCACTCTGGTTTCGCTTCAGCTCACCGCCATGGCAGTTGTCAGGGAAAAAGAAATCGGCACAATCGAACAAATCATGGTTTCTCCCATAACCCCCGTTGAATTTATTCTGGGCAAAACTGTCCCATTCGCCATCCTCAGTCTCATCCAGGTTATGATCGTCATGATCTTCGGAAAATTCTGGTTTGGCATTCCTTTCCAGGGCTCGGTCTGGACTATGTTGCTTGGCATTTGTATGTATCTGGGCACATCTCTGGGAGTCGGCCTGCTCATTTCAACAGTGAGTCAGACTCAACAGCAGGCAATCATGACGCAATTCTTTTATCTTCAGCCTGTGATAATGCTTTCAAGTTTTTCATTCCCAGTGGAAAACATGCCGGAAATCATACAGTGGATCAATTGTCTGAATCCAATGCGATATTTATTGATCATCATTCGCGGGGTTTTCCTCAAAGGATCCGGTCTTGATATACTCTGGCCCCAGATGGGAATTCTTGGCCTCATGGGAATCATAATTTTCTGGATGGCTTCAAGACGCTTCAAAAAACATCTGTCCTGAACATCGTCGGCAGTCACCACACGAGGAATATCTCGATTTCGCGGGTTTTGCCCTTCACTCGTGTAGTTGTCATACGCTCGATATGCGGCTGCTTTTCTGATGAATCCCGCCATGTTTGCATGAGTGTTTCAGCAATGTGTCCGTCTACAATCATCCCACCTCCAGGAAGTGTTGCAGCCAGGTCTGACAATCGCGAGGCAAGATTAACCGTGTCTCCGATGACTGTTAATTCAAGGCGAACCGCTTCTGTCCCCAGGATTCCAGCCAACACCGGGCCCGCCGTAATCCCGACGCATAGCGGGCATGGAAGCTCAGATGCCGTGGTTGCATATTCACGCATGGCCTGAGCGGCCGCGACGGCTTTTAAAATGGCCTTCGTGACTCCCGTTCCTTCGGCCGGGTAAAATACTGCCAGAATTTTGTCGCCTATGAATTTGTCGATCTCGCCGCCGTGATCGCGGACCAATCTCGACATTGATTCCAGATGACTGTTCAGGCTCTTTACAAGAGCAACAGGTTCGGCCGTTTGTATCATATGTTTGAAATCTGCGAGACCTGCGAACAGTATGACTGCTTCAAGCGATTCTCCCTCTTGGGCAGCACGTTCACGGGAGTCATCCCGCGCGACCGCGCGAACCGCGCCAGAAACGAATCGGCCGAGAAGACGTCCTGATTTGGCCTCCTTCGTCATATCGTTGAATGCGTTGGCAAGAATCCCGAACTCATCGGTCCGATCGATTGGCAGGCAGACCTCAAAATTGCCTTCGGTTACACATTGTGCAGCCCGCGCCAGTTCCAGGGCGGGGCTGATAAAGCGTGTTGCGACGCGTCGGGATAAAAGCAACACACTGGCCAGAATCGCCAGGAGTAATAATCTACTGCGATCGAACGATTTCCGGGACTCACTCAGAAGATGACCAATTGGAGACTCAACTATAAAAAGCCATTTGTCGCTGGATTTGGCCGGATAAACCATAGTCATGCGTGCGCTGTCACCTGTATCGAAGGTTTCCACGACTGGTTCGAGAGATTCAGCGGCGACAGTTGTGAGTCGGTGCAAAGGAGAAGAAATGCGAGCTTGCAGTTCGCCTTGATACAAGGAATAATTGAATTCTGAAAAGAACATGAAGGGCGAAAACAGGAACGCACCGGGGTAAAAGCGATTGACTATACCAAAATCCAAATTACTTAGACCCCATGTCGGATCAATCGTCAACCAGGAATGGAACTGATAGAGATCGAAGGGTTCCCTGAACATGAGGCAGAGACCAAAGCACGGTTTGCCACCACTCAGGATTGATTTTCTGAAAAAGAATGGACGCTGCGCGCCTCCGATAAGCCATTCTCCGATATAAATCTGACTCATGAACATGCGAGCGTATCCTATCGAGCCAATCAGGAGAGGAATAATATTACGAATTTCTTCGAATTCGGCGTTTAGCAACAGTTCGTCCCTGTCGGAAAGGTTGCTGTGTGTCTGAAGATTGGATTTGAACAGGAACGTAACCAATCTGCCAAACATTTCGCTGTTCTTCTGGTTCTCCGCTTTTGCCGTGGGCCACTGCGCGAAGAATCCGGAATTATCAAAAAAATTGGCACTGTCTGGTTGGATTCCAGTAGGAACTACTCTATTGACCAATCGTGTCAGAGCATCGGATTTGCGCTTGTCATCTTTTTGTCTGGTCAGGGGATCAGAGGAAGATCGTAAGGAGTTGATAAAATCAGGATGTCTGGAAAACTCATCGAACAGGGCAAAAAGCCAGGAATTTCCGAATTCACGTGCATCATCGAAGGTTCGGGCTGCCGATTCCATGCGTGCGCGTTCATCCATCACCAAACGAAGATCGGACTCATGCCTGGAGCGTTCCAGAATCAGAATGGCCGGGAAGAGGCTGGGAATGACCGCCAGCAGGAAGGCGCTGGTCAACAACCAGTGGAGCTTGATATCAAATCGATGCTGCAATAATATTCTGACGCAAAAAAGAGTCCATAAGATTGCTGCGATTGCAAAAGCAGTGATTAAATGGCGACTCATGAAAGATTCTGGAATGAGACGACTCAATTTAATTTGAAATATTTGATTTCCGAGTCTGACGGAATGGAAAAGAGTTGAAGATGATTGCACAGTGTGGAGTGAGGAAGACATCGCTGAGTGGATATACTTTTGCATGGCGGTGCATATCGACAAAACAGATGAGCCGGAAGAGTCGGGTGCCGTAATATTACTGTTTGTTTCCACTTTACTTGCTGGTGTGACGAGAGAAAGTTGCGTTCCCCTGGTTTTCAAATATTTAGTTATAAAGTTTATCGAACGCCGTGGCGTAATACTTGATGGATCGATGAAGATCAGCAAATTCCCATAGAATTGTCGTCTGAAAAAGGTTGGTGAGTTACGGGGTCTTGTGGGAATTTTTAAAAGCGCGGTCTCCTTTTTCATCCCGGTAAAGAGATTCTCATTTTGTCCACGCAGATCATGAGTCGACAACGGGTAACAGAAGAACGTGGTTTGCGTTTTATTTAATGTCGTCGGATGGAGGACGATCATCGCCTGCCTTAATACGTCAAACGACCTGGGGGATTGAAATAATTTCGACATCTCGCTTCCCAAAGAATCCCGTTTGACATCGGGCAGATCTTCGAATGATGTCAGTGACCAGACGTTTTTCCAATAAATCGCTTTGGAAAGCGTGAACAACATTGAACGGTCGATTGGGGCAGGTTTGCCGCCGGTGACACAAAGTCGTTCATCGGGCACAAATTCTCGTTCTTGTGATGAATTTACCGGGAACAGTGGATAACCGCACCAAGCCCAGAAAATCCCGGGAAGGTCGGATTCGATTTTCCGAAAGGTAGCGGCCAGACGTTTTGGAAGCCATGTGCGGGCCTCCTGGATGGAATAGTTACGTGGAAACCGTCTCAGAGTGTTTCCAATTTGCTCGCGCAAAAAAAGAGTCGTTTGAAGCCGCGGATCAATTGTTTTTCCGATCCAGGACGCATCTTGCTGCAGAAGCGTCTGAGCCCTTCGTAGTTCTGTTTCCAGATGGGACCGGCGGAGCGCCGATATTGCAGTGCCGATGAGTATTAGGGGCAGGAACCAGAGGAGAAACAACAACACGGAAGAATAATGGCGTCGAGGATTGTTCTTATGCGCTTCGTCTTCACTCAGATTTCCGCCGGAGTCAGATGGGACAACAGCTTCTTCACCTCTGTTATCCTGGGCTGACGTTGTTGGCATTCCTGTAATCGGAGTTTTCTGAGAAGAATTGTCGGAATATCCATGGTGATTCGCGGCTGTCATGTCATGGATGATTTCGGGGGCGATGAAATCGTGATGATCAATATCGTTATCAGTGATCTCAGGCGGTGGAGAACCATCGAGTTCCCAAACACCGGGCACCCCTTCCAAAGGCAGAAACATGTGGTGCAATGGATTCAGAGAATCGTCATGATTCCATACATCGATCGAGTTTCTGACTGTTTGCGATACGACGATGCGGCTTGCTTTGCCGCGCTTGGAAAGGTTTTCCAGCTCGGCGGCATGCGATGCCGGTTCTCCCACCACTGTGAAATCCAGGCGCGTTTCCTCATCACCCATAACACCTGTTACCACTCGTCCGGTTTCGATTCCGACGCCGATTGAGTATTGGAATTCACCTGAGGCTTTTCGTCTCAACTGTAGATTGGCATGAGCTGACATCATTGCACGGGCTGCGGAAAGGGCTCTTACAGTCGAAGGGAGAAGCCCTCCCGGATAGAATACGGCTACAACGGCATCGCCGATGAAACGGTCGATTGCGCCGCCATGCGCCTGAATTGCCTGTGTCATGGCGGTGAGATGACGATTAAGCGTGGAGAATACCTCCCGGGGAGGGTGAGACTCGCTTATTGTCGTAAAATTGCGCATATCAGATGCAAGAACGGTTACTTCACTTATACGTCCTCCGGCAGCACGTTCCAAATCGCCTCCTGCGACGAGTTCCAGGACTTGTGGAGCAACGAAGCGACTGATCTTGCGCCGTTCGCGTAGACTTCGCGTCATTTTATCGAGAGCAATCCCAGCCTCTCCCAGTTCATCTCTGCGGTCTTCCGCAACTGTTATATCCAGGTTGCCTGCGGCTATGAGTTTGAGTCCCTGACTCATGCGGACGATAGGGGCGGCAAGAAATTCGGAAAGTAAAAATGCGACGATGAGGACGAGAGCAATAGCTGCGATAAGCATCAGAACCAGCATAACCGTTTCCCAATGCAGATCCACAAACACAGGAGAAAGAGAGACGCGAGCGGCCAGAATGAAGTCAGGCATGCGCTTGCTTGGAAAGGCCAACGTTAGCCACGTTTCAGAACCGATAATCTGAGTCAGGCTCGTTCGCTCACTTTTTCCACGTTCAGCGATAAGCCTGAGACTCGTAGCTCCGCTTCTGCTGTCATTCTTACTGCATGCGACCAGCTCGAGGCCATCAATTCCGAGATGGAACGCGCCAAGTTCAACCATTGAATTCTTGGTGGAGTGAATTTCGTCTTCGTGTTCATGACTATCGATTTGGCAGACACCATCCTTGCGATTGTCCCCGCCAATACGGTCTGTCAAAAAAGTGCTGAAGGCGAGATCCTGGTTCCAGAGAATGTTGACGATGTACCAGACCTTTTTATCGAGCCATAGTCGCGTGGAGAAACTAGTCCATCCGAACCAGAGTCGTTCGATGTTGTCGAGAGATGTGTTTTGAGGGGAGTCGATGCCAAGACGTTCCATCAGTACCATCAAACTGCTTTTGGCTTTCGATTCTGTAATAGTGGGGAAAAGAACGTTGGGATCCGGTTCAGATGCGAGTACGGATCCCAGGCTATTACTCAATATCCCGAGGATGACTGCATTTACCTTTTTGCTGAATTCTGTTTCGATACGGCTTTGGATGAAACTGCCGTGACCAATTATCGTGAGAGCACGCATTCTCAGGCCCAGATCGCAGCCTTCCCGCCAGATACGGTCCAGAATCGGTTTAGTCGGTTGTTTGTCCAGCTGAGCTGCTCGAAGTTCATTAACCAGAGAGGGGCGGGAAAGCAGGTCGAGAATCCTTCTCTTCTGATTCTGGATTATTCCGCCGCTTTCCGCATCTATGGCTTCCAGTGAAGCGACCATATCCTGTTCCAGAGCGGCCATCAGGTTTGAACGACGGTCGGCGAGCAGATTGCCTCCCGCTGAGATTCCCAGAAGCAGTGGAATCGCAATGACGCTGAAAAACCAGAGCAGCAGATTTTCCCGGACATGAGGTGATGGAAGTTCACCCGTCTGAAGAAATCGAGTAGCCACGATTAGCCAGGCCAGCCCGAGTATGACGCCGTAAATCCATAAGGCGTAATCCGCCAGTCCGGGTTTTGACGGCTGAAGACGTTCAAATAAAAGTCCCAGGTGTTTGCATGTTTTAGAAAGTGGAAAAAATCGAAAACTCCAACCACGTGAGGTAATCATTCGTCCCGCGAGATAAGACGGAATACGTATGCCTCCCGCCGCCTCGGCAAGCGAGCGCGATATATTCATTTGTATGCGTGCCTGAACTTCGTCTATGACACTT
>JADFYG010000076.1 GCA_015233155.1 Candidatus Rifleibacteriota bacterium
TGCGTCCGCTTTTGGAGCATAAAAATAGAATGAATATCCTGATTTTTTTAAAAACTTTATATATTCTTTTCTGATATCCCAACTCCAAGGCGCTCCATAAAAGCCCTCTATAACACCTAATTCAAACCTTTTTATCCATTGATTTACGGAACTCCGCAAGTTTGCATTTTAGTCCCCGGAAGATCTAGTATATAAGGATGCACATGAACTTAGCACAGCTCACACTGATTATGCGGACAAATGTCGCCACAGACTGGAAATGCATGTATATTTGTTGTGAACAATATTTACTGGTGTAAAAATGAAGAATCAGCTTTTAAGCATAGCATTTATCGACGTACAGGGATATACGAAACGAACAGCTTCCCAGTCGCGGGAAGACAATGAAAGATTCGTGAAAGAAATCCATGAGTTTGTTGCCCAGAATCTTGAAAAATATGAGGGCAAGCTTGTCAAAACAATGGGCGACGGCTTCATGGCTTCGTTCGCTTCGCCCACCAATGCCATTCAATGCGGTCTCGACATGCAGAGGAAATTAGAGTCCAGAAACGCCAACGTGGTTGACCCAAATCATTATATCCGCTTTCGGATTGGTATAAACACTGGTGAAGTCGGTGTCGATGAGCGCGGGGATCTTTTCGGTGATACCGTTAACATTGCGGCACGAATCGAAAGCTTTGCCGAGTCGAACGAGGTTTTCATTTCTGAAGCAACCTATCTTGCCATGAATCGAAACGAATTCGGCACGATCGACCTGGGACTCCAGAATTTCAAGAATGCCACACGTGAAATACGGGTCTATAAGATTTCAAAAAGCGGAATTCCGCCCGGGACAACTTTCAAAAGCAACTCGCCTGCTTACAAGCAGGTCGAAGCTTCCGCGTCCTTCTTCAGGAGATGGTCAGTCGGAGTTTTCATTGCCATATCGATGCTTTTTATTAGTCTGGGCGTTCTTGCAAAAGTCTGGATACAATCAAAGGATCGCGTTGAGCAGGGGCCTCCGGGTGAGGCACGGCTTATGAATCCGCTTTTCCAGTTAAAAATCGAACATATAGGGGAACTGATCAGTCAGAATCGTATCAATGTTGCTCTGAATGAAGCCGAGGAATTATGGAAATCCGTCAAGAAAGACGAGAGTAAAATTCACCCGATGTATTTCGTCGGATTCGGAAGTCTGTATTTACGGTGCGGGCAGAAAGATAAGGCTGATGATTGTTTTTCCAGAGCATTGAAAATCACTCAAAATAATCCAACGGAAAAAGACTTGATCAGTCGACGGATAGCTGAAGTCATCAGAGGAAAAGTCTTTTTCGGTCACGGAGAAACTCGATCCGGGGCACCTGATATCACAGGCAAACCACCGCAGATATCTCGCGCCAATTCTTGAACAGTAAACTTCCTCTCAGCAATTGGACGAGTCATGACCGCAAGATACTCTCGTAAAATCTGGCGGCTGATCCATAACTCTATGTTTTGGCCTTTCAAAGTCTCTATTTGAGAAAAAATTCTTTGAAAAAACGGTGACCTCTCAAGTTTCAAATGAACCAAAATATTGGTGTCGATAAAAGCTCTATTAGCGGCCATCATTGCCATAGATATCTTCTCTTCGAAACGTATCATGGGGATTCAGGGGGGCAATGGGGTAGGTTGTTAATTTCAGTGCCTTCTTTGCAAAAGACTTTGAACAAGGACTTTCGTCTAAAACTACAACCGCATTATGAATCCCTGGCGAAATATCGCTTGGAATCTGAAATTCCGCGAAAGCTGTGCCTTCCAACGTTACATTCACTTGAATTTCGATGGTTTTCATTGAATAGCCTCCGATCCGGCTTCAGAGTATACCATACTGATGGAAAATCCGCCTCGCAAAATTCCTAAAGCCTGAGAGCAGGCCCTTTTGTCCTGGTGGTTTGTCCGGCCGTTTGTCCGGTTTTTTGGTCCTGCTGTTTGGTCCGGGTTGCAGGCATGACCCCGAGGGCCTGATCTCGGTCGGTCAACAACTCATTGTGTCGTTCCGGCCATCTCCCCGGGGAGTTCGGAAAAAGGAACAAGTTTTATTTGATGCGCGTAATAAAGTTTTGCCATGGAAAACAATCATTCCACTCCGGTAATTCAAGGATCTATGCCTGTCAGGCTATAACAAAAGAGGATATTTGACAAACTGTTTCGCTTCACGTATGTTGCGGGATAACTCCCCAATTTGGGAAATAGCCGGAATGTGGAGAAGCAGATGCTTGCCGTGCCCGTTGAATTGGAAACTCGATATTCGGACCTTTTGGTGGAAAAAGGAATCCCGAAAAACAAGGGTTGGCTTTTTTGTAAATGGCTTCGCTACTATCTCGATTTTTGCCACAAGTATCGGTTTTCCCCAACCACTTTCGATAGCCTTGGGGCGTTTTTGCGAAAATTGGGAGAAAAGGGGCAGACCAGCATTCAATCTTCCCAGGCTGCCGATGCCATCAGATTCTACTTTGAACTTCAGAAATCAGTTCCGGTTTCCGCGATCGTAGGTGCTGAAGACCCCAATTCAATAAGTGTGGTTTCCATAGCAGAGAAGGTTGAAGGCAAGGGTGCCGAAGTTTTTCTTAAACATAGCGATAGGCTTGCTTCACCAAGGGCCGAAAAAGAAGCAAAAGCCTTTTCCCCTATGGTGAAAAAGCTTGATGACGCAATTGATTACAATAATCCAGAAATTTCCGGCCCCAAGGTAAAGCAAGCGTGGTCTCCATATATCGGAAGAACTCAAACGGGCCCTGGTAGCCATTCTTCATTAGACTGTTTCAAAGAGAAGAGGCCAGGGCGGCAGATAACCAATGGGACGGCGGAAAAGCTTGTTTTGCCACCGGCCTCTCAAACTGGGTCGTCATGGCTGACGGAATATACAACGCTTGCCGACGAAATACAGGTCCGGCAATATTCTCCCAAGACTCTCAAGGCTTACAGGTTATGGGTAAATCAGTTTCAGACTTTCACCAGAAGCAAACCTCCGGGTTTTCTTGATAATAATGATGTGAAAGAATTCCTTTCATTTCTAGCGGTCCGGCAAAATGTTTCGGCATCATCTCAGAACCAGGCTTTCAACGCGTTATTGTTTTTTTTCCGTCACGTCCTTCACAAAGAATTTGGAAAGATTGATGGAGTTGTCCGGGCCAAGAATAAACGCCGCATTCCAGTGGTTCTTTCGCGTCAGGAAATCGAAGCAATTTTGTCCAAGCTTGCTTCCCCATACAATCTTATCGTTAAACTCCTATATGGATGCGGACTGCGACTTTCCGAATGCCTTCAGCTCCGCATTGGATGCCTGAATTTCGACGCCGGGGTCTTGACGGTTTATGACGGGAAGGGGAAAAAGGATCGCACCGTTCCGCTGCCTCAAGCGGTTATTCCGGAGATCGAAGCGCACATGGAAACCCTGAGGGTCAAACATCAGCAAGACCTCGACCAGGGGGTTTCCGGGGTCTTCCTGGTTAAATCACTGGAAAAAAAGTATCCGAACGCCCCGAAGGAGTTCATTTGGCAATGGATTTTCCCTGCCAAACAGTTGACACATCTTTCAGAAAAAGGGGAACTTTGGCGGTATCACCTGCATGAGACCCATGTTCAGAGGGCGATCAAAGATGCCGCCGATAGAGCTCAACTCTGTAAAAGGGCTTCTGCTCATACTTTCCGGCACAGTTTCGCCAGCCACCTTTTGCAGGCAAATTACGACATCAGAACGATTCAGGAATTATTGGGACATAGTGAACTCAAAACTACAATGATTTATACGCACACAGTTAAGAGCGTAACGAAAAAGGATGCCAAAAGTCCGCTTGATTTCTAGCTTTCCCGAGAGCATCTTGGGAATGAAAAAGGGGAGTGATTCAATGTATGCGATAGAATTTGAAGCCACTATTGAGAATGGCATGATTCCTATTCCGCCACAGTATTTGGCACACTTGCAACCGCGACTTAAAGTGATTGTCATGCAGGAAGAACCAGCGGAAAAACAGGAAGAAGTAACGCCAACCTGCAAGCGAAAGGATAAATTTTTTGCAAGGATGGAGCAGCATCGCTTTGTTCTCCCTCCCGACTATCGATTTAAGCGGGAAGATCTCTATGACAGAACCTAAATGCTTTATTGATACAAATCTCTTGGTTTATTTCTATAGCACTGATTCGAAATCCGCGATTGTAGAGGGCTTGATTCGTGCGAATTTTGATGAGATATGTTTGTCGACCCAGGTCTTGAACGAACTCTATTGCGTCCTGACCCGGAAGAAATTAAAAACGAAAGAGGAAGCACAAGCCATCATCAATGATTTGATTGAGAATTACAAGATCTATTGTCTTGACGAGCGAGGTATCAAGCGGGGCATTGAGCTGAACATTCAATATCAATTATCATACTGGGATAGTTTGATTCTGGCATCTGCCATTGAAGCGGGTTGTACAAAACTGTATTCAGAAGACTTGCAGCACAACCAGGTTATCCAAAATGGTCTGACAATCATCAATCCGTTTAATTAGGCTTTATGGAAGCAAATCGTTTCAATCACTGAACCGCAGCGGGAAGCAAGACTAAGCGAGCTATATTCATTCCTTCGATGCGGGTCCTGATTTGCGACTTGCTCGTTCCGATAAAACGATCCTCATATCTTTTGTCCTGCCCGCTTGTCTCTATCCCCCCTGCCGCCTCGCCTCAGAAGTCCAAATCGTAACCCGACTGTTCGATCCTGCCAATCCGCTTGTCTATTGTCCGAATCTCTTGGTTCTCGAAATTCCCAAAGTCTGAAAGCAAGCCCTTTTGCCCGGGCTGTTGCTCCTGTCGGTTTGTCCGGGCTGTAGGCATAACCCGAGGGTCACGGTCTTGGTCGGACAAGTTATTATACCATTCTGGTTACCTTCCGGAGCGTTGCAGAATTGGGATTTCAATTTTTACCCCTCCCGGTGAGAAAAATGCTCGAAAGCAGCGTCTGGCCAAGAATTTTTACTTGTCGTATACCATGTATTAAAAGAATGATATACGACAAAAAGAGTGATGTATAGCCTTCCAAGGGAACTCAGCGGAAGGTTTTTAGAAGTTTTGAAGAAAAATAAATCTTGAGGCGGCTTCAAAAGTATTTTCCGTTCCACAGATTCCGGAAAAAGGTTTCCCAGTGCAGCAACAAGACGCCTGAAGTATGCTTGGTGTTCATTGGGTCGTTGCTGACCAGGATACGATTTTTCCAGGAATGCTCAGCTTCGATTTTGTTCAGGCCGCTCAAAAACCGCTCAGATACTTTCTTGGCGGACTTAATCTCGATGGCCGTGTGATCGCCGACAATGAGGTCGACCTCGTCCTGATTTTGCGTTCGCCAAAATGCAAGATCAACGCGTAACCTGGAGTATGAGGCATAGGCGCGGACTTCGTTGATGACAAAATGCTCGAACGACGTTCCCGATTGTGGCGGGGTATCTTCTGCAAGACTTTGCAAAATCTGGCAGACGCCCATGTCGAAAAGATAGTATTTCGAGGTCGCGACAGTTTTGAGTTTTTTGCCGCGACGCCATGGCTCCAACCGAAAACCGACGAGCGTGTCGTCCAAAATCTGAAAGTATTCTTTCACGGTATTTACGGCGACCCCAAGATCGCTGGCAATATTGGAATAGTTAATAAGCTGGTTGGAAGAAAGGGCGGCCAATCTGAGGAAGTTATTAAAAACGGGGAGATTGCGAACCAAGGCTTCCCCCTGAATCTCCTCACGGAGATACGAATCGATGTAATCATAGAGCTCTTGTTCGGGATCCTCGGACAGGTAGACTCTCGGGAGACCACCGTAATGCAGAATGCGCCTGAGATCGAATTGCTTTGCATCAGAAAGTTCTTTCCATGTAAATGGGAACAGGTGGGCAATGCTGGCGCGGCCTCCCAACATATTCGCATGCTCTTTTTTTAGTTTTCGAGCGCTGGAACCGGTCAGAAGGAAATGCAGTTGTTTTTCCTCAATCAGTCGATGGACTTCATTGAGCAACAAAGGCTCGCGCTGGATCTCGTCGATCAATACTTTTTCCGCCGATTCAAGGTCGATCATACTTTCCAACAGGCTGGGGTTTGCCTTCAGACGGAGAAAAATGTCACTTTTGAGGAGATCAATTGAAAAATGCGAAGCATGTTTTTGCTGGCGAATGAGAAATGTCTTTCCCGTTCCTCGTGGGCCAAAAAGAAAGCAACTTTTTCGCTCGATGAGTTTATCGAGGTTCAATAGGCGTTGAATCATAATTTCACCTCTACTGCAAAATATATCATAATATTTGCAGTATGGATGCAAAAAATGACCGGATGCTTGGTGACGAGGCAGTATTGCCTTGAGACATGGCGAGCTAAGGTCGTCTTTCGATCAAAAGAAAATACAGCGTCCGTATCAACAAAAGAAAAAGTTCCCGCTTGCCCCGCAACGCCCTATGCGGTACTGAGCGCTCGTCAGTAGCCCTTGTCGCCGCCGCCGGAGACTCCTTTAACTATTGCAATCGATGCGCTTGCTCCGATACGCGTCGCACCTGCAGCGATCATCTTTTGTGCAATCGCGGTATCTTTGATTCCTCCGCTGGCTTTTACTCCCATGGATGGTCCGACGATGCGACGCATGAGAGCGATGTCTTCAGCAGTAGCTCCGCCCGTGGAAAAACCGGTCGATGTTTTCACAAAATCCGCGCCTGCAGCCTTCGACAATTCGCACCCCTTGATTTTTTCTTCCTCGTTCAGGAGTGATGTCTCAAGAATCACCTTGACCGTGCGGCCATTGGCGGCTTCGACGACCCTGGCGATATCATTTTTTACCAATTCATAGTCTTTTGATTTCAGAGCTCCGACGTTAATGACCATATCGATCTCGTCGGCTCCGTTGGCAATTGCATCGCGTGTTTCAGCTACCTTCGTGTATGTGGATGTAGCACCCAGCGGGAATCCGACGACTGTGCAAACCTTTACCGGGCTGCTCTGCAACATCTTTGCCGCAAGCGCGACATGAAATGGATTGACGCAGACCGAAGCGAATCGGTACTGACGAGCTTCTTCGCATAATTTCGTCACTTCTGAGGTCGTGGCAGTCGCCTTCAGCAGCGTATGATCAATGGTGCGCGCGAGCTCTTCGGAGGGAATAGGCGCATCATGTCCCTTTTCGATGCGGGTTGCACCCGCTTGCAGTATTTCTTTTACTGAATGTTCGCAGGCGCTGGTGCAGCTTCCGTAGGTCCTGGGACAGTTTTCCTTGAGACATCCGGGTTTGTCTCCGGAGCGGGAAGCAGCGCCCACGGAGGGATTGACACCTGTCGGTCGTAACGTTCCATCGGTGGTGCCGAGAGGCTGGCTAACTGAAGGGACATTGCCGGTTTTCGGAGAAGTTCCTGTGGAACAGCTTTGACATCCGTCTGATCCGGTGCATGTTGCACATTTGTGCTCCGGCTTCACGTTTACTGAGCATCGCTGAAAACGGACACCCATGCCTTCGAGTTCCCGCCGGAACTGGTCTATCTTACGGGCAATCCCACCCGGGAAAAAGCGTGAGGCTTCGATGAGAGATTCATCGCAAACTGTTATGGGGATTCCATCACAAAGCGCATATGAAATCACCTGGGATGCGTAGCTGTCAGCCAGGAGATTGGCGGCTTTCGACAGAGTATTGAGCGATAGTGAGGGAATAATAAGCTCGGCTACATCTCTGAGAGCTTCGTGAGCAGCACATGTCTTTGATGTGTGGATATCGAACCCGGCATGGCCCGTTGGAATCAGGTTGGGGGCCGCATTAAGCAGATATTCGCTTATCAGTAGTTTCCCGCCGGCGGGAACGAACAATCCTATTTGAAGCATGATCTGATCGACAACCTTGAAGTTTGCGGTGACGAGAACGGCAGTTTTAGTGCCCTTCGAGCGTGAGGAGGGAACTGTCGCCGGAGGCGGTGAATATGCGGTTCCGCGATTACTGGATTCGGCTTTCAGCTTGTACATGACTTCGCGGGCGATTTTTTCGACGATGGCGTCCATGGTTGTGTCTCCTGGCGAGGATTTGCGGTTTTAAGACCCGCTGGAATATTTTTCAAAAACTATTGTATCACGAAGCGTTACAGTGTCTACGATGCCGATTACTGCAGCATCAGCAGGAGCCTCTTTATTGCCCAGCATCTGCTGAACCGAACTTCCCTCTTTCATGATGAGCACGATCTCATCAATATCTGCTCCGATGAAGTCAATACAAAGAACCTCAGAACCGCGAGGCGCAAGATCACTTGCCTCCAGCGGCTGTATCAGCAGAAGCGGTCGGCCGTCAAAGGCACGATGTTTCACTGTTGAAACGACTTTTTTTACTACGCGACCTATATTCATGTGCGATTATGCTCGATAGAATCGACGATTCCTATGATAGTGGCATCGGATGGAGGGCGTTGTCTTCTGAATGGCAGGGAGGCTTCAGATCCACCGCACAGAAAAACGGTTTCGCCGGCCCCCGCTCCTATGGAATCGCAGGCAACAAATGGCTTTCCCTTTGCGATGCCGTCACCGTCGATAGCGGTCACGATCAACAGTTTAAGGCCTTGCATCTGTGGATCTTTCTGAGTACAGACTACGTGCCCCAGAACTCGCCCAAGATACATGTCTGGCAAAGCCTCCAGCTTTTTGAATTATATTTCGGAAATTTTCAGTTGCGCTTGACTCTAGCAGAATCTTGCCTCAGGTGCAACATTCCAGGGGAGTATTTCAACGGGAAGCGTTTTTTTCACTTGCCTTTGGAACATGGTTCGTGATATAAATCATGCCTACGGGCGGGTGGTTACACCCATCGGGGCGTGGCGCAGTTGGCTAGCGTACTTGACTGGGGGTCAAGTGGTCGCCAGTTCGAGTCTGGCCGCCCCGACCGAAAAAAAGACGGATCCTGGAAACAGGGTCCGTCTTTTTTTCGGTTTCCCGGATGTTCTTACGCTGTCGATGAAACGAAGATCTGGACAAAATTATGTGTTGAGCGTACAATTGTCCGCTGTAATTCAGTGGCAATGGGTAATTGACAATTTTCAAAGGAGTGTTCCCGCATGAAGAAGCATCATCAGACTGGTTTCGATACCGATTGTATTCACGCTGGCTCCGACCCGGATAAACTGTTTGGTGGCGTCAGCGTTCCTATTTATCAATCTTCGACGTTTGCATTTGAAAGTGCAGCGCAGGGGGCGGCCAGATTTAGCGGGACTGACAATGGATATAAATACACACGGCTTGGAAATCCAACTATCGCGGCGCTTGAAGAGGCGGTAGCAACGCTTGAAGGCGGCGGAAAAGGCCTGGCAACGGCATCCGGGATGGCTTGTATTTCCACGCTATTCATGGCAACGCTTGGGCAGGGGATGCATGTTGTGTCCACCGACTCCGTCTATGGCCCCACACGTACTCTTCTCGAACGTGAATTCTCCAGGTTTGGAGTTGAATCCACCTTTGTCGATTCCTCGGATCTGAATAATGTAAAACGAGCGATAAAGCCGAATACGAAACTCGTCTATCTGGAAACGCCAGCCAATCCTACACTTTCAATTTCCGACATTGCCGGGGCTGCGAAGCTTGCTCACGCGGCAGGAGCTCTTTTGGCCGTAGACAATACCTTCTGTAGTCCGATGTTACAGCGACCATTTGAGTTGGGTGCCGATATAGTTTTGCACAGTATGACAAAGTTTCTGAACGGTCACAGCGATGTGGTGGCGGGAATGCTGATCGTTCGCGACCAGGCGCTTTATGCGCAGCTTAAGGGCGTGCTCGTTCAGATGGGTGGGACGATCGATCCGCACCAGGCGTGGCTCGTTTTACGCGGCGTAAAAACTCTTGCCATGCGTGTTCGTCAGGCGCAGGAAACCTCCATGAAACTGGCTGTCGATCTCGGAAAACATCCGGCGATTGCCTGGGTAAAATATCCGGGGCTTCCTTCGCATCCGCAATATGATTTGGGGCGCAAGCAGATGAAAGGTCCGGGTTCGATGATTTCTTTTGAACTTAAAGATGGCGTTGATGCCGGTCGAATGCTGATGGACACGGTCAAGCTATGTATTCTGGCTGTTTCACTTGGAGGTGTCGAGACATTGATTCAGCACCCTGCGAGCATGACCCACGCAAGCATGGGACCAAAAAATCGTAAGATCGCCGGCATTACGGACGGCCTCGTGCGATTTTCGGTCGGGTGTGAAGATTACGAAGATCTGAGGAATGATTTGATGGAAGCTCTCGACAAAATTGCTGCGCATAAATTTACGCACAATTCTGACGCTCAAGGTATCTGAAGGTATAAGACATCGCGCCCTATTGAGTCAAAAAGAGTTCTCTCGTTACAGTGTATTTATCGTTCAGCCAATCAATTATTTCTGTCGTCAAAGGATGTTGAAACTGAGCATATATTGAAATCAGATATTTTCTAATTTCAGGTGTCAGGTTATCGAGACCTGACACCTGAAATTTTTCTAAATCAGCAAACATTCTATTGGCAAGATCATCGTTAGAAAGATTTGAGACGGCGTTTTTAAAAGAAGCCTCAGGAGAATATTTTTCTTTTAAATCATAGCTATCCCTTAAAGTAAGGATAGGGATTTTGGATAACCATGATTGATTCATTGGATTTACAAAATGAGAAGAAATTTCATTTGAAAGAGTCGCCGGTCTCTCAGTAAAAGCTTTTAAATGTAAAAATTTGCACATTTTAGGCCCGTCATTTACCGGATAATTATCCCACAAAGCTACTTTTCGGCCGACCAAGGAATTTATCCATCGGATATGCTCAAGCGTATAACCTTTCGAACATACCTCTTCCCCTGTCCAAAATAGACCAATGGAAGAATCCAAATGTCTTCCTAAATCTGTGAGATAGTCCGGGGGTCTTTCTCCAAAAATTCGATCCAATACCGGATCCAGAGAATAATAAGTGGGACACATCAATAACTGAGAGCATCGACTTCTCTCTTTTATCCAATGAAGAATATCTGCCTGATTTTTTGCAAGTCCAGGCGCATTTTTCATATCGTCAAATAAAATGGCAAGTCGATCAACACCAATTTCATTAAATAAATTGATTCTAGCCAAAAGAAATGTTTTAGCGTCATCGTCAAAAGAAAGATAAATTTCATAAGGCGAAAAACCAACGCCAAAAGCTATCCCCTCATCTTTACAAACTTGAGATAACTCTTTCAGATTGTTGACCAGTTCCATCGGCATTTCTTCTCTCCATTTACGTCGAAAAAATGCGTCCGCTTTTGGAGCATAAAAATAGAATGAATATCCTGATTTTTTTAAAAACTTTATATATTCTTTTCTGATATCCCAACTCCAAGGCGCTCCATAAAAGCCCTCTATAACACCTAATTCAAACTTTTTCAGCATTTTCATCGCCTACTTCCAGTGGGATAAATTTAGTCACAATTATACTGGGTATTGTGGCAAAACAAACACAGATAAAAAACCAGAAATAACCGACGGCTTGCTGTAAATAACCACTGATAATACCCGCAATCATCGAGCCCAATGCCATGACTCCCGTCACAATAGCATAGTGGGAGGTAGCATATTTTGATTTTTGGGAACAGTACATTGCAAAAACCATATAAGCGGTCATGCCAAACCCATAAGAAAAATATTCAACCGCAGTTAAAATATAGATAAATGAAGCGGGAGGCAAAGTATGGGCTACCCAAATATAAAAGAAATTTGGAATAGTCATCACAATCACCATCGGCCAAATAGATTTTCTAAAACCATACCTGGAAATGACTATGCCTCCAAGAACTCCTCCGGCAACGAGGCATATGACTCCTACATTTCCAAGGATTATTCCCACTTGTAATGTGTCAAGCCCCAGTCCTCCCTTTGAATGCGGATCCAGCATAAAGGGGCCGACCATCTTCGTCAGCATGGACTCACCAAAACGATAGAGTAATATGAATAACATCACAGGAACAATTTTCGGTAATCTGAAAAAGGAGAAGAATACTTCTTTAATAGAAGCATGTTCCATCTCTCCCTCACTTTTTTTTACCGGGCCATCATGAACAACTTTTGGCATGACTCTTAAGGCAAAGATAAGCAGAATGCCATAGGTGGCGGTTCCCGCAAGCAAAGCCATTCTCCATGTTTCTGAAATCGGCATTCCCTTATTTTCAAAATATCCGGCCACCATGACGAGGAATCCATTTGAAAAAACCATGGCCAGACGAAAAAAAGTGGATCGTATACCTGCATAGAAAGCCTGATTGTTTTTCGAGAGAGCCAGCATATAATATCCGTCAAGGGCAATATCGTGAGTGGCTGAGAAAAAAGCCGTGACAAAAAAAATAATAAGAGTAATAACTAAAAACGATTGAGTTGTAATCGCAAGTGCGGCTCCTCCAAGGGAGGCTGTAATGAGAACCTGCATCGCGATCACCCATGATCGTTTTTTTCCATGAAGATCTAAAAACGGCGCCCACAACATTTTCAATATCCATGGCCAAATAATAAGACTGGTCCAAAGACCAATTTGATCATTTTGAATTCCCATTTTCTTATACATTAAAACAGAAACCTGCTGAATAATGATTACGGGAAGGCCTTGCTGGAAATAAAGCGATGGAACATACCACCAAGGGCTTTTGGAGGGATAAATCAAATTCGATATGTCACTCATAAACAACTTTCGCCAACTCAAATTTTTACAAACAATTTCTTTCGAAACATCCAATCGGCGAGAAAGAAAAAAAGAATAACATAAGTTATACCCCAAAGAGTGGATGGAATATAATCTCCGAAATACGGAGAAATAAGTTGTGCGTATGTTGATTTATACATAAATGTTTTCAGACGTACAGATTCCCCTGCTGCGTCGATCCACCTTATTCCCACGGTAAGCGGGGCGACAATACTTGCGGCAAAGTAAATACTGATGGCATTACTTCCATAGGCAATCAATGGATAAAAAGGTTTGAAATATTTTTTAACGTCAATGAGATAAAAGAATATCCCCAGGGAAAAAAGCGCCCAGCCGGTTGAATAAATAACGTATGATGGTGTCCAAAGGTTTTTATTAAATGGAATTACATACTGAGATAAAAATCCAAGCGTTATCATGCCTAAGCCTGATAGAATGAGCTTTAAAAAAGTATGCATTGCTGATTTATATTCTAACAACATTCTGCCACAAAATACGCCGGCAAGGCCTGAACTTATCGATGGGATCGTAGAGAAAAGTCCTTCAGGATCGTGGCCTAAAAGCAATATTTTATCATATGTGTAATTCATTGAACCCAGGATTTTCGTATCAATCAAATCCGATAAATTGTAAAACATGGGCAATGCAAAAGAAGAATCACCATGTGTTGAGGCATATAGAAAAAGGGCGCCGGCATATAGAATTAAAATAACCCAGAAAAGAGCTGCCTCGAGCGAACGGTTATTAAGCAAAATGATGATGGCGAGAAAAAGGTAGGTAAGAGCAAGTCTTTGCAAAACGCCCATCAGACGGAAATGATCCATATAGGACCAGAAGGCGACAGTTGAAAGAATAACTCCTAATCCAAATAAAATAGCGGTTCGTCTTAATATGTTTCTGCCTAGCTGACCAATTGAAATACCCCTTTCTAATTGAGGAATTATTCCCAAAGGCATGGCCACGCCCATTATGAATACAAAAAATGGAAAAACCATGTCTGCCGCGGTACAACCATTCCAGCCAGCGTGCTCAAGCTGTCTGTAAACATGATCCCAATCGCCCGCATTATTCACAAGCAACATAAATGCAATCGTAAGTCCACGAAAAGCATCTAATGAAATAAGTCTCTTCTTTTCGATCATAACACTCTCTCCCCGGAGGTTCCTGAAATAAATGCCGGATTTCGCAGGACATATGTCTTGCCGCGGCATAATAGCAACATGCCACAGTAATTTTGCAATTTACTCATGTAGAGTTTCGTGCATTTTACACCGACCGTGAGACTTCGCTACACGATATTATTGCGCTGTCTCGAAATGGTTGCTGAGAGCCCTATTGGGCTCGGTTTCTAAAATAAATCACCCCGAACCAGGGTTCGGGGTGATTGCGACAGAATTTGATGTTATGTTTGTCTGATATCAGCCGTCGGCAGCATTTACGAGCTTGAGCATGGGCATGAACACGGCCAGAACGATTCCACCGATGATGAGTCCCATGAACACGATAACAATCGGTTCGATGATCGAGGTGAGACCTTTCACTGCGTTGTCAACTTCAGTGTCGTAGAAATCGGCGATCTTGGAGAGCATCTTGTCGAGTTCGCCTGTTTCTTCTCCGACGGCTATCATCTGCACAACCATTGGAGGGAACACCTTGGACTCTTTTAAAGGTTCAGCGATTGATTCGCCTTCACGGATGGATACACGAGTCTTGTCAACAGCTTCGGCAATTACTATGTTCCCGGCTGTCTGGGCCGTGACTTCGAGAGCCTGAAGAATTGGAACGCCGGAGGCGATGAGTGTCCCGAGGGTACGGGTAAACTTGGCAACAGCAACTTTTCTCATCATCATTCCGATACCAGGTGCTTTCAGTATCTGTGTGTCAAACAGGCGGGCGCCAACTTTAGTCGTAAAGAAATTCATGAGCAGAAATGGGACGCCGAATAAAGTCGGAAGAACGACAAACCACCAGTTAACCATGAAGTCGGATGTCCCGAGTAGAATCTGCGTGGCTATGGGAAGTTCGACCTTCATGCCCATGAATATTTCTTTGAATTGCGGCAAAACGAACATGACCAGGGCAATGACGACAAGACCGGCAATAGAAAAGACGACTACCGGGTAAGTTAATGCACCTTTGACTTTTGACCGTAGATTTTCCGAGTTTTCAAGATAATCTGCAAGTCTATTGAGGATCTGATCAAGAATACCGCCGATTTCTCCGGCTTTTACGAGGTTGCAGAACAGATCGCTGAATACCTTTGGATGTTTTTCAAGAGCTTTGGAGAAGGTTGCGCCACCTTCGACGTCAGCGCGGATTTGCGTGATAATGCGCTTGAAAGCTGGATTCTCTGCCTGTTGCTGCAAAATGGTGAGGCAGCGAACCAGTGGAACGCCTGACCCGATCATGGTGGCAAACTGTCGAGCAAAGATACAGACTTCCTGAGAACTGACTCCCCGTTCGAGGAAGCTTAAGGAAAATCCCGCTCCACCCTTTTTTTCCGTGATGTTTGTTACAAAATAGCCCTTTTCGCGCAATTTTGCGATGCAGACTTCCTTGCTTTCGCCGTCCATTTCGGCGTTGACCATTTTCCCGTCCCAGTTTCGCGCTTTGTACGTGTAAGTAGCCATAATTCCCTCCTGTCATACGTCAAAAGAGTATATTTCTCTCCATCGACACAAACGTTGCTTGCATAAAGTCCTAGCACGAAGCATGCCTGATTCGCAAGTCTGCGTTGAACGAGCACTGCACGTTGATGTGGTCGTGGTATGTGCGAATCTTCGCACATACCGAGAATGCGCTTTTCGCACACCTGAAGATTATAAAGAGACATGGTATACTTATTCATTGCCTATGAAGACTTTGGTTTTCGCTGAAAAACCGTCTGTCGGACGCGACATTGCACGTATTCTGAATGCTCATCAACGCCACGATGGTTGTCTGGAAGGTCCGAACCATGTGGTGACATGGGGAATCGGACATCTGGTTGCTTTGTCTGAGCCTGCCATTCAGAATCATGCCTGGAAGAACTGGTCGCTCGATACCCTTCCGATGGTGCCGGATAAGTGGCTGCTGACAGTGCTTCCGCAGACCGCCCATCAATTCGGAATTGTGAAGCGACTCCTCGCCCGCGATGATATCTGTGAGGTTGTGAATGCTGCGGACGCTGGACGTGAGGGTGAACTGATTTTTCGTCTCATATACCGGGAAGCCGGCTGCAGCAAGCCATTCCGGCGTCTCTGGATTTCCAGCATGACAGACGAGGCCATCAGGCAGGGATTTTCCGATCTGCAGGCAGGGAATCGTTATGATCCGCTCGCTATGGCGGCTGAGGCGCGAAGTCGCTCTGACTGGCTTGTTGGAATGAACGGGACAAGGGGATACACGAAAAAATTCGGAGGCCTTCTGACTGTTGGCCGTGTGCAAACACCAACCCTGGCGCTTGTCGTGAAGCGGCATCTTGAAATTCTCGATTTCAAACCCGTCGATTACTGGGAGGTCCGAATCAATCTTGACGATTTTTCGGCTCTCTGGTTTGATCCGAAAGAAAAAGATAATCCGACACGGTTTTCCGATTGTAAAAAAGCTAAAACACTGATTGCAAGCCTTTCCGGTAAGAACGCTCAGGTTGACAAGGTCACGATGGCGAAGAAGAAGCAGCCGCCGCCATTTCTCTATGATCTGACAACACTGCAGCGCGAAGCTAACAGTCGTTACGGGTTTTCTGCCGCCGATACGTTAAAAACGGCGCAGAGTTTGTATGAAACCCGTAAGGTCATAACCTATCCGCGAACTGATAGCCGACACTTGTCCGACGACCTCCATGCCACTGTCGGAAAGAGACTTTCAGCACTTCCAGGTGCGTATGAAGTCTGGCGGAAGCCATTGATTGCATCCGGAAGGATTCCAAAGACCAGACGTGTATTCGATAACACCAAAGTCAGTGATCATCATGCGATAATTCCGACGGAGCAAAAGGTTACTGATGTGCGTGCCTGGCGGCCGGATGAACAGAAAGTATACGACATGATCGTGCGCAGGTTTCTCGCCGCATTCATGGGTGATCTGGAATACGAAGCCACGAATGTAGTGATTAAAGCGGAAAATGAGTTATTCAAGGCGAACGGACGTGTAGTGACAAAACCCGGCTGGCGAACGCTGTATGATCGCGAGCCCTCCCGTGATGATGAAGATGAGCTCGAACCACCTCTTCCATCATTGAAAAAAGGTGACATACGCAGTATAAAGGAAGCTGAGTTGCTGACGAAGCAGACCAAGCCGCCGGCTCCTTATACGGAAGCATCGCTCTTACAGGCCATGGAAACAGCAGGTCGTTTAGTGGACGATGAGGAGAAAAGACTCGCCATGAAAGATTCCGGTCTCGGGACTCCGGCGACGCGCGCCGAGATAATGGAAAAGTTGATTCGCGTCGGATATCTCGTGCGCGAAAAAAAGAAGCTGATGCCGACGCCAAAGGGCATCCAGCTCATTCGCATTGTCGATGGACGTCTTGCCAGCCCGGAATTGACGGGAGATTGGGAACGGCGTCTTGCCAGGATCGCCCGGGGAGAAGAAAAGGCTCCGGAATTCATGCGTGACATTACAGAATTTGTTAAAAACGTGGTAGAAGCGATCAAGCGCGGACGCTTTGAAGGTGTTCGACACGAAGATCTTCAGAAATCCGAGCTGCGCACTGATAAGACTGCTAAAATATCTGCAACACGCGATGAGAAGTCTGCCGGCAGCGGAAAACCTGACGTTAAAAAAATTAAGAAATCTGAATCGCGAAATGATAAGGGAACGGGTATTGAACAAACCGACGACAAAGTTCCCACGACTTCCAAAAAAAACGCGAGAAGCGTTATCCTTGAGCCCATAGGCGTAACGGCGCAGGGCCGCCCTTCCTTCGGAGTCTGTCCTGCCTGCGGGAAAGGGGGGATTATTGAAGGACAACGTGGATTTGGCTGTGACAGATATCGCGAAGGGTGTCATTACGTTGTCTGGAAGGAATTTTGCGGCAAGATTCTGACTAAATCGGCGCTACAGACTTTGATTCTGGGGTGCCAGACTAAAAAAAATACAGGATTCACGACTCCTGATGGACGTATAGTAAACGGTCGGATTCGCATGAAATCAGATCGATCCGGCATCGAACTTGTTGAGGAAGTCGTCGAAAAGGCGACCTGAAGAGTATGCACGGGGATTCGAATAATCGGGGAACAAGGCTAGGGAAAACTGCAATATGCACTTTTTTCCTTGCCGGACTTTTCTGCATTGGAATATGGGGCGGCTTTTCGGGTTGCGGATTTGTCAGTTCCGGGGTTTCATCATCGATAATACCTGCCCAGAAGTCGTCAGCATTGGGTGTGCTTGTTGCCGAAAGACTTGTAACACCGGACACCGAAGTTCGGATTGTCGCCGAGGGGTTTGAACTCATTTTGCCAGCGGGTTCTGTCGACCGATCCAGGACAGCCCGCATCTATCGTATTGCCTCCGCTGTTTCGTCGATCCGTTTACCGGAAGACCTCGAAAGAGTTTCAGATGATTTTCGTCTCGTTTTTGACGATGGAATAACCGGTTTTTTGCTTCAGCCAATTTTGGTTACGGTTCCACTCTCGTCTTCCGTCGCATCGAGACGATCCTTCAGAAGAACAGTCAGGCCGGAGACGCTCGAAGAAACATTTCTGGCCGCCTTCGATGAAATGACGGGCTTGCGATTGCTCGATACGATTATTGATCAAAATGGTGAGCGGGCGAGTGTTGATACTTATGTCCCGGGAACTTGGCTCGGAGTAAGGCACATATCACGATCACCGGACTCTGCTCATGTAGTCGGATTGCCAACGCTTTTTGCGAGTCCGACAACTGTCATTCCAGCTCCGGATGGACGCTTCCCGACAGATTTGACGATTACAGCCGCATTTCGGGCAGTGGGCGGAGTTTCAGCCGTCACGGCTCCCGGGGCATTGACTTTGAAATTTAGAACGCTTGGTATGGGAGATATCGTGATTGCTGGTCGTGGAACGACTGCAGCGAGACGTCTTTCCATCGGGACGAATGGAGAGTCAGAAAGTATAGATCTTTTACGCGATCCGCTTGCCGATGCACAGTTCGAAGGGGAAAACGGGAGCGGCACTATCCTGCTTGCTCTCACCGGGAAAGCTCGTTCTGATCTGCCTCGTCGCATATTCTGGACCCTGCGGTTGCAGGATGTCGTCGGAAATATTTTTGAGAGAGAAGGCGAGATTCCCTTTGGTGATTCATTTTTTCGGCTTACGGCGATTAGTCCGTCTGGCGATCTACAGGGTTCCGCTCCGGAATTCAAATGGGCCGTTGAGCCGCCCTCTGTGGTATTTCCCCGCTTCCTGTGGCAACTTGGCAATAATTCGGCAGATAGATTTCTTCCCCTGTTGGAGCAGAGTATCCCAGGAGACAAAACGAGCTTTCAACCGGCTGCAAGTGTCTGGGACACGCTTGCATTAAACTCTATGTATGACTGGCGCATCGTCGGCATCGATACGGAGGGGCGAAGATTCCCATGCGATACGGTTCAGATAAGACGTGTGCCTGCGTCTTCTCCCGTACAGATCGCGACCGATACGGCAACTGCGCCTCTTGTTATTGCATCGATACCCATTGAAGGAGCAGTTGCAGTTTCTCCAACCGACCCAATGTCGCTGATATTCAATGTTGATATGTCTGCAACTTCAGTCGAATCGTTAACGAGAATCAGCCCTTCCGGAACTGGTTTTTCTTTCGGGCATCCCGACGCCAGAACACTGTTGTTGCGGCCGTTGACCTCTCTTGCGACCGGAACCGCGTATCGACTCGAACTCGGTTCCGGAGCCCTGGCTTTGAACGGCAAACTCACCACAACGCCATTTCTACTGCATTTTACCACGGGAAACCCTGATTCTACAATTCCAAGCGTTGTGTCCATATCGCCTGCAGTTGGTGCAAAGCACATTTCGCGAAATTCATGGGCGGCATTTACTTTTTCTGAAGCAATGCAGCACGATACGGTGCAAGGCGCGTTACGGGTTGTGCGTCCTGCAGTCGGAACGATGCAGTTCCGATGGTCGAATGCAGACTCTCGTTGTGAAGTACTGCCCGCAGACCTTTGGCCGGCATCTTCAACCATAGAGATCACACTAGGAACAGGTTCCCGCGATCTCGCCGGAAACGCTCTTGTCGAAGAGACGAATATGGTATTTACCACAACCGCGGAAAGTGGGCCAAGTCTTGTAACTGCTGTTCCGGCAGACGGGACAACTGTTCACACGCCGCTTCAGTCGCTGGTTTTCAATTTTGATCGACCTATGGATCGCACTTCGACAGTGGGCGCATTTTCTCTGACTCCGGATTCCACGTTTTCCAAACGTTTTGTGTGGGCAAATGACGATAGCGGATTGACGGTCACATGGTCAGCGTTTCTTCCTGATTCAACAACTTATGTTGCACGATTAAACGGTTCCGCCATGGATCGTAACAAGCTGTCACTGGCCGGCGAAGTTTCACTGACTTTTACCATCGCGGATTTGACTCCGCCCTTCGTAGCTACGCTTACTCCTGTGACAGGGACAAGTATTGCGGTTAATGTCCCGATTCGTGTGCATTTCAGCGAAGCCATGGATGCGGCTTCCGTCGAGTCAGCCATAACCATGGGAGCATCCGTGGCCGGACGTCCACGATTTGCCTGGACAACCGGATTCGATGAGGTGGAAATTCGTGGAGCAGGTGACTGGCCGGCCTCATCTGCGATCTCTCTGACGATCGCTTCGACTGCTACAGATCGGGCGGGAAATCCTCTCGGAACGCCGTTTTCGGCTTCCTGGAGCGTCGTCGGACTCGTTGCGCCATCTGTTGTTTCCACAGTACCGGCAGAGGGTGCGATAAGTGTTGGTCGATCAGAAGCGATTCGGGTTCGGTTTGATCGTGCCATGGACGCAAAGAGTCTGAGTACTTCCTGGAGTCTTATTCCGGCACAGCCGACTTCACCAGTCGCAATTGTCTCAGGTGATGGACTGGAACTGTCTCTTACCCCCGCTGGTCCTCTTGCGAATGCGACTTCCTATAGACTCGATCTGCCCGGAACACTGCAAAGTGCCGATGGTGTAGCGCTGGGATCTACTTTTCATCTTAATTTCGTTACGGCGGACACTGTGCCACCGACTCTATTATCAGTCACTCCGGCTGACGGAGCGGTCAATATTGCGTCCGGAGTGACGCTCGAGTTTCATTTTGACAAAACTCTGAATTCTCAGAGCGCTGAAAGAGCGTTCATGCTTTCTCCAGCGGCATCCGGAACTATGGTCTTTACATGGCTTGATGGGGGCAGACGCCTTCAGATAAGTTTTTCGGATGGGTTGACTCCTGGAATGGCTTATTCTGCGCTTTTTTCCACGGAGTTATCAGATCAGAGTGGGAATCACATTCCGGGAGAATGGCAGACCGGTTTCACCATTGCCCAGCTGGCTCCTCCATTACCTGAAATTGTCACTTCAGGCTTGAGTCCGGCTTCAAATGCCTTGAATATTGCCATTGATGCGGTTATTTCTGTTCCATTTTCAAGGCCGATGAACCACGCATCGGTCGAACAGGCATTTACTCTGACTCCGGATTCTGGTCTGAGCACGACCGGCACATTTGCCTGGTCAGGGGAAACATTGATTTTTACACCGCAAGATCCGTTGATTAAGGGGCGTCGATACACGATCGCTGTGTCAGGAAGTGCGTATGATACGCTTGGAAGGTCATTGTCTTTCCCTGGCCGCTTTACCTTCACCACTGTATTTCCCCAAATTCCATCTGTAATTGGTGTGGAACCCGTCGATGGAACATCGGGAGTTGCGCTTGACTCGCTTTTGCGACTGACGTTCGATCAACCCATGGATGCGTCTTCCACGCGGTCGGCCTGGAAACTTTTTCCGGTCGCTCCAGGAGCAGCTTCGATAAGCTTTTCGACGGATCTGCTTACTATGACTGTCAGATATCCGCGTTCGTTCAACCCCGGAATCACTTATATGATTGCCCTTGCAAGCACCGCTCGCAGTATCGATCGCATTCCTATTGCCACACCGTTTAATGCGGGATTTACGACAGTCGATTCTATACTGGTCCCGACGCCAACGCCAACGCCAACGCCGACTCCGACTCCGACTCCGACTCCGACTCCGACACCGACGCCGACGCCGACTCCGACACCAACACCGACCCCGACACCAACACCGACTCCGACACCGAATCCGACACCGACACCGACACCCACACCAACCCCGACCCCAACGCCGACTAGCACACCCACACCGACACCGACTCCGACTCCCACACCGAAAC
>JADFYG010000077.1 GCA_015233155.1 Candidatus Rifleibacteriota bacterium
AAGATTGGAATAAAGATCAACACAACGCTTGCGGCGGATTGGGCGGAGCCACCCGACCTATTGCCATCATAGTCGTGAAGAAGGATGGAACGCTGACTATTCATCGTATTCAGCCTGAAGGTGTGATTGCACAGGGCGTTCAGGCGTTGGTTCCCGTATTACAGAATCTGATCAACAAACGATTCGATATGATGAAGTTCCGCGAATCAAAGTCTGAGAATCCCTCTGCGCCTCCGACACCAGGAAAATGACATATAGGGGTCCTGCAATATTCGCGATATAATGTATGCCTATAACGGGCGAGACATGCCTCGCCCGGGCACGTATTATTTTAATTGTAGGGGCGGGTTTTAAACCCCGATAAAACAAAATTCAATGCTATTAATCCCGTAGGGGGCGAGACATCTCTCGCCCCCTACGTTGCTGTATTGATGAATTATCCGATCATCATGATTCTGATTTTTTCTTATCTATTGCCGGACCTCTGTTTTATTTGTCCCGAGTCTGTGATGACGCTCTGACCGATTGCAATGATGACAGTCGACTTGTCGCTGGCATAAAGCATCCGTTTGGTCGACCATGTGATAGAGAGGATTGTGCCATCGGCTGTCTCAGCGCGGGTTATAATGTTCTGCGATGGTGTCGCGGTCATCACTTCCTTCATTATGGCTACTGCGCGCTTGCGATCTGATTTCGGAGTGAACAGTTCGAAATAATTCCGTCGTATCACATCATTCCGTTTGCGACCGAGCAGTCTTTCGGCTTCGGGGTTGAACTCAAGAATATTACCTTCCGATGACAGACAGATTATGATGAATGAAGCTGCCTGAATGATATGGCGAAGCATGGTTCCGGTGTGACGTAGTTCAGCTTCCAGTTTTTTGGCCGCGGTTATGTCCGAAAAAGTTATTACTACACCATCGATCCTGTTCTCAAGCGTCCGGTAAGGCATGATTCGCACTGAAAACCAGCGTCCGTCGGCAGTGGTAATCTGCTTTTCTGAAAAAACCAGTATTTGCAGCACCTCTCTGGCATCTTCGGCCATATTCGGATAGATCAGGTCGCTGACTATATCTGTGAGAGGGCGCCCAACATCGCCAGGGATCAACTTGAATAGTTTATTTGCCCCGGTTGTGAACCTTCGTATGCGGAGTTCGTTGTCCAGGAACACCGTGATGATCTCTGTGCTGTTGGGCAGGTTCTTCATGTCATTGTTGATCCGCGCCAGCTCGTCCAATCTTGAGATCTGTTCGGCGTTAACCGTTTGCAGCTCTTCATTGATAGACTGCAACTCCTCTTTTGAGGTGGTCAATTCCTCGTTGGTGGATTGCAGCTCCTCGTTTGAAGACTGCAATTCCTCATTCGTTGATTTGAGCTCTTCCTGCGATGTCTGCATTACCTCGCGGGCAGCCTGCAATTCATCACGACACCGGTTGAGTTCCTGTTCCAGCTCGGTAACCACAGCGTTTCCGTCCGACAGGGACCTGGCGCGGCCCACCTTTTTTGAGACGGGTGACTTCGCCACATCCCGGAAGACGATCATTACCATTCCCCGGAGCTTCTCCGGGCTCTCTATCGGCTGAACTGAGATATCAACAATCTGCGTTCCGTTGTTACCGCCGACCTTGAGACCCTTTACCGAGACTACCTCATTTTGCCGAACGGCCTTCTGAAAGGCGCTGGTCAGCTCAAAACGTAAGCCCTCGCGGGCCATGGCAAACAGGTTCCAGTTGGCCTTGCCGGCGGCCGGTTCCAGATACTTGCCCGTACGCCCGCTGATATAAATAATGTCTCCATGGATGCTGACCAGTACTGCGGCTGGAGAATAGTTTCGCAGCAGGAACTGGTCTGCGAGTGACTGGAGATTAAAGGCCGTTCCGGGCATACTGGACTCCTTCCGGTCCACTGGCGTTGAGGGGAGGGACGCTGCTGGAAATGCCACCGTTTCAGCGCGCAGCACCGATTCGCATCGGCGAAAGATTCTCGATTTAGTATGTAACGGGGTGAACAGGTCTGTGAAGTTGCTGATGCTCTCAGCATTACCCAGAAACAGGATGCCGCCAGGATTGAGGCTGTAATGAAAAAGCGGCAGGAGTTTTTTTTGCAGTTCCGTATCGAGGTAGATCAAAAGGTTGCGACAGATGAGTATGTCCAGTTTGGTAAACGGAGGGTCCATGATCACGTTTTGCGTGGCGAAAGTGACCATGGACCGGATATCCTTTCCGACCCGAAAGCCATTCTCTTCCTGGACAAAAAATCGGCGCAGCCGCTCGGGAGAAACGTTTGCACTTATGTTTGCCGAATAGACGCCCTGGCGGCCCTTGTCGATCGCATCCCGATCCAGGTCGGTGGCGAAAATCTGCAGTGTGTGGCTTTCTCTTGGTTTTAACTGATCCAAAGCCTCTTTGAAAACAATGGCCAGAGAATATGCCTCTTCGCCGGTCGAGCATCCCGCCGACCACGCCCGGATAACGCCGCCCGCTGATCGACTCGAAATCAGTTTTGGGATGACTTTTTCCCGCAAATGCTCCCATTCTCCGGGTTCGCGAAAAAAGCTGGTTACACCAATCAGCAGTTCCTGAAAGAGGAGTTCCACTTCCTGGGGGTTTTCCTGCATAAAGCGAACATATATGGCGATTTTGTCGATCTGATGGATGCCCATACGTCGCTCGATTCGCCGGTAAAGGGTATTTTTTTTATACTGGGAAAAGTCGTGGCCGGTTTTTCCACGCAACAGGATGATAACTTTCTCAAGGGCGCTCTGTTCCTTCTCTTCCAGTACCGGGGCGGGACGAACAATTACAGGAATGTGTTGAAGATAAGCGATGATCTTCCCGGGAAGCTCTTCAGCCGGGGCCACTATGTCTGTCAGTCCGGTATCGATAACGCTGCGCGGCATGCTGTCGAACTTGGCTGAGGCAGGCTCTTGTGCTACCACCAGCCCCGACTTCTCCTTTATGGCTCGCAAACCCATCGTGCCGTCAGAACCCATTCCCGACAGGATTACGCCGATGCTTCGCTCTTGCCGGTCATCAGCCAGGGATCGGAGAAAATTATCGATGGGAAGACGCAGGCCATGTGGCGCCGATGGCTCGAAAAGATGAAGCATACCGTGCAGAATCGACATATCTTTATTGGGTGGGATAACATAAACGCAGTCCGGCTTGACCTTCATCCGATCCTGGACCTGAAAGACCTCCATGCCGGTGACGCGCTGGAGCAGTTCGGGCATTATGCCCTTGTGGGTCGGATCGAGGTGCTGGACGATGACGAAGGCTATTCCGCTGTTTTTCGGTACATGACTGAGAAACTGCTCGATGGCTTCCAGTCCACCGGCAGAGGCGCCTATGCCGGCGATGGGAAATGTGAGGAGCTCTTCTCTCGGCGGGCTGTTTTCCCGAAAAACTTTGACAGATTTTTTACCACTACTCGTTGGCTTTATCTGTTTTTTCATCATTTCCAGCTTAGCAGTTTTATTGGACAATAACAAACTCAGGGCAAACGCATTAAAAGTTCTGTGGTAGGGCGCGACCGCTGGGCGCGCCGCTTCGCCGCTTCGCCGCTTCGGCGTGCCCGGCGGTCACGCCCTACCTTACTCATAGTTCCCTCATTATGAGCTGCACTATAGGCCAATTCCTTATTTTTAATGCGTTTGCCCTGATAACAAACTATCCTCATTGTTTCCAATATTGTGAAATGATAAAATAATCGCTATGAGTGAAATAATAGAAGTGACAATTGATTCTCCTTGCGAAGAAACATGTACTCCCCCGAAAAAAGAAAAGGGCTCAAAGAAAAAACAGGGTGAGGAGCGTCGCGAATCGACTCCGCTTGAAAAAGGCGTGTACTATACTGCCTGGAGTATTTTTGTTGTAAGTGTCTGTTTAAGCTATTTCTGGCCGCACAAAGAAGGTGAGCAGCTTCCTTTTTTTATCGGAGTTTCAATAGCCGGTGTGAAGGAATTAACCGACTTTCTTGCTCAGCATCTGATCTCCGCAATTTTCCCGGCCTTTTTTCTTTCAGCTGCCATTTCAACTTTTTTCCCGAAAGATATGCTTATCAAAACCATGGGAAAGAATTCCAATCCCCTGATCAGCTATCCTCTGGCGGCTTTTGCCGGAGCGGTATTGACCGTTTGCTCCTGCGGTATTCTGCCGATCTTTATGAGCATTGTTCAAAAAGGGGCCGGAATCGGGCCGGCAATTACGTTCCTCTATTGCTCTCCCGCGATCAATCTTATTTCCCTTGTCTACACCTGGAAAATTTTCTTCAATCGGGTTCCGCCTATTCCTGAAATGCTTTGGGGAAGAATCATCTCCGTCATAGTTTGCGGCATTGTCATCGGCTATCTCATGAGCATCATTTTCAAAAAGGAAGATCCCGAAGAAACCACCCAGGATGAAAAAGAGGAAAAAAAGAGCAATCGCTCCGTTGCCCAGGATATGACTTACTTCGGGCTTCTGGTCGTGATCATGCTTACTTCAACAGATCTGTTCAGTTTCATAACCGGCAACATTGTTCCTCCATCCATACTTGGAATTGCCGATGCCGCAAGAGCTTCCAGCATTGCCTCTCTTGCCGGCAAATTAGGTTGTCTGGTTATAGAAATCATTGCACTCATCCTGATAGTTCGGGCCTGGTTCACGCCCGATGAAACCCGAAAATGGCTTAAACGAACCTGGCGTCAAGGCAAGGAAATCCTGCCGATGGTGTTCCTTGGCATATTTTTTTCGGGAATGCTAGGCGGAGTTAAGCAAATAATCGATTATCTGGGGTCCGTCAGAGTCAATACCCTTCAGAGTAATTTCATCGCCTCCTTTGTCGGATCGATAGTTTATTTTGGTTCAATCGTCGGAGTGAATGTCGTCGATCTGGCAATGAGATGGGGCATGCATAAGGGTCCGGCTCTTTCTCTGCTATTGACCGGGTGCGCGATAAGCCTTCCCAGCATCTTTGTTCTTGTTCCCCTGATCGGAAAGAGGAAATCGCTGGCCTACATTTTTCTGATCGTGATTTGCTCGGCCTTCTGCGGTCTGGTTTTCGGAAACGTTTATTCCTAGTGAGCCACCCGCCGACAGACAGGCGCAGATCGCTGCTGTTGCACAGATTGTTTTGGCGGCCGCGATCTGGGGTGCCGCTTATCCGCTGACGAAGGGGGCTCTTGCGGAAGTCCCTCCGTTGCTTCTTGGGACCGGCCGATTCGCTCTTGCCGGTCTGGTCCTGATGGTTTTTACCCGTTCTCTTCCGCTTCAGGACATCGCTTTACAGGACCGCCGGCCGATGGTTTCTCTCGCCTTCTGGGGAACCTTCATTCTCACACTCGGGATGAATTTCGGCCTTCGTTGGGCTCCGGCCACTGCTGCCTCCATTTTGTCGGGAACCCCTCCATTGTTCACAATATTTCTGGCGGCGGCATGGCTTGGAGAACCGATACAGCGGCGTCATTTTCCCGCATTTATTCTTGCAATCATCGGCATCGCTCTCCTGGCGCAGGACGGAGGCGAAGGAGCTCCGGGATGGCGGTCATGGATCGGCTGTTTGTTGACGCTGATTCCGCAGATTGCATGGGCGATTTACAGTGTTTTAGGAAAGGCTGTTCTATCGCGGTATCCCTGGCCATTGATTTGTCGCGACACTTTTGTTCTTGGCGCGTTGATGCTGGCGCCGACGGCGCTTATCGAAGTCGCGATTATCGGTCCTGGAAACTGGACCCCGGCCAGTATTGGCGTTCTGCTATACCTCGGAATATTAAATTCCGTCGTTACCTACGGCCTCTGGAATCGTGCACTCTCCACAATACCGGTAACGACGGCATCATTCATTCTTTATCTGCAGCCGTTGACTGGCGCGATTCTCGGCGCCATCCTGTTTCACGATCGCCTTGGAGTGGAGGGAATCGGCGGCGCCATCCTCATTTTCACAGCGGTCACGCTCGTCTTGCGCTGAATACCGTTTATGATTATGGTAGGGTGTGACCGCCGTGCACGCCGAAGCGCGAAGCGGCGCGCCCGGCGGTCACGCCCTACCACGGATTTTTCATGCTTTTGCCTGTAAGGAAGAGAGGTTAGATTCGCTCACAAAGTGTTTTTCGGAGCTGATGACGGCGAGTGCTTTGTGCAGCCTGGGCCGGAGATGGTACTCAGGCCGCCGCCGAGGCGAACGACCTCCAGACGCACCGGCAGACGTTCTTTTAGCGATTCGACGTGGGAGATGACACCGATGAGTTTGCCTTGCTGTTGAAGCCCGCATAATACAGCTATCGCTGTTTCCAGAGTTTGCGGATCAAGAGCCCCGAAGCCTTCATCGATGAACAGCGTATCCATGCGGTATTTATGGCTGACCATGTGTGCAAGGCCAAGCGCCAGTGCCAGACTCGCCAGAAACTTTTCACCACCGGATAAATTCCTGGCGGAAGCCCGGGCATCGGCGATGTAGCGGTCGATGATCTGCAGTTCGAGGGCTTCATTGGCAAGAAGATATCGATCCGTGAGTTTTTGCAGCTGCTGATTGGCCTGATACACAAGACTGGAAAAGGTCAGACCCTGCGCGAACTTCTGGAACTTGTCGCCGCCGGCGGAACCAATAAGCATGTTCAGTTTGCTCCAACGTTCCCCCTCTTTTTGAGCCGTCTGGATTCGGGCCGAAAGAGTCACGTGCTTCTCGCGGTTTTCCTGGTGGGTGGTCATGATTTTCCACTGCTCTTGCCAGGCGGTAAGAGCCAGAGAAGACTTCTCTACCTGAACAATTTCGGCCCGGATCAGCTCATCCAGAGTCTGATTAGTGGGACGTTGTGTCTCATGATCGGCAATCTGTTTTTTCAGGCCTTCCACTTGTCCGTGAAGCTGAGCGGTTTTGGTGTCAAAATATTTCTCGAGATCGGATAACCGCTTTAACTCATCTGAAGGCAAAAGAGCCGCCCGCAGGGAGATTTCATCAGGGAATCCTCCGTCTTGTCGAACGGTATCAAGGGCCTTCATTACCTCTGAGACTTCGGTGGTCAATGTTTCCAGATCGGCTGCCATATTTTTTTCAGTGGTGCGCAGGTTTTCCAGTCTAAGCTGACAATCCTGGGTTTTCCCGACCGCGGAATTTTCTCTTGTCTGGTGCTCAGCCAAAGAGGTCTGGAGCTTTTTTTCTTCGACGTCAGGGTTTCTTGTACCATAGATATTGATCCGCGAGGAGCGGGCGGCTGTCAGATCGGCTTCGGCTTTGGCCAGCGCTTCCCGGCGCTCAGTCAGTTGACGGGAAAGATTATCCCTTTGAGTGGTAGCCGATGCCAGTTTTTGCTGACTCTTTTGCTCATCCTGAATGGCCCGATCAAGCTTCCGCTGCAAATCCTGATAAGCTTCCCAACGGAGTTTCAGCTTTGGCAGAACCTCATCATCGAAATCGGAAAACCCGAATGTGTACAAGTCGTTTCGCAATCTGGACCCGATAGACACTCTTTGTTGCTCTAGTTCGGCCTTGTGCTGACCGGCTTTTTGTTCAAGAGCCTGAGCTTTTATAAGGGTTCCCTGGGCCGTGGCCTGTTCTGTTTCAAGGTTTTGACGCTTCTCTTTCGTCCTGCCGACAGCTTTTTCCGCTTTATCTCGGACCTCGCCAGCCGTCTGAAAATCTTCAACGGCGGTCTCGGCTGCTTTGCACGCCTTAGCGGCGGCATCGACAAGTAATTCCAGCTGGTCGATATTTTCGCAGGCGAGGACCTGATCAAACCCTTTGGCAAGCGTATCCCACTTTTTACGAAGATCGGACGCGGCTTTCCCGTGATTCTTAATGGTGCTCTCATCAGCCGCCTGTTCTGCGGTAAGCCTGCTGATCGCTTTTTGAGTCTCCGCAATCGACTCGAGAACCTTTTTCAGATGCGCCTTTTCTTTTTTCAGGTGGCCGTCAATTTCTTTCAGATCTGCACTGTCTTTTTTTCCCTTGGCATATGGGTGATCCAGAGCGCCGCACAGCGGGCATGGCCTGCCCTCTTCGAGCTGTTGACGATGCTCTTCCAGAGAGGCAACCGTCTGGAAATGGATCTTCTTTGCGCTTAACTCCTCAATGCTGACCTCAAGTTTTTCATGCTCTTTTTTCAGTTCGGCAAAAACTTTTTCGGCTGCATTGATTTCTTTGGTCCGCTCAGAAATTGCCTTTGCGGCCTGCGCATTTTCAACGGCCAGTTCCCTCATTTCATTGCCCAGGGCCTGGAGACTCCTTGCGGCGGTGTCGCGTTTTTGCGTCTGTTTGATACCCTCCTGGAGCCCTTTGACGGTGACGCCCGGAAAGCGCTCGGAAATAATCTTTTCGGCGTTACTTAACTTCTTCGTTTGTTCCAGAACGTCTTCGACTGCCTTCTTCACGGTGCTGTCGAACTTCTTCAGTTCATTCTGTGCTTGAATAATTTCTTTCTTGGAACTCTCAAATTCACCGATTGCGGCCGCCAGTTGTCTGCTTATATCCTGATGCTGGGCGGCAAGGGTTTCCAGAGCTTTCAGGTCACTGCCCAAGGCCTTATCGATGGCGGCTTCTTCGATGGATGCCCCGATATTTTTTTGAACCTGGTGAAGGTCGGCAATATTTTTGCCGAGCATCTGAAACTGGGCTTCGGCATCGGCTAGCTGTTTAAGCGTAGAATCATGTTGCAGACTTATCCCGACATGGTTTTCGGCGAGCCCTTTGATATGTTGATCACAGGCACGGGCTTCCCTGATCAGTATTTGCTCGCGTTCAACGACTTTCTGGAAATCAGTCCGGTCATTTTTTGCTTTTTCCAGCTGCTTCTGGATATCGGCGAGAGTTTGTTGCGCAAGGGGAAGCTGGATTCGTGTCTCATTTAATTCATTTTCCCGCTTGCGGCGTTTTTCCATGAGGCTGTCACGTTGGGCCAGCGGAGCCCGGGCCGGTTCCGCTTTTCGTCCATAAGCCAGTGCATTAAATTCGGCGGCGTGACTTTCCCGATCCATTGTCAGGTTTCTCTGTTGTTCAATCAGAGTTTGCTGGTTCAGGAGCAGAGTATTCAAATTTTTTATCCAGGCGATGTGTTGCTGCAACGTTTGTTTTTGAGCATCACAAGCCTCTTTTTCGCGACTGAGAGACTCGACTTTTTGCCGGAGAATGGAAAATTCATCGTCGGTAATGATTGTTATTCCCTGCATTTCATTGCGGAGTGTGTCTACTTTTGCCAGGGCTTCCTTGTCGCGATCCCAGGCTTTCCGGGACAATTCCAAATAGATGCCGGTTCCGGTAATCTGCTCGAGAATCTGCGCCCGGTCGTTGGGTTTCGCATCGAGGAAAGCGGCGAATTGTCCCTGAGCCAGCAAGCATGTCCTTGTAAAACGTTCAAAATTCAGGCCCGTGATGTCGTCGACTTTTTTGGGAACTTCGGACAGTTTGGATGATTCATATTCGTCTGATGGTCGTCTGTCGTTCAATTGTACAAGTTGCATTTTCGCTGGTTGCAGGCTTCCGGTGGGTAAATTTCTGGCACGGCGCTGTTCCCAGATCGATCGAAACACCAGGACACGATCTTCAACAATCGCCTCGAAGGTGACTTCCGCGTGGCAGAAGCCTGTTCCCCGCGTCATGAGCTCATTTTCGCTGGCTGAAAGCGTGGCAAGACGAGGAGTTTTTCCAAACAGGGCGAGAGTGACGGCATCCAGAATCGTGGTTTTTCCTGAGCCGGTCTGGCCCATAATGGCAAAGATGCCTCTCCCTGCAATCTCGGGATGGGTGAAATCTATCTCGAAATCGCCCTTGAGAGAGTTGATATTGGCAAACCGGACATTCATGATTTTCATGATTGTTCTCCCTGCCGGACCTGGAGAAGAATTTCCTGAAATGCTTCTCTGACCATAATCTGATCGTCATCAGTGAGATTGGCCTGTTCAATGCGCTGATCAAAAACCTGTTCGGGGGAAAGGTCATTCTGGAGAGGAGCGACGTCGGAACCAGTGGGCCCGATCGGCGCAAGATTACGGCATGTCAGAACCTGCACCGGAAGAGGTGCGGCAACTGAGTTCACCTGGTCCTGCAGATCCGGGAGCAGGGTTTTGCCAGTATAAAAAACTTCCACCCATGTGGTTGTGTCAGCGGGGCTGATATTTCGGAGTTCACTCTCTATGACTGAGAGGTCGCCGCTAATCTTCACCAGCCGGCGAAATGCGGGAACATCCACTGCGCGAACGTTATCCGGTGCGGTGGAATCAAACATAAAGACTTGTTTGGTGTGGGCAGCTTCATCGAACGAGCAGGGAACCGGCGACCCGGAATATCTTACCCGCGCATGCTTCGGGGCAATCTGCGGTCGGTGGAGATGACCGAGAGCCACATACGCAAGCTCGCTCGGAAAAGCATCAATGGGGAAGCAGCCGAGGTCTCCGACATACATGTCGCGCTCAGCTCCGCTTTTGGCCATTCCCTGGGCAAACAGGTGTCCGGTGGCGATGATGGGAATTTCAGGCAGGTTAAGTTCTGTTCGTCGCGTGACGGCTAAGTCGGTCAGACGGCGATACCAGCCTGCCGTGCCATCGATAATGCCCTGACTGCGGGCATCGCTTTGTTCGCCGGGTTTTGGAAAATACACATCGCGGTCGCGCAAATAGGGTATGGCACAAACGAGGACCTGTGGAATACCATCGGTGTCTTTTACAACGATAAGATCATTTTCAGGATGTTCTGCATTAATGGCACCGACAACGGTCACATTGATGGCCTTCAAAACGTGCTTGGGGGCCTGCAGGGTTGAGGGCGAATCATGATTGCCGCCGACAATGATTATATTTCCGCAGCCATGCGTGCCGCAACGGGCGAGGAAGGAGTAGTACATCTCGAGAGCGTAATTTGATGGCAGGCCGTTGTCGAAGATATCACCCGCTACAAGTAGAAGATCGACTTGTTCTGTTTTTATCAGGTTCAGAAGCCATTCCAGAAATTCGCGGTGTTCATCTTCGCGTTTTTGCTGGTAAAGCAGGTGTCCAAGATGCCAGTCTGATGTATGCAGGATCTTCATTGTTCAATATTAATCTCCAATTTTTATATGGAATTTTACCACGGTTGAAATTTCCTTGTTATCTCTGGTAGGGTAAACAAAAAGGGTGAAAGGAACAAAATATGGGAAATATGGCTTGTCCAATGACTCCAAAGTCGGAATTTGAGCGCCAGCTTGCCATGTTGCGATCCGTGAAAACGATTGCCGTCGTTGGCATGTCTCCTGATGCGCGTCGGCCGAGCAATGAGGTTGGATTGTACCTCCGGGAAAAGGGCTATACGATTATTCCGATTCATCCGACGGCAGAAAAAATCGGTGACCTTAAGGTATACCCAAGTTTGCGCAGTGCGGCGGATGCTTGCGGGGCCATTGATCTGGTCGACCTTTTTGTAGCCGGAGAGCGTACCAGACCTGTTATCGAAGAAGCTGTCGCTTTGAATTTGAGGAGGATCTGGTTTCAACCAGGCGCTGAAAACGCCGAGTCAGAGGCCTGGGCAAAATCTCAGGGACTTGATGTCGTTTCAGGGGCTTGCGTTATGGCTGTGCTGGAAAGAGGCGCGCAGTAGAACGTCAGTTCCTGTCCTGGTCGGGAAGCAGGATCGCGGCTGCTTCGATTACTGCGTGAAACCGTTCCGCATCCCCGCCCCGATCCGGATGGTGTGTCATTACCAGTTCACGATATCGGCGTCGTATATCTTCCGGCGTGGCTTCCGTTTCCAGGCCGAAGGTTGTCAGCGCGGCCGGACGTGTTTTGCAACGTTCATATTTGCTCCAAAAACCACGCAGCATAGCATCGACTTCGTCTCGTTCCGTTTCGTGCAGATTTTTCAGGTTAAGGTAATACTCACGAAGTTTATCCGGAATGCCTGGCAGGATTTCGTCGTGTGCGAATTCCCTTGATGGAGGCAGGAGGAGTATGCGAAGGCAATGAATGTCGAGATCTCCCGTTCCGGATTTCCGAAGATGTTCCCGCAAACGGTATAAAAGATGGAACAGCAAAAAATGTGTGCGAAACAAGTTCAACGGCTCGTCGAGACCTGATTCGGCGAAGACCGGCATATTGCACTCACGAAGCAGAGTTAAAAGCTCAAACTCGGAAAGCCCTTGCGGCCGCTCTTTCAGGAGTTCGAAAATTTGATTGATGGGTTCTTCATACGAAGCACCGTGCCTCGGGAGTTTTTCCATACTAATCCTGATTTATCGTATTGAACGGCGCGCCCGGCGGTCGCGCCCTACCTTTGCCGTACTTCTGCGACTCCGAATATTCAAACTCATATGAACAGATTATATATCGATTTTCTATACCTGATGCGTTAAAACTTCAACCCCGATGCCGCATAAGCCAGGGTCATTTAATTCTCCTTCGCTGAGTAGCTTGAATAGCACGTTTTTACTTTGAGGTAGGGCGGGACCGCCGGGCCCGCCGAAAAAGCTCGTGGCAAAAAAACACGGCGCGCCCGGCGGTCGCTGCCCTACCGGTCGAGAATTAAATGGCCCTGCGCATATACCTCGATGCCGTGTATTTTTTTTCAAGCTCCATCTTCATTGTGACGTGCGAAAAGATGTCGATTGTAAGATCGCATAAAACAAATTATCATGTCCTTAAAATTACCAGGAGGAACAGGTATGAGTCCGGCACATTTTGCAAGACGGGCAGAAAAGCTGCAACCTAGTTCGATCCGTAAGATGATGATCATCGCGAAACGCCTGATAAGTGAGGGAAGAACAGTTTTCGAACTCAATATCGGCCAGCCTGACGTTCCATGCATTCCTGTATTCCTGGATGCGATAGCAGCCCGCGGACGCGAAGGCAGGCTGAATTACGCGCCATTCATAGGTGAAAACTGTTTGCGGCAGGCCTATGCCCGCTATTTGAACGATCATTTCGATCGCCGCGGCGCTCAACACCTCGTTGTTGACAGCGAAAACGTGCTCGTCACCTGTGGCGCCTCACACGCTCTGACCAGCACATTTCTTTCCATCTGCGATCCCGGCGATGAAATTCTGTGCGTCGAACCATTTTTCCCGCCTTACACCGGTTTTCTTGGAATAGCCGATGGAGTTCTTCGATCAATTCCAACATATGCGGAACAGGGATTTGCTTTGCCCACCATCGAAGAGATGGAACGTTATATAACTCCGAAAACTCGTGCATTACTTTTTACCAGTCCATCGAACCCATCCGGTAAGATCTTATCTCCTCAGGAAGTGACGCGCCTCGCACGCCTCGCGCTCAAATTCGACATTTTCCTGATTGCGGACGAAGTTTATCGCGAAATGGTCCTTGGAGATCGCGAGGCTTTCAGTATCCTGCAGGTCGATCTTGAGCCGGCCGAAATGGAACGTCTGAAACATAGGATCATCGTAATAGATTCAGCCAGCAAGGCATTTTCCCTCTGTGGCGCCCGTATCGGTTTCGTGATTTCCCGCCCGGAAATAATTCAAAAGATTTCGCTTGTGAACGCTCATACGGTGGCTTGCGTGTCAGACATATTGCAGCATGGCGTAGCCGTTGCTTATGAGCACGTCATAAAAAATCCCAGCTTTTTCACGGAGTTGCGCCGCACATATCGGGAACGCCTCGAAGCGGCCATGGAAGCGATTCACAAGTATCTCCCGTGGGCTATTGTACCCAGACCCGACGGCGCGTTCTATGTGATGATCCAGTTCCCGGAAATTGAAGACATTACCGAGTATTGTCTGTTCATGCTCGAGAAATTCAATGTTGATAATGAGACTGTTGCAGTCACTCCGGCAGCCAGTTTTTATCTGTCGCCCGGGCGTGGCCGTAACGAAATGCGATTGGCTCTGGTCGTCAGTCCGGAAAAAATTAAGCGCAGTATTTTCATCATGGCTGAGGCGTACAAGGCTTACAAGGCGTATCTCAAAGAGCAGGGGAAAGACATCGTAGCTCAAAATTCGAGGCGGTTGAGCAATAACGACCGCGGATATATAAATCAGGAAAATCCCTCCGACTGCACAGGCTGCGCAGGGTATTCTGTGGAAGCGATTGTTGAATAAGTTCGAATGACGTATGACGACTCCGTCTTTTGAAAAACCTGAAGGTCTGAGCGAAACGATTCATCAGGCTGCTTTGACGGGCGATGTGGCAGAAATAGCCGCTTTTATCGATGCATTTCCCGCGAGCCGTGATATGCAAGATCCGCAGGGATGCACACCTCTGCACCGTGCCGCTCAATCCGGGAGTAAGGATGCAGTGGCATTTCTTATCGAACGAGGTGCCAGAGTGGACGCGCCAGACCAGTTTGGCACGACTCCGCTGCATCGTGCCGCCGAAATGGGTGTTGTGGCGGTAGTCGAAGAGTTGGTGCGTCGGAAAGCCCCGATCGATGCTACTAACCGTTATGGCAACACTCCACTTGCGCGCGCTGCCGAGGCGGGACATCTGGATGTAGTGAAGCTGCTCGTCGAATCAGGGGCGGATCCAGCTCATCCCGATCAATTTGGAGACACCCCGCTTCACGAAGCAGCCGGGAAAGCGCATCCGATCGTCGTAGGGTATTTGCTGGAGAAAGGAGTACCCCCCGGAATAACCGATCAGCAAGGGCTTACGCCGCTGCATTCCGCTGCGCAGGGCGATTGCGCCGAGTCGATCAAGCTGTTACTCAAAGCGGGAGTCGCGATCGATGTACGTGATGCTTCAGGCGCGATGCCACTGCATCGCGCCGCTTCCGATAATCGCGTGGAAGCCGTCCGCACGCTGCTTGCGAAAGAAGCCAATATCGATGCGACTGATGGTTCGGGCAATACGGCGTTGATAAGGGCAATTGCAGCTGAGCACGCGGAGATGGCTACTTTCCTGATCAGTCGTAATGCATCAATTAAGGGGCTTACGCCCGAACAGAAAATGGCGCTGCTGCCGAAAAATGCTGCCGGGAGTTCGAAGATTCCCTTGTCCGTTAAAAAGGGAACAGGTGGCACGGAAGAAGCCCGTCGTGAGCCTGTTATTGCACGGTCAGTTGCACAGCCATCTGATAGCGAGAGCGCGGAGAATTTTGTAAAACCGTCAGTCACGACGAAACCCGTCGAGATTGTTCCAATGCCATGCATGCCTATTGCCAAGAAAACGTTCGGCCAGGAACTATTAGGGATACTGTCTGGAATTTTAGGGAAATTCTACGAACATTTTTTTGGGAGTTACACAAGCGCGGATTGTCTCGCGACTTGCAACAATATTCATGATGCCGTGAAGAAAGGCGAAATCCGGACTGTCGAGCGAATGCTGAATCGTGATCGGGGGTTGGTGCACTCCGTCGCGGATGGTTCTCAAAACGAAACTCCGCTGCATTTCGCCGCGCGTTACGGCCACCGGAATATCGCTGAATTACTTATCGATACGGGGGCTGAGATAGACGCAAAAGATGATAAAGGCGTTACCCCTCTTCACAAGGCAGCATTCTGGGGACACCTTGATACTGTAGAATTGCTGCTTTTCCGGGGAGCGTCAGTCAACATTCGCGACCGGGAGGGAGAAACGGCTATTCAGAAAGCCAAGCGAAAGAAACATTCCCTTGTCATAGGGGCGCTGAAAAATGCCGGAGCGACAAACTCCTGATCCTGGGATTTACTGACTGATCGTGCATAGCAAAACACGATGGTTTTCGATTACCGCGTAACTCTTTTTTTACGACAAGTATTAACCGGTGGAACAGAATGACCTCTGGAATTTGGTTTACATAATATTCCGCCAGTGGTGAAAAATTATCAGAGATTACCCCGTTCTGAATTGAATCAAAATCAGATTTATCGACTCCGCGCCTTCAGGTTTTAAATAACAAATTCTTTGACGGTATGATTGGTTTAATGCATATTCATCTCGTCGGCAACTTTTCATTGGGGAATTTTTCATGAATAAATACGACTGGATGAATATGCGCACATCGAAGCTTTGCGTCGGGGTGCTCAGTGTAATAGTCGCCACGTTTGGTGCGTTTGGCGGTTATGTCGGTCGCCTGGCCGCTCAGACTTTGCCTCATGTCGGCTCAATTTCAGCGGAGATTCCGATCGATGGCGATTTTCGCTCCGAGACTATTTATGCGATTCCGATTACGCGCTTTTTCAGTGGAGATGCCGCTAATGATTTTTATTGCCGCGAGAGGATAGCTTCCGGTGATCCACATTGGCGGGGTGATTTCGCCGGACTTATCTCGCGACTGGATCATGTGGCCGATCTTGGCTTTTCGGCGATACAGCTGACGCCAGTCTCCGAAAACCGTGGTGCATTTGATTTCCTCGGACTCGTTCCTTATGACTGGCGCACCGTCGATCCGCGCCTGGTATCGGCCGGAGCGGCGTATCAGAATCTCATAGATACCGCCCACGCCCGTGGCATAAAGATCCTTCAGGAGATAATCGTAAATCATTCCAGCAACTACGGCATTCGTGGAGAGGTCTGGGTTGACCGGCTGCCGCATAAGTTCTACCGTGCTGCGGGAATGATCACTCCGTGGCCGTACATATTCAACTGGGGTAATTACAAACGCGAGTTTCGCGAGGATAATGACAATCCGCGTGCGCCATCATGGTTTCAGGACTTATTGTTTCGCGACCCGTGGGGCAGGGGACCTCTCATCGATCCCCTGACCGGAACCCAGCTTCCGCTCGATGGATACAATGTAAATCGATTCTTCGGCACCGACGAAACGAAGCTGGATTCGAACTGGTATCATCGCAATGGCTGGCTCCAGCCCGGCGATGAATCGATTCCGGATGCCGTCCAGCACCGCCATCCATCATCGGATACGCTTGATCTCGCGACAGAGAACTGGACAGTCAAACGCTATCTTAACTCTGCGATCATATCCCTTCTGGATCGCGGAGTGGATGGTCTAGTCATCGATATGGGCAACATGACTGATCGAGACGAGCTGCTTACCATGGTCAACGCCTGGAAGGAAAAGCATCCGCGGGTTTTTGTAGTGGCTCAGGTTGCAGCCATCGGAACCGGATACGGCCGCCTGGTTAAGCCGCAAACGCCTTCAGAGCTTGCGCCATGGTGGTACACCCGGACCGGACAAAACCCGCTTCAACCGGATTCAGGCGTCGATTCTGGCATCGCTGTTTTCGATACGGCGCTTGCAACCGGATTTAAACATTCACTGGCTCTTAGCAACTTCGACGGAATCGGGTTGCAATTGTCTCAGGACTGGGTCTACGGTGATCCCACGCGACTGGTGACATTCTTTCAGACACGCGATTTCGGGCCAATGGCTGATTTCACGCGGCGTTTCGGCGGAACGGCTTCAGCAGCGGCTCTTGCCTATAATCTGCTCTGGACAGCGCGCGGAATTCCAATGTTGCCAGCAGGCGACGAATGCGAGTTTCAGAAGGGAACGCCATGGCGTCCGTCACTGCCGGGTGATACGCTTTCCCAGACCGGTCTTGCCTACTATGGAGACCGCTTGGCGACTTCGACCATCGGAGATGTCAGGGCGCATCCGCTGTACCGCCACATTCAACGACTGAATGCGATCAGACGGGGCATTCCTGAATTGCAGAAGGGAATAATGACTCGCGGCAACGAATGGATTACCGGGCTCAGCTTCACTCGCGAGCTTCCGGATGTCGGCGGCATTGTGGTCGTCGGTCTTGCCGTCATGGATCAGGACATTACTGTTTCCAAGCTGTCCCCCGGAACCTATATCGACGCTGTTACGGGCAGCAGTCAGGACGTTGCATCGGACACCCGCTCACTGACTTTCCCGGTCAAGGCTTTTTCAGCCGGGATCTGGGTTAAGAACGGCCCCGGCCGTATCGGTGAGGATGGGCCATTCCTGCACTGAGGATGCGAGAGCTTACGAGGATGCGGAAGTTGTCTCATTACCGCAGATTTCCTCGGTTTCATGAGACTTCGATTCTTCCAGGGCTTCCATGGCATTGGACGATTTCGAATTTTCATGGAATTCCGTGGTTTCAAGAGCGTCGACACCAACCGAGGAAACAACAGGAGGAGGAAAAGAGTCAGAGAATTCAGGTGTGGTTGGGGTCGAGGCCTGATCAGATGGTTGGGAATGCTCGATTTGGATCGCATCCTCGGTGTTCAAACCAACGAGGATCGGTTGTTCCGGACGCGGAATATTTTGAGAGGGCGTTTCGAGGACCATGAAGCGCTGGTCCAGCATTCCAACGGTGTGATTGTAAGATGAAACAGCTCGTTCCAGGCCACGTTTCATTTCGAACAGACGATTTGCGAACTGTTCCTGGCGGCGACTGTTTATTTCCTCGAAAGCATGTTCGTGCATATTTCTTATTTCTTCGAGCTGTTTGTCCTGGGATGACATTTTTTCGTTGCGAAGCTTCAGATCGAGATTTGCCGCCCGCAGCTCCGCATTTTCACGCTCGACAACATTAATCTTTAACAGACGCTCTTCGGCCAGCGATCTTTTATATATTTCGTCACGCAGCCGGTTACTGAGATCATTGCGTTCCGCTATGGTTTTCTCAAGCTCGGCTGCAGCCCTTTCGTAGTCCGCGGCCTTCGCTTGAAAACGTGATGCAGCTTCATCAAGTCGCTTCTCTTGCTCTCTTCCTATGTCTTCAAGATGAACCAGGTGATGTTCTATTTCGCGCTTGTGGTCTGCAAGACGCTCTTTGTCCAGAAGCGTCTGCCGATGTGTATTCTCCAGATCAGATAATTTCCGCTCTTTTTCGCGCAGTTCCGTGATGCTGGGGCGAATACGATTCAGTTCTTCCTGGGCTTGCGTCAGATCATTCTTCAGGCTTGCGAATTTCGCGGAAGAATCGCGTTCAGCCTGAGTCAGTTTTGCGATCTTTTCCTCGGAACCCGTATTACGTGCGGTTTCGGCCTTGACACGGCCATTCAGCACGTCATTGACATTCTTCAGGTCTTCGAGGGCGCTTGTCAGCTCCTTGTTTTTTGCTTCAAGCTTTCCCCTGAATTCATCGAGGTCGTGCAGGTGGGAAGTAAGGTTTGTCTTCTCTTTCGCATGGGCGTCTCGCAGTGACGTCCGGGAAAGCGGCCAGAAAATGATAAATCCAAGAACCAGACCGATGATAATGTCCAGCACCGGATTCATCTGAAGCAGTTCCATACCTGGAATCGACAAGTGCATCATTGCTGATTTCCTCCAACGGCGAAAAATATGCCGCAACGGCGCGGTCGAGGATAATAAAAAAGTATTTTGATCTAATCCGAAGATTCTGAGATATCGCAGGAATCGAAATCCGGTGGAGATGCGATTATCGGTTTTTCCTGTAACGTTTCAGATGTGTGCTCGGCCTCAGCGTTGCCAGCCATTTTTTCAGGGGAAACATCCTGCTGATGCGCCGTCTCACATACAAAGCCTTCATCAGGCTCTTCCTGAGATTCGATCTGGATCGCGTCTTCTGTTTTCAGGCCTACCAATATTGGCTGCTGAGCCTGTGGACTGCTTAATGTCGCCCCTCCGAGGAGCGTAAAGCGCTGATCGAGCAGGCCAACCGTGTGATTATATGCTTCAACTGCGCGTTCCAGACCGCGCTTCATATCGAACAGACGATTAGCGAACTGCTCCTGGCGTCGCACATTTCCCTCGTCGAATGCATCCTCGTGGAGGCTCTTGATTTCATCGAGTTGCTTGTCATGATAGGTAATCTTTTCGCATCGCATCTTGAGTTCCAGGTTTTCCGCACGCAGTTCGGCATTCTCGCGTTCCAGCACGCCGACTTTGAAAAGACGCTCTTCGGCCAGCGACCTCTTGAACATCTCATCGAGCAATCGATTACTCAGGTTGATGCGTTCGGAACCGACCTTCTCGAGTTCAGCCGCCACCTTTTCGCACTCCGCTGTTTTTGTCTGTAAACGAGCTGTGGTTTCTTCAAGACGCTTTTCCTGATCCGTTGCCCTGCTTTCCAGAAGAGCCACGTTTTGCTCAAGATCCCGCTTTTTATTTTCCAGGGTTTCCTTTTCCTGGAGGGTTTGCTTATTTGAAATTTTCAGATCAGCAAATTGTCGCTCTTTATCCCGCAAATCATCAATGGTTCGGCGCATTCGATCCATCTCTTCATTGGCACGTTTTATCTCTTTCTGGAGACTGTCAGCTTTTCCGGAGGCATCGCGTTCGGCCTGAGTGATCTGCGTGATCTTCTCTTCGGAAGCAGTATTACGCGCAACCTCTGCCTTTAGGCGACCATCCAGGAGGTCGAGGGATTTTTTGGAGTCCTCGAGTGTAACCGTCAAGGCTTTGTTCTTCGCTTCGAGTTTGTTTCTGGATTCATCGAGATCATGGATTTGAGCATCCCGGAAGGCTATGTCTTTCGCATGGGCGCTTCGCAGTGAATTTTTTGCAATCAGCCAGAACACCAAACCGAAGGCCAGACCTACGAGAATGCCGGTGATGAGGCCGCTAATCGGTGTCGCATGAAACGGATCAAGACCCGGAATATGCACGAGCATCGGTGATTTCCTCCATCGACAAAAATATGCCTCTGCTCTGTGGGATGGCGAGGGCAGTGCATGTATTCTGATTATTGTATCACGTCTGCACATTGAGATAAAGATACTGTTCGGTATTCGGTCGAGATGACAAAGAATACTATATAACAAGCGAAAACGTGGACTTACAGCGAAAAAAGTGTGCGTTTATCCTGTGTTCGGCATTAACTTTGTATTTCTCGTTGAAACACCGTTCAGAAATCCTCGATTCCTGACGATAGGCCTTTGCGATCTAAGGAAAATGATCATTATTGACCGAATTTCAAATTTTGGTAGTGGGGTAATTCAACTGATGCGGCTATTATTGTGTTTTCTTTATCCGTGTTCATCCGTGTCCTCTGTGGTTGAATTTGGTCGTCAGTTAAGAGTATGCCGCTACCCAAACTTTGTTCCGGGGGATTTTGCCAGATGATCCATGTTTGCCGGAGTTAAAAACTTCGCGAACGACACATAGAAGGGGAGTTCGGGATCGTGGGTCCCGGCGGGGCGGCTTTGGCCGCTCCGCTTCCCTTCGTGTCCCCGCTTTTGAAAGGATCGCATGACTGGTTGCTTTCGCTGGTTTAAAATCGCGGCATTGGTCTTATTATCGCTGGGCTGCTTTGCCGGCTGGGTGATTCTCAGCCTGATCATAGCTGACAGTGAAAAACGCTCTGGTAAGGCTCTTTCCGTTCCTGAAAAATCCATGTCCGAAGCGCTGCGTGACGATGGGCCAGCCTGGGTACGTGTCCGGCTGGAGTGTGCTTCTGGTGCCATGCCATTGTTCTGTGGTACACAGAAATGCCTCTGGCTGCGCTCAGAACGGATTCACCGCAAATACCGCAGCAGTGGCAGTAATGCTGCGAAAATAATGGAGTATCCCGGCTTATTTCAGGACAAAACGATTCCGATGCGCATGGTCGGCGCCGATGGCG
>JADFYG010000078.1 GCA_015233155.1 Candidatus Rifleibacteriota bacterium
GCACCGGCACTGGAACGGGCACCGGAACCGGAACCGGAACTGGAACAGGCACTGGAACAGGCACTGGAACGGGCACCGGAACTGGAACAGGCACCGGCACTGGAACGGGAACGGGCACTGGCACCGGAACTTCCACTACAGTTAAGTTCCCCGTGGCAATTACTGAGGGTCAGCTTAATGCCGCAACGTTCCTGTTCGTCATTACCGGACCCACCCTCCCTGTCGCAACCACAACCTCTTCTGCTCTCGTTGTGAAAACCGACACTCCCCGGGTAACCCAAACCGTGAATATCATCAAGTCTGCATCTCTGTCCAGCAACACCGAAGTCGACATGGTTGTCGACACAGCGGGAACTGGCGTTCAGACCTGGAAACTAACTGCAACGGATACGTTCATATTTACGCCGGCGCTTCCATCAAAAGCCAAGGTAGAGTTGTGGAATCTCAATACCTCCGCCGTTCTTACCTCATACACAATGCCATGAGTTAGCTTGAGTATTTAAGCGCAGGCGCTATTGTTGCGCCTGCGCTTTTTCCGTGGTAGAGAATCTTAATAAAGGAGGATTTCATGATTGGAAAAAAATATTTACTATGTTGTCTGATTGTTGTTTTATTTCTTGGAGTTTTTAGCGAATTTCCCTTATATGCACACGTTCGCGGCGATTTTGATGGGAACGGGGTCGTAAATGTTTCCGATGTCATTTTAATGTTGGCCTGGATTCAAACGCGTAAATCCACTGATATTACAAAGGTGACGGGCCGTGCCAATGAGATTTTGAGTGACACATACACGGTTGCTTATCTTCCGGATAATAGTATCGATGATTACGACGGAAATAATACTGCAGATATATCTGATGTAGTTCTCATGTTAGCCTGGATACAAACGAGAAAATCCACTGACCCGGTGAAAGTATCCGCAAGGGCGACGGAAATTCTAAGTACCGTGGTTTCAACGATCGGCATTTTCCCGGAAACAGAACTGGGCAGTTCAACCATTCCTATAAGTATTACGGGAATTACCCCAAACTGATTAAATATAACTTAGTGATTCCACGCGGCAGAAATGCCGCGTTTTGTCTATGAGCGCGTCAAATAAAATTCAACGCGTTTGAGAGATTTGCGAGAGGCAAAGGCTACTTGTATGCGAAGAATTATTTTTTTTCTTATCCTCCTTTTAACCTTTGTTACCGGGTGTCTTTTTGAAAACCGCGGTGATTTATCGACTGGGGCTCTATCGATAATTTCTTCGGATAGCCATTCCGCATCCGTGCGTTTTGTCGTGGTATTACCCGGCAAATCTTCGCGAGTTATGGATTATTCAATTCGAGCCACTTCTAACAGCATCCCTCAGGTTAAATTCAGTATTCTTGTAGTAAATCCCGTATCAGCCGCAACACCGTTTACAACATTTTCCCGTACTGTAATGATTGCATCCGGAAGTGCCCAGACAACGATGGTCGGGTTTCCGGAAGGCCGATCCATTATCGGTCGTGTTGAAATCACCGGTGGTCATATTGGTGGCTATACAATGTTTCAGGGAGCTGCGGATCTTGTCGTTGGCGAAAATACCATTACAGTAGCGCCGATCGGCTCTAGGCTCGACCCCGACCTTCTTGCTCACATCCTGTTTTCATCGCTATCCTCCGCTGATGTTCGCGGGTCATTACCTTCTAATGCAGTTCAGACTGCACAAATAGCGATAGCCGGAGTTAATCACGACGATCCGACAGCCTATGAAGCCGGCCTGAATTCTTTTGCCGAACGCTTAGTGATTGCCAATCGAATTTCTGTCTCCATGCAAAACGGTGATTCACTTTCGGGTGTTACTAACTCAAATGTTGTCTGGAATGAGACATCTGGAACGATTCTTGCCGGAAGCAACCTGGGCGGAGCAACGGTCGACGATTTTTTTCTCGACGGACTGATCAGACCTTCCTTGGACGGGTATGCTATTGCAGGATGGGCGAATTGGTCCGGGATTTCCTATGTCATCGCTAATATTTCCGCTGTCGATGGCTCAAAACGTTTTATGTTTATCAACGATGGCCTGTGCCGACTCGCGGATTTTCCCCTGGATGGTGGAATTCTCCTTGCCGGAACAAGCAGAGCGCGCGCATGTCCTGTTCTTGTTAAATGGTCTATGAGCGGCAATCTGGACACTTCCAACCAGGCGTCATTCATTGCTGGAAAGGACTGGATACGCTCCTTCCCTGAGTTCGTTCCAGACAGCTTCGTAACGGAGCCCGGCATCGAATTCGTGCAGAACATGGGCGATGGGCGCATTCTGTGCGGCATTCGGAGCTCGGCGGACAGACTTCTTCATCGTGTATTCGTTAATTCGACCGACGGCACGGTCATTTCCTCAGAGTCTACAGCAGTTTTGCGTGTCGCTGGCGTTGCAAGTGATGCAGCGGTTCTTCTCTCCTGGGAACCAGTCGCGGGGGCAACTGATTACACCATTTATCAATCAACTATCAGCGGCGGTGCTATTTCAGGTATTTCCACAACAACAGAGAATCTCGAATTGCTGCAAACCGGTCTCCTGAACAATACGACATATTATTTTGTTGTCCAAGCCAACGGTCTTACGTCCGTGATTCGTTCTCCGGAAATCGCTATTACTCCCCAGTTGCCGACTCCTCTTGTAAAAGAGTTTGATCTGCCGACAGGCTATTCCAGTATCGGATTTCCTGCCAGCGGCTCAAATGCCGCCATATCCGGGTTGACTACGGGAATGACGATATTTATCGCTTTAATGAACCGAACAAACGCGACGGCGACGGTTTCCCTGAGCGCTGCTCAAAGCAGTGTCCTAAACTCTGTTGAGACACGAAACAATCTGGCACCAGAAATTATTTCGACGGTCAATCCCCCATTTAACTTTGCAGTTCGCTCTCCAGAGCAGAGTTTTCATTATTCTCTTCGCCAGTTCGAACACAAACTGCCTGCCCCAAGATCCCGCATTCCGGTTTCACGTAGTGTCAGACATTCCGATTTCGTCGGCGATATTGCGGCTTTTTCTATTTTCGGGACTCCAAATGTCGCGACGATTACAGGACAATGCATTCGCAGTGATCTTATCCCAGGGTTTTCAAATTACTTGAATATATATCTTGATTCTGATCTTCTTCTTGATTCAGGCGCTATTACACTTGTCAATCAGCTCGCTTCCACGTGGCCTTCGATTTATGTGAAGGATCGAAATATATTTGGAGAAGAACCAACAGCGGGTTTTGATAGTAATCCCGTTATTTCAAACGATATTTTTATGCTTATTTCGAAAAAATTTATAACGGCCGGCTTTTTTTATTCGGGTGACTTATATGCTCCATCACGTATTAGCAACGGCATCAGCAATCAGAAAAAAATGTTTTATCTTCAATATGGAATTGCGAGTGTCGATGGCCTGAAATCGACAATGGCTCACGAATTCCAACACATGATCTTTTTCAATCAAAGACAAAACACGCTGGCAAATGAAGATTGGCTGAATGAGGGAATGTCCGGATATGCCGAGCATGTAAATGGATTCGGAATAGCCGCCGGAAACCAGTCCAAGGCAATACAGGTGGAAAATTTCTTAACCGGGTCCCTGAAAAATCCTGGCGACCCGCGCATTCCCATATATTCACACAGCCTGCTGAACTGGACTCAAACCAATGAGGATTACGGTCGCGTATATCTCTTCGGCACCTGGCTCGGTCAGCGTTTTGGAACGAATGGCTCAGTTCAGAATCATTTGAAAGCGCCTGGTGTCGGGCCTGATGCGGTAGCGGCATTCACGAATCAACCCTTTGCATCTGTTTTTGCACAATGGTCGCTGGCATTATGGGTGGACCAGGTCGGAGCCGGAACAGTCTATGGCTTCGATGATATAGACCTTCGCAAGACCTACTCTTTTGCACCACTGGCCGATGTTACCCTTATGGGGCCGGCGGTATTCAAGAACAATGGGGTCTTTTCTCCATATTCAACTGGAAATATTACAATTGCACCCTTTGCCACTGCTTATGTCGAACTTACCGGAGGAAATGGGAATCCGGTTACTCTTACTCTGCCGAATACTGTCGATTGTTTCCAACTTCTGAAATAAATCGAATAAATTATCAATGAATAGGGTGCCAGACATAACGACCACAATTCCGAAAATGGAAGCAGACCATGGCCAGACGATTGTTGGTTATCAGGAAGGTTCCGCGTGGAACAAATTAGCTCCGGAGAAATGATAGAACATAAGAACGGCTGGGTATTGTATATTTTGGAATGCGCCGACGGCTCTTTTTATACTGGGGTTACCAACGATTTAACAGCTCGCCTTGCATGTCACAACACGGGTAAGGCGGCTCGTTACACGCGTGGCCGATTACCCGTCAGACTTGTTTATCATGAAGTCTGCGAAGACCGGTCGGCGGCACAACGTCGGGAACATGCCGTAAAAAGGCTATCCCGCTCTCAAAAAGAGGCGCTCATGATTAACAAAGGATGCTAACCGGCCAGTTGAGATTTCTCCCTTCGTTCGAAATGACAGCATTGTTGGCATTCCGACCGAATATGAGGTATCTCGCCCTGACGTAAATAGCCGTAAAGGCTTCTTTGGTAATCGTGGAGCACTACTTGGTCGAAGAGATTGCCAACTCATTGAAACGATTCTCGAGGGCCAGGATCAATCCCGCTGAAATTCTCACCGAGTCTACCGAGTCTCCCGCTTCTCCGGCCGCAATGCGTGCCGATATCGTTCTGTACATGTGAACGTAACTGTCTAGTTTGTTGATGCTTCTTCGACGAACGATTCGACTCGAATTTTCGGATAAATAATTTCCACCGTCGATCATTCGTACAGTTGCGCATTTAGAGCGCAATTCGATGAAGTCGCGCACTCCTAAGCGTTCACTGCCACGGTCAGTCAGAACCAGAGTCATAAAAGCATCGTTTTCGAGCGTAACGGAGACATTCGTCGTTCCGTCCGGAGCCAATGTAAGGTCGAACTTTCTTACAGGGGCGAAATCATTCATGAACAGAAAATGATCAAGCCAATGACACCCATTCGAAACGAGTCGGCTTTTCGAGTTGGCCCAATGATACCAATGGAGTGGCGGCAAAGGCACCTCGTAAACGATGCAACTTGATGATATCGGCTCTCCACGAACAACGCCGAGATCTTCCCGCGCCCAGGCGTTAAATGGTATATACCGTTTGTGATAACACGAAAACAGTTTGGGGCCACTATTTTCAAGAGTTTCCAGTAATTCGTTTAATTGAATCGAGTCTACTGCAATCGGTTTTTCTACGACGGCATAACCACCGCGTTTAAGAGCTGCAATCGCTATTGGAACATGGGTGTGGTGGTATCCGGCTGCGAAGAAGACATCGGCAGACTCCTCCGGGCGTGGCAATGGCGATGTATCCCATGAAAACGACGTGTCTGAGCTGCCCGGAATCTGCGTCGGATCTATTTCGTGAACCCCTGTTATATCTATAAATGGAGCAGCATTAGGAATCACGAAGGTCTTGGCATAATTGCCATAGCCGAAGACGATTCCACTGGGCCTTGGTTTTGCGCTTGCCCCCTTGGGGGGATTAGTTGCAGGTCCGGGACGAATTTCCAAAATACCATCGGACGTAACATTTTTTTTCGAATGAAAAATGGCTGGTAATTTACGCGCATGTGACCAGTCGGTGTCGATAACCACACGCAATACTTCTTCCATAGCTGAATTTGTTTGAGATGGAGACAAAATCCCTCCGGAATGAATTGTGTAGCCGGTCAGTAATTTCCAGAACTTCTTCTCAGGTGCGGAAAACGATATCAGGTCTGCAAAACGAATATCATATTCTGTCCGCGAGCTATCCTGCCCTGCCTCAAGAGCTCCTGCGATTTTCCGTAAATGCTCGGCATCCAGTAACCGCATCAGCTCGGTCGGTATAACGAATCGTTCGGCACAAGCCGGATGAAATGGGGCGAGAAAGGCGACCAGGCTTCCGCGAGGAATACTACTTTCGGCGAATCCTTCCAGAAGCCGCCCGATCCCACACGAGACATACTTGTCGTTGCGCAATGTTTCGCCCGCCCTTGATCGCACTTTGCGAAGAACCTGTCTCGGTCCGATTTCGAAAAGATAATTGACAAGCAGACGCAAACTTTTTTGTCTCACGAAATACATACCTTCGATGCGTTCAAGCGTGCGACACGCGATCACTTCGATGCGGCATTCCCCGGCATTTCGATAATGATCGATAAAACCGTCTTCCCACTTTTCACCTGCGAATATTTTCATGATATTTTCCTTCATTGTTGCCATTATATAAAGATGGGCTCTTGCAAAATTCAAGACATACCCGCAGTGTGGCACGACATGGCCCATCTGCAAACAATAGATTTACACAGCCGGATCGCCCAACCCCAATATTAACAAATTTTCAGGTTCAACAATCTGTTTTTCTTGTGTCGCAGCGACGTCGCATGAATTATATGCGACTGGATAAATACATGAAATTCATTGTAAGATTCTGTTGCAATAAGGGATTTATCTTAGATGGCATGGTTTTTGATATATTAGTTTCAGGCCCGTTAGATCGGGCAGGAGGATTTTTATAATGGATATAAATAAGATGACGCAAAAATCGCAGGAGGCTCTGCAAGCCGCACAGAATTTAGCGGTGCGGTATGGCCATACAGAGGTGGATGCTGAGCATCTGCTTGCAGCTCTTGTCGATCAACCGGAAGGGCTAATTCCAAGGTTATTTAATCGCATGAATGTTCCTCTGGAAGATTTGCGAAGGAGTCTCGAAGAAGAAATTGGCAAAAAGCCACGTGTATCCGGTCCAGGCATGCAACCCGGGCAGGTCTACGTGACGAACAGCTTTTCACGGCTGCTCGTAAAAGCCGAAGACGAAATGAAAGCCCTGAAAGATGAGTATCTTTCAGTCGAGCATCTCCTGATTGCCATGATCGCCACCGGAAATGAGACTGCCGCAGGACGCATACTGACAAAATTCAAGATTGACCGCGACCGCCTTCTGACTGCTCTCACCGAGGTGCGTGGCAACCAACGCGTTGTTTCGGCAAATCCGGAGCAAACCTACGAAGCTCTGGAAAAATATGGACGCGATCTTGTTCGCGATGCCCAACGCGGGAAACTGGATCCGGTCATCGGTCGCGACGATGAGATCCGGCGTGTAATTCGCATTCTGTCGCGCAAAACCAAGAACAATCCTGTTCTCATTGGTGAGCCCGGCGTCGGCAAGACTGCCATAGTCGAGGGACTTGCACAACGCATTTTACGCGGCGATGTACCCGAGGGGCTGAAGGAAAAAACTATCTTCGCGCTAGACATGGGAGCGCTCATCGCTGGCGCTAAATTTCGCGGCGAGTTTGAAGAGAGGCTCAAGGCCGTTCTCGCTGAAGTGAAAAACAGCGCCGGTCGCGTCATTCTTTTCATAGATGAACTGCATACTATTGTCGGAGCGGGAAAAGCAGAAGGTTCCATGGATGCCGGCAACATGCTTAAACCCATGTTGGCGCGTGGGGAACTGCATTGCATTGGTGCAACAACAATAGATGAGTTCCGCAAACATCTTGAAAAAGATGCAGCGCTCGAGCGGCGATTCCAGCCGGTGTTGGTCGAACAGCCGGACGTCGCGGACACGATTTCTATTTTGCGTGGCTTGAAAGAGCGGTTTGAAGTCCATCACGGCGTGAAAATCCTGGATAAAGCGCTTATTGCTGCAGCAACACTATCCCAGAGATATATTACCGACCGGTTCCTGCCCGACAAGGCTATCGACCTCATTGATGAGGCGTGTGCAACGATCAGAACCGAGATAGATTCAATGCCCTCGGAACTGGACAGTGTTGCACGCCGCATTATGCAACTTCAGATCGAAGAAGCAGCGCTTTCCAAAGAAAAAGATGATGCAAGCAAGCGACGAATGATCGAACTGGTCAGGGAGCTTGCCGAGTTGAAGAGCCACGCCGATTCGATGAAAGCTCAGTGGGAAAATGAGCGGGATGTAATCAAAAAAGTGCAGGCGCTTCGTGAGGAAATAGAGGTAATGAATCGACAGATCGAGGCGGCTGAACGTGCATACGATCTGAATCTTGCGGCCGAATTGAAACATGGGCGTTTGCCGGAGGCACAACGGCGTGCAGCGGCACTTGAAGAAGAGTTGTCACGTAAACAAAGTACCGGACGCCTGGTTCGCGAAAGCGTAACCGAAGACGAAATTTCTGAAATCGTCGCCCGTTGGACCGGTATTCCTGTAAAGCGTCTGGTCGAAGGCGAGCGCGAAAAACTACTCAAGCTGGATGACACCTTGCATAAGCGTGTTATAGGCCAAAACGAGGCCGTGTCACTTGTCTCCGACGCAGTTATGCGTTCGCGGGCGGGCATAAAGGATCCTCGCCGTCCCATGGGCTCATTTATTTTCCTCGGCCCGACTGGTGTGGGAAAGACTGAACTGGCCCGTGCGTTGGCAGAATCCCTCTTCGATAGTGAAGCAAATATGGTTCGCATCGATATGAGTGAATATATGGAAAAACATTCCGTGTCACGCCTGATTGGTGCGCCACCTGGTTACGTAGGGTTCGACGAGGGAGGCCAGCTTACTGAAGCAGTGCGCCGCAAGCCTTACTCGGTAATACTGTTCGATGAGATCGAAAAGGCGCATCCGGACATTTTCAACGTTATGCTACAGATTCTTGATGATGGGCGACTGACGGACAGCAAAGGACGCACCGTTGATTTTAAGAATACCATTGTGATAATGACATCAAACCTGGGCTCGATAACGTTGATCGAAGGAGTTGTGGACGGGGAAATAACATCCGAGGCCCGTGATCGTGTTCTGGCTGACCTGCGCGCCGCTTTCCGTCCAGAATTTTTGAACCGTGTCGATGACATCATCCTATTCAAACCCCTATCGCTGGTCGACCTGGGAAACATCGTCGAGTTGCTTGTAGCCGATCTTCGCAAGCGTCTTGCCGAGCGACGCATCACTCTGGAGCTTTCGGATGACGCTCGCACATGGCTTATCAACAAGGGATACAGTCCGGTTTACGGCGCTCGTCCCCTCAAAAGGACTCTTCAAAAAGAAGTTGAGACACGACTCGCACGTGCAATTATCGCAAACGAAATTTGCGATGGCGGAACTGCACGTGTCGAATTAAAAAACGGTGAACTGTTTGTTCAAAATATTGCTCCAAAAGAGGCTGAAAATGTATCCGGAAAAAAATGAAATTTGTAATAAGGAATAAATGCATTCGGGCTTGCACAAATTTCCCGTTCGTGGCAAAGTTTACAAGTTATGAACGACCGTGTGCATTCACATTGTCAATTTCATCCCCGAAAATCTTCCCTCCGGGGGCATATAGCCACGCCTGAGCCTTCTCTCACACTAATCTCTTCATCATTTCAACCTGTGGCGACGGTATTCCCCAACTTGCCAGGTATCCGGTCGCCTTTTAGAAAATCATCGTCCCGCTTGCTAAGCTCCTTGTTGACAACCATGTTTTGTATTGTATTTTCAGGAATTCTTTTACTGCCATCCCCTGCTATCGCACGCGCCAAGAACGCGACAGCTACCGTTCCCATTGGAAAACCTGGCGAGCAGGATATCCTGCTCAAAGCCGAAGTTCTCGAATTCATGAGAAAACATTCCGACCGTAAAATGGGAGAGGGATATCTGTTTCTGGCTCAGCATTACAAAGCCCTGGAACAACCGGATAGGGCGTTGGCTCTTTTGCAGACACTGGTTCGTTCCGAGCCGGCCGGAGCTGATGAAAAGGCTGAAGCACAACTGCTCATGGCCGAGATTCTTGAAGATCAGAAGGAATACGATCGTTCGCTGAAAGAGCTCGACCGGCTTATTGAATGGAGTCCGGAGCGTTCGTATCTGGTAAAAGCCAAAATCCAGCGTGCCAAGCTTATGGGACGTGGTTTGACGAAAATCACTGATCTTTTCAAAGCTTATCGGCGTTACTATGAAAAATTTCCCGAATGCTCAGAGCGTGAAGAGATGCGATATCTCATCGGTTTTGAGCGTGGTTACGATCTGGAAATAGGCATGCATGGTCTTACGGCATGGGAGGAAATAGCTTCTTATTCGGAAACCGATGCGGCTGATCTGGCAAAGCTTCACATCGGACTCTTCTATGCATACGATCTCAACAAGCCTGAACGCGGAATCGAATGGCTCTCCAAAATCGCATCTGACTCCAAGAGCGAATCTGCGATCAATGTCTGTTTCGTAAACGGCGCACTCTCCCAGTATCATCTTGCGACGCCAAATCCACAGGATGCCGTTTTGAATTATCGCGAGTATCTGAAGAGTTCAAAAGACCTTCTCGGTTGGCGCACCGCACATTTAATGCTCGGTTCTCTGCTTAGAGATGAGCTTTCCGATTGTCCTTCAGCGCTGGAAGTTTTTGCTGAGCTGGCTACGGTTCCGCCTCATCTCACAGCCACACCATCGCTTTCACTAAAAAAGCGGCGCGAAGCGGAGATTGATGACATGGTATGGGGCATCCTGGGACTGAAAATGGCGGGATACACAGCCGAATATAAATTAGGAGACCCGGATCGCGCAAAATATTACTACGAGAAGGCCACTCAGCTCGACAAGGATCGCGTGGGGAAGAGCGGCGGAGAAGCCGATCCCTGGCTCGGCATAGCATTGGCACGTACTGAACCGAAGATATCTCCGGCACAGATACTGTTTGAAAAGGCATACGAAAAATATCGTGGTCGCGATCTGCAATCAGCATTAACTCTTTTCGATACATTCATTGCAAGTTATCCCAACCACGCCATGGTGCGAGAAGCACAGTATCGGGCCGCCGTTATAACGGATGATGATATGCGTGAGTATGACAAGGCACTCGGTCTATATGAGCAGTATCTGGTCGGGGCAGCTCCAAAGAAGTCTTCATGGCAGCTGGATAAAATTTACGACTGGGGACGTGTCGATGAAGTGCGATATCGCATCGGCAACCTTAAATCGTTGCATCAACGAGACCCGGTCGGAGCAATCGAGAGTTTCGCCGCATTGTTGTCCGCATGGCCAGATAGTTACTGGGCAATGCAAGGATTGAAGGATACTATTCGGCTGCAAAAAGAAACTCTGCAGGACGATGCCGCCATGCAGGACAGTATGAAGTCCTTCGTCGAGCGCTTCCCTGACAGCAAGGATGCGCAGACTTATCGAAAAGATTTATACAAGACATTGCTCGATCAGGAAAAACCCGTCGATGCCTTGAAGATGCTTCGCGACTATCTTGACCACGCACTCCCATCGGATGAGGGGTATCTAGATGACAAAAAGGCCTGGCGCGAACTATCGTTCAGACTACGTGAGGCGGAGATTCAAGATCGGTTGAAAAGAGCTGGATCCTTTGACCGACAGAACTTATACAATGAATTGATTCCGGTGTTGGCATTGGCGACGAGCTCTGAGCCTCTGGAAAAGCTTGCCAAGGAACTGGAAGATGCTGAAATGCCTGACGATTTACGCTGGACTATCACCTATCGCATAGGTGTCGAGATGTATCGCGAGTTCCCAGGCAAGGCCAAAGCACTGCTGGAAAAACTTGCCGATACTGCATCCGGACCGGCAAAATTAGCCTGCGCACTTAGTCTTGGCAATATTGCCTGGCGAATCGACAAATCGCTCGGAGATGCCGCCCGCTGGTATGAAATAGCCGCTTCGATTACGAAACCACTAGATCCGTTATTTGAAACCCCCTTCTATCGGTTGGGCCGCATTACTCTGGCACAAGGGGAAGGCATCAAAGCTGTCGATATGTTGACACGCTTTACGAGAGAATATCCGCGCAGTCGTCATTTGGCTCGTGCGTATTTTGCTCTGGGAGAAGCATATGCCGGCATGCATCATCCCGAGTCAGCGCATCGTTTCTATGGACGAGCCCTGAGGTTGTCTCCTGCTCTTGCCGACAAGGTGAAGGATCGACTCGAAGCCCTGAAAAAAATAGAAGGTCCTGAAGCCTGGTTAGCGGGGCAAGCCATTCAGCGGGAAAAAACACGGAAACGAGAAGCTGACGCCCGACAAAGAAAACGGGAGGGGCTGGAGTCGGCCAGCGGAAGTTTAGAAATACCTTCCACACGAGAGTCCGACCAAAAACGCGAAAATGCCGCGGAAGAAGAGACGGGTGATGAGGGAGCAACGGCTAGCGCGAAACTGCTTGCCAAACTGGGACCGGAAGAACTCGAAACACGATATCAAAAAGCAGTCACTGAACCCAAACCGGATGTAGAACGTATTGCGAAAATATTAATCGCACTTATTAAGAGCAAGGCTGATGATCGAATTCGCGAACGTGCTATCCGGCGCTATATCTCCTGGTCATTGCTCCGTGAACCGAGACATCAGGCATTTGTGACAGAGGTCCAGGAATTGCTGACCTCGAAAAACTATCCTGAGCAACTTTCTGAACTTCTTTATCGAATGGCTGAGGTGTCAGAACGATCTTTGAAAAACAACGATGAGGCAAATCGCGCATATTTTGAATATCTGTCGTTCTTTCCGGAAGGACGGCGCGTTCAGGCCGTTCGTGAAAGAATTCCACAAGTTTATGATGCGGCCAATGACGGGAAGAACGCTTTGCGTTTCTACCAAAAACTCATTGATGATGCAAAAATTCCAGCGGAAGTGCGAGTTGATGCATCAGTGAGAAAATCAAAGCTGGAAGAGAAGGATGAAAAAAAGGATGAGGCAATAAAGACGCTGGAAGCGGCCCTCTCTTTAGAGTCGAGCCGTCGTCCGGAGTTGTATTTGCGGCTCGAGCGCTTAACAGATGTATTCGACAATGTTCAGCGGGCTCTTGATGCACCCGGCGATGAAGAGCCGCGGTTCAAGGCTCTTCGACGTCTTGTTAAGAAAGCCGAAGAAGATAAAGATCAACTGAAGGCTGTTCAACTTATCACGAAATATAAAGCCGGCTTCTCGATGCCTGAATCTTTGGCCTGGATAGACAAAAAATCCGACGACCTTGGAAAGCGCGGAACCATTTCAGGAATCGAAGAGCAGATAGAGCAGAATCCGGAAGATCCGCAAACACCTTCCCGACTCTTTAAGCTTGGACAAATGGTTGAGGGCGTCGAGAACACCAAGTATCGTTCACAGGATCTTTTTTATGAGATTACGCTTGTGTATCCGCGATCCGAATTTTTCAAGGAAAGCAAGATCCGTGCGGAAAACACGAGGGCAATAAAATCGATCGAAGAGCTTACTGCTTTGCTCAAAAAAGGAGTTAAAACTGGTGAAGGCGATGAAATATTGCTTGAGCGCGCCCGCCTATATCGTGATGCCCTCCAGGATCCGAGCCATGCCTGGGAAGACTATGAAGCACTATTGAAGCTCTTTCCGGATTCACCACGTCGCGATGAGGCTTTCCTGGGTCTTGGTGAAATTGCTCTTTCCAAGGAACATGACAGTGACAGAGCCGCAGCCCTTTGGGAAACAGGCCTGTCCGTCGCCCGCGACCCCAAAAATCGTTCAGATCTGCTTGAACACCTTGAAGAGCTGAAAAAATTTCATCAATATGTTCTCTATTCTGATAAGCGAGCTGATCAGGAAGATGGTGAAATGCTGATTTTTCGACTGTGGCGTGTCGATGGGCAGCGTGAATTTGCACTCGGATTGTTACAAGAGGCCCTGGAAAAAATTGAAAATCGGCCAAATGCCGCGAAACTTTATTTCCTCGTTGCCCGCTTACTTGAAGAACTGAATAGACCAGAGGATGCCGCCGTTTATTATGAACGTGCATTACGCAGTTTCGTTCATCCAGGGCTTCGTAAGGATCTGGTAATATATCGATGGGCGCGGCTTCAGCGATCACGCGGAGACAAGACCGGGGCGACTGAATTGTTTACGGCGCTTGTAAATCGATATCCACGAAGCAGATACTGTCGATCGGCTCTTTTCTGGTTATACAAGGAAGCTTTGGCTGCGGGACGTCTGGTCGAAGCTCACGATTTCATGAGTCGCCTGCTTGATCTTGGGTCGCTGATTCCATCACACCGTAAAGAGCTCGACGCCAAATTTAAAGATCTTTCAGCGCGTGTCGAACTCGCGGGCATGAAAAAACTCCAGGAGTCTTCGCGTGACGGTGGCGTCACTTTCAGCTATTACACGGCGAAAATGCTTGAGCATGATTTGCGCGATTACGATCGCGCAATTAAGTCGTATGAAGAATATTTAAAAAGCAGTCCACCGGCGGCCAGGTCACGCGACGTCTTGTACAAGATGGCTGAGCTCGCCGAAAAAAAAGGCGATTATGTTCGTGCAGTAGAGTATCTGGACACACTTCGCAAGAGTATGAAACCGTCTCCGGAAAATCTGAGCCTGATAATAAGAATTGGTGATCTCGTTGAAGATAGACTAATCAGCCCGGATCTAGCAAAGCTTTTCTACGAGACGATTCTTGATGAGTATAATGATATCCATCCCATACGTGATTTTGCGAAAGGCAAGCTTGCCAGATATGAGGAAAAACGGATGGCCAAAGCTGAAAAGCCTAAGGGCGGCAAGAAAGCCAAACGTGAATATACAGAAGATGATCAGGCTATAATAGATTCCATTGAGGATATTCAAAAGAAGGATATTGACGACCTGCAGGATTATCCCAAGGCAGATAAAGATCTGGTGGGTCTATGGGGTGACAACCCGGATTCGGCTGCAACTTTCGAAATCATGAAGGCGTTGGTCGAAATGAATGACGGTCCATTAATGGACCCGCAAAAAGCTGCCGAATACTATGAACGCTGGATTGCTGAAAATCCAGGCGACCGCGATGTCCCTGAAATCACCATGAAGCTGTATGATCTCTATATGGACAAAGTCCGCGACGGCCAGAAGGCCCTCAAGGTTCTTGAAACATTTGTACGCGACAATCCGACATCGCCGCTTATTATGGAGGCACAATTCAAGCTGGCCAAAGCCAATGAATTGCTTGTTCTCAATTATGATGAAGCGCGCCGGGCATATCAGCGTATTATTGATACCCGTATGAATACGCCTATTGTCCATGAGAGTTACTATCGCATGGGCTTCGTCATGCGTGACGGATTCGCAGACTACGCGAACGCTATTCGGCTTTGGGATGAAATGAACAATCTGTTCTACAATAACACGTTTGCCGCAGCTGCCCAGTATGAAATCGCTTACACGTATGAGGTTTTCCAACGCGATTATACAAAGGCGCGTGATGCCTACGAAAAGTTCCTGAACAGCTATCCCAACTCTCCTCTGCAAAACAAGGTACGTGAGGCGTTATTGCGTATAGGCGGAAAACGCTGATACACATTAGAAGATTCGTGCATATTTCCCAAAGGTAAGTATGCGCGTAATCAAGGCATAATCAAGGCGTCGGGGCGATCGCAGGATCATTTAGACCGGTAGGGCAGCCACCGCCGGGCGCTCCGCATCTTTTGCAACGAGCTTTCTCGGCTGGCCCGGCGGTCCAGCCCTGCCATTCGTTGAAATCATGGAATGCAAGCCATTCACCAGCGGAGAATTAAATGCCCTTGGGGTGGATTGTACGGGAGTTGCGAATGAACATTTTGGATTGATTTGATACTGTTTCATTTTTTTCGAAGCTAAAACAAAATGGGCACGGCATGCCGTGCCCATCCTTGAATCTGCTAATTAACCGGGAACAGTAATAGACAGCTCTTATTTCTCAGGATTTATTGGGTGCAGGGGCAAGCAGCCATTGGCGTCCAACAGCGTAGATAAAGGCGGCAAGAAGAAGGAAGCATACCGTGGATATGAGATTTGTATCGGCAAATTTGGCAAGAACTTCTGAACAATCGATCCGGTTTGCAAAATCCTCGTAGAACCCTTGAATGAGGGTAATCACGACACCGGCAATTGAACCACCCGCAATGAGACCCGACGAAAGTAATACGGCCGGACTTGTCTCTGTCTCAGTGATCTCCTGGACACCACCGTGAGCCGTCTTTGCCGTCGAACGATCGACAAGCCAGCGAACAATGCCGCCGATAAAAATTGGCACTGACGAGCTGAACGGAAGATAGAGCCCGACAGCGAAGGCTAACGACGACACTTGCGACAATTCCATTATCAGTGCAATAAAGGCACCTATGATAACGAGAGTGCCGGGCAATTTCTGAGTCAGAATGCCATCGATCATCAATGCGAACAGGCTTGCCTGAGGTGCTCCAAGCTTCTTGATAGGTGTTCCGCGATCCACACGGTAGCAGATCTTGCCATTGTCATCGACGAGGTATCGCCCAGCCTTAAACTCCCCCTGGTCCTTGTCAGGCTCATAGGCAAAATACTCCTTGGTATCCTTTGCAGCCATTTCACCTCGAGGACGATCCTTCTCTGTCAATGTCTTAAGATCGATACTGGGTTGAGCCCCGGAATAAGGGATGGTCTTGGTGTCGCAATCACGGTATTTGTAGGTCCCCTGGACGCCGGGATCAACGATATAGGCTACGTTTCCGCCAGCATCAACCAGATACTTTCCCTGTTGGAGTTCTGATGTGGCTTCCTGAACATACCAGACAAAGTATTCCTTGTCGTCGAATTTGGCTTCCGGACCGGAAAGCTTTTCTTTCTTTGTAAGGGTGGAAACATCGACCTTTGCTTTTATGGGCAAAGAAGGACGAATATAGAATGTACTGGCTGAATTCAGAGCCAGCAGTGTATAACCGATCACGACCGCTGAGGTTAACGTGCCAATAAGGATGGCAACCTGCTGATGTCGTGGTGTTCCTCCGAGAAGGAAGCCGGTCTTGAGATCCTGGGAAGTGGTGCCTCCGTTAGAGGCAGCGATACAGACTACAGCAGCTATTGACAAAGCGGTGACTCTGTATGAAACGCCTGTCCAACCAAGGCCGACAAAGATAAGGCAGGTAAGAAGCAGTGTCGAAACTGTCATTCCGGAAATTGGGTTCGACGAGCTGCCAATCTCGCCGGTACAGCGAGAGCTGACCGTGACGAAGATGAAGCCGAATAGCATGATCATCACGGCGCCGATCAGATTGATCTTTAACAACGGAGTTAACCAGATCGCGATAGTGAGAGCGATCGAACCGATGATGACGAATTTAATCGACAGGTCATCCTCGGTACGAAGTTTAACGGTTTTCGAGCCTCCACCGATATCTGAAAGGCCCGCCTTGACTGAGCTCCAGATTATGGGCAACGAATAGAATACTGAAATCAATCCGCCCATAGCTACGCCGCCCGCACCAATGTACAAAACATAGGCTCGACGCAATGCATCGGCATCCATAAGTGCTATCGGGATCTCACCAGGGTATATGGGATTGACAATGGATTCGCCGAACATTTTGATCAGAGGCACCAGAACAAGCCATGACAACGCACCTCCGGCCATCATAATGCAGCCGGTAGATGGGCCGATAATATATCCGACTCCCAGCAATGCCGGAGAAAACTCGCCAGCCACTTCGATACCGCGTTTCCAGGTACGATTGAAGAACGTCAAAACCATCGACGGCGTATCCGGCCACAAGCGCATGCCGTAGGCGAGAAAAGTATAGATGGCGCCGACGCCGAAGCCGGAGAAGACGGTCTTAGCATTCATACCGCCCTGTTCGCCAACGATCAGTACTTCAGCGCAGGCGGTACCTTCGGGATAGGTAAGCTTTCCGTGCTGTTGGACGATTAATCCGCGACGCAGCGGTATCATCATGAGAATGCCGAGGAGGCCGCCAAGACAGGCCACAGTCATTACGCGAACAGCCTCCATCTCTTCACCCATTATAAGCAGAGCGGGCATTGTAACGCCAACGCCGAAGGCGATCGATTCCCCGGCCGAGCCGGTAGTCTGGACAATGTTGTTCTCGAGGATCGTGGCTTTGCGTAAACCGAACGTCGTAGCCAGCCAGCGAAACAAGGTAATCGAGATGACTGCGACAGGAATTGAAGCAGAGATCGTCATACCAACTTTCAGCACCAGATACAAAGACGAGGCGCCAAAGATAATGCCTAAAATAGCTCCGATGAGAACCGGCAAAAATGACATCTCCGGAATATTCTGTTCGGGAGCAATGTAAGGCTTGTGTTTGACTGCTCCGTCAAGTGTCTTTTCAGTATCAGTTTTCTCTTCAGTGTCGTTATGCAATGCCGAAGGCTCAGTTCCTGCCTGCTTATGCCATCGCCCCTGCCCCGTAGTGGAATTGGCCGGATTTTCGTCGTCTAGCGAACCGTTTTGAGTGGCTTTGCTCATGGGAAAATATCTCCAAATGCTGATTTTGCTGTGTTTACCTTTACGAAAACAAACCGTCTAAAGATACTGATGTCTGACGATCATGATACTAAAGCAACCGGGTTATTTTCTCACAGCCAGCAAAAAAGGAAAAGTTCTTCTTTTGAAGAAGTACATATTTTATTATTCAGAAAAGGTGCGCATTAGCGCTCTAAGATCTCTTAGCAGCCTGTCGCTTACAGGTCCGACGAGGGTAATCCCCAGATTTTCCGTCCGAAAAAGCCGCGCGGCAACTCGATTGAGATCTTCGGCTATGAGATTTTGCGTCGCCGCGAACTCCTGCTCAAATGACAGCGGCGTCGGAAACAAAGCTCGAAATGCGACACGACCGCTGAAGTCCCACGGGTCGGTCGACGATAGGCGTTTTCCCTTCACATACTGGGCGGTACTTCGCTCCGTCTCCTCTTTCGTGAAACCCTTTCGAGCGAGCAAAGAAAAAATGCGCAGAACTTCACCTATACCTTTGATCAATCGATCAGGCTGCAAGTTCAGATCGACATGGACTGCGCCGGCGTGTTCGTATGCATCGACGCCTGCGCTGAGTGAGTAACAAAAACCATTCTCATCCTGAAGAGCCCGTCGTAGTGGTGAGCCCGAGGTCGCATCAAGAATACGCAGTATGGTTTTTTCAACATAATAGTCCGGATCACAGAAGTTCAACGCCCGAAATGAAATACGAACACTGACCTGACTACGTGCTGACACTACACGAAGCACACGGGGACCACGGAAAGGCGGCACGGGCAGTATCTGGTCATCCTGAATAGAATCGTCCGGATCGTTCCAACTTCCGAATACTCTTTGAACGAATTTACGTGCTTTCGCGAGTGAGATGTCGCCGGCAATTGCCAAAACAACTCCAGAAGGCTTGTAATGTTTTTTCAGATGCTCACGTAGCGCTCGTCGATCGATGTGCTCAACTGTTTGCGGCGTTCCGAGAATCGGATACGAATAGACGTGATTCCCATACAATAGTTGTGAGGAAAGCTGATCGATAGCTACGACTTGCCCATCCTCGTCGGTGTCTTCCATGCATTCTTCGAGAATGATCTTCTTTTCAGCAGTGAGGCCTTCCAGGACTGGCTCAGTTGCCATGGAATACAGCAAGGATAATCCTGATTCAAGTGTTTCCGGAAGTGTTTTCATGGAAAGTATTGTCATGTCGGAATAGGTTGCGGCATTTGATTCTGCTCCGACGTCGTCTAGAGCCAATCCCAGCGCAGTGATAGATGGGTATTTCGGAACGCCGCGGAACAGCATATGCTCAAGAAAATGTGAAATGCCAAGACGTGGCAGGGTTTCCCAGACAGAGCCGCACCGTACCAGTAGTGCAAGACCGACTGCGGGGCCGGAAATCGGATGAAAAACGAACGTCAATCCGTTCGACAGCCGCTCAACAGTGATTGGCCTGGAAATCTGGTCGAAGGGAAGCGGAGAAGGGGAAATCGGTTAGTGTCCTTCGGCAGAGTCTTCTGAAATAACTCGTGGCAAAGCTGTCGACACATCGGCTTCGCCGCCTGCCGGAGGCTTGCCGTTGATTACAGAGCGAATTGCACGGGGCATTTTTGACAATCCGCTTGCTGGATCTTTTGACGATTGACTCGCCGGAAAAAACCTTGGTTTTGCATCGTTTACTGGATCGATCTTTCCGCCGGCATTTGCCCAGATCGTGTACCAGACACCGATTATGTTATTGACTGCCCTGGAATAACAGGTTGCTGAAATTCTCTGGACATCGGTATAGCGCTGTCCTTTGGTATAGGCGGTTTCGATAGCACTGTAATACTGATTTGCCCAGAGAGCTTCGTATATCATGAAGGCACTCATGCGTTCATGCACCTTTGCTCCGTCATAAGAAACAGAATACGAATACATACTTTTCGTAACATCGTTTTCAAAGTCGGAATGATATGTGCTTTCTACGATGTTATCGAGCGACACGCCTGTGTGGAGTGGTTGAGTGAGATCTGCAGCATAATGAGCAAGCCAGCCGAGTTTTTGCACAATCTGTGATATCGGGGCTTTGTTTTTAATATCTTCTGTAACCTCAAGACTCAATGATGCCACGTGAAACGGACCGTTACCAAGATCATAACCCTGTATGTGATACACATGATTGTGGAAATCTTTGAGAACAGTGTCCGGTTCTATCGCTCCCTGAAGCAGTGCGAGAAGATTAGGCTCGCTACGCTTGGGAGAAAGTGTTTCACCCAAAAATTGTCGGAATGCCGCTGGCATTATAAAATAGGCGTCCGAAGCCATCTTTTTGTGGGTCAGACCTTGCCAGGCATCCGAAGGTGCAGTGGAAGAATTATAAAACAGAACCAGCAACGGCAAAAACAGTGTTACAAGCCTGCGCATTATTATTCTTCCTTTTGGGAAATTCGATATCTCCCATGAACCTTGTAAAGAAATTATATTGATGAGTGCCGAATGTGTCAAGGAAACACTGAATCATTCCAGTTTGATATCTTGTTGCAATCCGGCGAGGAGTTTGATATATTCTATTGCAGGCAGTGTTGGCTGCCTTTTCCGCCGGGATGGTGAAATTGGCAAACACGTAAGATTCAGGATCTTATGCTCGTTCGGGCTTGGGGGTTCAAGTCCCCCTCTCGGCA
>JADFYG010000079.1 GCA_015233155.1 Candidatus Rifleibacteriota bacterium
CGTTAAATGGAGTATTATTTTCGTGTTCATTAAGCGTTCGTAGCGGTCAATCTTCAGAAAAGACCATGTAAAAAGGATATGCCATGAAGGACAAGAAAGCATCTGCTGCCATCTATGTTTTCCTGGATCCAGGACACGAACGGAAATGCTTGCAGCACCAGGCTGAGATCTTGTATTCGTTTACCCGCCGGCTTTTTGCAAATGCGGGAATCTCTGAAGGAATGCGAGTTCTGGATGTCGGTAGTGGAGCGGGTGATGTGGCATTTCTCGCCGCTGAATTGTCAGGTCCGGGTGGCTCAGTTGTTGGAATAGACACTAATCCGTCAGTATTGGAAACAGCGAGACATCGTGCAGAAGATCTTGGATATTCCAATATTTCATTTCTTGCAGGCGACATCAGAAGTCTTGACTTGAAGGGAAGCTTCGACGCCGTCGTGGGCCGACAGGTATTGCTGTATCTGAAAGATCCGGCTGAGGCAATCAGATCGGCTATAAGAAATCTGAATAGTGGCGGCATTGTTGCATTCCTGGAGATAGATCTATCGAACGGTTTTGTTTGTATACCGCCGTCCCCTTTGCTGGAAAAGATGCGCGGCTGGCTGTTTGAAACCTGGAAGCGGGCTCGGGTGGAGATGCAAATGGGATTAAAGCTGCGTAAAACATTTATGACGGCGGGATTAACGGAGCCAAATATGCAATGCGATGCCATCATCGGCGGCGGAAATTCGTGGGAAGGGTACAAGCATGCCGCTGATACTATCCGAAGCATGCTTCCAGTAATGACCACATTGGGTGTGACGACCGCCGATGAAGTTGACATCGATACTTTGGAGGTACGCTTCCGCCGGGAAATTGCAGATACTGATGGCGTTGCCATGTTGTCCACCTGGATCGGGGCCTGGAGTCGAAAATCATGATTCGCTTTTTTTGTTCGCGAAGACACATTCGAGAAGGAAATCACCAGAGCGCGAGATGTTTTGTCTAGTATTGACTGACGTATAACTCTCGTATATTTTGGTGTCCTGATGTTTATGATCAGGCTGTTACGAGTCATATTACTTCTTCTCATTGGTATTGCTTTGGCGGTGATCTTATTCAAACTGAGAACACCGGAATCAACACCTCAGACAAGGAGTGAGGCGCTCGGCGAATTGAATGACCTGAGCACTCCGGAACGTCGACTGCTCGAACCAGGAGAAGATTTCTCGCCACTGGGCAAGCCAAAGGCATACGAATGGCTTGCGATAGTTCCGGAGCCCGGACAGTCCTGGCACAAGTTTGCGAAAAGCGGGTTTCCATGGCCTGAGTCAGGCAGGCATACATTGTATCTGCAGCCTTTTGGCGAGTTTCCGCCTGATCGGTCTCCGCCGCTGGAAGCTTTGCGCGCATGGACTGAAGCCTGGTTCATGTTGCCGGCGAAATTACTGCCACCGCTCGATGTCACGTCTGCATCGCTCACGAACCGTATTAATGGCAGTGCGACACAGTATCTGACTCGGGATATCGTCGATCAGGCAGTTCGCGGTATGCCCCAGGATGGTTATCTTCTGTTGGTCGTGACAATGCATGACCTGTATCCGGATTCCGGCTGGAACTTTGTCTTCGGTGAAGCACATCTTGCCAAGCGTGTCGGCGTTTTCAGCTTCGCGCGCTATCATCCATCTTTTTATGGCGAAAAACACGTCGCCAATCTTGCCTCCAGCGGAACGGCGGATGTAACCAATCTGATTCTGAGACGATCTTGCGCCGTACTGGCACACGAAGCGGGGCATCTGTTCGGCATGGCGCATTGCATCTACTATTGCTGTCTTATGAACGGCTCCAACTCCTTGTATGAAAGCGACAGCCGACCAATGCACGAATGTCCGATCTGTCTCCGAAAACTTCAGACCGCCATCGGATTCGACGGACGCGCCCGATATCGTGCACTTCGCGAACTTTGCCGCTCCTATGGCTTCACCAAAGAAGTTGCGTGGCTGGATAGCCGTCTCGACCATATCGGTCCACAATGATCTTCATCACTTTCCGGCTGTCAGCGGAAGAATGAAAAGTCCACGAGGCTATCAAATGAAAAGTTCAAATTGTTACAATATTGTCTTAATTCAGAAAAATTCAGGAAACATCCGGAGAGCATAGTAATAGTAGAAGCGAAAAAGAAATTTCGCTTAAAAAATTACACCGGAGGTGGCGTTATGAAAAAAATCTTCGTGGTGACAATTCTTCTGGTGAGTGTTCTAGCGCTGTCAGGGTTCGGGTTCCAGGAAAAATCGGAGTTCATGAAAAACCCGGCAAAAGTGGTTGTCTGGCTACTGGACTTCAAACTGGATCTTTCAGACACTCAGAAAAAAGAGGTCCGTGGAATTCTCGAGCCGGTCTTTGCGGAAATCAGAAGCGAACACAAGAAGCTGATCTCCAACCCGGACGAACTCATTGCAAAAATCAGGAACGGCAAGCTGGAAAAGCTGGATATCACACAGAAGATGGAAAAACGTCGCGAGTTTGCGGCAGGCTATCAGGAAAAGGCAGCGGAAACGATTCTCAAGGTATATCAGGTCCTGACCCCTGAGCAACGGGAAACGCTGGCGACCATCATTAAAGGTCATATTGATCAGATAATGAATTAACATCACGCGGGCCGCGGTGAAAATCGCGGCCCTTTCAGCTCACTTAAGGTATACTTCGAACATGTCTTTTTCTACGGCAAAAATCGGGATCGTGGATGATGATCAAAAGCTCATTGCCCTGGTCACGCGTTACCTCCAGTCTAATGGTTTTTCCGATGTTCATTCATTTTCCCCGACTCAGCTCGCAACGGCGGAAAATATTCCGGCAGATCTTCTTATCCTGGACATCATGATGCCTGATCTGGACGGGTTCGAGCTGTTAAAACGTATTCGAAAGAAAAGCCGCATACCGGTAATATTCCTTTCCGCCAAAAGTGAGGTCTTTGACCGTATTATTGGCTTGGAACTCGGAGCGGATGATTATCTTACGAAGCCCTTTGAACCAAGGGAGTTGCTTGCCAGAATTCAGGCCATACTGCGCCGAAATCCGCGCGAAAATATCTCGAATGATTCTCCCGGAAATGATAATATCCAGCCGGTGAGATTGGGTCTCCTTGAATTTGAAGAGTTTATCTTTAATCTTGATAATCAGGTCGTTTGCGTCGGAGCAGCGGAAAATCAACTCACCACATATGAATTTCAGCTGCTGCGCCTCTTTTGCGACAACATTCAGATTATTCTTTCACGCCAGCAGATAATGACCTGGATGGAACGCAATGAGTTTGGCAGTTACGATCGCTCCATTGACGTCGGGATTTCCAGATTGCGGCGCAAGATTGAAAAAGATCCGGGAAAGCCTGAACTATTGAGAACCGTCTGGGGAAGGGGGTATCAACTCGTTGTTCGAAAAAAGAAACCTTCAACGTAGCCTCTTTTTCCGCATCTTTCTCCTTTTTTGTATGGGAGCCGGGGTTAGCCTGCTGATTGCCGGTATCGCCGGAAGAATCCTTTATTCCACGGAAGAAAGACCCCGCTCACTTGTTCAAAAGTATGTCCTCGGCGTTAATTCTTTTCTTTTGCAGGAAATCCCCACACAAGCATCACAGGAGGAATTACGACAATTCGGAGTTCGTCATCCTGAACTGGAACTCGCGGTATGGAAGAATAAAACGCTTTTGTTTTCATCTCTAAATGATCCGATCGATCCCAATAGCTTTGACGATCACTCCTTCTCACTTGATTCTTCCGTTAAACTGTTGCATGCGGGGCATAGGCTGTATGCCATGAGCCAAAAAGACGGGTTGAACATTATTCTAAGCCATGATTTGCATCCGCAGAAACTGGTGATCGCCAAAACATTTTTGGTCTTGATTCTAATGACGATGGCCGTTTTCTGGGTAGTCTACCGATTTGTCGCAAAACAGCTGGCTCCTATACGTGATTTACAAAAAGGCACTCAGGAAATCAGTCTTGGAAACTATCATTTCCGACTGCAGGATGCTCCGTTGAAAGAATTCGAGGATCTGGTGCATTCTTTCAACTCCATGGCAGACAAGCTTGAAACGACATTTGTTAATAACACACTCATGATTGGCAACCTCTCCCATGATCTGAAAGCTTACATCACCAGGCTGAGAATGACCACGGAGGTTGAAATCCACGACCAGAACGTAAAGAAATCGCTCACGGAAGATATTCAAGCCCTGACCCATTATCTTGATAATACTCTCGATGCTTTCCGAATCAGCTCGAACAAGGCCTCGTTCCATTTTGAATCAGTGTCATGTATCGAACTATTAAAAGAGATTCTGGAACGGCAACAATCCCTCTATCAGGGAAAACCGGTCGCAGTAGATTTCCCTCCCGCCCCTCTTTTCGTGAAGCTCGACCAGCATTTTTTCCGGATTCTCCTGGTGAATCTGCTCGATAATGCGTCCACCTATGGAAAAAATATACATGTTTCTCTGCTGACGAATGAATACCAGTTTATTCTCGAAGTTAAGAACACAACACTTTTTTCGATTGACCCGTCTGACCTGCTTTTCCTGTCTCAACCATTTTTTCGGCCCGAAAAAGCCAGAAAAGTTTCAAGTGGGCATTCTGGTTTGGGCTTGTACATTGCGCGACAAATCGCGGAAGCACATCATTTTTTGTTTTCCATAGAATGTCAGTCTGAAAATTTTAGTGTGCGGATTCAGGGTCCTATTGATCATCCGGATTAGAGATGGAGCAGAATGCGCGTTCCGACGTTTATTGCGGCAAGCAGAACAGAGGCAATAAGTGCGGTGGAATATGAATCCATTTGGAAATCTTCGAGGAACTTGTCAATGACGATAAGGAGTATGGTAGAAATCAGAAAATACAGAACAAATGTCGTTACAAGAGCGGCAGCACCCGCGATTATAGGGCCCAGCACGGGAATGAATGCGAAAAAAGCGAGTATCACTGCCATGACAAGCGCAAGCGGGGCGATCAATACCGCAGCTACGAGCCCCAATAGACTGAAAACTACCGAGATCATCAACGCGGTTTTTTCGTCCTTGACCTTGAAGCCCGGCAATAACTTGGAGATCCCGTAGAATCCGCAAGTATTAATCAGGATACCGACCAGTGCTCCTGCCATATTCCGATCTCCCTTTGTAAGATGAAATCATTATACCAATTTGATCTATGATGGGCAAAATAATAACGCTCAGGCAGGTCACTGGTGATTAACTCGCGAAAAACCCCAATTTTCCTTTGACGACGGGCTTCAATGCTTTTCGTGCCGAAACCATTCGTTTAAGCGACGCAAAGTCCAGAGGATTGGCCCAGTTCCCACCCTGCTTGATGCTTGATCCGATGATCCAGGCATCGGCAGCGGCAAAATGAGGCGCATTTTCCGGGGTAATTCCAGAGCCGATCGCAACGGGAAGATGCGTGGACTTTTTTACTTCTTCCAAGTGATCTTCATTTGCCGCACAACCAGTACGTGCACCGGTGATGATCAGACCGTCGGCACCGAAGAATTCCGCTCCGTGTGCCCAATCCGACAGGGTAAGATCAGAGGTCACCGCATGAGCGGAATGCTTCTTCTGAATGTCTGTCCAGATGCGAACCTTCTCGGCCCCGAGACGCCGACGTTCTCGTAACAATTCGGCGGCGCACGCTTCAATCCAGCCTTCATCAGCAGTGTGGGCGAAGACGAAGCCCTCGGCTCGGATAAAATTCAATCCGGCGGTATGGGCAACAGCGAGCGCCTCAAGATTTGCACCGGCCAGGATCTGGACTCCCAACGGGTATTCCGCCCCGACTTCCTCACGGACGCGCGCGGAAATGAGCGTCATCGCCGCAGTGATTTCGGGGCCGACATGCCCTTTCAAATATGGGCGATCATGCATGTTTTCTAAAATGATTCCATCGAATCCGACGGCTTTATAAGCAAGCGCTTCTTCAACGGCGATATTCACGATCTCACCCATGGAAAGCGCTGCGTATGGTGTCCCCGGAAGGGCTCGAACATGCACCATGCCCAGCAGCAACGGAAAAGAAACGTCCCTGGGTAAAGCAAAACCAAATGTCTTAAAGGCTTCCGCCCGAGAAACAGATTTTTTGGTCATGATCGCTCCTCAATGCAAAATGTCGCGTTTTCAAACGTCAGAGCAGTTCCGAAGCGAACAAACCACGAAACATGCCTTGGAACCGTATCGTTTATCACTAGATGTACTTCAATATTCATGAAACATCACGCAGGGGCGGGCTTGAAACCCGCCCCTACAAAGGACGATGCGTATTCACTCATGATTGCCACATAATTTTGCATGTTGCTCATTATTGACTTTATCGCCCAGATCAGTAAATTTCAGGATTTTCCGTCCCAGCCGTATTTGAGAATCAGAGAAAGAGTCCATTGCTCACCCTGGACCGAGCGTGCATCATCTAAAAGCCAGCGGTTATTGACACGTTCAAAATAGAGATGAATTTCTTCATATTTGCCTCCATTCTTGAATTGGGCAATAATAATCTGGCGATCAGTGGCATTTTCTACCGGCTTCATGGAAACTTTCAGGCCGGAGAGCTGATAATCCTGGGCATTGGTCCAGAAATCGAAGTCCATCCGGCCCACTTCGCCACCCGCCTCCTTTTTTTCCAGAGCAAACAATTCGGTCAGGCGTTGCGTATAGAAATCACTGGGAACACTGTAGTTCTGATCTTTTCCAAGATTTGCATAAACAGTTGAAACAAATTTCAGGGGATCGTCAATCGTCGTTGCCGCCTGAGAAAATACAGGGATCAAACTCATATAAGCAAAAAACATAACTGCCAGTACTCGAATTCGCATATTTTCACTTCCTTTCATTCTTTAGATAATACCTCTTATCAAGTCGTGACGCTAACATAACGATCGCGCAGCACGAAACGTTTTTTTGAATTTCGCGTCGATCATGATGATTTGCTGCATGTAATCGATCAGCCAGGAGTTAATACTTTGCTCAGACTTTATTACAGCCTTTGGTATGCTACGCTATTCCTTCGAATTCGATGAAAAATGAGGAGGGAAAATACATCTTGCCCAGCGAAATCGAGGCGATGTAACCTTAAGTCGTAAACGCAGATTCTACAAAGATAACCTGTGTCGGGAGGTATGCTATGGACGAGTCTCAAATCTCCGCCGGGAAACGTTCCGCGCTGATCGGGATGGTCCTGCTAGTCGCTGGAAGCTTCGAGACCTGGGAGTCCATGAAACCCGCAAAAGAACGAATCATTCACTTTATGCCCCATGCCATCACCAACTTCGTTCTCCTTTTCGCCCCCGTATGCGCCGTCCTCGGCCTCGTAATGGTGATCAAAGGGCTCATCCTCCGGCAGGGCAAGCCCTCCGGAGAAGGAACATTCTACAAGGTTATGGCGGGAAGCGGCGTGCTGATGCTGGCTGCAATGGCCTTCATCTGGGGCTTCGCGTATATCGAGCACGGAAACGATCGTGGAGCTTCCGAGCTATTCGGCCCTCTCGTCCTGGTCCTGATCTACTTTCTGTTCATGCCCGGTTTGCTAGCACTCCTGTTGGGCATAGTGGGTCTCAACAAAATAAAATCCAGGAGGGATCATTCATGAGCTCTGATTCAGAACAAATTCGTCAGAAAGTGCGGGGCGGATATTCCGTCATTGCCAGAAAAGAAGCGTCGTCTTGCTGTGGTCCGACATCCTGTTGTGGCAAGGGTAATACGACGTCGCTGGTTAAAAACCTTGGCTACTCGAGCGATGATTTGACCGCCGTCCCGGAATCGGCCAACATGGGCTTGTCATGCGGCAATCCTTCGGCCATCGCCAGTTTAAAGGAGGGGGAGGTCGTCCTCGATCTTGGAAGCGGTGGCGGCTTCGACGCGTTTGTTGCCGGTCGGCGAGTGGGTAGAACCGGACGGGTTGTAGGCGTCGATATGACCCCGGATATGATTTCCCTGGCGCGAAGGAACAATGCCGAATATCAGAAATCATCGGGCTTTGAAAATGTTGAGTTCCGGCTTGGGGAAATAGAACATCTTCCCATTGAAACCAGTTCGGTCGATGTGATCCTCTCTAACTGCGTACTGAACCTGTCTCCTGATAAACCCCAGGTCTGGCGTGATATATCCAGGGTTTTGAAACCGGGGGGGCGGGTTATTATTTCCGATTTGCTTCTCAAGAAACCCCTTCCCGCGAAAGTAAAAGAATCGGTCCAGGCTTTGGTTGGCTGCGTTGCCGGCGCGGCGACGCTTTCGGAAACCAGGACCATGATTGCAGCAGCCGGCTTGCTTGAACCCGACTATGATGAAAAAACCGGCGCCATTTCAGCCATGATAGATACCAACAGCGACTTATATCAGGAACTGACTTCAGCGATTCCAGGAGAACGGGTTGAAGATTACGTGGCAAGTTTCACCATTCGGACCCAAAAACCCCGCATCGGTTAAAAATAATTTTGTTCCCAGGCCCCGTTCATGAAAGGACACTGCCAATGAGCGAGTTTCTTGAAACGACCTATGATAAGTTTATTTTTCGCGCTGGAACAGACTGTCTGTATTCGCGAGAAGAATTTTGGGCGCGGCTGGAAGGATCAGTAGTTACGGTTGGAATTACGGACTTCCGGCAGAAGACAATGGGCGATGTCGCCTTCGTGGAAACCGTCGAGGCGGGGACGCAGGTTTGGCAGGGCCGAGCTGCCGGCCAGATAGAAACCATCAAAACGATCGTTGAAATCCTGTCGCCCGTCTCAGGAAAGGTGCTGGAGGTGAATCCGAAGATGCAGGACAGCCCATTTTTGATCAACGAGGATCCTTATGGGAATGGCTGGATTTACCGCATCCAGCTTACCAATGCGCATGACAGCATCGACAATCTGCTCCAGGTTGAAGAGTATTTTGAAATCCTGAAGGAGAAAGTTGCACAGGAGGCTAAGAAACCGCATGGATAATGCAAAACGCAGGGTCGTTGTATTGCCATGTAGCGGCATCGGCAAGGCTTATGGGGCGTTATCCCGGGAAATTGCTTATGAACTGGCGGAGCGAGTTCGGCCGGAAAAAATTGCCATGACATGCTTGCCACTCCTGGTTATCAATGACCCCGACGCTGTGAGACTCGTCAAGGAAAACCCCGTGATAACCATTGATGGTTGTCCCAGAGAATGCGCAAAAAAGAGCCTTGAGGCAGCGGGTGGAGAAGCTTCTCATGCCTGTCAGACCATCAAATTCTTCATGGCTCATAAGGATCTCAAACCCGAGGGCGTGACGCAATTGAATGAGGCCGGCTTGAAACTGGCGAAACTGGCGGCTGAGGAGTTGGCTCAAACGGTGGATAGGCTGGCAGCCGGGGAGAAACAATAATGGACATTCATGCGACCAAAGTTGGCATCGTCTCATGCAGTGGCGAAGAAAAATCAGAGGGAACAATCTGTCGCCTGGCTTGCCGCAAGGTACTAGATCAATTAAGACCGTGCGAGACCGTAACAATCTGTCTCCCGCTGTTCATCTCCGGTGGTGAAGAGGAACGGAGATTCGCCTCGAAATTTCCCACAATCACCGTGGACGGGTGCGAAAAGCTCTGTGCCGCCAAGGCGACAGAGAAACTTTCGGGCAAACCCAGCCAGTCTTTGCTGATTCCGGAGATCCTCCGTAAACACGGTTTTGCCGTTCCAAAAAGCCGACGGAACTATGGGCCGGGTGAAGCGCCTGCGATTCAGACAGTTGCGGAGGAAATTGCCCTGGCTGTCGACAAGGTCCGTGAAAAATCATAAGCGCTGCGTTAATAGATTGATTAGGAGCAAATATGGTGATCTACAAGAATAAAGTGGAATGGCGTGGAGGTCACCTTGGATATACGTGGTGTCAAAATGGGACGGAAATGCAGTTTTCCGCGCCACCGGATCTACACGGTATGCCTGATGTGATGACTCCGGAGGATGCTTTTATGGCCTCGTCCAACACGTGTTATTTCATGATGGTTCTCTGGGCGGCGACACGATTCAAACTGAATCTGGTGTCGCTGGAGTGCCGGGCCGAAGGCGAGGTTGAAGAGTTACTTGACCGAACGTCCTGGTTCAGAAAGTTGACTCTTTATCCTAAAATCGTAGTCAAAGATCAAACCAGGGAGTTCATTCAGCGAGCCTTGGACATGGCCTTGAAATACTCCACCGTCAACCAGTCCCTCAAATCACAGATCGTCATCGAATCTGAAATCATTGTCCAGTAGGAAATACGGAGGCGTTGCCGACCTTTTAAATTGCGAAATGATGAAATTTTATATCATCGCCAAATGGACAATGGAGCGTAGCGAAATTGCCGTCCGTGTGCAGAAACGCCTTCTTATGCGGCCACTTGAATGGTGTCGAATTTCACCTAGCGAACGCTCCTGAAGAATTCCGGTCACGGTAAAGGCGGCTTTCCTAACTCCCTGAGGAACTCGTTGTGATGATTGGAAGCTGCCTTGATTTTCTGATCCAACGAGACCAGCTCTCCATGCACCACCGTGAGGTCGATTTCCGGTTCCTGCTGCGCGGTGCTGATATAGCGAGAGATGTTCAGGTTGTAGCCTTCCTCAACGATTCGCTCCATCGAGATGCGCTTGGAGTAGCGGTCTTCTTCCTTCCGGAATTGGTAGGCATTGATGATCTTGGCGATGTGCTCGTCCGTAAGGCGGTTCTGGCGTTTGCCTTTCTCGAAGTGCTCGGCGGCGTTGATAAAGAGCACGTCGTCCGGCTTCTTGCGAATCCTTTACCCCATGCAGGAGCATGTTCATGCGGGCAAGGTTGTAGGTGGTGATGTTTTTTTCCTGTCCGAAGATCTTCCCGATGCCATGCGCTCCCATGCGCTTGCGCACATTGAGGAGCAGGGAGCCGGAGCCGCAGGCAAAGTCCATGACCTTCTCCAGTCGTGGCTTCTTGCCCATGGCGGGCTCCTGGCTGTCGAGAGTGACGATGGCGGAGAGAATGTCGGAAATCTGCTGCGGGGTGTAGAACTCGCCTGCCTTCTTGCCGGAACCGGCGGCGAACTGGCCGATCAGGTATTCGTAGGCATCGCCTAGCGTGTCGGCATCGGTGGAGAACTCGGCCAGCCCCTGGGCGATGCTTTGGATGATGATGCAAAGCTTTGAGTTTCGCTCCTCGTATTTCCTTCCAAGCTTGTCGGAAGCCAGATTGATCTCGGAGAACAGCCCTTGGAAGGTGCTTTGGAAGGAGTCGTTCTCGATGTATTTGAAGCCGGATTGCAGCGTGTTGAGCAGTTCGCTGTCCTGCCGTCTGGCCATGTTGGCGATGCCAGTCCAGAGGTAGTCCGGCTTGATGACGTAATGCACCTTGCGTCGCATTTGCTTTTCAAACTCGGTGACATCGTCGGGGTTGTTCGCATACCAGATTGCGAGAGGCACGCGGCGGCATCAGCTTCCAGCCTGGGATAATCCGGCCCCAATTCCTTCCTGGCGGCGGTTTCGTAGTTGTCGGACAGGTAGCGCAGGAACAGGAACGATAGCATGTAATCGCGGAAATCGTCAGCGTTCATCGCGCCGCGCAGTTCGTCGGCGATACTCCAGAGGGTTTTGCCCAATTGTGTCTGTTTTTGGTCGGTCATGGCTTCATCTCATTTTTCACTTGAATTGCGGCGTTTGAGTTTGGTTTCGAGGGCCTTGAGTTCGGTTTCGTCGGCCTGATCGGCGGCGAGGGCTGCCTGTTGCTTGCGGCGTTGATCGAAGTCGAGGTAGAGCTCCGAAGTTCGCTGCTCCATCTGTTGCTGGCTGATGGAGCCGGCATGGGTGAGCAGGGGAAAACCGTTGGAAGCTATGATCTGATCGACGTTTTCCCTCCAGAAACTCATACGCGTTTCCTTGCGGTTCTTGGCCCGCAGTTCGGCGGTTTCGAGGAAGATGACCACTAGCCGGTTGAGGGTGTCGATTTCGTCCTCGGTGAGGTAGTTCTTGGCAATGAGGATGTCGGTCTTCCGCACCTTGTCGCCCTTCCAGGCGAGAAGCCCGAAATGAGCGTCCACGGAATTGGCCCGCGCGGTGATGAGCTCGGCAGCGGTCTTTTTGGTGACGGCAAAGAGCAGGACGTTCTGCACGGCGGCAAAAAACTGCTGGGTGGCATGGTCTGTCTTGTCGTAGTCGGTGCTCAGGGCGAAGAGGTCGCGGACTTTTTGGTAAAAACGCTTCTCCGAGGCGCGGATGTCCCGGATGCGCTCCAGCATCTCGTCGAAGTGATCCGGGCGACCATCAGGGTTCTTGAGCCGCTGGTCGTCCATCACAAAGCCCTTGAGCAGGTATTCCTTGAGCACGGTGCCGGCCCAGCGTCGGAACTGAATACCGCGCGCCGATCGCACGCGGTAGCCGACGGCGAGAATGGCATCAAGGCTGTAGAGCTTGGTCTGGTAGTCCTTGCCGTCGGCGGCAGTTGTCAAGGATTCCTTGACAACTGAATTCTCGTCCAGCTCCCCGTCATCAAAAATGTTTTTGAGGTGGAGCGAGATGTTCTGCTTCGTGGCGTTGAAAAGCTCGGCCATTTCGAGCTGGGTCAGCCAAACGGTGTTCTCCTCAGCACGAAGCTGGATACGGTGCTTGCCGTCTTCGGTCGTGTAGAGAATCAAGGCTTGCTCGCTCATGATGCGGGCGATTCCTCGGGTACGGGTGCCGTCACTGTGGACATTGCGGGGGCTGGCGCGATTTGGCCACATAAGCAGGTAATAAACCGGTCCAACCGCACGTTCACAATCTCGACACTCGTTCCAATTACCCCGCTCATTTGTACTAATTTCCTGGTCTTCTTATCCGGTCGGTCCCAATGTCCTAACCTAATAACCATTGTCCTGGTTCTTTTGTCAAATTAAAAAAAGCTCTGCTACACCAAACCTCCGCCCCAAGTGACCGTTATCCTTTGCCGGAGGCATTTATCCGTGTCTAGAGCTCATCCAACCGATGAACCGCTTATCCATCCTTCAAAATTGCCATCCCAGCGTGCTAGGACTCTCCCCCCGAATTACCATCCTCCCTGCACTGAAACAACTATACCCCAAAGCGTCAAACGATCTCCCGATCAGCATCCGGCATGAGAAGATAACGCTGAGCTCACCTGCGGAAGGCATGGCGCGCCGGTTGCCTCCGGCAATCGGCGTGAATTAATAACCCTGGTATTCCGCCAAGGCCATTTAATTATCCCCCGGATAATGGCTTGAATTGCATGATTTCAACCAATGGGAGGGCTGGACCGCCGGGCCAGCCGAGAAAGCTCGTGGCAAAAGACGCGGCGCGTCCGGCGGTCGCTGCCCTACCTGTCGAGAATTAATGACCCTGGTATTCAGCCCATCTTTCTTCCGTTTCGGGCGGCATCGTGGTAATCTTCGGTAGAGCGTTTCGAGTGCGACCGTCGCTCGAAAATCCATCACGAGGTGCAGGTATGGGTTGGATCGGACAGATTTTGGGCATGGAAGACCAGATAGACCCGGTGGCGATAGAGAAGGAAATCGAGCAGATGCTTGGGGAAGGAGAAACCGTCAGGACAGCATTCCGATTGATTCGCGATCTCATGATTTTCACCGACCGCCGTCTGATGTTAGTCGACAAACAAGGCATCACGGGACGGCGCAGGGAGGTGACAAGCATCCCCTACCGTTCGATCACGCATTTCCAGATGACGACAACGGGCCATTTCGATCTGGACGCCGAAATCATGTTGTATGTCCTGGGGATTCCTGAGCCCATCAAGCGCGAGTTCCAAAACGACCAGAGTATTTTTGCGGTCCAAAAGGCGCTGGCGAATTTCCTGGGCCGGTAATGTATTGGCGGCCATTACAGGCTGACAGGGTACATCCATGCGATTACAGCCAGGAGTTCGTCGCCGCTCTCCTACCCTCCTTCTTCAGTATAACCCAGGCAACCCATCCGATAAGCCACAGAGAGCCACCCCGAGCTCGAATTCGGCTGCACTGTCGCTGTGTGTCCCCGCCTTTTTCACTCTTTACTGGGTTTTGATGAGCGATCAAAACGATCATCCGGCGCGGGTTTGAGATCTTACCTCACCAGGACAATGCCGGTCAGCGGTCCGACGGTGATTGTGGAACCCTGCCTTGTCAGTCCGGAAGGCTCGGCAATGGCAGTAGCGCCGGCGGTCCTGGCATCGACGATGACGGCGGCGCCCAGGGCTTCCCCGGGGATGGGGAAACTTCTGGAAACATTATCGGCATTGACGAAGACAAAATAGGTTCGGCCTGTAGTCGCTCGGCAGCTATAGGCAATGGCCAAATCATCAGATGCTTTCCCTCCTGAATCGAGGAGCATAACATTTGCATCGATCAGGTCCTTTTCTCCAAGTCGGAAAGCGTCTGTAGATTTCCGCAACTGAATCAATCCACGGGTGAATTCTTTCAGTTCCATGGCTTCCGGCGTCAACAGGCGCTCCCAGTCGAATTTGTTGATGGCGTCAGAGGAATCATACGAATTTCGAATGAAAGGCGTCCCTTCTTTGTTTTCTCCGGGGGGAAGGCCTTGTCCATGCCACTCCTTGGTTCGGGCCATTTCCTGGCCAGCCTGCAAAAAAGCGATTCCCTGAGCCGTCAGCAGCATGAGATTGCCGAGTTTCATTCTCTGGAAAATCTCTTTTTTGTCTCTTTGTGGATCGAGATGAACGGCACAGCAAATCGTGTCATGCAATGTCAAACCATCATGCGCCTCAAGATACTGCACAACATTTGCCGGAGAGCGGGCCGCAAAATTAGTCGGTTGTCCCTTCAGGTTATTGAAGATATCCCGAATCGGGGCAGGCTTGCCCGTCAGAAAGGCCGGAACCCCCTCATTGAAGCCGCCGAATTTCAACACATCACGAAAGCTGTCGGAAAAAACCGCGACATCGTCGGTCTTGCTCATCCAGTTCTGGTCGGCCCCCTCGGTTCCCGTCGGGCCGTTATACATCTTCCATCCTTCGCCCAGAAAAAGCACATCAGGGTTTGCCCGTGAGGCCTCAACATAGGCCATAGCGATAGTTTCCGTATCGATCAGCCCCATGAGATCGAATCGGAATCCGTCAACTTTGTATTCCCTGGTCCAGTAAGAAATGGAATCGATGATCAATTTGCGAACCATCGGGTTGGTAGTGGCAACATCGTTGCCACAGCCCGAATTGCTGGTAAACCTGCCATCGGGAGTGGTCCTGAAAAAATAGCCGGGAACGATATTTTCGAACAGGTCGGGCTTGGCTGTGTGGTTAAACACAACATCGAGGATGACTCCCATGCCAGCCTGGTGGATGGCTTCGACCAGGGATTTCAATTCTTTGATGCGCAGTCCGGAGTTCTTTGGGTCGGCCGAATACATGCCGTCCGGAGAAAAATACCCGTGCGGATCATATCCCCAGTTATAGTTGTTGTTTTTGACCGAATACTCCATTTCTCTGACTCTACTCTTTGATTCGTCGCCGTAATACCAGGAAAGGACGGGCAGAAGTTGAATATGCGTCACACCCAGGGATTTCAAATACTCCAGTTGTTCGATGAATGCCGGGTAGGTTCCGAATGGCGCCATGGTTTTCAAACCCGGATCAGAGGTAAAATCCCGGACATGGACCTCATAGATAACCGCATCGGTTCGTTTCCGGTATCCGGCAATTCGCGCGTAGCCGGAGACTGTTCCCTCGCTGGCGGGGTTAACCAGGGCGGCTTTGCCAACCGGATCAGCAGCGCTTGCGGTAAATTCGGCCATGGATCTGGCATACGGATCAAGAACCCGGTTGGTCTTGCCATTGCGGGTGATCTCATATTGATAATAGCTGTTTATTAAGTTGGTCTGCAGCTTCATTTCACCATTATCAAGAGTCGTTTCCCAGACGCCATCGGCAGTGGGCGTCAAATCCCGGCGGCCTACTTCCTTGTTTTGATCTGACTTATCAAAGAAAATGACGCTCACCCGCATGCTGTTCGGGGACCAGATTTTCAGAGTGACACCATTGGTCGTGAATGCAGGCCCCAGGTCATTCTTCCCGTAAAAGGGAAGCTCCTGGCGGAAACCGTTGCCGACATTTTTGCCATCAGGAATTGTCAGAGGCGCTGCCAACCCAAAACTCAACGGCAGAAAATACATTCCGAGGAACAGAACATACCAGTTTCTCTGTTTCATTGTTTCACGACCTTATTGCAAATGCCACACCAACAAAATCCGAAATCCGGAAACTTTTTATCCGGCTTTCACCGGTATGACTGAGATTATATCACTCTGATGGTCTTAATTTTTCTGCGGTTTCCTCGGGTTGATTCATTACGCACAGGTTGAAACCCTGAGTAATTCCCAGGAAACAAAATTCTTTCCGTCAAACCCCAGCTTGATTCCCTCGCAAAATTGGAAGCTTCCCCCCCAGGTTGAATAATCCGCCTGCGGAAAGCAGATGACTCCGATAATCTCCAGAAGGCCACCATGAGTAATCACGAGAAGACTCGTTTCATCAGGCATTTTTTCGGCAATTTCCGTTAAAAGGCGCTTCAAATTACTGGCAAATTTTTCGGTTTTCTTTCCTTGTCTGATGGCTTCAGCGAGATCCTCAAAACTTGCGTTCCATCGAACTTCCTTCTCGACCTTATCATCATAATACCCCAGTAATTCGTTCTCTTCATCGACGGCAAACCCCATAGCTACCGCAGTTTCCACGGCTCGTGCCAGGTTGCTGGTGACGACTTTTGAAAATGGGCCTATGGTCTCACCGGTTTTTCTGGCAAGCAAAACCCCCTCATGGCTGAGGTGGATACCAGGTTTTTGTCTTATGGAATGTCGGCGGATTTCGAGATAACGCATTATTATTTCACAACTTTACTTTTTCGTCTCAAAAATATAGGCCCTTTTCATTTCAATTTCAATATCTTTTGCAGGGGAAACGCATTAAAAACTCAGGAATGGTCTATAACACGGCAGAACTTTTAATGCGTTTGCCCTGCTTTCTGTATTCGTCTTCAGCGTTTAGCGATATCTATATGGTAAAGTAAATATATTCGGCGAAACTGAGCATGGAAAAGAATCGGGCATTACTCAGGACCAAAAATCCGGACAAATTCGGAAATAGGAAAAAGCAGTCAGTGACACATCATACCGCATTTGGGTTTTGCCGGAAGTGCGGGGTTGAACATGCACTGGAAACTGGCGACGCCGTGAGTCTGGCATCAGCGTTGATGACGCAACTGGAATCCAACGGTTGTATCGATTTCGAATTGCCGCAGGAACAGCGAAATCCGGGATTCTCACTGGACTATCTTTGGGGAGAGGCGAGAGGGAAGATGTTTGGGGTGGCGGACTGCATCGATGCCAACGGGAAGCGTGTGGCCCTCAAGGCGTTTTCCTGCCAGTACCAAGGCCGCTGGGAAGCGCCGGGCTGGGCTCCCCCGTTGCTTGATCCGCAAGCCTGGGACCGCCTGGTAGAGCCTGTGGACCGAGAAATCAAGTCTATAGGACTGGAATTGGAGAGGCCGCATGTATCCAAAACGACGCGGTTGGAACTTCGGGAGCAACGCAAGATATTATCGCAGGCGCTGATGCGCGACATCCATGAACTTTACGAGGTATCGAATTTCTGCGGCGAACGTCGGTCACTGTCGGACGTGTTCATCGGACAGGGTATCCCGACCGGTGCCGGAGATTGCTGCGCGCCAAAACTGCTCCATTCCGCAGTTAGCAAGGATTTGCGACCGCTCGGCATCGCTGAATTTTTCTGGGGGCGCGAGAACCTTTCCCACACCCGCCGGCACCGCCTTTTCTACTCCTGTTGTCAGGACAAGTGTCAACCCTTGCTCGGATTCATGCTTTGTGGGATCGACAAATGACGCCTACCCTTGACATCATACACCGCGACGACATGATCGTCGTCGTGAACAAAAGCAGCGGCATGCTGTCAGTTCCCGGACGCGGCCCGCTGAACCAGGTGTCCGTGGTTCAGTATCTGTTACAGTTGGTTCCCGGCTGCATCAACCAGCCGTCGGTCCATCGATTGGACATGGACACCTCTGGATTGATGGTGCTGGCGCTGACCGCGGATGGACACCGTCATCTGTCGAATCAGTTCCAGGCCAGAAACGTCGAAAAAACTTATGAGGCGTTGTTGGCTGGCGACGTAAAGGGCGACGAGGGAAGTATCGAGCTGCCGTTCCGACTCGACCCCGACCGCCGTCCCCATCAAATTTACGACCCGGTGCATGGAAAAATCGGCGTCACCCGATGGCGCGTATTGGCCCGAACACCCGGCTTCACCCGTGTAGAGTTCATTCCACTCACCGGACGCACCCATCAGCTCCGCGTCCATGCCGCTCATCCGCTCGGCTTGCATTGTCCGATCGTCGACGACCGCCTCTATGGCTCTGGGACCCTCCCGGGCAAACTGAAACTCCATGCCCGCCGGCTGGTGTTCGACCACCCCGGCAGCGGCGCGCGCCTTGCCTTCGAATGCACACCCCCGTTTTGACCGGTGCGATGTCTTAGTTGATCCCAAGCTCTGCGATTTTATGACCGCAAACAATTCATTGTTTGCCCAGACATACGTGAACGAGATTAACAAAGCAAAAATATTCACGGCTCTTTACGCCAAGCGAGATTCCTCACATTCGTTCGGAATGACAAACAATGCTGTCATTTCGACCAAAGGGAGAAATCTCAACTAACCGGTAAGCATCCTTTGTTAATCGTGTACGTGATCGACGTTTTGCAAGTGTGTAGAGAAGACGGGTTAAAATTTAAATAAATTTTTCAGCCCTTTTCCAAGCTCTTTTTCCACTTCCTTTTCAATTGCCTTGTCCGGAGTTTGAGCAGCAGGAGAAGACGCCACATTTTCGCTAGCCTTGGTGGGCATGGGGGTCGGAATTGTGGTTGGAGTTTTCTCTCCTGTAATAATATTCTGCAAGCCGTCTAGAAGCATTTTTTCAGGGTTCAGCTTTTGCTGACTCGTTCCTGAAGCGGGATTTCCACTATTTCCAGATCCCGCTCCTGATAAAACGTCCGTTAACATCTTTTGCCCTTTTCTTTTCAACCCAAATTCAAGCAACTTGCCGGCACTGAAACCGGGAAGCGAAGGAGCCAGCAGGGTGCCCTCAACTTTGGTTGAAATGGCAAAAGTTTTCCCATCTTCCGAAAATTCCTGGAGAACCTGGCTTTGTCCCACCGCTTGTTGAGAAAAGTTCAAAGCCATGTTTCCACTCAAAGAGGTATCCAGGCCAACGCTTCCCTTAAATAGAGCGTATCCGATGGAACTTGCGAACAGGAGATCATCTGTACTCATTCTTCCGTTTTTTATAATGAATTTTCCATGAATTCCGGTCAAATTCCCGGAAGCGAACTGGTTCAGATTAAGGGTTGAAAGGATCTGGGAAACGACTGGAGGACTTTGATATTTCCCGCCCTTCATAGTCAGAATCCAGTTGCCATTCCATGAGTCAAGACCGGTCGTATTCCCTTCCGTAGCGAAGGTTAAATCAATGGGGCCGGAAAGAACATTTTTCAGGCTGGTATTTTGAGATAGAAAAGCCTGTGTTTCAAGATTTTTTCCTTTGGAATCAAACTGAAAGCGGATTGGGGTTTCCCGTAAGAACACCTTTCCCGAACCATCCAACGTTCCACTGAAAAGAGACGTCCGGGCATTCTTAATTGACAAAATGCCATCAGAGAAAAGGAAAGGAGCAGTGAAATTTGTGAATGGAAACACATAGGTATTTTTATTGCTCGCTGAAATGGGCGCCTCAAATTTTCCGGATGGAATGTTCGCCGTCCCTGTAATTTCCATTTTATCCAGAGGTCCGGTGATTTTACCTGAACCGTCTCCCGTTCCCTGCGCCTTGTAACCCGTGGATGCGAGAAAATACGCACTAATATCCGTTAAATCCAGGGGTTTAACGGAAAAATCAAAGGCCAATTTGAAACGGGCAAGATCTTCAACTTTTCCGGACAATCTTACGCTTGAACTTCCCCATTCCATCTGCATGCCTTCAGAATGCAAACTATTGTTGTCAAAACGAACCAGGCCCGCGATTTGCGACAAAGGTCTCATCATTACGGGATGGAATATCCGGGTTCCCAAAAGAGTGGCCGTTCCACTAACCTGGGGCTGAGAAGCTTTTCCCTTTATGGAGAGCTCCAAGTCTGTCTTTCCGGAAACATCAAGATCCTTGGGATAGGTGGAAAAGCCTTGCTTCAGGAGGGTTTGTATTTCCTCCAATTTTGCGCGTTCAAGAGTTCCCGCGAATGAAATGGTTGGATCAGAAAAATTCTCCAGTGTTCCTTCCATGGCGAGTTTTCCATCGGCAACCAGCGCATGCAGATTTTCAAATTTCGCAGAGTTTAAATCAGCCGATACTTTTCCGGAAATATTCTGAATCTGAATTTTTTTCTCAGGATATGAAAAAGCCGCATCCGTCAGCATAACAGTCGCCGCAACAATGGGCTTCTTCATGCTTCCACCCAGTTTCGCGTCAACAGAAGCTCTTCCGGAAATTGTCGTCTGCTTTTTGAATAATGCGTTTTCGATGGGAAGAACCTGGCGCAGATGCGCCAAATCAATATCTGCATGCGCATCCAGAACCATTTGGGAGTCTTTCGCGGTCTCAAAGGTTCCTTTTGCCTTAACCTCGGT
>JADFYG010000007.1:0-10918 GCA_015233155.1 Candidatus Rifleibacteriota bacterium
TTTTCAGCGTTTCCGTTTTCGAAAAAGTCCCTATTTTACAGGCTTTTACACCGCAACCTTGTACAAAGCCGGGAGACGATTCCAGCAAACACCAATTAACATTCAATTTTTAATGGGACAGCCGTGAGGCCGAGTAAAATTGCCCAGGTAATTTGTCCCAGATGAATCTCATACTGCATCATTCCGCCAAACCCTAACAGAATCAGGATGCGGATACGATCATTACAGGCATGCGGTGTCCAGGTGGAGAGAATACGCATGAATGCAAGCAGGCAAAGAAGCAGAATGGCAGCAGCAAATGTTTTTCCAAGCCAGGATGGAAGCAGTGCCAGGGGAATGAACATTACTGCCGCAGTCGGCGGATACTTGAATCGGTAGAATTCAAAAAAACCGTCGGAAGAAAAAACGGATACCCCCGACAATAGATGTTCGCCCGCGCGAAAATACACTTTGAGATCGGACATGGGGAGCCTGTGTTGAAAAGCCTTTCCGAGAAGTAAAGCAAGAAATACAAAGAGATACACCCATTCGGCATTGGTTAACCTGCCGAATATTGTCTTCCGATCACGGAACATTTTACAAATTTCCATGAGGGGGGAGTCTCTTGCTTTCTATGATATGTTCTTATAAAACTGCAGGGAATGACACGGAAGGACTCGGCTTTTTCTCAGTAAAGGGACTTATAAAATTAGTTTGCGGGTCATTTTTCTCTTGTATGAAAATAATAAAAGAACGAATATGCCACCGATGCATATCCATTCTATACTATTTCACAAAACTTTACATTATTTTACATGGAGTGAACAGGGCAAACGTATTAATAATCAGGAATTGCCCTAGTTCAGCTTGAACTGAACCGTAATCTGCACCCATGTCGGCTTGGGTTCACCACCAACGAGAACCGGGGTGAAAACCCAGCGGCGCATTGACTGCGCACCCAGAATAGCAAGTTTCTGGTCCACAGTGGATGAAAGATTGACGACCTCACCGACCGTCCCGGCTTCCTGTACAAGAACCTTGTATATCGCGACTCCTGAAATTCCCTTCCTGCGAGCCCAATCGGGATAATCGGGTAGTACTTTCGAGACTATGCGTGGCGGCTCAAAACGCTCGGTACCGCCACCAAGAGATTCAAGTCCGGCTATCTCAACTTCGCCACCCCCGATTTCTCCGACTCCTTCGGCAGCCCCGGATGGAGGTCTGACATCATTTTGTGAACCTCCGGTAATCGGGTGCGAAGCGGCTGTTTCGGATTTAATATCGTCGTCCGGCATGGCAATAGGAAGAGGTTCGCCGAGGTCCACGCCGCCAATAGCTGGATTGATAGATGTTTTAGCCGTTGTCTCAGTCGAATAGGGACTGACCTTATCGTTCTCAAATGCTGCAATATATGGCTTGGGAGGTCTATTGGAGGCCACGGACGATATCGATGATGTTATCGTTGGCTCCGAAGTCGATAACGTTTGTTCGACAGGCTTCCCTGTGCGTCCCAATTCACCGGCCTTCTTCGAAGTCAATGCCGGATGGCGATGTTTGACGGGTACAACATGCCGTGGACCGGGAAGGCGACTCGCGCCGACATCTTCCCCGCTGGAAAGATGCCGGGAGGTACCAATGCCCATTCGTGAACCGGGCTCCGGGCGCGGAACTATGCCCGAACCCGGACGGGCCTCCGTGAGTGGCCCGACAAGTCTGACGGGATACACCTTCGGAAGTCGGTCCAGTCCGCTTGTTCCACGCCATGCGAACCACGCGGTCATGAAGAGAAGGAATGCCAGATGAATCAAGAGTGATAGCTCAAATTCCTCGCGATTTTCGTCGTCAAAGTCGCCGGACTTATATCCGGCATCATTGCCGACCACCCGAAGCAATCTGACATTTCTTGTCTGAGTATCATTTGCGACGCTTGTTTCGCTCGACCGTGAATCGGCGGCCACTCCGGCTGTTGGCGATACCACTCCGAAATAGCGTTCCGCGCGTGTTCGGACTATATCCGAAAGCGTGGAAACAAAGCGCGCGAAATCAGCCTTAATGCTTTGCGCCGTTTTGTCTGGTTGCCAGGCCAATATTAACTCCTCCGGCGGTGCGTATAGTGTCGAGAACACTGACCACACGCCCATAATCGAGTCCGACGTCGGCCTCGAGCAAAATCGCCCGATCACGGTTTTCCGCAAGATACTCAGTGACTTTTGCCGTAAGATCTGCCGGTGCAATGGGCGCTCCGGCGACCATAATGCGAGCACCGGTATCGACCTGAACTGTAAGCACATCAGCATCCATCGCAGCCGCTGAAGAAGCTTTCGGCAACTCTATCGGAATACGGTTCTTGCCTTTCGCGAAAGATGTAGTGATCATGAAAAAGAAGACCAGAAGCAGAATAACATCGATCAGATTCGTCAGAATGATCTGCGGTTTTTCGCGGCGGCGCTCAGGCAGCAGCTTTTTCACGGATCACCTCCGGGTTGGGAATATGATTGACGAGATCGAGTGTGCAGTATTCAACGGAAGACTCGAATTCAGCCACCTTACTTTCGCACCAGTTGTGCGCAACGAGAGACGGTATGCCAACGAACAGTCCGGAAGCCGTTGCATAAAGAGCTTCCGAAATGCCTCCCGCAAGAGCCGATGGATCACCTACACCGACTGTCGTGATTATGGAAAATGATGAGATCATTCCCATGACTGTTCCGGTCAATCCGAGGAGCGGAGATATACCGGCGATGGTCGCGAGTATCCCATTATTCCGTTCGACACGCTTGAGTTGACGCAGTGCCTCCTGACGCATGCGATCGAGCAGATATTCGCGTGGCTGATCGAGATGGTCGATGCCCGCTGCGATAACTTCCGCCACCGGATGTGGCTCCCGACGGCAAATACGCATCGCCTCGGCAAAATCACAAGCCGATAGTGCGGCACGCACTTTTTTCATGAATAGTTCAGGGTTTCCGGATACTGCCGTAAAAAATCGTATGCGCGATATAATGACTGCGGTGGCCAGAATTGAACAGAGCAGTATCGGGATCATGACCAGCCCGCCCTTGATGAATACATCTATGATGAAAAAATTTCCCTGCATTGTCATTCCTCCTGTGAATTCTCTTCGCTTTGACTAATTAGTTAGAAATTCATCTCAAGACCGGCTTTAGAATAGCGCCCCTGCTCCGGGACATCCCAAAGTTCGCTTTTTGCCTCATCATACAGGTCCTGAATATCGAGATATGCAGTGACTGACTTCTTGAAATTGTATTTCAACGTCAGATCCGCACGACTGTAATCGGAAGCATCGACTTCGGTTGGCACATATGCTTTGCGATCAGCCATTTCCTTTCTCGTCACTTCCACCCGAAGAGGTCCTTGCGCGTAGGCGAGACTGACATCCAGTTCCTTTCCCGGTTCATAGGCGAGTTTCCGTCCGGTCGCGTCATCTTTCGCGTCCTGAATTGTCGACTTCAGAGTTACGGTAAAATTCTGGTCGAGGCGGGCGGAACCGTTCAGCGTGAGTCCGCTTCTTCGCGCACGCTCAGCAAAGCCGATCCGGGTTGCCCACATTCCCTTGCCGGCGACATAACAATCGGTAAACTCGGCTGCATTGTCTTCGGTTTCGCGAAAGAGTTCAGCACCAATTGTGAAATCCTCATTAGACCGATAGTTTATACGACCGGACGTACGCCGCCTGAGTGAAGCGCTGAGATTTGCCGATTCAACATAGCGACTGCGCAAATAGATATCCTTCAAATGATCGTTTCCGAGGTCCTGCTCATGACTGACGATGGCCTGCCAAGGGCCGGGACGATATTCAAGTTTCAACTGAGGTGAGGTGAGGCTTTTGTCCATGAGCGAGATATTACGGAAACCGAACTCAAAAAATGTCTTTCCGCTGATCTCATGCTCTGCAGTCATTGCCAGAAATCGTTTGGTCAGTCCTGAATCTTTTCCATTCTTTATTGAATCAGAATCATGCCGGAAAGAAAGTTGAGCGTGTCCGGTAAGTTGAGGGCGCAACGTTGTTCTGTAATCACCTTCAAGAAAACTCGATACCAGAGTGGAATCCTCAGTGAAAAGAACTGAAGAGTTTTCGACATTTCGATCTGTCGAGTCGACTCCGCCCCGAAGCGTGAAGTGAGCCCCGTCGGCAAGTGTAGAGCGACCGGCCAACTCGACAGTGTGATATGAATCCTTTATTCCGGCGTCAGGCGTGGGAATTGCATTCGTTCCGCGTTGACCGAAGCGATTTGTTCCAACTGTTCCGAAGCCGTCGAGTTCATAACTTCCCGCACCGGCACCAACGTCCTGAAGATCTATGCGCGTATTATTTTTTTCGTCGTTCACATATGATCGGAAGCCATCACGATGCTCTTTCGAAAGCGACAGTGTTCCTTTGTAACCGCTCGATTCACCGACTCCGGAGAAATGCATTTCTTCATAATTTTTTGTTCCACGGGAGTAGCCTACGTTCATAGTTTTCAGCATAGAGGCATTATCTACCGCGGAATTTGCTTTTTTTATGTCAGGTAATCCAGGTAATGCCATCGGATCAGCAGGCATTTCCGGCCTCATTTCCTGTTTTTGTCCCATTTTCAGGGAGATTTCTTCAGGATCTCCGCCGAATCTAGTCGATCGTGCATCAGCTCCGACAACTTGAACGTTTCCAAGGTCATAGGCATCATTGGCCTCTGCCATACTCGCTGTCCAGAGTGAACAGGCGACAATTGCCGCTATTCCGAATGATTGCCAATATCGCATGAATCGCCTCCGCGAAATTTATATCCGCCTTCATGTATCGGCATTTTGTCAGTGCCGCTTGAGCAGGCAGGACGGATTCGTCACATTGTGATATTCCTGTGGTTTAATCTTCATTTCCGACAGACTTTGATTAACAAATAATTTGCGCACTTGAGGGATGGGGATTATGATAGAGATGTATGAAGCAAGTAGAATGTCGGAACAATTGATAAATGAAGGCACCTGCTATTCGCGAACTTCGTCGTGCGTTCACGCTGGTAGAACTTCTTATCGGCCTGGCGATCCTTGGAATGCTTTTTGCTACAGGGTTCAAAGCCTGGCAGCTTTTTTCAGGTCAGCAGGCGGAAAATCTCTCCAAGCGTCTGATTCTGCAAATGGAGGCTCGCAAAGCCTTTCTTAACCTGTCGAAACAACTCCAGGAAGGCATCGAAATCGTATCTCCCCGCCCCGGAACCACGATCCCATACCTTGTTTTCAAAGATTATCTCAACAACGTTCGTATGGTTTATCTTGAGGAAGATCCGGTTAGGACACGCAGTGAAAAGCGTCCGATATATCGTGCCCTGATGGTGATCCGAGATTCCACATCAGGAATCACTGGCCAGCCGAGTCTGCTTATGGAGCACGTTGTGAAACTTAATTTCACGTCGCACAGTACAAGCGGAATACTGGTTACATGCACGCTCCATGGAGGAAGCGGTGATTTCGGGTTGATAAACTTCATCAGACTTCAAAATTCTGCCACAGAAGATGAACCCAACTAGTCGGAAAAATTTCTTTTCGATGATATTCGCTATGTGTCTGACTTCGAGTGTTTGTATTAGTGAATTTTTGTTACATGCTGACGGCAAAACTTGTTCTGTGATGGAATGTAAAAACAGGGATGAGAATTATGATTAAGCAAGAACGATTGAGAAACGGCATAGCTCTCGGAGTGGCCATCTTCATTCTTTTTGTATTGTTTGCCGCCGGCATGACTATCTCTCATCTCATGCATGGGCTGCAACGACAGGTTGAGTATGCCGACTCCGCCGTTCGGGCACAATATATAGGTGAATCGGGGTTGAATCAGCTTCTTGCACGCCTTCAGGCAAAACCCTGGGAGGAACGCTGGTTTGCTAAATCTCCCGATGCCGCCTCCGACATCAATTATAGTGGGGGAAGCTACGATTATTTCATTTCAGACTCTCCGAATCACCCGATGCATGTTGATATCTGGATTAAATCGAATTATCGGAACACAAAGCGTTTCTTCTTCTGGCGCGTTAAATTTCAGTCTTCCATGTTGAGCGGGCTGGCTCAGGGCATTCCCGTCAAAATCGCGGAACTCGATTCATCTGATTTCCCTCCGCCGGGCACCACTGATTTCTATCCGATGACATCTCAGATAGAAAATCAGCTCGAGACGCAGAAAAGCAATAGAGGCCCGGCTGATGACATTACTCAGAGTCTTCGTGACACCAATGACCTGCATCAGGCCATGAGTAAGCTGGGTGGTCCTGCCGATGGCGTTTTCGTTGCAGGGCCATTTGTATCGGGAATTGGTACAGCGGCTGTTTCTCTCATAACCCCGCCTCCGCCACCACCTCCATCAACCGGAGGGCTCGCCATACCGCCGGCTCTACCATTGACTATATCAGTGCCTTCCGCAGAGGCCGAGTTTGTTAGCGCACCTCTCAGGATCATATCCCAGATTGATGATGGCGCTGACATATCAGGGCACGGCTGGGATCTCGTCGATGTCATAAACAACAATGGCCATGTAATGATGCCGTTTCAATGGCCCATGATTCATCATTTCCACGATCACGGATTTGCGGACTTCATTGGCAAAATCATGGGTGGATTTGGATTTGATGATCACGACCACGATGACCACGATGACCACGATGACTACAGTGGTCATTATGACCGTGATGGCCACAGTGGACACTAAGGCCGATAAAATATAAGGCGAAAATCGATGGATAGAGGCAACGTGATGGACAAAAGCATTTTCTGGAAGCACGCACTGGTTTGCCCCATACAGGGAAAATGTGCTTTTACGCGACGCCAACCCGGCTTTTCTCTGCTCGAAATTATCATCGCCTTCAGTATCGTCGTAGTCTTCGCCCTCGGCATCATACAGGTGCTTCGTCAGAGTGGCATGAAAGGTGAAACCTTCAGCTCCGAACATTTCACGGCGATGTTTCTTAGTCAGAAGGTTCTCGAAGACATCAACCATCGTGTTGTTGAAAATCCGCATTATTTCACGAAGCTTATACATACCGCCACGGGCGCAAAAAAGCCGATAGTCGATGGACAGCATCCATTTTTTCGTCTTCTGGAAAATACGTCAAATTTCACCTGGCTCGACTCGAGCGAGGACAAACCGATTTCGTCCGATAGCGGCTCGATATATCAGCAATTAAAAAACTTTCAGGCACAGGTTGAAACTGGTTTTGTTGTTGACCCATCAACCGGCCAGCCTTTTCAAAATCTGATTGAAGTCCGGATTCGTATTTTCTGGAAGGATCCGGTTGGCAATGAACAGTCATATGCTGTCAACCAGATGATATCGGGGCTGAATGAAGATGCATTGGGTGGCCAGGTAAAAGCCCAGCTTCCGCCGATTTCAGATGATAAGATAGGTAAAACACTTTGGGACAGCCTCGCTTCAGAAATGAATCCGAGCTCGCCCACCCTAAATGCGTTTCTTGCTCTTAATCACGGAGATGCTGATGTCGTTAAAGCCTTTGGTAGTCTTCTATATGCTGTTCAAGTCGCGGCAAGCCTGACAATTACGCTTAACGATGAAATATCAAATGCCGAAAGCAGGCGAAATTCCGCACTTGCTGCTCCCGATGCAAAAACAAAAAATCAGGCTGCTCTCTGGCAGGAAAAGATTTGTGATGCTTATGAAAAAAAGTCGGGATTAATGTTTTCACTTCAGGGAAGCATTCAGCCCGCACTGGCCGGCGTCGCGAGTCGTTCTCTTTCCGCCGCCGCTATTGGCAGTATTCTATCCTCAAAAATTCATGATCTTCGTGTTGCCGCAGTTGATGGTATTGCGCTTATCGAGCGTCTGCAATTGAATCTGACGGCAGGAGATGAAGCATTCACAAAACTGCTGAATCCGCCGTACCGGGCACTAATTGAGCCTCGCAAGGTGAATCCGATCGTGCGTCGCATGCTCGACATAAAAAAAATGCGTGCATTGATGGAAAGTTTAGAGGGGAAATCCACCGATCGTTTGACGGATCTTCAGAAAACCGTCCAGCTTCTTCAGTCGAACTTTGCGGGACACGAGCCGGCTTTTCTCGAATACCTGTACTATGAAAATACGATGGTCCAGAGTCCGAACAAACTTTGTGCTCATTACGGAGCAAATGACGGTCTGACGGCTGTTACCGCACGAATCATGGGTATGCCGTCCTTATGTGAAAACATAGAGGCCTCTCTGCGAGGTATTCCCGTGACTGGTATCCCGACGTTGCCTTCGACGACAGCGTCAACGACGCACCAAAATGATACGCCCGTTCACTAATGGCTGATCGCCGGCGTGCTTACAGATAACCCGTTTTTTCTAGGGCATCCGAATAGATTCGGACAGTTAATTCACTCCCGGACAAACTGGTTGAATATCGCGATTTCGTTTTGAATAGGGCGGGCCACCGCAAACATAAAATATGGCGCGCCAAGGCGGCGCGCCATTCCAACTAAAATAACTTTGGGGGAAACCGCCCCTGCAGTTACAGTTTCGATTATCGTGTCAGTATACCTGGTTAAAAAACCAACTTGTTAGCGATGCTGACCGCCTGCGTCAACTTTTGCGCGGCTACATCGGGGCCTGCTGCTATCATAGGTTGCGCGTTGATAAAAGTTGGATCTGTAATGCCTATGAAGCCAAGCATCGTGCGCAGTGACGGCTCGAGGTTATCCATGGCCTTGGCGGGACCTTCGCTGTAGTCACCTCCGCGGCTTGTGGCCACGATGACTTTCTTTCCCTTGGCCAGCCCTTCCGGTCCGGTGGCTGTATAGCGGAAAAGATAACTCGGCTGCATAATGACATCGAAGTAGTGCTTCAGCACATATGGCATGCCGAAATTCCACATCGGTGAACTGATCAGCACGATATTTGCATCCTGAAATCGTTTTATCTGCTTGATTACTGGTTCCCAGGCCGGACGGGTCTTATCGTTAAGCTCCTTACCGCTGAGCAGTTGATACTTTCCTTCAGTGACTTTTACCGTCACGGCCGGAATGTCTTCAACAAACAAATCGAGAGTGTCGACCCGACCATCCGGATTCTGTTCTTTGAATCGGGCAATCACCGACTGCGAAATTTTCAAGGTGCTCGATGCCTCTCCACGTGGTGACGCGACCAGATGTAACAAAGTTTTCATGAAATCCTCCTTAACTCATTTATATGTCTGCACGCGGGTTCCAAGACCCGTCAGCAGAAAAATCATACCACAAAACAATGATCAGCGAAAGGTCAATCTTGCCCGGGAACGTTGCGCCGAAGATCATCAAGCCAAAGTTCCGCCTCGATATCGCTCGGCGCACGCCAATCTCCCCGCGGAGAGAGAGAGCCACCAGAACCCACTTTTGGACCGTTCGGAACACAACTTCGTTTAAACTGACTTTTTCCGAAGAAGCGTGTGAGAAAAACCTCAAGCCAGCGCCGTATCGTCGACAAATCGTATGCATGACGCTTCTCAGGCGGGAATCCTGGTGGCCATGTGCCATTGGAGACGTCGCCCCAGGCTTGCAGTGCCATGAAGGCGACCTTGCTCGGGCGGAAGCCGTAGCGAGTTAACCAGTACAAATGAAAATCCTGAAGCTCGTATGGACCAATGCGATTTTCAGTTTTCTGTACCGGTTGGTCATCGACGATGCTGGCAGAGTCATTCTCGGGGATTAACTCCGGAGAAATCTCGGTGCCGAGAATAGAAGACAGAACCTTTCCGGCGGCGGCTCCGAAAAGGTCCGTTTTCACGACCCAGCGAATAAGGTGCTGAATCAGTGTTTTCGGCACCGATGCGTTCACGTTGTAATGGGACATGTGGTCCCCTACCCCGTAAGTACACCACCCCAGGGCCAGTTCACTCAGATCGCCGGTTCCGATGACTAGTCCGTTCAGGGTGTTTGCAAGCCTGAAAAGATGAGATGTGCGTTCGCCGGCCTGGACATTCTCAAAGGCAACATCGTAGACTGGCTTTCCCACGGCAAAGGGATGTTCGATGTCAGTCAGCATTTGTCGGCACGACGGGCGGATATCTATTTCTCGAATTGTCACTCCGAGAGACTGCATGAGAAGTCGGGCGTTCTCATGGGTGCGCGTCGAGGTCGCGAATCCGGGCATAGTTACACCGATGATTTCCGAGCGCGGCTTCCCTAAACGATCCATGGCATGGACCGCTACCAGAAGAGCCTGTGTGGAATCGAGTCCTCCGGAGACACCGATCAAGCACCTCATGATTCCTGAAGAGCGCAGACGTTGAACCAAACCTGCAACCTGGATGCTATAAGCCTCGGAACACCGTTCGTCACGTTCTTCTTCGCTGTCCGGGACATAGGGGAAGCGTTTGATGTTACGTCGCAATCCGGATGGTTTCGCAGGGGGAAGCCAGGGAAAGACAACTCGGCGAAATCTGCGCGAGACTGCAGCTTCGGCTGCTGCAGCGTCCTGGTATGATGTCATCCGCCTGCGCTCCTGCACGATGCGCTCGATGTCTATGTCAGCGGTTATAAGGCTTTCCCGGTCTGCATAACGCTCAGTTTCAGCAAGTTCGACGCCGTTTTCGTAGATCATTCCATGGCCGTCCCATGCGAGATCCGTAGTTGATTCTCCCTGTCCTGATGCGGAATATGCGTAGGCTGCCAGAGACCTTGCTGATTGCGACGAGCAAAGAGTTCGTCTGTATGCAGCCTTCCCTATCGTGGCATTGCTTGCTGAAAGGTTCACGAGTACGGTTGCTCCTGCAAGTGCGGCACGGGTGCTGGGCGGAATTGGCACCCAAAGGTCTTCACAGATCTCGGCATGAAGAATGAAGCCGGGCATACCGTCGGCTTCGATAAGAATATCGTTTCCAAACGGGACTTCTGCCATGCCGAACAGTCGCGTCGATGAAAAAGGTGCGAGCGAGCCGGAAGCGAACTGCCGCTTTTCATAAAATTCGCGATAGTTAGG
>JADFYG010000007.1:10928-90097 GCA_015233155.1 Candidatus Rifleibacteriota bacterium
TTTTTGGAAAAATGGCCAGCGGCTTTCCCATGTGTATCGCGACAGCAACGTTAAACAGGCAGCCCTCCCGGGCGAGCGGAATCCCCACGAAAAAAATCAGCCTCAGGTCGCGCGTCGCTTCCGCGAACTTCGCCAGTTCCCGCTCTGCAGAGTCGATCAAAACTTGCTGTTGAAACAAGTCTTCATTAGAATAGCCCGTGACGCCAAGCTCGGGAAACACGACTGCTGCCGCTCCGTCGTCAGCGGTACGATGGGCAAGCGCTGTCAGCCGTTTGATATTGAGATCCGGACGTGCAAGATGAACCTCAGGAATCGCCACTGCGATTCTGACGAATCCATGTGTGTGTGGCTGAAAAAAACTGTTCATCGCGTTATATGATACCATTCGGGCAACTTGCCAGATTGAGTATGAAACAGGCAGGGCGGGCCCGCCGGGCCCGCCGAGTTGAATGCACCGCTCCCGGTAACTGTAACAGATTTTTCATTTTCAGGAATATTGCAAATACCTCACTGAATAACGAAATCATCTTTGAGAATTCATTTTACGGAGCCTGATGATTTCAGCGCTGTATGGGCTTCGTCGGCCAGAGGACCGGATGTCTTGAATTTCAGCACTTCGTGCCAGAGTTTTTCCGACCTGGATTTAAGTTTAGCCGCATCACACGCTCTGGCAGCCTCAGCATATGCCTCCGCAATGAGTGGGCTTTTCGGATACAAAACAGGCACCTTGAGGACTTCAAGAATTCCGTCTTCGCGGTGCCCCTGGGCTAGTATGGCCCGACCGAGCCACAGGCGGCTTTCCGGGATGGCAACATCAGTTGCCGGATACTCCTTCAGGATGGCCTTAAATGTTTCTTCGGCTGCGGGAAAATCTTTTGACGAGAAAAGGCAGATCCCAATGGCGCGGCGCGCTCTAGATGCAAGTGGATTTCCCGGCTCTTCGGCGAGAATGGCCTTGTACTGTTGAATGGCCATTGGAAAATTGCCGAGTTTCTGGGCTATTTCACCGATCTGGAATCGGGCCTCCTGGCGAAAATACCCTTTGGATTCGCGCAGTTCGGAAAACGCCGCAAGGGCTTTTCCGGGGTCTTTCAGCTCGAGCTGGCAAAGCCCCTCTTTAAACCGGGCGTCTTCACGAAGCGCTCCGGAGGGGAACTTAGCCAGATACTCATCGAAAGCCGCTACAGCGTCTAAGAAACGTTCAGCCTTCATGAGTACCTCGCCGCATCGGAAAGCAGCCTGGCCGGCGATTTCCCCGTCGGTTTTTGCAAGGCTGTTGAACGCCTGTAGAGCACCGGCGGCGTTTCCGGAGGCATATTCTATCTCGCCTAGCTGGTACAATGCGTCAAGTTTTGTTGAGCCTTCCGGGTATTCGCGTCGAAGCCGTTCAAAGGCATCGCGGGCGTTTTTCATATTGCCGAGATTGAAAAAACATTCGCCCGTGCGATACAAGGCTTTCTCACGCACGGATGGACCGGTTTCGCGGCGCAATAACGGATCGAGATCAGTCAATGCTTCGCGGAATTTTCCCATTGAGATATGTACCAGACCGGTCTGGTATCGGGCATCTTCTGTGCGGGTGTGCCCGGGGTGTGACTTGATGAAACTTTTGAAAACATCGAGAGCCTTTGGAAACTCTCCGGTGCGGGAGAGGGCAAGACCGCGCATGTATTCCATCTCGATTGCATCTTCAGGGGGAAACAGTGCGGCAGCATGTTCCATTCGTCTGATTGCGTCAGGATATTTGCGCAGATTCATCTGCAGATCGATAAGATTTTTCAGCGCTTCGATGCGATTAATAGCGGTGGGAGAGTCGGCAAGACGTGAAAGGGGAGCGACAGCCTCTTCAGGTTTTCCTGACTTGATACGGCACCAGGCAAGGCCGTAACTGGATTTGTCCATGAGCTCGACCGTGGACGAAGCTGCAAGCACCTCACGATAATACTGCTCAGCGGCAGTGAACTTCGTGTCGCGAAACTGCGCCTCCGCCAGAGAAAACATAATCGGCGGCCGCGCCGTTTCAGAAGCTGTGTCGAGGGACGCTTTGAACTGTTTTGCGGCGTCGGCGAACTGACCCTGGCTGAAATGTTGGGCTCCAGCCTGAAAATGAGCTTCAGAGCATTTGTCGGCGGGTAGATTTGGCAAACTGAGTAATTCTTCATATACGGCCGTGGTTTTGGCAGGATCCATGGCGAATTTGACCATGAGATATCCCATCTTCAACCGGGCATCAATGAAAAGAGAGCGATCTTTCCGGGAAACACGTGCGAAGGCTTCTACAGCTGATTTTGGATTGTTGTCCCGCGCATATGCCCAGCCAAGTCCGTAAGCCATACGGTCTGCCAGAGAACTGCTTTTGAATTCACGCAGGCCCCGTTCATAGGCGGCAATGGCATCTGTCTGCTTGCCAACGCGGGAAAGGCTTTCTCCGAGCCAGAACCATGCTCCATCACGTTTTGAAAATGGTGTAGCGTCTGCCAACACCCGGCGCAAAACTGTTGCGGCTTCGTCATACAGTTGTCGCTGTATGAGGCCTAGAGCATATTTATACTGTTCGGCAGCTTCCGGAGTATCGCCACCGATGAAGGGCCGGACCTGCGCCTCCGCCACGTCCGGCATAACTGCAAATGGGGTCGGGACAACCGAAGAAAAAAAAGTGAATGTGGCAATGGCGGCAAAGGAGACGACGGTTGGTGTAGCTTTGTGATAGAAGCGCACTGGTCGATTTTTCAAGAAATCCGTTCACCTGGGTGATGGTCTGAAGGGTTTTCAGATTTGGATTCAGGAGTTTTTGTGGACTCTGCAGAAGGACCGGAAGCTGTGATTTCATTTCGAACGGGCGGTTTGGGTAGCGTTTGATGTGGTTCATCATCATCGTCCATCAAGTCGCGCTGTGCTTTCTTGAACTCACGAATGCCGCGACCAAGAGCTTTTCCGATTTCCGGTAGTTTTCCAGGCCCAAAAAGGATAAGAACGATAACAAGAATTACGATCAATTCAGTAAAGCCGATTCCCATGACGAGCTCCTTTGCAATCTTTCCAATGACCGTGATTTTGTTTCCAGGTAAATTGTCTCTATAACGGCATTATATATTTTCGGCTTCGGTCGCAACGTATTGCGACCGAATGCCATGGCTTTAATGATCAGTTTTTGCCGATCAGCTTAGCGGGTGGAGGGCTGTTGTTCCGTTATCGGAACTATTTCGACCTGCTTCACAATGATGGTAATGGCGAAAACCTTCGCGGGCTTGCTATTTTCTTCCCAGGGGCGGCTATAATGAAGTTCGAGCTTCGAGCTGCCGATCTTTTTTCCGAGAAAACTGATGGTGCGTGTGCCGCCACTACCGATCGGAGTAAGATTTCCAGAGGTGCTATCGGGCTTATAAGTTGATTCCTGTTGCTCGAGAACAGAGGGAGTGAAATTTTCCACTGTCCATCTGTAGCCGGTCGTTCCGTTTTCCGGAAGCGATATTAAAATATCCTGGCCCTTCTGGATGGTCACCGTATTCCCGTTATCTTTTTCACCGACCACTTGTCCCTTGAGGGGCAGGCATCCTTGGTTCGCGGCGAATGCAATGCACGACATACCGATAAACACGGCCAAAACCAACAAAACACACTTTTTCATGAAAAACCTCCATTACAAAGTTTCTGCCAGTATTGCGAATAATAGCAATTAAATTTCTTTTCTGCAAATGAGCTGGAGTGAATCGGGTGCTGTATAGTTCATAACTGGTTGCGCAAGCACAGAGGTTGTTTTACAATTCTCCTGGACATAAATCTTGCGTTCGTATGGCAAGAACGTCTCCCTGGGATAACATTCCAGATTCGTCGAAGAAAAGGAAGGAATATGGGACAAACGCTTATAGAAAAAATTCTGGCCCGCCGCTCCCGCGATCCAATCATTCCAGGATCCATCTCCTGGATAGACCTTGATGTTCGGTCCGCGCGCGATTTTGGGGGAGCCAATGTCGTCAAGAACTTCACTGTGAATTATCCGGAGCAAAAAATAGCTGATCCTGCTAAAACATGTTTTACATTTGATTGTAATGTTCCCGCAAATAACATTCCATACGCGAATAATCAGCAGACATGCCGCGTATTCGCCGAAAAACAGGGCTTTCGCGTCTTCGATGTTGATCGTGGAATCGGTTCGCATGTAAACATTGAGGAAGGTCAGGCTGTACCTGGTGCCACCATCGTCGGTACTGACAGCCATCTCAACATTCTCGGCGCCGTAGGTGCTTTTGGGCAAGGCATGGGTGATCAGGACATCGCCTTCGCCTTCAAGACGGGGCGTACATGGTTCGAAGTGCCGTATTCAATGAAGGTTGTCGTCAAGGGGCATTTCTCGTATCCCGTGACCGCAAAAGATCTGACGCTAAAAATGCTTCAGGTGCTGGGTTCCAACGGCGCTCTCGGCCTTTCAATGGAGTATGAGGGTCCGGCGATAGACGGGCTCGAGCTTCACGAACGTATCACATTGGCGAGTATGGCCACTGAGATGGGCGCAATCATTTCCTTCATCACCCCGGATAAGCGCATACTGGACTACCTTAATAAACGTTCCGGACGCAGTATCGAAGGGCTTTCCGCCGATTCCGACGCGCGTTACATAAAGCAGGTGGAAGTAGACATAACAGATCTCGAGCCCCTCGTTGCATGTCCCTATAGTCCGGAAAATGTAAAGAAGGTTCGTGAAGTCGCCGGGCGGAAGATTGATTCAGTGTTTATGGGTTCTTGTACCAATGGCCGTTTCGAGGACTTTGTTCTGGTCGACAAGATCCTGACGGGCCGTAAAATCGCCAGGCATGTTATGGCCAAAGTCGTCCCCGCAACCCGCGAGGTATACAAAAAACTTCTCGAATCGGGCATTCTTGCGCGTCTGTTCGAAGCCGGCTGTATTTTGTCCAGCCCGGGTTGTGGAGGCTGTGCCTCCGGACAAATCGGAATGACCGGCAAAGGCGAAGTTCAGATAAGTACAAGTAATCGCAACTTCAAGGGAAAACAGGGAGATGGCGATACTTATCTGGCAAGTCCGGTAGTTGCGGCTGCCTGCGCGGTTGCAGGCAAAATAATCGATCCTCGCGACCTGTAGAATTTTCTGACTGAAAGGATGACGTTTCCTATGACACCAAATACGGTAATTAAAGGTCGCGCCTGGGTAATAACCGAGGCTGATGGCACTTTCATCGATAATATAGATACCGACATGATCTTCCACAATGCTCATCTGGCTATTACTGATATCGCGAAAATGGGTCAGCATGCCTTCGGTAATCTGAGCGGCTGGGAAGATTTTCCGAAAAAGGCGAAACAGGGTGACATTCTGGTGCTCGGCAAAAATTTCGGTGCCGGAAGCAGTCGGCAGCAAGCCGTCGACTGCTTTATCGCGCTCGGTGTTACATGTCTGCTTGCCGAGTCATTCGGTGCGATCTACAAGCGCAACGCGATCAATACAGGACTTCCCATTCTTTGCCGCGAAGGTTTTGCCGGCAAGGGCAAGGAGCTTTCAATAAGGAACGGCGATGAACTGGAAGTCGATCTCGTGAAGAGCACTGTAAAAAATATCACGCGCGGGACTACGTCTTCCATGGAGCCATTCAGCAAGGTCCAGATGGACATATATCAGGCAGGGGGCCTTTATGCCTATGGAAAGGCGTTGGAAGCCTCCGCCTGAGTTCATATATAGGGCAGCCTTCGTTCGCCACTTTCTTTATCTCTTTATCAGACTTCTTGTGCGGCTTCCAATTTCTACAGATTCAACTGTGACGATGGAGTAGCCGTATGGTCCATGTTCACCAAGACATCGTTTTCAATAGTTCAACCGGATATCACGGATATTGCCGACGCGGATATTCGTCTGATAGTCATATGGCACATCGACAGGCGCCGCCAGCCAGGCGGCATCTGGCTTCATGTCGGCAATCAGTTGATGGAAGCCGCGAGAAGGCACTGGTGCCTTTGACAGCTTGCACTCGATGAGCATGCGGCGGCGGCCTCGTTCCAGTATTAGATCAACCTCGGCTGCGTTGCTGGTGCGAACATAGGACGCATGCCAGCGCGGGTTGGCAGCGATCAGGTTCTCGATTACGAATCCCTCCCATGAAGCGCCGTTCGCCGGATGCGCCATCAAATCGTCGAACGATTCGATGTTACGCAGGGCATGAAAAAGACCGCTGTCACGCATGTAAAGCTTCGGCGACTGGATCAGTCTTTTTTTGAGATTGGTTTCGGAGGGAGGAAGCAGACGCAGCATATAGGTTTGCTCAAGAATCGAGAGGTACTTCCTGAAGGTTGGAACTGAAATATCGGCCGCCGCCGCCGTCTTGCTGTAATTCAGGGTTTGTCCGTGATAGTGGGCAAGCAAACGCCAGAGTCGCTCCATGATTTTGTATGGAATCGCGAAGCCCAGTTGTGGGATATCGCGTTCGAGAAAAGTGCGTATGAAGTTTTCGCGCCAGTCGTAACTGGCATCTTCACTGGCCGCCAAAAGACTCTCCGGGAATCCGCCGCGCTGCCACACATCCTGCCATGAAACAATGTTGCCGACTTCGGACAGCAGAAAGGGTGTCAATTCCAGGAATGCTATGCGGCCAGCCAATGTTTCCGTTGATTGCTGTAGAAGCTCACACGACGCAGAACCCAGAATCAGAAACCGTCCGTGTCGGCGATGTTTATCGATCTCCACGCGTAGAACCGGGAATAGGTCAGGGGCCAACTGAATCTCGTCGAGACAAACTAACGTCTCACGATGCCGTTCGAAAAAGAGTTCCGGCTCGTTAAGTTTGTTGCGGTCCGACCGATCCTGCATATCCAGAAAAACATTCGGCACCCGTTGTGCTGCAAGGTAAGTGCGAGCCAAGGTTGATTTGCCGCATTGGCGCGCGCCAAGAATGGCAACAGCTGGCGCCTGGTTCAGCGCTTTTTGTAATGCGCTTTCAGCAGAACGCGAAACGTATCCATGCATAATGATAACTCCATTTTACTAATTGCATGGTTAGTGTAATCTCATTGGCCTGTTTCGTCAAATAGATAGCGTCTTTGACCAATTTGCGCCAATTGAACTTTTGGAATTCGCGTGGGATTTCATTTTAAAAAACAGGCTTTTTCATTTTGCGACGCCTTGTCATGTAGACCGTTTTGGGGGATAGATTTTGACCATTAATAAATGGCGAGAGCGCACGTTTGATCTGGATTCTTGCTTGTGCAGGCGCATCAAATCTGGTATTATCCCTCCAAAAAAGGAGAGCCGTTTATGTTTTCCCACCGTCATAAAGGACATACATTCTGGATTTTTCTTGTTTCCATTGGCTTAATTTTTTTTATGCCGGTCTTTTTTGAAAATCGCTCGGAAGGGGCCATTTTACAGGATTCGAAAGAAGAACCTTTGAGTGTTATTGCATCAACATCTGAACTGGTACTTCCAGAAAATACGCCACCGGAAATCCTTTTGGCTTATCTAGAAAAAAAATACATCGCAACCGAGAGACTTTGTCGGGCTTTCCTGGTCCTTCATCCCGATTCAATATGCTGATTCAGCCTCTTAGCAGATCGGTCTTTTTAGTTATATGTTATATAGCGAGCGTAATATTATTTCAGTGAAGGTGCTCATGCATTTCATGGGCAAAACCATGGACTTTTATGTACCGATTTGATAGCATTCGATAACCTCTTGATGAGGAAATTTGTGATAACGGGAGACCAATAATGAAGAAAACGTGGGTTCTTTTTCTGGCCATGGCCATTGTTTCTTTCCTTCCGAGTCTGGTTGCCGCCGCGGTAGTTCCGCTGGCAGATGCCCAGGTGGAAATTACCATCCCCGACGGCTGGACCCAGGATACCAAGGATAATGTCGTTTCGATTGCGGCCCCCGACAAGACCATGTCCGTGGCTTTCTTTTCAATTTCCGGTGATAGCGATAGCAAGGCTTTTGATGTGGTTGACAAAGCCGTTGAGAAAACAGTCGGCGCCGTAAAATGGGAAAAGGATGGAAAAGGCGTTCCGGAAGAAATCAACGGCATGAAAGGCGAAACCTACGAAGGTACCGCCAAAGATGGGAAACTTCAGGTCGAATGTATCTGGCTCGCAACCGCCCCCGGAAAAAATCTTTACATCTATTGGTTCGATACCGTTGATTCCGAGAAAAAATATCAGAAGGAAATCGACGTCATCGTGAAGGGCCTCAAGCCTTTGGCCGCCAAGGAAGAGAAGAAGGAAGAAAAGAAGTAGATCCGTTTTTTCACTTGGGCAGGTGTCCATAAACCGCATTCAGTCAAGTAAAAAAGTTTTCCGGGGCAATCGCCAGATTGCCCCGGCTTCTTTTATCGAAGGATCGCTTTTTGGGATTTGCTGTGTCTTGATTCGGACTCTTGCCGGGTACCCCTTTTTTTCGTATAATTGACCAATTAACATAGAATAAATCGTGAAGGAGAATTCATGCGAAAGACTTTGTTGTCCGCTGCTCTCGCTCTTTGTTGTTGGTTTGGTGCAGGTTTTGCCGGAAGTGCCGTTCAGGCCGGCCCCAATGGTGAGGCCCGTTATCTGGTACATTTCCGCACCGAAAAAGTCCTTCCGCCGAACGGCGACCATACATTCGTCGTTTCAACGCTTCAGAAACAACTCGAGAATAATCTCAGCGGACTTGATAAACTTTCCGGACTAAAAAACATCACTCGACTCTGGATTTCAAATTCAATTGCAGTGACGACGACTCCCGAAGGAGTTGCGAAGCTGAAGTCTCTTCCGAACGTCACCGAAGTGAAACCGACCGTCTATCGCATCTGGATCGACAAGGACATCGAGCGTCATTCCGTGAAGGCAGATACTCAGGCTCAATGGAGCATTTCCAAGGTTCGCGCCCCTGAAGTCTGGAGCAAGTATAAAATTGATGGAACCGGCGTCGTCGTCGGACATCTCGACACAGGAATTGATGCAACTCATCCGGCTCTCGCCGGGAAGGTTCTGGCCTTTAAAGATTTCACGGCTGCCCATCAAACTACCCCATATGACGATCAGGGACATGGCTCGCATACAGCAGGTTCGATAGCCGGTGGAAACGGTGTTGGTGTTGCACCCGGTGCCCGCCTGATCTGTGGCAAGATTTTTGATTCTCAGGGCGGAGCAGAAGACGCGGGCCTTCTTGAAGCAATGCAATGGGTCATGGATCCTGATGGAAACCCGGCTACCAATGATGGACCGAAGCTTGTAAGCAACTCATGGGGCTCCGATGATTCGACCGACCAATCCTTCAGGCAGGCAGTTCAAAATTGGGTTGCCGCAGGGATTCTTCCGGTTTTCGCGGCAGGGAATAACGGTCCGCAGGGAAAGGTCGGCACGCCTGGCGGTTATCCGCAAGCGTGGGCGGTTGGCGCGACCACTAAAACCGACACGATTGCCTATTTCAGCAGCGTAGGTCCGGTTGCCTGGGACGGCGTTACCCTTGTAAAACCTGATATTTCAGCACCTGGTCATGGTGTTATCTCATGTGCCGTCGGTGGCGGCCTGGTTGCCAATAGCGGCACTTCCATGGCCTGTCCACATGTTGCGGGACTTGCGGCATTGATGTTCCAGGCGAATCCGAGTCTCAAAATGGAAGAAGTCCGATCTATTGCAGAGGCGACAGCGCTAGATCTCGGCACCCCAGGCAAGGACAATACGTTTGGGGCCGGCCGTTTCGATGCTATGGCCTGCATCACAAAGCTTCTTGGAAACACTTCGCTCGATGTTGCATTCGCGGCTTACCCCGCCAGCCTGGAAGCGGAACGCTCACTGATCGGAATCCAGGCGAGTTCTCCTCTGGCCGCTCCCCTCGCCCACTCACTCGTGATCCGCGCACTCGAACTCGATGCCGGAGAATTCCGTTCCCTCCAGCAACGCTTTGCCTCAAATCCAATCGTCTCTGAACTTCTAAAAGAAGCTTCCAGCGCTCGTCTCAGTGATGAGCTCCAGAAGTAACCGCATTCAGAGGAAGTTCTTGCAATATTCATGATATAAACGTAGGGGCGAGGGATGTTTAGCCTGAAAACCGGGCGAATCATTATTCGCCCCTACAAATAACAGGATTACGTCACAGGGATTTTGCAAGTTTCTTAGAGGAGGCACCAAATGTTCAGAAAACACTTTTTGATGATTCTGGGAATGACATTCCTGGTCCCATTTGCAGTTTTCGCCGGCGCATTTTCCGACGACGATAAAGTGATTGCCGTGCCGAAGTCCGGAATACAACTTGGTGTGTCACATCAGGTTTCGACTAATAGTGTTATCCAAAACACGGAAGAGTCCCCCTTAAATAAGTCCCCGGAAGCATTGGTCGATTATTATCTGCAACAGGCCAAAGGGGATTCCAAGGAAGCCTGGCATATGGCCTATGATGCAAGAGAGAAATTCGGCTGGGACAAAACTAATCTTCGCAATGTGGAACATTACTTCTATGCCCGGCAAATGGCGGAGAATGGTTTCGAGTTTCCGAAAGAAGTGACACATCTCGCCCAGGATCATAATCTGAACCTGTCTGTTCCGCTCAACAGCGTTGCAGCTTCATACGCCACTATGGTTTATTCATTGGCGAAGGTGTGTGGCTGGCAAAAGAAGAATTCTCCTCCGACCGTAGAGGAACTGGCTTGGGGCCTGAAAGGTGTCCGAGACGGGCTGGCAAACGTCTCTGCTTACTGATACGAAATGACGGAGGCCTCTATCATTCAAGGATGATAGAGGCCTCACTGTTTTTTTGCAGTTAATTATTTCGCTTTTCCATCTACCAAAACGTATGGCCGAGGTGCTGCCACGGTCCTTTTTTTGTTTCGACCATTCTCACCAGACTGATAAGCCATAGCAAAATCAAATATCCCAAAATTGACGGTTTACTTCTCTCTGTGTACAATCAATTAATGTCGTGTAGTGGAGTAATTTAACTGATGAGGCTTTTTTTTGTATTTTTTTATCTGTGTCCATCCGTGTCCGTCTGTGGTTAAATTTGGTCTTCAGTTAAGAATATGCCACTACCCAATATCGGAGAGGAATATATGAAAATAATGCGATTCGCGGCAATGGGGATTATGTTGGGAAGCCTGTCTGGAACCTGCTTTGGCTCCGAATCTCTTCAGTCATTGCAGGAAACGACACAGAAAAAATATGCTGATTACAATAAGATCCTCGGAAATTCCACTGCCACTGTCGAACAGAAAATCGATGCTGCCAAAGCATATGCAGAGGCGAAAGCCGCCTATGAAACGGCAAGAAATGGGAATAGCCAGGTTCAATCTGTTACTCCGGGTTCTGAGATGCCAGCGTCTCAACCCCTTTCAGTATCCAACGAATCATCTGTTGGAACCACCATTGACAAGGTTGTCAACCAGGCAACAATCAAGGAAGAAGACCTTGATGTCAAATTCCCGGCCACGAATAATAATTCCCTGCAACTCAAAATGGGTGAAGATTTCTGGCAGAATGTCACTAAGGACATACAGAACGCCAGTTCTTCCATTCACATACAGATGTTCGGTATGGAAGGCGACAAAACTGGTTGGGAATTCGCTAAATTGCTGGCGGCAAAAGCTAAGTCAGGGGTTGAGGTTTGTATAGTAGCTGATAGATCCGGTGCCAGAATGGAAGGGTTGAAAAATATTTACAAGAACACTGAAGAAGAAAAGCTTTTCAAGTTTTACAAGGATAACGGAGTTAAGGTCGTCTTTTATGATCGTATTTCCCGGGGAACATCCCTGGTGAAAAAACTGGATTTTTTCCATTTTGATCACCGTAAAATGTTTATCATTGATGGAAAAAATGCATATTCTGGCGGTTACACACTCCAGCAACCTTCGCGGGAAGCGAAACATGACATGATGGTGAATGTGCAAGGCTCGATAGTTGGCCAGATGGAAGCTTCCTATCTGTTGAATTTTCGATACAATGGCGGGACTCTGGCGGCAAAATCCAGGGAAGAGGTGGTAGAAAAGTATTTCCCTGAACCGGAAAACAATGGGTCTGCAAATGCTTCGCTAATGTTGAACATTCCGCGTGGCAGGCATGAATTAACTGATACCTACTTAAGTGAAATTGATGCGGCAAAGAATTATTTGTATATCATCAATCCGTATATTACGAATGATGAGATGGTGGCGAAGATTTGCAATGCCGCAAAGCGGAAGGTTCGCGTCGATATAGTAGTTCCCGGTAGTGCGGAAAACCCTTTAAACGATATGAACATGCGGGGCCATTTTGAAGAGATGTTGAAAGCAGGTGTAAAAATTCATTTATACCAGGGCGAAAAAAAGCTGGGAAAACTGCATGCCAAAGGCCTTATTCGTGATGACGAATTCGTATCCATTGGCTCTTGTAACATGGATACCATGGCCCTCCATGGGAATTACGAGCAAAATATCGTAAGCCGCGACAAAACCTTTGTTCAAAAAGTTCGCCGGGACCTTTTTGAAAAAGATTTCACTGTCAGTACTCTCTATCAACCCCCAACTAGTTGGTTGGAGCGGATGAAGATAAAACTCAAAGGGAATGCCACCCAATTACTCGATAGAGTTGACTGACAGCGATCTCAAGGGAGGAGTATGGAGATCACCGGGTTATCAATTTCACGCTGTATTCAGGCCATTCTTGAGGGAAAAGTTCCTGAAGGCAAAGTGATAAAAATTATTGGCGGGACAGCTTGTGGAAATCCCGAAGAGATACTTGCACTCTACGCCAATGATTATTGGGAGCGATATCCGGTTTTGGGGCGTCAATTATTCTTTAAGCTGGTTCAGACTGGACGAATTGATCAACCAAGATTGCGTAACCTGCCGCCGCCGGATACCAGCAATGGAATTTGGAAGATTCTTGATTCTCAGATGCACACCGAAGAGTTGGTTGAGATATTAAGGCTTGAGGCTCAGTTTATTAGAAAAATCAGTGAAGATTCCTCCTCGTTTTTTAGCGAAACTCAGGAGGAGGATCTCAAAAAGGTTATTGCCAACATTCCCGAAGATATTGAAACACATTTTCTTTCCCTCCCCATCGGTAAAATTCCCGATCAATCTTTGGTCTACACATTGAGGCAACGCCTTGAATTTTTTTTTGTGAATCATCGGACGGACGATAAAGCCACTTATACCCACCTCATTATGGCTTTCCTACCAATAATACGAAAGCATTTCATTGTGAGTACGAGAGCCTCAAACATTTTTAAGGCTGCCAGAAGCCCTTTCGTTTCTCAGGCAAAGTAGTTTATTTACAGCATGATTAACAAAGGATGTTAACCGGTTAGTTGAAATTTCTCCCTTCGGCCAAAATGACAGCATTGTTTGTCATTCCGAACGAATCTGAGGAATCTCGCTTGGCGTAAAGAGCCGTGAATATTTTGGCAGTGAGAGATAGAGAGAGAGTTGGCCAGAAAAAACTGGTCAATGTCATAAGTGATAAAGCTGCAGTAGAATTTAGAGATAAAGAAGCAGCTATACGTTTTATTGCGGAGCATTTCGCAAATTATTTAAGAATACTTTCAGTATTAATCAAAAACGCTTGACAACATTTAGTATTCAAGGTAATTTTCCTGAAATATAGTTTATATAGAAAATATTTAGATGAAAATTATGGTATTTCAATGTCAGATGGGAGAGTTATTACATGTCATTTTTCAGGTTCCGTGAAAGTGTTGCCTCCGGACTTATACCGTGGAGATGGAAGGAAGTCTTTCTTTCGATGCTCCTGGTCAGCTTTTTTTTCCTTGTGACCGCATTGATTAGTCCCGCCCAGGGAAGCCCTGAAAAGCATTATATCGGCCCTGAAACCTGCAAAAGCTGCCATGAGAAAGAGTATACGAGTTTCTTTGCCAGCTCCAAGAAAAGCCACTCTTATGACACGATCACAAGAATGAGGAAGTTTCTGACCGACCAGGAGTTTGAAGGCTGCATGGAATGCCACACAACCGGTCACGGAAAGCCGGGCGGTTTTGTTTCAGTCGAAGCAACTCCCCAGTTGAAAAATCTCAGTTGCGAAGCCTGCCATGGCCCTGGCAGTGTCCATGCAGAGAGCGGTGACCCGTCAGAAATCAATGGCAAGCTGACACCAAAGGACTGTTCCGGATGCCACAACGAGAATCGCGTCAAGGCCTTCCGCTTCAGTCCTCTTATCCACGGAGGAGTTCACCAATGAAAACCAGATCAATCGAAGTCAGCAAGGTCGCCTACATTCTTGTGGTGATTTCCATGCTGGTTCTTGGTGGCGTCGTAGCATACAATTCTGTTGCCCAACACAAGCTGATTCAAAATCAAATGTTCGCTTCCAATCGACTCGCGGGTGACATGGTGTTTTCCTCCATTCTGCCATTGATGACACTTGGTAATATGGACGGAGTCGTTCAGCAGATGAACGATATACACGATAAACTTGATGGAGTTCAGGTTTTCATCTTCGATCTGAAAAATGTCATCGCTTTATCTTCCGTTAAAGAAACAATCGGGAAATCCACGGATGAGGAATTTTCAGACAAAACCGTTAAAGAAGCAATCAGCAAGCTAGTGATAGATAAAGATTCCGTGTCCAAGGATGAAGCTCAGGTGTTTGAAACCGAGAATCATTTTGTTACAGTTCGCCCTATTTTCTGCGAACCTCGCTGTACACATTGCCATGGTTCCAGTCACAAGATTCTTGGCGGATTTCTTGTCCGCCAGAGTTCTGATGATGTGAAAAAAAATGAGAGAGTTTCCAGGGATAAATCAATCCTGATTGGTGGCATTGGACTTTTGCTACTGCTTCTATCCATTTTTCCGCTTATTTCAAGATATATAACACAACCGTTACGTCAGCTCGTAGTGCAGCTTTCGGAGGTCGCTAATCAGGTCGGGGAGACTGCCAATGCACTTGCAGTCTCAGGAGACTCACAGGCCAGCCAGGCAGAGAGGCAGGCAGCCGCTATAGAAGAAACATCCGCCTCGCTCCAGAATATCGTTATCGTCTCTAAATCAACCGCGGGTGATTCCGTCAAGGCCAATTCCTTGATGCAGGAGAGCAATACCATCGCGAGTGGAGCCGAATCATCCATGACGAGTCTCAATCAGTCCATGGCTGACATTTCAAATGCGGCGGACGCAACTGAGAAAATTATTCGTACTATTGATGAAATCGCTTTCCAGACGAACCTTCTCGCTTTGAATGCCGCCGTTGAAGCCGCCAGAGCTGGTTCGGTCGGCGCGGGATTCGCCGTTGTCGCGAACGAGGTAAGAAATCTGGCCACTCGCTCGGCCGAAGCCGCCAAGGGTACCTCTAACCTCCTGGAGGAAATCCGGGAAAAAGTTAAAAGGGGTGTGGGGTTATTGAAAGATACGGATACAAACTTCCGCGGCGTCATGGAACACGGCAAGGAAGCCGCAAAGGTTTTGACAACTATTTCGCAAGGCAGTCAGGAACAAATTCAGGGCATCGATCAAATAAATCAGGCCGTCGCCGATATGAGTGCAAGTGCTGAGACTGCCTCCCATGAAGCGCAGAAGTCGTCCAAAGCCACTGATGGACTTCACGAACTGTCTCAGAATTTACTAAACCAGGTCCGGGAGTTGAATACCGTGCTCGGGACTACAAATAGCCCAGTCAATACACAAACCTCTCATAGGCGGCAGAAAGATGAAGTCTTTTAAATAGATCGGGGGATATTACCCTGACTGTTTCTGATTAAATGCGCCTTTGCAGGCGCATTTATTATTTATCTTCGATTTATTTCGCCGATGGCTGCGAAAGTCTCTTGACCACAGTCAGGGCTTCGGCTACATGCCGTTCCGGGAAGAGCTGTGAGTCATAGATATGGCGAACGATTCCCTCTCGATCGATAATGTATGTCACTCGCCCCGGAAACAGACCAAACGTTTTCGGTACGCCGAATAACGCACGTACCAGACCGTCTGCGTCTGACAAAAGTGGGTAAGAGATCTGATGTCCGGCTGCAAACTTTTTGTGTGAATTAAGATAGTCGCTGCTGATTCCGACTACAGCCGCGCCAGCAGCGACAAACTCAGCGTATGCATCGCGGAAGGCACAGGCTTCCTTCGTGCAGATCGGTGTCTCATCGGCCGGATAAAAAAAGAGTACCAGAGGCTGCCTGTCACGCAAAGATGCAGACGTAAAAGTGGTTCCGTCATGTGCAGGAAGAGCGAAATCCGGAGCCTGATCACCAATTTTTATTGTCGTCATATCTTTTCTCCAGGCAAAATGCAGGGACTAGTACCCCACTTCGGTCCTACGGGATATCGCACCATCGATATCCCGTGTTGTGTTTTTTAATCTGTGTTCATCCATGTCCATATGTGGTTAAATTCGGTTGTCATTTAAGAATATGGGACTACTTGGAAAAAATCCCCAAATCCTTAATGGCCTGAGACTTTCGGATGGCGTAGTTATCCAGTTTATCCCTCATTTCGTCTTTCTCACGTTGCTTGCTAATTAAATCCTGATTGTTAATTTCATATATTTTCTGCTTTTCATCCAGTTTATTCTTATTGTCTTTCGTTGGAGAACTTGAATAATCTTTCACGGCCTTCTCAAACTCCTCATGAAGAATCGAATTCTGGCTGTTAAGAGAGTCTACTCTATCCAGCAGTTCTTTCAGCCGGGTTTTATTTATTTCGATGGCGTTATTACAGTATTCAAGCTCATCATTCAACTCTCTTCTCTTTGTTTCATTAGAATCCAATGAAAAATTTCCGGGTTCTGTTGTCTTTAGAACCACGGACTTTTGATTCTCCTTTGTGCCCGACAAATTATTCTCGTTTTCAGAATCGGATTCATCCTGTTTCTCCGGTGGGGTTGCTGATTTCAGTTTGGCCTCCTGTAACTGGCGAACTTCGGCCGCCTTGTTCTCCCGCAACCGGATTGCCATGGCCTCCTTATTTCTCATTTCCTGATCTTGTGCAATTTCACGTTCCAGCCGCGTTATTTTTGTTTGGAGACTCTTTATAATCGTTGAATCACTCGCCACCTCCACAGCCTTTTTAAGAAATGGAAGAACTCCTCTGGGCTCACCCAGACAACAAGAATAGACGAACTCCAATCTCTCAATGGATTCAGGCTTGCCGGGGGAAAGAGAGAACTCCTTTTCACGGTACTTTTTTAACTCTTGGATGAGGCCCTCGTCATTATTGGCGAGAATTTCAGGATATGCTTTGATGGCATTATCAAAAAAAACAATGGCCTGCTCAAGATTCCCATCTTTTTTAGCTTTGAGGGCTGCCTGGAAAAACTTTTTACCAGTAGTCTCTCCGACTGAGGCATCCGAAGTTGAGGCATTTGAAGAAGTGGATGATGTTGGAATTTGCCCTCTTATGGGAAAAGCGAATAGTGCACAGAAAATAGACAAAGAAAAGGCAACTCTTACAACGTTTCGACTCATGACTTCCTCCATCCCAATTCTGTCACATTAGCCTATAACGATGATGTGATAATACAAATTATGCATACAGACAGCAACTAAGAGGCTTTTTTTCGGTCCAAGGATATTAGATCCTCATTCTTTGTGTCAAGGGTCACGATTTCTCGACGTCACTAATACTAGCTTTACCAGGGCAAACGCATTAAAAGTTCTGTGGTAGGGCGCGCCGCTTTGCGCTTCGGCGTGCCCGGCGGTCACGCCCTACCATAGTCATCGTTCCTGTGTCGAGAGCCGCGCTATAGGCCTATTCCCGATTATTAATGCGTTTCCCCTGGCTTTACCCAACAAGAGTTGACAAAAAAGCAGCTGGTGCAATGTCCAAAGACATTGCACCAGCTGCTTTTTTTGGTTTTACCGGGATTGTCTGGTTGTGAGCTGTTTCACTAACGAATTAGCTTCTTCGAACACGGCTGCCGGAACAGCGCCTTCGGTATGGAGCTGGAAATTCATCTGATCGGCTACGAATTTGCTGACTTCAGGCTCTTTCGATTCATTTACAAAGGAACGAAGAGCCGTAACATCACCGTTATTGACAGCTTTAACAATCTTGGAAGCAGTCTTCTTCTTGTAATAATCCTGAATCATCTGAGGCCACATATTGGTTTTGCAAATATCCAGATTAGTATATTGGGGTTCATAGCCAGTGGAATCCGCCGGGAAATAGACGGACATTCCATTCGAATTAGCCATCTTGGGATCCATGTTCCCGTTGGCTATGATACAAGACTGGGCGGCTGCAATGAGCTTATCGCAGGCGGTGGTCAGAGCCTCATCCTTGCTCTGGCTCTTCAACAAAGTTGCAAAGTGAATCATATCGATATTTTCGGGATAGGCATACTTCTGAACTTTGTCCAGTGCAACACCGAATTCCGTGACATAATTTCCGGCCATTGCCGCCTTGGAAAACCCATTCATTGCATCGAAAACCGCCTGCACTTTGGAGATATCTAAAGTAGACTGAGTGCATGCTTCATATCCATGGCTGCCGTGATTGTAGGAATCAATGTAAGCTTTGGTCCAGGCTTTTGCATTCGTCTGTACAGGGCAGCTCTGGCAGAAGGCCTTGAGAACTGCGTCATAAGGTGTGCCCTTTCCGGGCTCGGTTTCTTCAGAACCGACAACGTAATCAACACAGCCCTGAGCTTCGTATGCCACTTCCGCCATTTGCATCAGGCAGGCGTCGTAGCACATGATATCAATGTTATGGCCGATGATATCCTTTACCTGATGGAGGGCCATCCCGAGTTGTTGGTTTGTAATGTGGTTGCCGGTCGAATCATCATAGGAAATTCCGCGTGTGACGATAGAATCTTTGAGTTTCCAGCCGGAGCCATGATTCCAGATGACTAAAGCATAATGTTTCGCCGGGAAATTAGAAACGATGTACTGGGCGAATTCCACAAAATGTTTGTAATCACCCATATCATAGTGGCCCAAATCTTTGATCATGTGGGCGGCGCCCTTGGTGATGTAATTGTATGTTTCAGTACCCTTCTGGCGTGCCAGCAGAGTGACCACATTCAACCAGTTGCCTGACCCGATCGCTTCCATTTCGTTGATATTGTCAACGCTGAATGGATCAAGGTTGTTATTGGCGTTCAGGTAAACAGCAAAAGTCCAATCCTTTTGAGGTTGGGGCAGCGGAATGCTGGTATCTGGCGTGGGAGCCGGAGTAGGCGCCGGCGTCGGATGCGGATGTGTTGGATGTGCTGCGGGAGTTGTATGAGTTGTAGGAGTCGCAGGAGTTGTGTGAGCTGTCGTATGCGCCGGGCTGGAAGAATGCGTCGTTGTCGCCCGATCAGAGGTAAGATCACTCTCCAAAGATGCGGCAAAAATTGGTGCCGCAACAATCGCCAAAGCTAACAGGGCCAAACTCAATGTTTTCTTCATAGTGCTCTCTTTCAGCAAAAAAGTGATATTTGGGGCCATTTTACAGGCCCCATTAGTGCGCGTTTCAGTGAACGGTAAGACTGCCTTTGGGATTCAACTGCCTGGCTGGTCCCTCTTCGAGCTCAAAATATTCGCGTGCAGTATTGCCATTTATATCGGTGGGGTTCGGGTCTCGCGGAGACATTGGATACAGGCTGCGAATAGACTGATTCATGGTGTAAAGCTGCCAATTGAAACTTTCCCCGTTGATGTTCGCGGAAAAAATCAGAGCACCTGGAATTCCACCATGTTTTCGACAGGTTTCCATGGCAATATGTCCCATGGCAAGGACGGCTTGTGGCGAATTTCCAACCGTGAAGCCGCCCTTCTTCTTAATGACGCGTGGCAACGGCCCTGAACCATCCGGGTCCCAGGAGAATGAGCCGGTAAAAATGTGGGAGTCCCCAGCCCCTTGCAACGTGGATACATACTGTGTTCGTCCCTCGTTCTCATCGCGATAAAACTTGTACCATGAATGATAACCGCTGACTTCCGGACCTTTTACTTCACCATCAAAAACGTGTTCAAAACCGCATCCGGAGCCGAACCAGTTTCTTTTCAAATCGCTGATTGTAGTGCCCGTAGTTTTCAGGGCATACTGAATCACTGGATCATTGGCGATCGAGTTGAGGTAAGCTGCGATATCAGCATCAAGTCTGGCCGAATCATCGGTTCCGTCAATGGGGTTGAATTTAACCGCAAGATTGAAGTTGGCATCATATGCCGGAGGAAACTTGTCTGAAATTGGATTGAATAATTTGTTCCCTTTGTCATTCATAACGACATTTTTAATGGCGTCCTGGTCGAGATTGGCAATTGGATTCACCAACTGCGTAATTTCATTCGCAGTTGAACTCTGATTCCCGGAATTTTGAGATGGCGCGCTATTATAGCTTAAATTTGGGGAAATCGAATTGCGGGCATTTTCTTCCTGCCAGCGGGCAACGGCAGCCTTTGCCTCGTCAGGAGTCTTGATAACTCCGGCATTAACACTATTTTCAATGAAGTTACGTAACGTTTGATTCCCGATAGTGTGTACATATTCTGATACGTCGGCCTGAGTTTCTCCGAAACTGACACTGGGAGAAAATCCAGTTATCAGGCTGGTGCAAACTGCAGCTAACACAAGAGTTCTAAGTTTATTCATCTTATGCTCCTTACTTAATATTTTAAAGTTATTTCCCGGGTTCACCGTGAGGCGCCTCATTACTTCATTTTCAATACCGAGGCCGGGCTACAATTTTCAGAACTGTTCTTCGTCCTCATAATGAGGGTTTGAATGTTTTCAGAACTTCTCTTTCTGCCTCCGTTGTTTCGCTATGAGTATATTTGAACATTAGCTTCTCTTTCAATGCCTTTTTCAGGGGCTCGGCGGATGTCCCGACGGATGAATTCAGGGCATCTTTCACTGAATCACTGTTTCCGGTATCGAGCTCAGATATCAATGACTGAAAAGCCAGCTCGGAAACGGCTTCCCGTCTCATTGCCGAAACTTCAGACTCATTTGGTGAACCGGATGTTTCGATCTCCTTCAAATGCTGAACTAACACGGCCGGGCTTTGAGAAGATGAAAAATTCACGGTTTTGCCATCTGAGGTTGAATCAACCGTTCCGTCCTGGTCGGTGCGATAGATCTTGATGTTACAGGTAGCGTAATTCTGTAGAACTACAGGAGAAGGCAAATGATACTCATTGTTTAACCCAACGGAGATGACGACAAATTTGGGTTTGGCGGCTTCCAGGAAAGACATTGATGAAGCCGTCTTACTGCCGTGATGGCCCGATTTCAATACCGTGCAGCTCATCTTCCCGGGGAAGTCTTTCATCATCTGGTCTTCTGAGGCGGCTTCTGCATCCCCGGTGAAAATATAACTGATCTGGTCGGCAGTCACCTTGAATACCAGTGATAAATCATTTGGTCCGATTTTATATCCCGGCGCAGGGCTGATAACATCACCTGACATAGCACAGTGCAGAAGATCTACATGAACTTGTGATCCCCAATCAAAGGTGTCTCCGACCTTTACGTCATGGGCTGGAATCTGCTTATCATGTATGAGTTGAAAAAGCTTCTGGTAATGAACATCGTCTCCGGGTTTGGATGCCGGATCATCGGCAGTCTTGGGCATTGTATCGGTGGAATACAGGAACTCCCCGATCGGAATGGCTTGTACCAGATCAAGAAAACCGCCGAAATGGTCGCGATGCGGGTGGGTGATGACGGCGACATCGATTTTTTTGATTCCCTCTTTTTGAAAGTAAGGAATGATGACGCCATTTGCGGAATTATCTATGTCATTGCCGGCATCAATGAGAATATTCTTCTCTTTTGTCCGGATCAATATGGAATCGCCTTGCCCGACGTTCAGGAATGTTACCCGAAGTTTTGAACTGGTCGGAACGGATGAGGTACTTTGAGAGGAGGATGTGGCACTCCAGGAGGGGACAACAACCGAAACAAGAAATAAAACAAGGGAAACTCGCTGTAACAGCGACAATAAATTCTGTTTATTCATTCTGCATACTCCATAATTCAATACTCTGACATTCAATCGGAATAAATGAAGCCAGATTTCCGGGGTTTACCCGGTATCTGGTGAAAGATTTGGCTGGATTCCGCTTCGAAAAAGCCCGTCGGAGAATATTCTCTCGATACTGGATACTTTAGGCCTTGCCGGGCCAAATTAAAGGGTCTTCGTCGAAGATTCTGATCGTCAGAAGGAAACCCTCCCGCCTCATCTCTCAGGCAAAAGCCGGTGGTGGCCTTGCCCAGGCGGCACTGATAAAGAAGGATGAATATAAGTTGCTCTCGTCATGATGCTCCGGAATGATAGCCGAAGGTATCTGGTCTAATGTCGGCGCGCCTTCACCACTTACTGCTGCACCGGCCTGATTGTTGTATTGACAGAATGGACAATTTTCAGGGGTTTCACTTTGTTGCAGAGGCAAGAAACCACGAACAAATTTTGCACTATGGTTTAAATCAGGAACTAGTCCGAAAAGAAGGTTCACCACCAGAAGCCAGCAAAATAACTGGCCCAGGAACCTGTTAGTCCTGTTCAAAACGCTCACTCCTGCGAACTTCATTGTTAAACTATAGTAAATAGAATCTCTTATGTCAATAGGGGTGGCTGTACACACAAACCTTTGTCTGAAACCTTCTTACAGACACTTTAGATTTCTTAAGATTTCCTTTCGGCGATATCAAAAAATCCAAGAGATATTGGAGTCGAAGCCATTCCAGGGAAGTCGCCCGCGACTGCCTTGAGATCTTTCCAGGTCGGAACCGCGCGCAGCATCTGACGTCCGGCCAATCCGTTCCGCAGGCGAAACACCTCTGTTGCGCCGTCCTCGTTCAGCAGATTCAAGCCTTCCAGATGATCTACGGGAAGGCTCATAAAGCCTGAATTTGAACTCCTGCAAAGTATCAGCCGCAGCTCATAGCGGCCGGGGGGAATGTCATCCGGGACGATGAGGGCACGAAGGCTTTCTATTTTATGAGAGGCTTCCGATGCACGATTCCCGGCCGGACAGACTCCGTCCAGGGCGGCATGCATGTCATGACCGAGCAAAATGCCATTCTGCGAAAACAGACGGCCTTCCGGACCTACAAGAACCGCCCCGATAATAACATTTCCGATGTCGCGACCAATATTTTCAAGAGTATACCGATAAAAAAGAAGATCTCCTGGAAACACTGTATTGGAAGCAGGCATAACGATATTGCCATTTGCGTCCGGCATAAAACGAGGCAGTGCTGATGAAGCGAGTCTTATTCGTGCATTGTCGGCAAGCGTGATGGTGTTCTCACATGCCTCGGAACTTAATTCCAATTGTTTAGAATCGACAGATTTGACAAACGTGAGATAGCCTATATTGAACAGATCAAAGCGCTCCATGAGCTTCTCTCGTAAATTTGCAGGATAAATCAAACTGCCCGCGACTGCATGCCTGCTTAAATCGGCCGCGATCATATTCAGACCGTCATCATCTATCTTGTCAATCAGTCGCAATTGCATATCAGGCCTGAACTTCTGTGCAAGCCGCAAATACCAGAATGGACGAAACTCAACGTCGTTGCTCACCAGTAAAGATACTCCGGGGGGAAGAATAGCGGCCATGCGTCTTGCCCATAATTCGGCTGATTGATCCCGCGGTTCAATGTTATGTGCGGAAACCAGCGCCGAAACAGCCGCTACAATAGCAAGAGCCCAACCGGTCAGGCGACGCCCGCGTTTTCCGCGAAGCGAGTGGAGCCCGTGAGCCGCAAGTCCGGTGATGCCTATCATGCTTGGAAGCAACATCGTGGGCGCTTCAAACGCATTGTAGTTGATGATGAAAAGAGTGTTAAAGGCGAACATCCAGCCAAGCACCCATATTTGCGGATTGTATTCCGCGACGGAAGCTTCGGAAATTAAACTGGTGTCAGCATCGGGGACGCGACGGCGCAGGGCAAGCCATGGCAGAACGAGTGCGGCGGGGCCGCCGTTTTCGAACATTAGTTTCGCCCAATCGCGCGTTCGGGCTAAAATTTCCGGGAGCGTAAAAACTCCCAGGCCGACCCTGAACTCGGCGGCCGTAAATACGCTCCATAAGCCAGCCAGGCCGAGGCCAGTCAGCGGATCCGTCAACACGCGATTCGGATTCTGCAATCGAATATACAGGTCATATGTCGGCAGAAGGCCGACAGCAAAGCCGAATACCGCTCCCATGGCCGCTTCGGTTCGCCTGGGAGACCTGAATATCGATACTGCAAACATCAGGAGGGCAACAAGAGATAAAGGGCCAAACGTCGGTCTATGACTGAGCCCAAGACCGAATATGAAACCTGGAAGGGCTGCATCCCAAAAACCTGGTGGTTTACTGCGAGTGCGCCAGACCCCGACAAAAAATAAGCTCAGAAGCAGGATTTCCAGGGTATAGACTTCACCAAGCGTGGCTTCTTCCCAAAAAGTGGTGAATGTGAGCATCCAGACTGCGGCAGAACCGGCCAGCAAAGGCGGCACTCCGCCGATATGGAGCCAGATGGCAAAAACGCCGGCTCCCAGTGTGCCTGCAAGAGCCGCGACCATATTTACATACCAGGCCGGAGGATGACCAGGCCATAACAACGGGCCGAACCTGATTGCCAGGTTACCAAGACGCGTAAACAAAGGGTATCCGGGAGAATGAGTCACATCGAGAGTCATGGCGGCTGCATGAAATTCGGCGGCATTATACCATCCGCTTCCAGGCTGGAGGCTCGGAATATACAGAAGCAAGCCTATGCCGACAACGGTAACAAAAAGTATGATTGCCTGTCGGTTTGTCATGCTGGTAGAACTTTCTCAACTGCCGGTTTATTTCGGAGTTTCACTCATGATCAGTCATAACCATTGCACGTATTGTAACAGTTCCGGAGAGCCTGGAGAAGATATGAAAGTTTTTCGGAGACAATGAAATTTAAATGCGAAATATGCCGCTCGAAGAAATGCAGTGTCATTTAATTCTCCGCCGGGGAATGGCTGGAAATGTCTGAGTTCAACAGAACGGGGGCGAGGATAAAATGTCCATGGAAGAAATATGCCGCTTGACCGCAGGTAAAAGGCGTTGCATACTTAGTAGACTTATCGCGCAACGCCTATTCTGGTGTTCGTGTCGCGTATGACCACAAAAAATATATTGTTTACAGGAGACCATAAACCATGGGTAAACTAGTCGGAAATGTTCTGATCGCACAGGGTGGTGGTCCGACCGCCGTTATAAATCAGAGTCTTGTCGGTGCGGTTCTTGAATCGCGCAAGTTTCCCGAGGTCGATCGCGTATATGGAGCTCTCCACGGCGTACGTGGAATCGTCGAAGAGAATTTTATCGATTTGACTCAGGCCACGACGCACAATCTCGAACGCGTTGCCCGAACACCGAGCTCGGCATTGCTTTCGACCCGGGATAAACCCGATGCAGCCTACTGCGAAAAGATCTTCAAGATTTGCATGAAACACAATGTGCGCTACTTTTTCTATATTGGCGGAAATGACTCCGCTGATGCCGTGCGCATTGTCAATAAAAATGCCCACGAGGCGAACTACGAGCTTCGCTGCATTCACATTCCAAAAACGATCGATAATGACCTTCGCGTGACTGACCACTGCCCGGGATACGGTTCGGCAGCCCGCTTCGTTGCCTGTGCCTTCGCCGGCGCGAATCTCGATAACCGGGCTCTGCCCGGGGTCTATATAGGTATCGTAATGGGTCGCCATGCTGGTTTTTTGACTGCGGCTTCCGTTTTCGCCCGCAAATACGAAGATGACGGCCCACATCTGCTGTATTTTCCGGAGCGTACATTCCGACGCGAGCAGTTCCTTTCTGACGTTGAGACAGTATACAAAAAATACGGGCGCTGTCTGGTCGCCGTATCAGAAGGCATCACAGGCGAGGACGGACAACCGATTATCACCCAACTCATGGGAAACCGGGAACGCGACGACCATGGCAATGTCCAGTTATCCGGCACAGGAGCTCTGGGAGATCTTCTCGCAGAGTCGATCCGGACGGATCTCAATATCAAGCGCGTCCGATCGGATACCTTCGGCTATCTGCAACGATCTTACGTAGGCATCGTCTCCGAAGTGGATCAGGCGGAAGCCCGCGAAGTCGGGGAAAAAGCCGCTCACTTCGCCATCTGGCACAATGTCGATGGCTCGGTTGCAATAAAACGCACCGGTGATTACTCGGTCGATTATTTCCTGACACCGCTCGAAACTGTGGCACGTGAGACAAAGCACATGCCTGACAATTTTATAACGCCATTCGGCACTGATGTGACCGATGATTTTAAAGTTTACGCACGTCCTCTTCTCGGCCAGATGCCGGATTACGAGCAGCTCATGGCTCCGCTGGTTGCGAAGAAGTGACGAAACTAAAAAACGAAACAGAGACAGAAAAAGTTACTGGCACGGTCGATGAAATGGACGTCATTGGCCGCGGCCTCGTTATCGTGGATGGGCGCAGTTTCGCCCATGCCGGCGTCTTTCCGGGAGATCGGGTTGAGCTGGAACCCGGTGAACGGGGCGACAAATTCTGGCAGGTGGTTCGCATATGCAAGCCTTCACCGGATCGCCTTAAATCTGATTGCCCATTTCACGGAGCGTGTGGTGGCTGTGATCTGATTGAATTGTCCGAGAAAGCGCGTATTCGCTTCAAGGAACAGGTCGTTCGTAAAGCAATCGAAAGTTTCAGCGAAGAAGCCACATGTCGGATTCTTCCCTTTATTTCAGCACCGCAAGTGATCCGATACCGGCATCGCATGCGACTGCACCAGGGGCGACGCGCCGGCAAAACAGACGCAGGTTTTCTCCCTTCGAAGCTTGCTGAGGCCGATGAGACCTCTGACTCAGGAATCGTGCCAATAACGGCGTGTGCTCTGTTGATGAAGCCCCTTGCCAAGCGACTCGTCGCAGCACGGCGTGCCCTCGCCGCACTGCCGATTAAAGTCAGATGTCTGCATCTTGCCTGCTCAGTTGAAGGCGATGAAAAAGTAGCCGGACACGTGGTTCTACCACCAGGAACGAGTGCAAGACGGGGCAAGCCATTGCTTGAAAACCTCATGAAAGCAGCCGATCTTTCTGGCATAAGCATGGGCCCGGATGACGGATCAGTCGAGGGTGTCATCGGCTCGGTGATTTTAACCGGAGCTGTCGCTCCGGGGGTGGATGGAGGCCCTTACAGCTTTGAACCCGCAATTTTTACGCAGGGAAATGTCGCGCAAAACAGACGTTTAATAGAGGCTGTAATGAAACTTGGAATGGTCGAGCCCGGTGAGCGTGTAGTGGAAGGCTTTGCCGGAGCCGGGAATTTTACTCTGGCCTTTGCCGCCGCCGGCGTTTGTGTCGAAGCTTTCGAATCTTCCCCCGGAGCCGTTCGCATGGGGAATAAAAATCTGCATCGCGGGAAATTTACAGAACTGGCCAGCATCGTCGAGGGAGACGCTCATACATTGATGTTTCGTGCGGCCCCCCACCCTGCCCTGCTTCTTGTAGATCCGCCACGCTCAGGAATGCATGATATAGGCAATCTGGCAAAAAAACTGCAGCCGCGACGAGTGGTTCTGGTTTCATGCGACGCCGAATCGCTCACCCGGGATGGAAAGCGTCTGGCCGCAGCGGGCTACAAGGCAATCGAAGGGGTAGGCATTGATCTGTATCCTCGTACACATCACGTCGAAGCCGTCGTTGCTTTCGCGAAGGCCTGAACATGCACTACGCTACCGTCAAGGTCCATTTTGATGCGGCGCATCGTTTGCGGGAATATTCAGGAAAATGCGCTAATTTGCATGGGCACCGCTGGGAGGTCGCGGCAACCGTTGCTGTTTCCACCCTGGACCAGTTTGGCATGTCCGTCGACTTTGGAGATATAAAGCGGTTATTGAGAGAAGCCGTTGATCGTCTGGATCACGCTTTTTTGAATGAAATTCCACCCTTCGATAAGATTAATCCAACAGCTGAAAACATTGCCGCATGCTTATTCGACGCACTTCATGATCGTATCCCAAGGGGATCCCTGAAAAAGATTACTGTCTGGGAATCCCCCGATGCCTGGAGCAGTTTTGAAAAAGATACCTGAAATCCCATAAATGCATGACTCTTCCTTTTGAGATCTCCCCCTCGGTCGAGATGACAATGAAGAAGTCATAACAGGAGGAAACACTGACTGAGAGCAAAGAAAGTTCGCGTTTGCGCTGGATTCAGCGATTTTGCGTTGAATTTAAAGTCAATTTATGACACCACTGAATTAAGGACTTCCGGACTATGAAAATCTCCACACAGGGTTCTTCAACCCTTGCCGCGATTGTTATGTTGTTGTTTACGACTAATGCTGCTTCAGCCGGATCTCCCGCAGACTCTTCAGCTTTTTCGCATACTTCCGGACAAACAAAAACCATTATGGTTGTTCCGACTGCTTCGTCCGCTAATACAGTGATTGCATTTTCGGCGACCGAAGCCGGGATTCCCATAAAATCAGGTGGGACTGGATCAGGAGAAAATGCCATCCCTGATCCCGCGGAACTAATGAAACTATTGCCGGTTTTTCCGAAAACCCTTCAGGATGCTGCAAATATGGCTTCAACTTTTCGGACTCTGGCCGTCAAAATTTCGCGCGAAGCGGAAAAAGCCGAATTTTTGGCTGACAGCTCCGGTGAAGATGATCAGGACTCTGGTATGGTCAGCGCCCTGAACATGGCAGACAAAGACCGCGACCGCCTGACAAAGCTTCAGATCATACTGACAGAGCTGAACGATCCTGACCAGGAACTGAAAATCCACAAATGCTCGTCGGCAATGCAACGTGGGGCGGCTACTCTCAGTGGTGGTAATCGCCACGCCACAGATGTCACGATGGCACTGAATGTAATCGGAAACGCTTTTACCATATATCGTGAAACCGTGCAGATGCGTACCGAGGCTCTTGGCGGGATGGCGAAATCCATTGCCGAGAGTTCTCATCACCCGCTGATAACCGAAACCGCAAGACAGATTCGCAAGCGGCTTCTGGATGATCTCGCGCAGTTAGTGCAATCAGCCGATACAGCTATTTCCGCTGTCAACGAAGCATTGCATCCATAATGACTCCGGTTTATTCGATCATCGTTCCGGCATATAATGAAGAGGCATTTCTGGCTTCAACTCTGAAAAGCATCATCAATGCCATGCAGGAGATTACATTTTCCGGCGAGCTGATCGTCGTCGACAACAATTCGACGGATGCGACAGCTGCGATTGCTCAGGCACATGGCGCTCACGTTGTTTTTGAACCGGTCAACCAGATTTCGCGTGCCAGAAATGCCGGAGGACGTGTGGCCCGGGGAGACTTCCTTGTGTTTATCGATGCTGACACGACAGTTACGTCAGACGTTCTTCAAGCTGCTCTGAATACTCTGGCCACTGATAAGGTTTGCGGCGGTGGCGCGCCAATTACCTTTGATCGGTATCATGCGCCGCTCTATCGATGGCCTCCCGCCGTCTGGAATGGGCTTGCCCGTCGTTTCGGTCTTGCAGCCGGCTCTTTTCTCTTTTGTCGTCGTGATGCGTTCGATGCTATAGGCGGTTTCAGCGAAAAGGTTTTCGCCGCTGAGGAATTGCTGTTCGTGCGTCTGTTGAAGATATGGGGTGAGGCATGTGACCGGAATTTTTGCGTGCTGAGACTCAACGGTGTAATCTCGTCGGCACGCAAACTCGAATGGTTCTCACCTGCTCGTTTTTGGATCACGCTTCTGCTGCTCGGAGTGTTTCCATTTGCGATCCGGTACCAGAGTCTGTGTAGATTTTGGTATGATCGACCGTCAAAGCCGGTATGATTTCAGGAAAAGACTTGCAATATTCACGAAACATCACGCAGGGGCGGGTTTCAAACCCGCCCCTGCAAATGGGCGATGCATATTCACTCATGATTGCCAAATAATTTTGCAAGAACCTCTTGAGAAAAAATATCACGATTTTTCCAGTTTTATTCCCAAAGTCCTAAAAAATATGTAGAATAAACATTATGGAGCATTTACAAGGGGGAGATTTATGAAAAAATATTTGATACTGGTTTTTCTGGTTTTCCTTTCCAGCCAGGTTTGGGCTCAGGACAGCAGTTTTGATGATACTTCCGTGGTTAATAATGATGGACAATCCTCCGACGGTCAAAGTTCAGTGACATCTGATTCTTCCTCTCCTCAGCCGGATGCCACAGCTCCTGATTCTTCCAGCGATTCCGGAACTCCTGGAATGTGCGAACCTCAGATAGCTACTGATGATTCTTATGCAGATGCCTCAACTGTAGCTACCGATTCAGCAGTAGCAACAACACCAGCAGAGTTTCTGGTTATCGGTCACATGGGAGCCCCCATGCAGGCTCCGGACAGCACGATAGAAAGCTTCCAGACTGCTCTGGATATAGGTGCAAATGCTATTGAAACTGATTTGTGCTTTACCAAGGATGAGCAGATTGTTTTCTGGCACGACTGGGATCCCGACTCCCTCATAGCGCATTTCAGAGAAGACGGAAAGCTGGGTTTGAAATGCAAGCCGATTTTCCCTGACAGTGGCGATGCCTTTAGAAGGCCGGTTTGTGAGTTGACATTGGATGAATTTCGTGAGCATTACGGGTTCAGGTTGCGTGAAGCCTCCGGGCAAGATGCTCCGCCACCAGAGAGAGTCACATATCTTGGCCCCACCACAAGCGATGAACCCGTTCAGCCGAACTATTTGAAAAATAAGCTCCCGAATCAGATTCTTACTATCGAAGACTTTTGTGCATGGGCTGCAGGTCAGGACAAGCTCAAGAGGGTTTTCTTCGATTGTAAGCTTACTATGAAAAATAAAGATATGGCTGACCACTATTTTGCGAAGATGGTGTCTGTTGTAAGTCAATATGGTTTGAATAACAAAGTTATTATCATGGAGACGGAGAACGATCTTATTGACGTGGCTAAGACTTATGCAGTTCCTGCTGGTATTGACGTATGCCACGATCAGGAACTCGCGCCCGGCATTATTGTCCATCCATCAAAATTCTATACCGTTCCGGATGCGATAAAGCATGATGTTGCCTGGGCAGCTGTTGGAAAACCGGTCATAACGTTATTTGGCAGTTCCATTTACAAGAGTATTCTTGAAAGCGATCTTAGTCTCATTGACCAGATGAAGGATAAAAACCTTGCCGTTCCATTGAAAGGTTTGATTGCCTGGACCATTGAAGATCCGGCTGAAATGCAAACAATTATTAAGATGGGTGTCAGAGGTATAATGACAAATCACCCTGATGTCCTGCGCCAGGTGGTAGATTCAAATCAATAAGAATATTTCTTTTTCTAACAAGAGAGCAACTTGCAAAATTATGTGGAATCATGAGGGAATTTGCATTGCCCACTTGTAGGGGCGGGTTCCAACTCGCCCTTGTGTGATGTTTCGTAAATATTGCAAGTACCTCAAGAGTAAAAAATAAAAGTCGCGGGTATTCAAGTTCAGAACAGGGTTACACTCTCTTGTGCCCTGATAGCACCAAATAAAACGAAGCAATCTCGGACTGAGGTTGCTTCGTTTTATTTTGCTCTCATAGAATTCGCTCATAGTAAGGTTTGGAGAACACAAAGCTTGCAAAACTGAAGTTCAAGTGCTACTATCCGACGATGTTCTCAACAATGTTTGCATAGGAGAAATGTATGTCGAAAACCCGGGAAATCATTGAAGTAACTGAAAAATTCGGGGCGAAAAATTACAAACCCCTTCCTGTCGTAATTTCAAAAGCCGAGGGAATCTGGGTTGAAGATCCTGAAGGAAAGCGCTATATGGATATGTTAAGCGCGTATTCCGCAGTGAATCAGGGTCATCGTCATCCCAGGATCATACAGGCATTAAAAACACAGGCGGAAAAAGTCACATTGGTTTCAAGGGCGTTTCATAATGACCAGCTTGGTCCATTGATGAAAGAATTGTGCGATCTGACCGGGATGGAAATGGTTCTTCCGATGAACACGGGCGCCGAGGCGGTTGAGACTGCTTTGAAGACAGCTCGAAAATGGGGTTACAAAAGAAAAGGCGTACAGGAAGACAAGGCTGAAATAATTGTTTGCGAGAATAATTTCCATGGCCGAACTACCACCATTGTTGGCTTCTCGTCTGAACAACAATATAAAGATGGTTTTGGACCATTCACGCCTGGTTTTGTGATGGTACCATACGGAAATGTAGAAGCATTTGAAAAGGCCATTACAAAAAACACCGTAGGTTTTTTAGTCGAGCCGATTCAAGGGGAAGCGGGAGTAATTGTTCCTCCTCCCAATTATCTGAAGCGCGTAAGTGAAATCTGCAAAAAGAACAAGGTTCTTTTACTGGCTGACGAGATTCAAACCGGTTTTGGTCGCACCGGCAAAATGTTTTGTTATCAACATGACGACATAATTCCGGACATGGTTATTCTCGGGAAGGCATTGGGCGGAGGAGTTCTTCCGATTTCCGTGGTGGTTTCCTCTAAAGAAGTTCTGGGAGTTTTCAATCCCGGTGATCACGGTTCAACTTTTGGTGGCAATCCGCTTGCTTGTGCCGTCGCAAGAGAAGCTGTTCGCGTACTGATTGATGAAAAACTCCCGGGGAATGCCACGGAGCTCGGGAAATACTTCATGGATCAGTTAAAAACAATCAAAAATCCTTTGATCAAAGATGTCAGGGGTAAAGGTCTGCTGATCGGACTCGAACTGCTTCCCAAGGCCGGCGGAGCGCGAAAATACTGTGAGGCGCTGAAAGAAGAAGGTCTTCTGTGCAAGGAAACCCACGACAACGTGATACGCTTCGCCCCACCTCTCGTAATAAAGAAAAATGATATCGACTGGGCCCTGGATAGAGTTCGCAAGATTTTCTCATAATAGTGGTTCGACCGCTGGGCGCTGTTCTTACCTACACGCTGTAAACGCTGGATTTACTCTTGATAACTCATACCAACGCAATTTCCTGGCTCCGCGAAGAGCCTCATGAGGATCTTCGCGGAGTTTCACACACGACTGATGACCAGATTATAAATGTGTGAATTTTTCGACGCTGTGGTTATACATATCAGCGACGAATATATTTCCTGAACTATCTATTGCGATCCCGTATGGAAGGGTGAATTGCCCATCCCCCACCCCAACCGTTCCCATTTTGGCAAGGAAAACCCCTGTCGGGGAGAATTTTTGAATGCGGTTGTTGATAGAATCAGGAACATAGACGTTACCAGCGCTATCGACCGCAATCTCGTTCGGAGAAGATAACTGTCCGTCTCCGGAACCGCTTCCTCCAAATTTGGAAATGAAGACCCCGGCAGAGGTGAATTTCTGGACACGATCATTTACGTTGTCGGCGACGAAGACGTTCCCCGCGCCATCGATCGCAATGCCGCTCAGAGATTCAAATTGGCCGTCGGCGGCTCCCTCTGTTCCCCATTTGGCAACAAACAGCCCTGACGAACTAAACTTCTGAACTCTATAATTAAGACTATCAGCGACGAAGATGTTTCCGGCTGTATCAAACGCGATGCTACTCGGGCTGTTTAATTCGCCATCGCCGGAGCCATTGGTTCCGAATTTGGAAACAAAAGTTCCATCCGACGTAAACTTCTGGATGCGGTGATTATTGGTGTCGGCGACAAAGACAGTCCCGGAACCATCTACGGAGACTCCATTCGGATTATCGAATTCTCCGTCGCCTGTACCATTAATTCCCCATTTGGTCACAAATGCCCCCGTAGAGGAAAACTTCTGGATTCGATTATTAGAGGTGTCGGCTACGTAAATGTTCCCCGAGTTATCGATCGCGACACCATACGGATTTTGTAACATTCCGTTGCTGATACCATTCCCCCAAATGGCGGAAAGCGTGCCCGTCGGAGAGAATTTCTGGATTCGCATATTGTTGCCAACATACACGTTTCCGGAGATATCGATTGCAACCTTGCTCGGAGATACGAATTGCCCATCAGCGGTGCCGTTGGTTCCCCATTTCGTAACGAAGGTACCTGCCGACGAAAACTTCTGAATACGATGATTTCCCGTGTCAGCAACAAAAATTGTTCCTGAAGCATCGACTGCAATGCCTTCTGGTCCGTTGAGTTGTCCATCGCCAGAGCCGCTTGCTCCAAATTTTGAAGTGAAAACACCGGCCGACGTGAATTTCTGGATTCGATTACTCTGTGTGTCGGCAACATAGACGCTTCCCGAGCCATCGACCGTAACTCCAGATGGGAAAAAGAATAGCCCGTCCGCGCTTCCCTGGATGCCCCATTTTGCGACGAAAGTGCCGGAGGCTGTGAATTTCTGGATTCGACAATTCTGTGTGTCGGCAACATAGACGTTATCCGATCCATCGATCGCGATTCCTTCGGGAAGGGATAAATCCCCATCGTCGGATCCGCCGGGCGTTCCTCCCCACTTTGTCACGAAGACTCCCGTCGAGGTGAACTTCTCTATGCGGCTGTTCTGGGTGTCCGCGACATAGATATTGCCCGAACTATCAAGGGCAATGCCCTTGGGGGTGTCAAATTGTCCATCGCCTGTACCATTAGTTCCAAATGAGTTCAAGACGGTGCCCGCTGGAGATAATTTGAATATCTGCGAACCGCTTGTATCAATCACATACGAATTTCCGGAGGGGTCGATTGCAACTCCCGTGAAACTGCCGGTCAGCCGCATACCCGTATACCAGGAGTTTTTCCCTGCACCAAGGTGCCCGGAAAATGTATAACTTATGACTCCGTTGATAGCCAGCGAACCGTTTGCTCCCAGGGAACCGGATGCGCCCGGGCCGGGAAGGTTAAGTGCGGCTGCATTGCCAACCGGGTCGGCTATGGTTCCCGAATTCAACGTTAAAGAAGTTGAGCTCAAATAATCCAGATGGTTGGTGAAATCACCCGCTTGAACCACGTAGCGGAAGACTAAAGTATCTGTAGCATCCCCGCTTTGGTAAAGAGCCGGCCGATCGGTTGCGCCGGTTTTTAGCGTAATACTTGGCGTTCCATTGGTGGTTACAACCCGGACATTCTGGTCGAATCGCGCCTTTATATTAATAGTATCTCCCAATGTGTATCCGCCGTCGGGGTTTGAAAAACTCAATGACAGAACATGTGGGGGAGTATTGTCTACGGTGAGCCATCCGCCGACAATTGTGGAAGCATTGCCCGCAAGATCCACCGCGACGATGTCGTAAAGACCATCTACCAGACCAGTCGGAAGTGTAACCGTATATGCGGTTGACGCAACTGCACTGCTTTTCGCGAGAAAACCCTTGTTGGCTGCGCATGCGGTATTGATCTGGGCTGCTGTTCCGGCGGATTCCCCGTGCTTTACAAGGTAGAGTTTCCCTGCCTCACCGGTTAATATTGTGGAGGTCGAAGTGTCGCCACTCTTAAGTATTTGTGCCACACTCAGGGGGGCGCTCACGATAGGGGCAGTGTTATCCACTGTCAGCCAGCCGCTGGCAATACTGGCGACGTTGCCGACCGAATCAACCGCGACGATGTCATAGAGGCCATCAACGAGGCCGATAGGAATGGTAACCAAATATGCCGTGCCGGCAACAGCTCCGGTTTTCCCGGGGAAAGCTTTATTCGCCACGACGGCTGTATTGATTTGGGTCTGCGTTCCAGCGAGCTCGCCGGTCCTTACGAGATATATATCCCCCGCTTTGTTTGACTGCACCGTTGAGGTTGAGACATCTCCGGCTTTCAGGGTCTGGGAGGCATTTATCGGAGCGCTTACAACAGGAATGGTCAGGTCAATCACCAGTTCGTTCGTCGTCGTGTCTGTTGTGGAATTGCCCGCGGTATCAGCCACCGTTGCCGTAACAGTGTAGGTATTTTCCGACAGGGTATCCGAGCCAGGAATAGTGAGAGTCCAGGCTGTTCCGGCTATCACAAGATTTCCCCCGCCGACCGAATATGTTTTTCCATTTACGGAGACTGTGAGCGTTTCTGATGTTCCAAGTGCCGCGCCAAGAGAGCCTGTGACCGTCGGCGTCCTGGTGTTCGTCCTCAGAACAGACACAGTGGGTGTCGCCGGAGGCGTAGTATTTATGAGCCAGGAGTAGATCGTGGCCGAAGCTGTAGCCTGCCAGTTTCCGACCGCGTCTTTTCCGATGACTGATACGGAGTGGGCCCCCGAAGCCAGCCCCGAAAGCTGGATAGTCGTCGAAGCCGGTGTCTCGGCCCCATATGCGCCGGAATCAAGCTTATATTCATAAGCCGTAACGCCGGTTCCGCCAACCGTAATTGCAGCGGTCGTCTGATTTGTCGGGTTGGACGGCGTGTTGCTAAGTACGGCAACTTTGGCAGCTGAATCTATTGTCCAGTAAAATGTCGTTGCAGAAGCATCCGACTGCCAATTTCCTTCCGCGTCTTTTCCGATGACAAAGAGTGTGTGACTGCCATTTCCCAGGTTTGAAAGCTGGATTCCGACGGAAATCAAAGTTTCATAACCGTAATTCTGGGTATCCAATTTGTATTTATAGGCGGCTAAGCCGTTTCCTCCGACAGTAAATGTAGCCAGAGTCTGATTTGTCGGATCTTTCGTAAGAGTAGTCAACTGAGCGACAGGAGAAGCCATGGAAGAATGAAACGCTGCCTGGGGAGTTGCTGAAACCTCGTAAGAAGACATCCCCACTCCATTCTGCACCTTCCATAACAGATAATAATAGGTCTTTCCATTTTCCAGACTTTGATGTGCAAACGGACTTCTCAATTTATCAAACGACTTCGCCGAAGCGGTTCCAACGCCGGGAGCATTGGTCCAGAAAATAGAATAATCGGATAGCCCATCATCGTTCCAGAATAAGTCGACTTTCCCATCTCCGGGGGAAGCGGTCAGCCTGAGTTTTTCAGTTATCTTGAATGGCTCAGAATAGCTTCCGTCGGTGGGATCAACGCTAAAGGAATGTATGAGGCCGGCTGAGTCTTTTATAAGACAAATCAGTTTTCTATCGGCTCCAATGGAAATACTTACCACGGATGGATTGTTAGAGCCGTTTACAGGAGCTAATTCCGGAATATTTTTGATCCAGAGCGTGTTGGGGCCCGTCCATGAAAGATTCGAAGAGCCGTTGTCCGACCACAGGAATAGCACGGGACAATTGGATGCTGAATTAAAACCCCCGACATAAATCGAACTGTCATTCAGAAGGACCGCTTGCAAAGTGACCGGAGCGGCCACTCCAGCGAGCATGGCTCCGTCAGATGCTTGTATTTTCGTGATAGCGCAGGCACTGGGGTTATTCTGATCCCAGGTGACAATCCCGTATCCGCCAAGTCCATGTCTGAGAACTTGCCCCGAAAGCGCTTTTGCACTGGATACGATCAACGGATCAAAACCGTTAAGGATTTGCGATCCGCTTTTTTCCCAAATTACGGAGTCGCTGGCAAGTCCACGAAAACCTTTCTTATCAATCGAAGGCTCGAATTTCACAAAAGACGAGGGTTTGATTTGCTCAAGAAGTTTTACCGTGACATCCGCTGTGGCTGTGGCCTGGGAAAAATCAACATTCTGAAGGAGGACTGTAATGGCTCCGCAAAGATTTGAAGGGGCTTTATCAATGATTTCCCTGGATTGAATGACCAGGGTGAGAACTCGGACGAGGACATCCGCTTTCATTCCAGACCCCACGGGAGAAAGTTCCACGGTATTTGAACCAGCCGCTAGATCTGAAGCACCATGAAAATCAGTAAATCCCCCGATGTGGCCTCCAATGATGTGAATTTCTCCAATACTGGTCACGGCCGGTATTCCATCAAAAGTTGTCTCAGCGACTCCATTTTTTACGACAACCGTTTTCGATAAAGAGAAGGTCGAAGAGCCGGAGGATGCCTGATTTATGATCGTCAGCGTGAAAATGACGATGGTATCTGATGAACTGGATGCTACATCTCGCTGGATGTTAAATGCCGGAAATACTTCATTTTTCTGACCGTCGCCGCTTTTTGATGTGGGCAAAAGAATTTTAAAAGCGACAAAAGCCGGACCTTTTGAATTGCCGGAAGTAGTAACCGGTAAGCCCGTGATCCCTGTTTCGGCGGGGTCCGGGAATGGGCCGTCATGAGACAATCTGCATCCGATGGTGAAAGAGGAAAAGATCATAATAATAGAGATCAATCCCCAAATAGCCAGACGAAATGAAGACTTATTGGCAAGCATTTTCTCTCTCCTCGAATATTTAAAAGCTAGCTCCAACGCTCAACAAAGCAGTCGAGGAGACTTATACCAATCTCAAAATATTTATGTAAAGTCTCCGGGCGATCCACCGGATCGCCCCTACGAATCAATTATGCATGTGTGATTGTGAATGGTATAACACAGTCCTTATCACAACAGGTATGTCGCGCCGCCCTCCGAATTATGCTTTTGGGCCAGCCTTGATTATATCAGGTGAGCACCTGTCCTCGAATTTTTTAAAATTCTCCTGGAAACGTGATGCAAGTTCAAGATATTTTTCCATGTAGGAGTCTTTGCTGGGCCAGGAAGACGCCGGGTCAAGAATGCTCTCGGGAACGCCCTCGCAACTGGTTGGCACCGAAAAACCAAAAACCGGATCAACACGATAACCGACGTTTGCAAGCTTCCCGTTCAGAGCGGCATTGAGAAGCGCCCGGGTGTATTTAATGCTGATGCGCTTTCCAACTCCATACCGGCCACCGACCCAGCCAGTATTTACAAGCCAGCAGTTGGAATTATGCCTGATTATCTTGCGCTTCAGAATTTCTGCATAAACGGAAGGATGATGAACCATGAATGGAGCCCCGAAACACGCACTGAATGTGAGTTCCGGCTCTTTGCCCATGCCCACTTCCGTGCCCGCGATCTTGGAAGTGTATCCCGATATGAACTGATAAAGGGTCTGATCAGGAGAAAGCTTTGCGATGGGCGGCATAACACCCGATGCATCGCAGGTCAGAAGCACGATGTCCTTGGGATAGCCGCCCATTTTATCGGCGACGGCATTTTCGATGTAATCGAGTGGATACGAGGCCCTCGTATTTTCCGTGACTGAATTATCATCAAGATCTATGAGCCGAGTTACCGGATCGAAGGTGACATTTTCAAGAATCGTTCCGAATTTTTGTGTGCATGCGAAAATTTGAGGCTCAGCCGTCGCGGAAAGCTGAATCACTTTTGCATAACAGCCGTTCTCAAAATTGAAAATTCCTTCGTCGCTCCAACCGTGCTCATCATCGCCGATGAGACCTCGATCGGGATCGGCGGAAAGAGTTGTTTTCCCGGTGCCGGAAAGACCGAAAAACAGCGCCGTGCTTCTGTCCTTTCCCATGTTGGCAGAGCAATGCATCGGAAGAATGCCCTGGAGAGGCAACAGATAATTCAGGATGGTGAAAACCGACTTCTTGATTTCGCCGGCATAGGCTGTGTTCCCGATGATGCATAATTTCTGCTCGAAATTCAAAGCGATAAAGGTATTCGAGGTAGTTCCGTCGATCTGTGGTATTCCCTTGAACGACGGAATACAAATGATGGTAAAGTCGGGAATGTGCCTTCGATACTCTTCATTTGTCGCGAGAGGAATAAACATATTGCGAGCGAAGTGGCTATGCCAGGCAAGCTCTGTGATTATCCGGATCGGCATTCGATAAGCCGGGTCAGCACCGGCATAACAGTCCTGAACAAATACATCCCGGCCCTGCAGGAATCCCAGGACTCTATTATACAGATCGTTGAATTTATCCGGGTTGAAGGGGCGATTGTATTCACCCCACCAGATCTTGTCTTCTGATGAGGCTTCTCTGACTATAAACTTGTCATTGGCCGACCTGGCCGTGTGCTTTCCGGTAAATGCAGCGACAGGCCCCTGGCGCGTGATGCGCGCTTCCCCGCGAAAGGCAATCTCTTCATAGAGGGCTTCAGTGGGGAGGTTCCAGTATGCCATTCTAAGATCGGACACTCCATGATTCTCGAGGCCATACTCGCTTTTAAGTGCAGAAGCTTCTTTCTGACAGGGTGTTTTAATGTCTAATAGATTATTCATAGCCAGTCCCGAACAATTTTTCTGTCCCCAATATAAATTTCTTTGGGGGAAGACGGGTCCAATGCCCATCTGATTCTTTCAATGCCTTGTTTGATATCTTTTACCGTTGTGGCATAACTCAGACGAAGATGCCCATCCATCCCGAACTCTTTTCCCGGGACAGCGACCACCAACGCTTTTTTCAACAGGAACTGAGAAAGTTCCACGGAATTCTTATTATATGCAGCGAAATTTGGAAGACAATAGTAGGTGCCATCAGGGATTGTAAGCTTGACTCCAGTGAATGATTTCAGTTCCTGAATCATGACCCTCCGGTTATTTTCGAGAGTCAGCCTCAGAGTCTCGATTACACTCTGTAAACCGGTCAGCGCTCCCTCCGCTGCGGCTTGCAGCAACGGAGAAACGCACGATGTGGTTTGAGCCTGAACATTTATCATTATGCTCACGATCTCTTTGGGAGCTATCACCCAGCCAATCCTGAATCCGGTCATGCCGTATAATTTCGAGATACCGTTAATCACTATCACTTTTGAACTCTCGAGATCTTTTTTAGCATAACGATAGGCAGGAACACAGGTTTTTCCATCAAAAACGAGCTTATGGTAAATATCGTCCATTATCAGATAAATATTTTTCCGTTCACAGAATTCAACAAGGCTTGAAATGAGCTCCGGAGGAAAAATTGCACCCGAAGGATTATTCGGGCTATTGACGATAATCGCCTTGGTATATGAAGTAACCGCCTGCTCGATTTCCTTCATTCTGGGAATGAATCCACCGTCTTCAGCAGTGACGATAACCGGTACCCCGTAAACCATTCTTATCATCTCGGGATAGCTGACCCAGTAAGGGGCGAGCACTATGACCTCATCCTGCGGATTGACCAGTGTGTAAAGCAGGTTGTAAAGAGCCTGCTTTGCGCCGCCGGATACCATTACATTTTCAGGAGCCGGGAGTCGGTCGTAATTTTCCTCGGTATAGCGTATGATCGCCTTTCTGAGAGAAGGAGTTCCTTCTGTGGGCGTATACTTTATATCGCCGACATTGAGTTTAGCGGCAGAACTGAGTATAGCCCCTATCGGAGCTTTGTTCTTCGGCTCCCCCGCCCCGAGGTGAATAACCGCCTCGCCCCTTTCCTTCAGGAGCCTGGCCTGTTCGTTCAAGCTCAGTGTTGGAGACTCTGCTATTGATCGCGCAAGTTGACTTAGACCCATTGTAATTTTCGCCTTTTTATTTTCATGTCCGAAAGTAACCTGTAAATTATCAGCTGATTCAATCTCTTAGCCTATGCGAAGCGTGAGTTTATTACGAATATCACCAGAAATCAAGAATCATATAAGGTTCATGCAAAATTATTTGGCAACAGGTGCGAGGCTCGCCTCATCCATTTGTAGTGGCGGTTTTCAAATCAAAAATCATTTAGGTTCGTAGCGGATGGGCAGGTACTCCGGAAACCACATAGCTCTGGTAACTGACGAATTCAGATTTTCCAGAATATCATCATCAGCAAAACCATCTTTAACGGCACGCTTGATTACTGCGCATGCAACGGCGTGAGAACATTCACGTATTCTGGGAAGCGGCGGAAACAAAGCGCCTTCATTAAGGTCTTCCTGGGTGAGTTGATTAGCGAGCGCCCTGGCGGCATCCAGAAACATGCCGATTGTAAGACGCCTGATGTGCGCAACTGTTGCAGCCAAACCGATTCCGGGAAAGATATATGCATTGTTGCTCTGTCCGATTCTGAATTTTCGGCCATTATATGTAACCGGAGCGAAAGGACTTCCAGTGGCAACGATAGCAGTGCCTTCCGACCATCTGATCGCATCTTCCGGAGTACACTCAGCTTTTGACGTTGGATTCGACAATGGGAAAATCAACGAATGTTTGTTGATTCGGGCCATCGCCTTGACCACGTTTTCAGTGAATGTTCCCGGGGAACCCGAGGAGCCCAGCAGAATCGTCGGTTTGGCGTTAACCACCACTTCTTCAAGTGTAATATTCGACTTATTCCTGCATTTGTAAGACGCAACTTCCTCAACGCTTCTTGCGTAGGTAGCCTTGAATTCTTCGAGTTCAGGCCGGTCTTTGGTAACCAGTCCTTTGCTGTCCACCGTCCAGATCCTTGCGTTCGCCTCTTCGCGGGTCAGCCCTTCCTCCATCATGGCGGCAACGATCAGATCAGAAATTCCCTGGGCTGAAGCACCTGCTCCGGCAAAAACGACTTTCTGATCACGCATTGCCTGACCGCTGATTCTCAGGCCGGAAAAAATTCCGGCCACGGTAACGCTGGCGGTTCCCTGGATGTCGTCGTTGAAAGTGCAGAGTTTATCTCTGAAACGATTCAGCTGCTTAATGGCATTACCCTTTAAGAAGTCCTCCCATTGGAGCACCGCTTTCGGAAAGACCTTCTGCACTGCGGCAACGAATTCGTCAATGAATCCCTGATATTCGTCTCCGTGGACCCTCTTCATGCGAAGTCCGAGATACAAGGGATCTTTCAGTCGATCTTCGTTGTTGGTTCCCACATCAAGCATTATGGGCAGTGTCGTAAAAGGCGATACGCCGGCACAAATCGTGTAAAGATTCAACTTGCCGATGGGGATTCCCATGCCGCCCGCGCCCTGATCACCGAGTCCGAGAATTCTTTCACCATCGGTGACTACAATTATTGATGGAGTCTTGGATGGACTGTGGCGAAGAATTCTCTCGATGTGTTTCTTCTGATCGAACCCGATGTAGAGGCCGCGTGGCCGACGATAAATATGGGAAAACGTCTGGCAGGCCTCACCAACAACTGGTGTATATACGATAGGCATCATTTCATCTATATGATCAAGTACCAGCCGGAAGAAAAGCGTCTCGTTGCGATCCTGCAAGCCGGTCAGAAAAATATATTTATCGATATTATTCGCTCTGTTCGAATAATTTTCGTAGACCCGCTCCAACTGCTGTTTCATGTTGTTGACAAGTGGCGGAAGCAGGCCATCAAGCTCCAGTTCTACACGCTCTCGCGCAGTAAAGCCACTTCCTTTGTTGGTAAAGGGGTCCCTGAGGATTGCCTGCCCTTTCTTGGATGAAGCAATATATTGCTGGCCCGTTGCCGGATCAAATTTCAGACAGAAATCCATTATTAATTTCCTCCTAAAATTATGGTTTATTTCACGGCACCTATATACTACAAATAACAGATCTTGGATAGGGAAAAAGGCACTCCGGTATTGGAGTGCCTTTTATTTTCATTATGGTGTGCCCGGGCGGGCACTTCTCTGGGGCTTAGTCGATGCGTTTCTTGAGCGCTTCGTACTGCTCCATTATGCGATGCGGCAGCTTATGGCCAATCTTCGCCAGATATTCTCTGACATCATTAAGCGTCTCCCTGAATAGATGCTTATCCACCTTCATCAGCTCTCTCCAGTCTTCCGCCGTTATTTTGAGGCCACTAAGGTCGAGGTCTCCGTCTTTCGGCATCAGACCAATCGGGGTTTCTTCGGCTCCAACTTTGCCTTCAACGCGCTCGCACATCCATTTCAGGACACGGCTGTTGTCGCCATATCCGGGCCAGAGCCATTTGCCTTTACTGTCCTTACGGAACCAGTTGACATAGAAACAGCGTGGAGCTTTGTTTCCAAGCTTATCGCCCATTTTCAACCAGTGAGCAAAGTAATCGCCCACATGATAACCAATGAACGGAGTCATTGCGAAAGGATCGAAGCGAAGATGCTGGGCGTCGAGAGCTGCAGCGGTCGGTTCGGAAGCAGTTGTAGCACCCAGGAAAACACCATGATCAAAGTTGAAGGCTTCGTGAACAAGCGGCATCGTGGTTGAGCGTCGCCCGCCGAAAACAAATATATCGATCGGAACGCCGGCAGAGCTTTCCCAGTCTTCGCAGAGCACCGGGCATTGGTGAGCGGGGGCGGTGAAACGGCTGTTAGGATGCGCACCCTTCACCTCATGTCCGTTCGGATCCTTCAGACCGGGCTTCCATGGCTTGTTTTTCCAATCCGTGCCTCCCGTGCACTCCACGTCCATGCCTTCCCACCAGACATCCAGTTCATCGGTAACAACTACGTTGGTGAAAATCGAGTTCTTACTGCACGTTGCAAGAGCCATCGGATTGGTCTTCACGCTCGTGCCCGGTGCCACGCCAAAGAAGCCGGCTTCCGGATTGATCGCATAGAGCCGCCCATCAGGGCCGGGTTTCATCCAGGCTATATCATCTCCGATGGTTTCAACTTTCCAGCCCGGAACATTTGACTGAAGCATAGCCAGATTAGTTTTGCCACATGCGGACGGGAAAGCTGCCGCGATGTGAAATTTTCTGCCCTGAGGGTTGGTAAAGCGCAGGATGAGCATATGTTCGGCCATCCAGCCTTCACGACAAGCCATGCTTGAGGCAATACGTAAAGCCAGACATTTTTTTCCGAGCAGTGCATTTCCGCCGTAACCGGAACCATAGGACCAGATCAGATTTTCTTCTGGAAAATGAGCAATGTATTTCTGCTCGATTGGTGCACAAGGCCAATGACTGTCGCGTTGTCCAGGGTTAAGAGGCGCTCCAACGGAGTGGAGGCATGGAATAAATTCGCCGGCATCACCAAGCAGTTCAAGTACCTTGTTGCTGACACGAGTCATAAGGTGCATGTTGCAGACAACATATGGTGAATCTGTGATCTGGACGCCGATTTTGGCAATAGGCGAACTGATCGGCCCCATAGAGAACGGAATTACATACATCGTACGACTCCGCATGCAACCGTCGTAATGACCAGTCATCGTTTTCTTGAGTTCAACCGGATCAATCCAGTTGTTGGTCGGGCCGGCATCCGACTCTTTAAGCGAAGCAATGTAGGTTCGATTCTCGACCCGTGCAACATCGGACGGATCAGAGTTGAACGCATAGCAGCCTGGCCGCTTCTCTTCATTCAGTTTGATCGCCATTCCGCTGGCAACCATTTCTGACATCAGGCGGTCATATTCCGTCTTTGAGCCGTCGCACCAGACCACGCGCTCAGGTTTGCACATCGCCTTTACTTCATCTACCCAGCTCAGCAGCTTCTTATTCTTCGTTGGTGCGGTCATTCTGCAATTCTCCATTCCTGTTGTGACATTCTTTACAAATTCCGTATCAGGTGGGAAAACGCCCCGGCTAAATATGATAGAAATTTGTTACTGGAATTCAAGATACAAAACTGGATTTTAATTGTCAATTGTTTCGTGAAAATAAGAACTTATTAGATAATAACCGAGGCCCGGCGGGTAGTTTCTAACGAATGTAATTTAACTCTCGCAGGGTAGGGCGCGACCGCTGGGCGCGCCGTGCCTAATATCCTCTGTTTTCTCGGCTGGCCCGGCGGTCCAGCCCTACCATTCGTTGAAGTCGGGCAGTTCAAGCCATTCATCGTGGACAATTAAATGGCCCCGAGTTTCTTTCAGGTATTATGGGTGGTCGGTGAGGGAAGTGACACATTGTGTCTTAACAAGACCTAAAGACTGGTTTATCAGGCTGGCGATGTATGAATCAGCAAATTCTCAACCAGTTTTTGCGCGATGATGCGCTTTCCAATGTATGGGCCGTCTACTTTTGAAGAAGTTACAAAACAGGCTTCGTGACAATCTGGCGAAAGCTGTTCGCTATCGTTTGCCACAACCAGATCTGAATTGGTATTTGCCAACTGTTTTTTAGAAATGGCGATGCGCTCACTCATCGAAACGCCCGACGTCAATTTAAAAGAAACCAGGAATAATTCAGCATTTTTTGCCCATTCCCGAACTGAGTCTATGAGCTTCTTTCCAGGAATCAGTACCGGGAGAATCGTTTGTCCGGATGGAATTTTTTGATTCCCGTTGCTCTTACTTTTAACCGCACGCTGAATGCATTCTTCTTCGGCTTCTTTCACATTTTTTGCTTTTGAAAAAATGGAGAATCCCTCTTCAAGGGTAAGTACGCCGGACACGCAAAAATCTGATATGGCCATGCAATGAACCAGCGCGACGACGTCTGATTCCGCAAGATGCTTCCGGAGCGCGGACTCGACTTCCGCAACTGTGTCCGCCCGGACTTCAATGCAGTGAGACCGGGGTTTCTCGGCATTGACTCCATGAATCCAGATTACGTCAAACTGCTTTTCTGTGCAGACATCAACAATTTCCGCTCCGAGACGACCTGTCGACAGGTTTGTCAGAACCCTCACTCCATCCAGCGATTCGCGTGTGCCTCCGGCGGTCACGATAACCTTTGGGCGATTTTTCCTCTGGAAATGTCGTTCGACCTTGACGAGTATCGAATCGGGCTCCGACATTCTGCCCTTGCCTTCGGTTTTGCAGGCAAGGCCCCCGACCTCGGGGCCAATAAAATCTATATGTCTGGTCCGCAATTTATCAATGTTTTCCCGGGTCGCAGGGTTGTCCCACATGCCATCGTTCATTGCAGGGCAAACAAGCATCGGAGCACGTGTCGCAAGCAACGTGGATGAACAAAGATCGTCAGCGAGACCATGAGCGAGCTTTGCAATAAAATTCGCTGTCGCCGGACACACAAGCACCAGCTCTGCCCATACAGCGGCGGAAATGTGGGTAAGCGCGTCTTCCGGCCTCGAATCTCCGAACATATCAACGCCGACCGGGTTTCCGGAAAGAGTCTGGAAAGTGAGAGGTGTAACGAAGGACGTTGCAGCGGAAGTCATTATGACCCGGACGTCCATTCCGCGTTTAACAAGCTTCCTCACAACATCAGCGGTCTTGTATGCCGCTATTCCGCCGGTTATGACTACTAAAATGCGCTTTTTCACCGCAGGGGTTCCTTGCCCCGTCCAGACTGCTTTGCGACGGGGCTCTTACATTCTTTTGGAACTTGCACGATCACGTTGTCGATAAGTCTGGCTTTGCCCAGTTTCAACGCAACCGCAAGCAGGACTTCACCCTCGAAGGATGTCAATTTATTCAGAGTTTTACTATCAACGGCAACTGCATAGTCAGGCGTTATTCCGCCGATTTTAGTCAACGCTGCAGCCATGAATGTCTCTATTGTCGATGGATCTTTTTCACCATTTTCAATTTTCCTGGCAGCTTCCATGAGAGTTTTATAAATTATTGGAGCTTTTTTTCGTTCCTGCGTGGATAGATAGGCGTTACGCGAACTCATGGCAAGACCATCCATTTCACGAACCGTCGGGCACTCAATGATTTTTGCCTCCAAAAAAAGATCTTCTGCCATCCTCCGGATAACGCGCACCTGTTGAGCATCTTTCTGCCCTAAATACATGCGATCGGGCTGAACTATATTCAACAGCTTGGCGACAACCGTTGCTACGCCGGTAAAGTGGCCCGGGCGACTTTTTGCACAAAGGCCTTCGGTCAAGATTCCACCTATTGTAACTCTCGTTGATTCCCCGTTTCCGTACATCAGTGAGTCATCCGGAAAAAAAAGAACGTCACATCCGGCCTCGGCGAGTTTTGACGAGTCTCCGCCCAGGTTGCGCGGGTAGTTCTTCAAATCTTCACTGGGGCCGAATTGTGTTGGGTTCACATAAATGGATGCAACCACCGTGGCACATTCGGAACGCGCCTTTTCAACCAACGCGATATGACCCGCATGCAGTGCTCCCATGGTGGGTACAAAACCAACAGGACCGCTACCTTTCCGCTTTGAAATGAAGTCGCGCAGTTCAGCCACCGAACGAACTATGGCCATATTCCCGGTTCCGGGTCCCCTGCCCTCTTTGTTGTCGGGATGATAAACATTAGAAGATGCAGGAAATTCGTGTCGGCGGACGGCGTCAGAATAATTTCGAACCCCGGTTACGATCGTCTCATAAAGCTCTGAAAAACGACGGATGAATCTTGGACGTGGCTCTGAAGGGGGCGTCATACCCAGAAGATCGTTAATAACCAGAATCTGACCGTCAGTTTCCCGGCCGGCCCCGATTCCGATTGTCGGTACTCGAACAATGCCGGTTATTTCTTCCCCCAACTGCTCCGGAATGCATTCTAATACGATTGCTGAAACGCCAAGCTCGTCAAGTATTTTTGCATCTTCGACCAGTCGTTGGGCTTCTTCAGTTGTATTACCTCTGACGCTGTATGTGCCAAGGCGCAAAATACTTTGTGGAGTGAGCCCGATATGACCGATGACCGGAATCCCGTTTTCGATCAAAGCGGCAATGTGAGAGGCAATGCGCTTTCCACCTTCGACTTTTACTGCATGAGCTCCGGCTGCAATCAGTTTTTTAACGTTATATACCGTATCAGGAATATGGATTCCGTAAGATAAAAACGGCATATCAGCTACAATCGGTGCAGCCGGCTTTGCTCTGGCAACAGCTTTTACATGATGACAAATATCGCTTAGACGAACTGTCGTGGTGTTCTCCATACCCAGAACCACCATTCCGAGAGAATCGCCCACGAGAATCATATCTACATTCGCACAATTTATGGCCTTCGTCATCTGATAATCATAGGCTGTAACAGCGACGAGAGGTCGTTTGTCCTTTTTCATTTCTACCCACGAATGAAAATCAAACATATGCTTCAACCTCGGGAAATCTTTTCATTATTCTGTAGTCCTTATTACTTCGGTGGCGATTCGGCAGCAACATACAACAGCTTTCGAAATGAACTTCTGTATATATTGTCGGAGATTGGTATACCACATATTTTTATCAGACCAAAGAGCATGTTTTATTGTCGGATATGTGAAAAAAATAGAGGCGACATTGCAAAAAAGCCGCCGGGATTACCGGCGGCAGAGTCTTTAGGAATCTGATCTGCAATTAAATTCATTCGGGAAACAAGAAAGTCGAACAGAAATACGCCTGGTATGTTTTTATAAGCGCGTTCCGGGCTACTCTCCCAAAACCGCCTTTCGCAGATTATCATACGCCAGCAGCATATCCGGAATGTCCTGCATAAAAGAAAGGTCCAGCTGCAGCACCCGAAATTTCATAGAACTAAGGCGTGCGGCCAATTCTAATCTCAGAGGATCGAACTTGGGATCAAGCACAAGATTTTGTGTTGCACTCAATGCATTATTAATAATGCTGGAAGCTGCCGCTTTGGTGATTGAGTTGTTTATGTTGTCATTAATTTTGTTCTGAAAGTCGCTTAAATAGTTTGAAATATTTTGGAACTGGATTTTAAGCAGTCCATTATCAGCAGCAAAAAGAGGAGACCATACAAACAGAAGACCTACTATGATCACAAACAGCATGGATTTTCTAGTGATTTTCATACCAACCTCACTTTCCAGATTCTTTCTTGTAACATTAATTTTATACTCCAAAAACAACCAGATGTCTACCCGACTGCCTATATAAGCAAGGTCATTTAATTCTCCGCCTGCAAATGGCTTGCATTGCATGATTTCAACGAATTGTAGGGCTGGACCGCCGGGCCAACCGAGAAAGCTTGTGGCAAAAGACGCGGCGCGCCCGGCGGTCGCTGCCCTACCTGTCGAGAATTAAGTGGTCCTGTTATATAAGGTCCACAGAACAGCTGAAGCTCGTATCTGCCCTGAATGTCAATGCTTTGTTGAATGTCACTAAGTTAAAGGCATCAGACAAATTTGCTCATCCGATTGACTCTACTTCGGTCTGCCAATACAATGAGCGATATAGAATCGGCCGTTGAGAGATCAATTTGGGAGGGATATAAAGATGAGTCTGGCTACTTTGCTGAGTGCCTTTTGTGGCGGAATTCTGGGAGCGGCCATGGGTGGTCTCCAGGCTTTCATTTTGTGTGGATTCACGATCGTAATCGGCACCGGACTTAACCTGTGCACGAATAATCCTGACTTTATGCAAGCCATTTCCTGGGGGCCTTTTCTTTCGCCGCACATTGCTTTTGCTGGCGGAGTGGCTGCATCGGCTTTTGCCGGACGCCGGGGCTGTCTGAAATCAGGACGGGAGATCAACGTTTCGCTGATGGGAAATGATTCTCCTGAAACACTTCTGGTGGGCGGTTTTTTCGGCCTTCTTGGACAGCTATTTAAGATGCTATACGAGACTATTCCCCACATCGGGTCTTATCCATGGACTAATACTATGGCCCTTTCGGTATTCACAACGAATGTGATTGCCCGACTGGTTTTCGGTAAAACGGGAATACTGGGCACCGTTCCTCAAGGGTGCAGACGCGGGATTCCATCACAATGCTCGAACTGGATCCTTTGGGAATCCCGGCCTTCCCAGTTGATCATCATCGCCATCGCGGTATCCTATCCCATTGCGGACATGATCCTGAAATACCCTGCCCTTGCCGGAGTGAGCTTCGGCATCGGGGCGTTCTCACTTCTTTTCCTTCATTTCGGAAACCACATGCCTGTATTTTTTCACATAGCCCTGGCTGCGGAAACAGGTGCCACGCTGTCCGGAGATCCATGGTGGGGGGTAACATTCGGACTTCTGGCCTCATTCCTCGGGGAGCTCGTTGCCCGATTATTTCTGATTCACGGGGATACCCATATCGATCCCCCGTCCGGCGCACTTGTCTTTCTCGGGTCGCTGGGCCCCTTACTCTCTCTCTGTGGATTCTTTTCGTGGTCCGCGACTATTCCGGCATTTTCCCCTCTGTTCGTCGTTGGAGTGGCTTTGGGAGGCAACTTCCTTCTGTCTGTCTTCGTTGGGCCCGCTGGAGAAAAAAACTAATCGGATAGTGGGGCAGCTAAGCGACTCAGCCAGTTTTATTCACCTTTTCTTCACGACTTAGATCCATCAGACATTTATAAAGCCGGAATATTTTTGGATGAGATTTCTTCAATGCTTTCAAGTGAAGTCGAATCGTTTGCGAATCCTGGCGGGACCATGGACCGGTGATCGTCACTTTCTTCGAGTGGAAACCCAGTTCAAGCGTTCGTTTCACGATGGGCATGAGAAGCTTTTCCGCTTTTTTTCCGGTACAGATTCCCTCGACTTCGAATAATTGGGCTGAGGTCATGAAAAGTTGATGAAGTCCGGCGCAGGCCAGAACCGCGGCCGCATGATATAAAGGTCTCGATTCTGGCGAAATGCGAAACACCTCCTGGCCGATCCCTGAAAACCATTTAATCAGGGATTGTTCAATTTTTTTGCTCGAGCACACCAAACCTACCGGAGCAATATTTAAAGGGTTAGGCTCATTTTTAAGCCTGGCAAGCGTCATGAGCGGATGAATGACGGCTGTTTCTGCTCCAGCAAGACTGGCTGGTTGCAATATATCCAATGGCAAACATCCGCTGGAATGAATTACCAGATACCCTTTCAACGAAGTCTCTGAAATACTCTCTACCACCTGATCTATAGCATCATCGGTTACCGCAAGAATCAGTATGCGGCTATGCTGTACAAGTTGTGAAACAGTGTCAAAAACTGATATCCCATCCCTGGAAGCAATTTTACAGGCCTTCTTTTTATTCCGGGACCAGATACCGGCAATTTTTTGCTTGTGCTCTAAAAGATATGGAACAACGGCATCTGCAAGTTTTCCGGAGCCGATAATTCCGATACAGCATTCAGACAAAGCGCATTGATTACGCATTCAGGTAATATAAAATGCCGGTGCCTTCCAGGGTCAGATGAGGTTCAACCTTATCTATCCACGGACAAAGCGGTTCCAGGAAGGTAGATACTCCGCCAGTTGCCAGAACTATGATTTTTTTTTCTCCAAGCTCGCTTTTTATAGCGGCTGTGAGGTGTTGGATGGCACCCATATAACCATTTATTGTGCCAGATTTCATTGCTTCAAGAGTATTTCTTCCTATGACTTTCTCAGGCTTCACAAGATCGAAAGCAGGCAGCTTCGACGTTTTGGAAACTAAAGCATTTTTCATCGTTTGCATTCCCGCCAGAATGGCACCTCCGAGGAAATGCCCCTTCTTGTTGACAACACTGAAAGTCGTAGCGGTACCAAAATCGATGGCGATAATCGGTCCGCCGTATTTTACGAAAGCGGCCGTAACATTTGCAAGACGGTCGCTTCCGACTTCCCCAGGGTTATCGACAGCAAATTTCACATGATGACTCACTTCGCTATTTACAAAGAATGGCTCTTTTTCGAACAGATCCAATGATACTCGCTTAATGATCCTATTCATTTCAGGAACAACGGAACAGATAGCAATTCCCTCAATTTTTGATGTGAGAATACGATATCGTTTGAGCATTTGCAAAACAAAAACGCCGATTTCATCAGGCGTTTCAGACAAACTTGTACTCTTCGAAAAATGGCGCAGTATGATCTGGCCATCATAAAGGCCAAAATCAATTTCGGAATTCCCAATATCAGCAATTAATATCATAATTTTTTGAGTAAACTCCTGCCGTCACTTTTGTTATAACCTACACCGCAGTTGCTGCTGAGACATACTTCATTTTTCCTCCGAACCGAGAATGCCATTTCTCACTTCATCGAACCCAAGGTTATCAATAATAGATCCAAGACGCCGATGAGCTTTTCCGTTGAGACTGAAATATTCAACTACTTTTCTGGCAATTTTCAAAGCCTCGTCTGTGGAAATATTGCCGATCAATTCCGTCGATAAACGCGGATTGGAACCACCATTGCCGCCGATCATAATTTTCCAGCCCTTTTGAAATCCTACAAATCCCAGGTCCTTAATACATGTTTCCATGCATTGATTAGGACATCCACTAACACCTATTGTAAATTTTGCTGGAAGAACACGCCCATGAAATTCCTCCTCAAGCTTCAAGCCAAGTTCAAAACTATTCTGCTGTCCACGTTTGCAGGAAGTGTTCCCGGGGCATGCTTTAACAATAATGGCTGTGTGGCTGGATGATGCTTCGTGAAGTCCTCCGAGTTCTCCCGCTATTTTATCCTCATCACCGTCCCTTATTCCAAGAAGGGAAATTCGCTCTGAAGCCGGAAATTTCAGACCTTGAAGGCCATATTTATCAATGATTTCACAAAGTATCCGCAAATTTTCCGGAGTAAGTAATCCGCATTTAATGTGTAGCTGTAAATTGTGAATCATCAAAGATTTTCCTTTTGACCAAAGCTGGCATCCATATTCAGGATATCCTCGTCATATTCGCATATTTTACGGATCTGTGCCAATGAAGAGAAGCATTTAACAGTGAAGAACATATAGTTTGACCTTCAGCCGGATTATATCTGACAAAGAGGCCGAACCGTGTCCACGGTTCGGCCTCTTTGTCAGATATAAACTCAGATTACGTAAAGGTCTACATATTCATTTACTGACATCTTTTCGAGTTTACCCTGATCGAGTGATGTTTCCAGAATGGCTTTCTGCTGCTTCGCGGGGAATCGACGGGCAAGATTCGTCTTGAATTTTTCGACCAGGCACGGAATCCCTTCCTTGCGTCTGCGTCTATGACCAATCGGATATTCGACGATGACTTCCTCGGTTTTGCCGCCGTCCTTGAAGAATACCTGTATGGCATTAGCAATAGAGCGTTTCTCCGGATCATGATAGTCGGCGGAAAATCGCTTGTCTTCGACGCAGACCATTTTATCACGAAGGCTGTCAATGCGCGGGTCCGAGGCCACGCTGTCTTCGTAATGGGCTGCCGTAAGTCCTCCGAAAATCATGCCGACTGCGGTCATATATTGAATGCAATGATCACGATCAGCCGGATTGTTCAATGGCCCTTTCTTGTCGATAATTCGAATCGCCGACTCATGAGTTCGGATATTTATTTTCTTTACGTCGTCCAGGCGATCTTTTATCTGCGGATGGAGATGCAGAGCACATTCAACCGCCGTCTGCGCGTGGAACTCGGCAGGGAACGAAATTTTGAACAATACATTCTCCATGACGTAGCTTCCGTAGGTTCGCTGGAACGCGAACTCCTTACCCTTGAACAGAACGTCATAAAAGCCCCAGGTCTTTGCGGTAAGACAGGATGGATATCCCATTTCACCTTTCAGGGTCATGAGAGCAAGACGAACGGCGCGACTTGTGGCGTCTCCCGCAGCCCAGCTCTTGCGTGACCCTGTGTTCGGAGCATGGCGATATGTTCTCAATGAATGGCCATCGATAAAGGCCTGCGATATGACATTGATCATCTCTTCGCGCGTTCCACCCAACATCCAGGTACACACTGCAGCCGATGCCAGCTTAACGAGAAGAACGTGATCGAGTCCTACGCGGTTGAAAGAATTCTCGAGCGCGATACAGCCCTGTATTTCGTGAGCCTTGATCATTCCTTCAAGAACAGTCTTCATAGAAAGCGGAGATTTGCCCCCGGCGATGCGGTTTCTGGAAATCCAGTCGGCTGTGGCAAGGATTCCGCCAAGGTTATCAGAAGGATGGCCCCATTCCGCCGCAAGCCATGTATCGTTAAAATCCAGCCACCGGATCATAGTGCCGATGTTGAAGGCAGCCTGCACAGGGTCGAGCTGGAATTGCGTTCCCGGTACTCTGGCGCCATTCGGCACGATTGTACCGGGAACTATCGGCCCCATCAATTTGGTGCATGCCGGGTATGAAAGTGCCTCAAGACCGCAGCCGAGTGTGTCGATCAGGCAGTTGCGCGCGGTGTCGAAAGCTTCCCCGGACTTGACTTCGTAATTGAGAACATAGTCAGCAATATCGACCAATACTTTATCCGGGTCGGGACGGACATTTGAAATATGTGAACTCATCTGTATATTACTTTCTCTTCTCGATCGGAATGAACTTCTGATTTTCCGGGCCGATATAGTTGGCTGACGGGCGGATAATCTTATTGTCAATCCGCTGCTCAATGATGTGTGCAGCCCAACCGGTGATTCTTGAAATTACGAAAATAGGAGTGAACATGGCCGTCGGTATTCCCATCATGTTGTATGCCACAGCTGAAAACCAGTCGAGATTCGGGAACATCTTCTTGGCCTCAAGCATGACCGCTTCGAGTCTGTCCGCTACGTTGAACAGCCGCATGTCACCGAGATCCTTTGAGACACGGCGGGACACCTCTTTTATGATCTGATTGCGCGGATCTGAAATGGTATACACCGGGTGACCAAAACCAATGATAACTTCCTTATTTTCAAGGCGTTTTCTGATGTCGGCCTCGGCTTCCTCCGGGGTTTTATAACGATTCTGAATGTCGAGCGCAACTTCATTGGCGCCGCCATGCTTCGGACCACGCAAAGCACCGATTGCCCCGGTAACCGCGGAATAAATATCTGAACCGGTACCGGCTACTACACGTCCGGTGAATGTGGACGCATTGAACTCGTGTTCCGCATACAGAATCAGGGAAATATGCATGGATTTAGTCCAGAGATCAGATGGCTTTTTCCCGTGAAGTAAATGGAGGAAATGACCGCCTATCGAATCGTCTTCAGTTTCGACCTCAATTCTCCGGCCCGTGTGACTGAAATGATACCAATACAACAACATCGACGAAAAGCAGGCCATAAGGCGGTCAGCGATATCGCGAGCGCCCTGAATGTTGTGATCTTCTTTTTCGGGAAGAACGGTGCCCAGAGCCGAACAACCGGTGCGCATCACGTCCATCGGATGGGCAGCTGCGGGAATCTGTTCAAGGATGTTCTTGACCGCATTCGGCAAGCCGCGCATGGCGCGGAGTTTGCGCTTATAATTGGCCAGTTCGTGACGGTTGGGCAACTTTTCATGAATCAGGAGGTAGGCAATCTCTTCAAATTCACAATTTTCTGCAATGTCGAGAATGTCATAACCGCGGTAATGCAGATCGTTTCCCGATCGCCCCACAGTACAAAGAGCCGTGTTTCCCGCCATGACCCCGGAAAGGGCAACGGATTTCTTTGGTTTGAAGCCCGCAGTCTGAGTTTGGTTCTGGTCCGTCATTTCCTTGCTCCCTTTTCAAATAATTCATCCAGCTTCTTTTCAAAGCTGTGATAGTCGAGATATTCGTAGAGCTCCGCCCTGGTTTGCATCGAATCGATCACATTTTTTTGGGTTCCATCGCGACGAATAGCCTTATACACGTTAAGGGCGGCTTTATTCATGGCTCGAAATGCGGAAAGCGGATAGAGAACCAGGCGAACATTCACAGATGCCAGTTCTTTGACCGTAAACAAGGGAGTGGAGCCGAATTCCGTGATATTGGCAAGCACCGGAACCTTCACGGCGTCGGTAAGTCTTTTATACATTGAAAGATCGGTCAGGGCTTCAGGAAAAATCATGTCAGCACCGGCTTCGACACATGCACAAACACGATCTACCGTGGCTTCGAATCCTTCGACGGCTAATGCATCGGTTCGGGCCATTATGACGAAGTGGGGATCAGTTCTTGCATCGACTGCCGCTTTGACACGATCAACCATCTCCTCTTTTGAAACAATGGCTTTGCCCGGACGATGCCCGCATCGTTTGGCGGCCACCTGATCTTCGATATGACAGCCGGCGGCTCCGAATTTTATCAATGATTTTATCGTTCGCGCAATGTTGAATGCGCCGCCGAACCCGGTGTCGATGTCCACAAGCATCGGCAATCCGCAAACATCCGTGATGCGGCGAACATCTGTGAGAACGTCATCAAGTGTGGAAATGCCAAGATCCGGGAGGCCAAGTGATCCCGCTGCAACCCCGCCTCCAGAAAGATAAATTGCCTTGTATCCCTCTTTTTCAGCGATACGGGCGTGGTAGGCATTGATCGTACCGATGACCTGAAGTGGATTTTCTTCGTCCATGGCTGCGCGCAACCTTGCGCCAGGTGATTCTATTAGTTTCACGAAAACCTCACAATCAATGTATCCCTGGGAAGGGAAGTATTTCCAGAAAACACTTCAATTTAAAAAGTATTAAATACTATTCTATTTCGTTACCCGTAATCAAGACCGTGCGTGCCCACGATTTATTTCTCTGTATTCATCCAGGTAAAATTTCGGGCAAATCTTTTTTACCCTTTGTTATCTGTGTTCATCTGTGTCTATCTGTGGTTAATTTCCAGCGTAATCTTTTTATCTTTTTTTATCCGTGTTCTTTTGTGTCTATCTGTGATTAATTTCCAGCGTAATCTCTCTTTTCTGTGCTCGTCCGTGGTCAATTTTCATTTTCCCCAGAAAGCCCTGTTCACGAGCTCAGGGATCTTCAATCCGGTTGCCTTGGCGCGCTGCAATAAATCCCAGTAATAACGATAGGAAGCCCTGTCATGCAAGCGGCCACGAACCTGAATAGGTCCCCATTTTTTTTCCTGCGCGGCGATGAGGATCTCAGCCGCCTCATCCGCCTCATCCTCACGGGGGCTCATTGCCTTGACGATAGGCTCAATCTGTGTCGGGTGGATGCTCCACATTCGCAGAAATCCGAACTCCTCACGAGCGCGGCGAGCATCAGCGGCCACTTGTGAAACGTCGCGAACTTCGGTCGTGACATTATGAGCAGGAATAACACCATGCCCGATGGCTGCTGCAACTACTTCACACTTGGCACGGCGAATAAGCGGATGATCGAACTGACCAGGACTGCGCATTGCCGCGACAGGAATTGCACCACGATGGGAGCTGACGAAATCCATGATTCCAAAGTCCAGGGTTTCGACATCGGGCAATGCCGCTATGGAATTGATCTCGCGCAAAGCTCCATGAGTCTCGACCATAACGTGAATTGGAATATGTCTTTCGCCGCAGTGCTGCTTCGATAAAGACTTTACGACTTCGATCATCTCAGCGAGTTGCGCGACGCGCTCAACCTTCGGTATGACTATAAAAGCGATACGAGTCCCGGATTGGCGCAGGATTATATCGAGATCATCCCGCCAATGCCTGTGCGTATAATCGTGAATCCGGGCTCCGACTCGATCATGACGATTGAGCGGTCCGGCAATGAACGCTGAAACCATCTCGGCATGCTCTCGCTCGGCACCTGCGACTGCTCCATCATCGCAATCACAGGTGATATCAAAGATCGGCCCAAATTCATGCTGTAGCTCAAGAGCTTTTTGAATGTATCTTTCCCGTCCGGCATAATGGACGCAGGCCGCTATAGCGGGAAAAGGCTTTTCCCCGCTGTAGAGAACCTCAGATGGATGAAGCGAACTGCTCAAACGGTTTTATCCTGGCTATCACAATGGTTCGGTCAATAGCAGGGGCACGAAAAATGTGCCTCTGCGCTTAAAACGAAGGCTGCTAAACTGTTTCAGACACGGCTGAAACCGCATTCTACTTCATGCAGGGGCGGGTTTCAAACCCGCCCCTGCAAACCCGATCTTACAAATCGCAAGCTATCTAATCAGCCGAAAAGATGCTTAACTCCGTTGCTTTCCTCGAGAAGTTCTTTATAAGAGGCATCCATGCGTTCACGGCTGAAGGCATCGATCTCGAGGCCTGTTACAATCTTGTATTCCCCTTTTTCGACGGTGCATGGGAAGCCGTAATATACGCCTTCCGGAACTCCGTAGCTTCCATCGGAATAGACGCCCATGGATGCCCACTGACCATTGGTTCCATGTGCCCAGTCATACATATGCTCGATGGCAGCGTTGGCTGCGGATGCGGCTGATGATAATCCGCGTGCTTCGATGATCGCCGCGCCGCGCTTGGCGACGGTTGGGATGAACGTATCTTTGACCCAGGCCTGATCATTGACCATCTTGGCGACACTTTCGCCTTCAACAGCGGCGAAACGAATGTCCGGATACTGTGTAACAGAATGGTTTCCCCAGACGACCATTTTCTTGATACTGCCGACCGGCTTCTTGATTCTGTTCGAAATCTGTGCAAGAGCACGATTATGATCGAGACGCAGCATGGCGTTGAAGTTGCGCGGAGTGAGTTTCGGAGCCGATTTCATCGCAATCAACGCATTTGTATTCGCGGGATTGCCGACTACAAGAACTTTCACATTGCGCTTTGCCATTTCGTTCAGGGCCTTTCCCTGTACCGTAAAAATAGCGGCATTGGCTTCAAGCAGGTCTTTGCGCTCCATGCCCTTGGTGCGGGGGCGAGCTCCGACCAGAAGAGCATAATCCACGTCCTTGAATGCGACCATCGGATCATCAGTTCCGATTTGGCCGGCCAGTAACGGGAATGCGCAATCTTCGAGCTCCATCATGACACCCTTGAGAGCATTTTGAGCCTGCGGCAGTTCAAGCATCTGCAGAATGACAGGTTGATCCTTGCCAAGCATTTCCCCACTGGCAATGCGAAAAACGAGACTGTAACCTATCTGACCAGCAGCACCGGTAATGGCAACACGAACGGGGGATTTAGACATAGATTTCCTTCACTCCTTATGATTTTTTATGAAGATGCACAATGTATTTAAGCCGCATTTCGGCGGTTTACGCCTAACACTCTCCATACTAGAGCAAACCTCGGCGGGCCCGGCGGTCCCGCCCTACCTGTCAAACCACGGCCAGTTGGCCCGTCCTGCAAATTTATTCACAATGATATTTATGGCCGGGCCCACTTCTTACAGCCTTCCGCATACAAATCACCGCCGTAGCAATCGTTGGCGACTATTAGCGGCATGTCTTTCACCCGCAACTTTGTTACAGCTTCCGCACCAAGTTCTTCAAAAGCGATGACCTGCGCTTCAACGATGGATTTTGCAATCAGTGCCGCTGCTCCACCCGTCGCTCCGAAATAAACACAAACGTGTTCTTTCATTGCGTCAATGACACCCTTATTCCGCTGGCCCTTGCCGATCATTCCCTTCAGACCGTTTTTCATAAGAGTTGGCGCAAACGGGTCCATTCGATAACTTGTTGTTGGTCCGGCAGCGCCGATAACCTTGCCAGGCTTTGCCGGAGATGGTCCGACGTAGAAAATAATGCTTCCTTTCAGATCAAATGGAAGCGGTTTTCCCGCCGCGAGCATATCGACAAACCGCTGGTGAGCAGTGTCTCTGGCGGTATAAATGACCCCGGATAATAAAACTTCCGTGCCGATTTTCAGTTTTTTTACGACGTCATCCGTTAATGGGGCTTCTATTCTGATCGGTTCACTCATGCTCATTTCCTTGTCAATAAAAGATCACAATATGGCGGACTTACATCTGGCGGCACTGCATTGAATATTTACCGCCGCAGGGAAAGATGCCATGTGTCTTGGAAACTCTTCGATGAATAAATCCATGGCGGTAATTCTTCCGCCGAGTCCGCCCGGACCAATACCCAGCTTATTTACTTCTTCGAGCCATTCAACCTCTAATTTGGCCAACTTTTCATCGGGATTTCTTTCTCCGATTTTTCTCAGCAAGGATTTCTTGGCGAGATAAGCCACGTAATCAAAAGTCCCGCCCATGCCTACTCCTACAATAATAGGCGGACAAGGATTTGCCCCGGCATTTTTTACCGTATCGATGACAAATTCCTTAACTCCTTTTATTCCATCAGCAGGAGTCAGCATTTTGATTCGACTTACATTTTCTGCTCCGCCACCCTTGGGAAATATCTTTATTTTCAGTTTATCACCAGGAACGATATCAGTGTGAATGATAGCGGGAGTATTATCCTTCGTATTGACGGGATTGGTCAAAGGATTCTTAATAACAGACTTCCTCAAATATCCGTCGACGTACGCTCTTCTCACTCCCTCGTTAACTGCATCCTTCAGGGAGCCGCCGGTCAACGCCACTTCCTGGCCGACTTCCAGGAATACTACGGTAAAGCCCGTATCCTGGCAGATCGGAATTCCATCAGTTTCTGCGATTTCGGCATTTTTCAACAGTTGTTCGAATACTGCCTTTCCGACACTCGACTCTTCCTTTTTCAACCCGGTCTTGAAAGCTTCGATCATGTCAGCATTCAGGACAGTACAAGCTTTTACGCATAAATCAGTGATGACGCGAGTAATTTCAGATACTTCGATTGTTTTCATACTTCGCCTCGCTTGATAACGCATTTATTAACTATGACACGCATAAAGCGGGATTCTCAGCAATATTTGCATTGCCTGCCCTGGTGGATTACGCTACGCAAATCCGCCCTGCTGCCAGCCTTCATGCGAATCGTTGTTTATTTAAAGGCATATCGAATCTCGTGCTTGTGGGCGAGGCATGCCTCGCCCCTACATTATATCGTAAATATTACAGGAACATAAATATATTACATCAGGTAGGGCGGGACCGCCGGGCCCGCCGAAGCTCAGTATGAGGTGTCCTGCAGTTCCGCCACACCTGATGTTACACGTTGTCCTTGAATTCCAGGGTCTTGCCGAGTTTGAGAGCCTTTTTATTCATTTCTTCAGTGCCGCGTGGAATACGGTTCAGTAAGGACCGCTCCAGAGCTTCATAAGAAACTATATTTGTGAGTGAAGAGAGAACACCCATCGCCACGACATTGGCAACGACTTTATTCCCGACTACTTCCTCGGCCAGCTTGGTAATGGGAACAGGAAAAACGCCTCTGGCGGGCTTGTATTTGACCGTCGACGAATCGACGATGACCCAGGCATCCTCTTTCACTTCATCGATATATTTATCATATGAAGCCTGCGACATTACAAGAAGGATATCTGCCAGTTCAGGTTTGGGATAGCTTACGCGCTCATCGGCAATCATAAGTTCAGTCTTGCAAGCGCCACCACGGGCTTCAGGACCATAACTCTGCGTCTGGACGACATACTTCCCATCGAAGACCGAAGCGGCCTCGCCTAAAACCATTCCGGCGGTAATGATTCCCTGTCCGCCCGAACCGGAAAATCTGATTTCATATACTTTCTTCATCTACCCTGCTCCGTTCCGCACGTTCCATCAGTTCCTGATATGCGACAGTATAAGGCTTGGCATCGCCATTGGCGAAGATGCCCGTAACGATTTTTTCTTTCAGATCTTCGGGGGACATGTTTGCCGCACTCTCGATTGAAATCGCCCGGTCCTTGAGTGCCTTCATCATATCCGTTCCTTTGCCGGTTTTGTTGTAGAAGCTATACAGCGAAGGACAGGCTGTCATGGCTTCAATAACGGCAAAACCAGGCTTCATGATAGCTTCCTTGAAGTATTTCTCAATCTGGAAGGTATGAAAAGCCGTAGAACGCGCTACGTAGTTGGCACCCGCCGCAACCGCCAGCTTACAGATATCGAAGGGCCGATCGATGTTTCCGTATGGGGCAGTGGCTGCATAAGCGCCAGTAGGCATCGTGGGTGAGTACTGGCCGCCGGTCATGCCGTAAATGTTGTTATTTATCAGCACCATCTTGAGGTCTATGTTGCGACGGCATGCATGAATGAAATGATTGCCGCCGATTGCTGTCGCGTCTCCGTCACCACTGATGACGATAACGGTAAGTTTGGGATTTCCAAGTTTTACACCGGTGGCAAAGGGAAGCGCCCGGCCATGCGTGCTGTGGAGAGAGCAAAAATCGAAATACACGGGGGCGCGGGAGGAACAACCGATACCTGAAACCATGACGATGTTGTCTCTCGATATTTTCAAGCTGTGAATTGCGCGGATGAGAGAGTTCATCACTACGCCATCGCCGCATCCCGGACACCAGACGTGAGGGAATTTCTTCTTGGGTCGTAAATATTGATGTACGATATCTTCCATCATAATGAATTCACCTTTTCCTATTTGAGATGCGTCAGGATTTCATCGGGAGTGATGAAAACGCCGTCATACTTGTTGATGCCCTTGATCTTGCCATGACCAGCTGCGGCACGCGACACTTCATTGATGATCTGGCCCATATTCAACTCGACCACGAAGATGTTTTCGATTTTTTTGGCAAGTCTGGCTACGACTTTGTCAGCAAACGGCCAAACTGTTATCAGCTGTAACACGCCGATTTTCAAGCCCTTTTTGCGTCCCTTTTCCATGGCGCCGAGGCAGGTTCTGACTGTGGTTCCGAAGGCGATAAGCAAGAAGTCGGCATCATCGGTATTCCACTCTTTGACCTTAATGATATCGTCGAGATTGTTATATATCTTCCGATGAATTCGGTCCATATATGGAACCACTTCATCCTGGCGACTAGTCGGAAAACCATTTTCATCGTGATTCAGGCCGGTGATATGAAAACGATATCCTTTTTCATTTCCGTAGGGTTCAAATGGCGGAACATCACCGAAGCGTGTGTCGAAACTGCGGAAATCGGACGGTTCAACGGTTGCGCGTGTGCGATTGAAAAGCTTCATTTCACTTTCATGAGGGAGGGTGATTTTCTCCCGCATGTGGGCCACAGTTTCATCCATCAGAAGTATTACGGGGGTGCGATATTTTTCTGATGTATTGATGGCTGTAATCGTCAGTTCCGCTGTTTCTTCAACCGAGCAGGGGGAATAAACGACGATTGGATGATCGCCGTGTGTTCCCCAACGCGTCTGCATGACGTCACCCTGGGAAACCTGCGTCGGAAGGCCGGTACTTGGGCCAGCACGCTGGACATTTACGATAAGACAAGGGACTTCGTTCATGCAGGCATAACCAATGTTTTCCTGTTTCAGAGAGAACCCCGGGCCGCTTGTGGCAGTCAGGGTTTTAACTCCAGTCATGGATGCGCCGATTATTGCCGCCATAGCAGCGATTTCATCTTCCATCTGAATGAAGCGCCCGCCGTACATAGGCAGCTTTTCAGCCAACACCTGGGCAATTTCAGAAGACGGGGTGATCGGATATCCGGCAAAGAATCTTACGCCAGCCGCCAATGCCGCTTCAGCACAAGCCTCATTCCCTTGAACAAAACCAACTTTTCGACCGTCTTTGTCTTTGTACAATTTATAGAAAAGCATTTATCTGTCCTCGAAATCTTTAAGGGTTTTGGGGTCTGGAATTACAGCAAAGTCGGGGCAAAGATTGATACACATCCTGCACTCTATGCATTTTTCCAGATCTACGGGGTCTGGGTAACCGTCCGGGCCGATCTTGAAAACGGTCTTTGGACAGAATTCAACACACATGTAACATTTTTTACACCAGTTCTTCTTGATGACTATGTATTTCTCTTTGTTATCTTTACTCATGGCTTCTCCGGATCTTCAATTGAAATAAGAATCATTACAGTATTTTCTTTACCAGGTCGGCTATTTCGATCGGGACATTGGCAACTCTTATATTTGCATCTTCGAGGGCCTTTATCTTACTCGCAGCCGTGCCTTTTCCCCCGGAAATAATTGCTCCGGCGTGTCCCATGCGTTTCTCGGCAGGAGCGGTTTTCCCGGCGATGAAAGCCACTGCCGGTTTTCCCAATTCGCTGGCAACATATGCAGCAGCCTTTTCTTCCTCGGTTCCTCCGATTTCACCGATGAGAACGACAGCTTTGGTCTCGGGATCGTTCTTGAATAACCGAAGGATGTCGACGAAGTTGCTTCCCTGAATCGGGTCACCACCAATACCGACGCAGGTGGATTGTCCAATTCCGGCGTTAGTCAACGCCTGGACTACTTCATACGTCAGGGTCCCGCTTCGGGAGATGACACCCACGTTTCCCTGTTTATGAATGTGGGCGGGCATAATTCCAAGTTTGCACTCGCCGACTGAGATCAGCCCGGGGCAGTTCGGCCCGATCATCGTAATGCCTTTCCCACGGATATACTGCTTCACCTTTACCATGTCATTCACAGGGATTCCCTCGGTGATGACAATGAGCGTCTTGATTCCAAGTGAGACCGCTTCAATGATGGCATCAAAGCAGTAAGGCGCAGGGACGAATATTATGGAAGTATCGGGCTTATGTTTTTCACAGGCTTCTTTTAAATTGGTGTATGCCGGAACTCCGACAACTGTGTCGGTCTTTAACGCCGGATCCACTCCGGCAACGATATTGGGGCTGTATTCCAGACACTGTTTCATGTGGAATTGGCCCTCGACACCGGCGGCTCCCTGAACGACTATTCTCGATTTCTTATTGATGATGATGCTCATTACTTTTGCCCCGCTTTCGCTACTTTTACAACTTCTTTCGCAGCTTCCGCCATGGTTGCAAATGCGGTGATGCCTTCAGCTCTCAAAAGCTCATAGGCCTTCTGGTCATTGGTGCCGACCAGACGAATAACCATGGGCTTCTTAATACCAAGAGTCTTCTTGGCGGTAATGAGGCCTTCGGCCACCATATCGCAGCGGACGATACCACCAAAGATATTTACGAACAAAGCCTTCACATTCGGATCTTTCAAAATGATTTCAAGGGCTTCCGTAACCTGCTGAGCTTTTGCTCCGCCGCCGATATCGAGGAAGTTGGCAGGCTCGCCACCAAAATGCTTGATGACATCCATCGTGGCCATAGCCAGTCCGGCGCCATTCACCATGCAGCCGATTGTTCCGTCGAGTTTGACGTAATTGAGATTCTTTTGCTTGGCTTCTCTTTCCTGGGGTTCGTCTTCTTCATAAGTGCGATATTCCAGGAGATCTTTTTGACGATATAAGGCGTTATCGTCAATTATAACTTTTGCATCGAGAGCAAGAACTTTTCCGGAGGGGGTGAGAACCAACGGGTTGATTTCAGCCAATGACGCGTCTTTTTCAACAAACACCTTGAACAGATTGGTCGCGATCATTCCGATCTCTTTTACCGCTGCCGGTGGAAAATCTTTCAGCAGCGCGTACATGGCTCTCAGGTGAAAGCCCTGAAGCCCGGGGAAATAATCGACACTCTGAATGAGCATCTTCTCAGGCTGTTTTTCCGCGAGCTCTTCTATATCAACGCCACCCACGGGTGAAAAAATCATCTTGTAGCATTGCTGATCGCGATCAAGAATGAAACTCAGATACAGCTCTTTGTCTATATCATTCTGATCTGTGATCAGAAGTTTATTGACCGGACAATCCTTGATTTTCATACCAAAGATCTTTGCAGCCTTTTCCTTGGCCTCTGCAGCAGTACTTGCCAACTTGATTCCGCCGGCCTTGCCGCGACCGCCAACGTAGACCTGAGCCTTCAAAACGACCTTGGGAGACGGCATCGCCTTAAGGGCGTCGTCAATCTGGTCGATTGAAGAAATGGTCTTGCCAAAAGCAATGGGAATTCCGAACTTTTGAAACAATTCTTTGGCCTGGTATTCGAGCAACTTCATGAATTTTTCCTTTCCTGGCTCTCTGAACTGGGTTACGAAATAGCAATAGAAAGACGTACAGATGAATTTAAATTTGTTGATTTTGATGATTCTGGTGATTCAGTGGCATACACCATCTCTTCATCCATAGCGAAGCTAACATTTCCTTGAAAAATAGAATCTGTTTTCCACTTGGCACGAAATCCTACACCCCGCGAATTCCTGATGTCAAGATGATTCTTCGATTGTGAAATATTTCATATTTGGATTCACACTGGCCCATACTCTTATTTTCTAAACAATTTCACATACAGTATTGCTAAGATATTCAGGATTGATCAGCCTCTTTTAAATTATGTAAACTTTCGTTTCCGGAGAAACCGAGGGCACATGACGCGTTTTTCCTGACGGAATTACTTTAAGTGCAAACACAAATCAGTCGCACGCGAATTAACCCCAACGTTCCGGAAAAAAACAGGCCAGCGACTTATTTAAAAGTTGCTGACCTGTTTTACAATTCTGTCGATTAACTGCAGATCGTGTTTCGCCCCTTATTCTTTGCTTCACGCATTGCCCGCTCGGACAGCTCAATGAGCTGCTCCATTGACATCTTCGGTTCAAAAACGGACACTCCGAATGAGGCCGTGCAACGCAGTTCTACACCATTGCTGATGATCGCCTGCGACTCGATCGCACTCCGCAATTTTTCCGCAACCCGCAACGAACCTTTAATATCCGTATCCGGCAGGATGACAACAAACTTCTCTCCGTCGTACCGGCACGGAATATCGTTGAATCTCAGCAGTCGGCGCAGCAGCGTTCCCATCTTGCTTAAAAGAAGGTTTCCGGCGAGAGCGCCATGCTCCTCATTGATCTTCTTGAAGTGATCGATATCAAGCATGATAATTCCCAGATTTGATTTGACACGGCGCAGACGCGACACTTCCTGGGAAAGACGGATCTTGAAATAACTTGGCGCATAAAGGCGTGTAAGCGAATCAGTGAACCCGAGTTTGTACAAGTTAGCGTTACGGATGGCGATATTCAATTGCCCGCAAAGCAACTGGGCCATCTCAAAATCATGAAGATTCAATTCGCGACCATCTACACGGTCCGTCAAGCTGACGATTCCCATGACTTCATCCTGGATGACTATCGGAATAACAATGAAGCTTTTCGATTTATACTTGTTCGCCCGCGGATAACTGAAGCGATTATCTTTTGTAAGATCACTTATAAACAGTGATTCCATGCTCTGCAAGACATGACGCGAAACGGGAGATGCCCATAAATCAATGATTTCCGGCAATTCGCGGCCCGCTGTCTGGCATAGTTTGAATTTATTCTCGCTCGACTCCTGAAGAGCCAGGGAGAAGGTTCCGATATCCATGACCGAGGAGAAAATGCGCTCAACAGTTTGTGGCAGGTTTTCTATTTCGAGAACTGATGAAATAGACTGACTGGCATTTCGAACGGCATCCAGTTCCTTGATATGGATATCCAGCTCTAAATTCGTGGCTTTCAATTGTTCCATCAACTTGAAAGTGTTAATGGCGGTTGATATGTTACGAGCCAGAGTCCCGAGAAGTTCGGCATCCAGGTCTTCCTCGTCGCTGCGGAAGCGGGGACCCAATGCAAGTAGTCCGAGGACATCGGCTTCATTGCGCAAGAGATAAACACATGCGACTTCTTCCCGCGCAAAATTTTCGCGAAACACAGGAGAAACCCTGTTCAACACCTCAAGAACTTCGAGAGATTCGTGAGAAACCAGCGCCTGAATATCTCCGGATTTCAGAGGAAGGCTGACCGCACGCTCACGAGCCTTGAGTTTGATATCTACAGCGCAGGAGAAAGACTCTTTGCCCGGATCTAAAACATAAATGGCCCCTCGTGAAACACCCAATGTTCCGAGGAGGATGCGCAACATGGACCGAAGACCCGATTCAAGGTCTCGATTTTGACACAGAAAAGAAGATAAATCGATAAATGAACCCAGAACATATTTAAGCCGCTCAATGCGTTTGCGTTCGCGCGTAAGATCCGGGGTTTCCGTGGGCTCAACCTTCGCCCGCTTTTTAACCAGCGTGATAAGGGTTCCAGCCGGGGGGAACGAGTTAATTTCCATGCCGTCGGAAAGTTTTTCCATGAGCATGAGACCCCACCCACGCTTGTTTGCAGACTTCAGCTTCTTCTTGATATCGGGCTTTTCCACGATCGTCGGATCAAAACCCATTCCGAAATCGCGAACCTCGATGGTGATCGAGTCCCCATCGCTGGAAATCGCCGCGAGTACATCTTTCGGATTCTCCGGATCGAGTTTGTTTGCGTGCTCTTTGCCGTTGATTAGCGCTTCAATGAATGCCAGGCGCATTTCGTCGACCGTTTCCGGAAGAAAACCACACTTCTTCGTAAACGCATCAAGATATTCGCAGGCATCAAGTTCCGAGTCTTTCTCGGGAGAAATGGTCAACAACAAACGTTTGATCATGGGAACCACAAGCCAACCTCCTCGAAACCTTCGAGCGAACACACGGCTTATACCGTTTTTCCTATTGATGCCGTAGTCACCGAAATATTCATTCTATGTTTCACGCTCAACCATGTCAAGATAGAAGTGTATAAAAAACAGTTAATGAAACGTATTTTTCAGATTTATTTCCTGTCGAGCTTCGGAATCATTGCCTAATCACTTATCGGCTGAAAGGAATCATCCGATATACCAAATAGTTATACATCGGGCGAAAAGCCAAAAAATGAGGTGACCCTACAATGGATGATGTCGCGATTGCCACGTCTAATCCGGTGAAACCTATGGAAAGCTCTGCACACGCAGCTCCAGTGAAAGCAAAACCCGTCGGGACATTTATTAACTTCTTTTTAATGATGCCACTGGCCGTCGTTTTGCTTCTCCAGGGCTTTTTTATTGGCCGTTCATTCGGAAATTTCACTACATTCCCCTTTTATACTATTCAATCATATATGACCCTGGGAGCATTGGCCGCCCTGATGGTGGTTATTCAGATGATGATGAGATCCATCATATATTCTACGCTGTTTGGGTTCATGTTGGTTTCAGGTATTTTTCATGCCTGGTTCGGTGATTTTCTCAGCCCACTGCGTGAAAATTTCGCAGAGGTGCTTTCGATCATGAAACATGCCTGGTCGAACAAGGATATCCCCTACCCTATCCTTATGTCGACAATAGTTACGACAGTCCTGCTGATCGCGTCAGGTGTAAATTTTATCTTTGCGCTGTTCACGAAATATTTTTTCGAGATTGTGTTCGGTCGCGAATGGGGAGATGGCCGCAAATCGGCGTATTTCTGGGCAATCGTGCTTCTCGGAATCTGCTACTTCGGCTTTGGTGCTTATGCCCAGACTTTGGCCCCCGGCCAGCGATTACTGTGGGAACAGAGGAGTTTTTACAGACCAATTGAAGAGTACTGTTCTCGAATTCCAAGTGCGGGCATCGTTTCGAAAGAGCGGATCTGGTCTTATGACACAACTTCCATAAATGCGTTCGATTCCGGAACCGGAGCACAGGTGAAGGAAAAAGCGGCTGTTCCATCAATTCCGGCGCCCATGTGGATTAAAACCGAACTTCCAATTCTCGGCACGAGCATGGGCTTGATTTCCTATGATCGTGATCTGCTTTCTGAGCTTTGGACATGTGCTTATCCGGCTTCTCTTCCAGGCCTTGTGTTACCTCCCGAGGACGTGCGGCCCGACCAGGGTGTTCCGTTGCTGATCCGGCCTGATATTCGTGATGGGGTCATCTTCTGTATGTTCGACTATGGTTACTGGGGAGCCGTGGACACGAAAGACGGCCACATGCTCTGGATTAAGCCCATAGACGGGCCCAGCAAAATAAACCGTTATTTTGTGGAAGATTTCATTCGTTCGCCCTATCTGGTCAGCGTCAAGGATGTTGTAGTGTTTGCCTGTTACAATGGCCGCGTAATCGCTCTGAAGGTCGATACCGGCGAAACAGTGTGGGAGTATGTTCACCCGGAAAGCAAATTCGAAGGAAAAGGGCAGCGCGCATATTTGAGCATACATGAAAATCGCGTGTTAGCTGCCTTTCCATCCGGAAGTTTAGTGACCTTCGATGCAGTCAAGGGTACGAAAATATACGAAGCTTCAAGTCAACAATGGCATCCGATTTCAGCCGCTTCATGGGAAGGCGATGAGGCAGGTTTCATTTCTTCAGATGGCAGCTACGTAAGGGTGGCGGTTGACGGCGGCCACGTATTCATGAGAACAATGCTGTATTACAATAAGCCGTATCTGATGCCTGCTCCAAAGAATCTCGACAGATGTTTTGCCGCCTACAAAGATTCGTTTTTTCAGATCGCCACGGCCACCAAAGAGTTGAAAGACGTGTGCCGTTTTCCGAAACACACTTTCGCCTGCTCGCCGGTTGTCGATGAAAGCTTTGTCTACACCGGAACCCAGGATGGATGGGTCATGTGTTTTCATAAAGACAGCCTGGATGAAAAATGGAGAGTGCATCTAAGCGGCGAACTCAGCGAGGAGTCTCTCTGCTCAAGTGATGCGGGACTCCTGGTTCGAACCCGCTCAGGGTCTGTCTATTGCCTGAAAAAAGGCATGAACTGAGTGTATTATCGATAAGTATTGTATGGGCGAGGCATGCCTCGCCCTATTTGTGAATAACGCAACACGCAGTTGATCAAACTATATTCTTACGCTGACCTCAGACGATCCACCGGTCAAACGCATTAAAAACTTTTACTTTTTTTCGCTTTTGTCTTTTTTGGCTGCTGAAGCGAGTTGCTTCTTGCAATAATCGATGCGCTCCTCGGTCAGACGTTTCATGGTCGGATCAGGAGAGAATTCCAGATACTTCTGGTAGAATTCCTGGGCTTCCGCAAACTGTCCCTTGAAGCCATAAACTGAGGCCAGGTTGTAATACGGATCCGGGAACTGCGGTTCGAAAAGGATCGCTTTTTTGTAATACTCTATGGCACGCGCATTATCGTCGTTCTGGTAGAAAGCTATTGCCAGATTGTTGCAGATCTTTGCCGACTTTGGTGAGATCGAAAGAGCCTCACGCCATTTGCCTATAGCGTCTTCAACGCGATCGAGTTTGAATAAACAATTGCCAAGATTGTTAAGAATCTCCGCATTCTTTGGTGCCTGTGCAAATGCATTTTTATTGGCTTCGAGAGCCGCAGCATACTGCTTTCTTTCAAATAATTCGATCCCCTCGTTGTAATATTCTTCGGCAGACTTGCTGGACGACAGTTGCTTCGTCGTTCCTTCGCCAGGAATACTGGCCTTGCCTATGTCAGCTTCCTTCGTTTCGAATGCAGATTCTTTGCCTTCCCGTGCATCTTTGCCGTGACCCTTGTCTTTCGTCTTATCTTTCGTTTTATCTTTATCTTTTTTGCCTTTTTCCTTGTCTTTATCGGCGTCCTTGTCTTTGGTTCCGGAAGCTGTTTTTTGATCTGCTTTTAAAACTGTTTTTTCGCCTGTTTTCGCGGCGTTTTTTTCACTTCCTATTTTACCTGAATCACTGCCGGTCGAAGCAGTGCCAGATGCGGTCAGATCAGGAAGTGATGGCAAACTCATGGGTTCAGGCTGAGAGGCCGTGCCGGCACCTTCTCCTCCCTCAAGTTCATCAGATTTGTCACTGCCTGATTTGCCGTAGATCCAGCCTTCGAGCCCATCTTCGAATTTTACGCGAATCCAGCCTCGTTCTTGATTGACGATGGTATATTTTTCTCCGCGGAGTTTTTTTCCGATTACAGGTGAGCTCAGGGATGAGGTCTCACGCACTTGTATATAACTGCCGGTGACGGTGCCTTTCTTGGCGGCAAAAGATGTTTGGACGCTCATTGCAATGGCAACGGCAAGAAGAATGCGGGCAAATCGCTTCATAAAGGTTCCTCCAGAATAGTGGGGAGCAATCGAACGAGCAGTATGGTAACACGCACTCCCCTTTTTTTGTCAAATATGGAGTTTGTCGGTTATTTATGGTAATGTATCCGGATTCATTCGGATCAGCCTAAAAAGCGCATCAGCAACGGTATCAGGAAAGGATATATCATGAAAGAAATGAGCGAAATTTTCAGGAAATACACCTCTAACAAAGAGATTTTCCATGATCTCATGCCTTTCCGCATGCGCGAAATTCTGCTCGTCGCAACCATATATGACGCATTCATACTAGAGCACGATAGCATGCTTTCTGAAATGATCTTCGGGGATTATCATCAGCTGAATCTCTCGAGTGCACCCCGCATCACAAGCGTTTCCAGCGAACGGGAAGCCGTAGAAAAGCTGCGCAGCAGACATTTTGACATGGTCATCGTTATGAGTCGCATCAACCGGATCGATTCGTGCGAGCTCAGTCAGAAAATTCGTGAACTCGATCCCGACATTCCGATTCTGTTGATGCTGAGCGACAACGCTGAAATTGGCGCCATCAGCCAGAATAAGAAACTGCTCAATTATTTCGACAATGTATATGTCTGGAACGGTCACTCAGAGCTGTTTCTAGCCATGGTCAAATCCATAGAGGACAAACTCAACGTCATAAACGACACGCAGATTGGTCTGGTGCGCATCATTCTGCTCGTCGAAGATTCCATTCGCTACTATTCGCGCTATCTTCCTTTACTTTACACTGAAGTCATGAAGCAAACGCAGCGTCTCGTAAGCGAAGAACACCTGGACGAGATGAAAAAAGTCCTGCGCATGCGCGCCCGCCCGAAAGTTTTTGTGGCTCATTCTTACGAAGAAGCAATGGATATCGTCAAGAGTTTCAAGGATTATCTGCTGTGTGTGATATCGGATGTTGCGTATCCGAAAGATGGCGTAATGGACGATACAGCCGGCATCAAACTTATAAAAGATGTGCGGAATCTGAACCCTGATCTCCCCATTTTGTTGCAGTCATCGAACTCAGACAATTCCGCGATTGCCAATTCACTCGGCGCAAGCTTCATAAACAAAAATTCCGACAGTCTTATGCATGAGCTGACAAACTTCTTTTATCACAATCTGGGATTCGGCGATTTCATCTTCAGAAACAATGCAGGTCAGGAAATCGCACGTGCGAAAACCATGGACGATATCAAGGAGCGACTCAATAACATTCCGGCCGAATCGCTTATATACCATGCGTCTCGCAATCACTTTTCCGCGTGGCTCATGGCGCGTGGCGAGATCCAGATTGCGCAGGTCGTCTTCAAGACCAAAGTCACCGATTTCAAGAATGCCGAAGGATTACGAAGCTTTCTGATAAATGTAGGCGGACTGATAACCAAGCTCAAGACGAAAGGCAAGATTATCAACTTCGACGAGGGTTACATCGGCGAGGAAGAGTGCCATATTTTCCGGCTTGCAGAAGGTTCCCTGGGTGGAAAAGGCCGGGGAGTGGCGTTCATCAACTCACTGCTGAGCAATTCCGAACTCACTGAAATAATTAAGGATGTGAATATAAAGATCCCGCAAACTGCGATAGTCGGTATTGATGAGTTTACGACGTTTCTCGAAACAAACAAACTCACAAAAATCGTTCATGAGTCACTTGATCATGACATGGTCAAGCGGAGATTTCTGATGGGAAGTCTCACCAGCGAGTTGAAAGACCGCTTGCGACGTTTTCTGGAACGAGTTCACGCGCCTCTTGCCGTGAGATCTTCCGGTTTGCTCGAGGATTCACTATCGCACCCTCTTTCAGGTTTGTACCAGACATTCTTTTTGCCAAACAATCATCCTGACCTGATGATGCGGTTGAATCAGGTGATGGAAGCAATCAAACTGGTTTATGCGTCAGTGTACTCCAAGGCGGCAAGAGCATATTTCGAAGCGATCAACTACAAGATCGAAGAAGAGCGCATGGCCATCGTCATTCAACAGGTCGTCGGAGTGACTCATGAAGATCGCTTCTATCCTGATTTTTCAGGTGTCGCGCAGTCATACAATTTTTATCCATTTTCATATATAGAGCCCGGAGATGGCGTTGCAAATATTGCAATCGGGCTCGGAAAATATGTCGTCGGAGGAGAGCAGGCATACCGATTCTGTCCGGCATATCCACAACTGGACATTGTTACGCCGGAGGAACTTCTTCGAAATTCCCAGAAACGTTTCTACGCGCTGGATTTAAGCCAGAATGCCATGGATCTGTTTAACGGTGAAGACTCAACGCTGCTTACGCTGGATTTGAAAAGGGCTGAAAGTGATGGCGTATTGAACTTTACGGCCTCCGTATGGGATCACTCTGATATGCGTTTGCGCGTAGGGCTTGATGGCCCGGGACCACGAGTAATCAACTTTGCCAATATCCTGAAATTTGAATCATTTCCGCTCGCGAAGACACTTGAGATGATATTGGGAGTCATTCGTGATGCCATGGAAACGCCTGTCGAAATAGAATTTGCTGTAAATCTTGAACCGGAGAAAAACGGGAAACCATCGTTTTATTTATTACAGATCAAGCATTTGCTGCGAGATGAAAAAGAGTATCTTATCGATCTTGAAGATCTCTCACCCCCGGAATTATTCCTGTACACGAACAAGGGGATGGGCAACGGAATGATCGACAATCTAGCAGATATAGTCTGGGTGGATCCGGAAAAATTCGACAAGTCGATGACGCGTGAAATGGCAATCGAAGCCGAAGCATTGAATGAGCAGTTCAAAAAAGAGGACAAGAAATTCATCCTTCTGGGCCCGGGACGCTGGGGAACACGTGACCGCTGGCTGGGAATACCGATTTCATGGCCTCAGATTTCCCATGCCAAGGTTATTGTAGAGTATTCGCTCGACGATTTTCGCGTTGATGCTTCACTCGGATCACACTTTTTTCATAACGTCACTTCATTGAACATAGGCTATTTCACGATTCCCTTTGACCTTTCGCCAAATTTCATCGACTGGGAATGGTTACGAAAGCGCGAAGTTAAAAGCCAGACGAAATTCTTCGTACATACGCGCCTTCAGAAGCCACTGCGCATTCAGATGGACGGCCGCAAAGGTATTGCCGTCATTTTCAAGGAAGAATGAAAAAAGCAAAATCCCCGAACATCGTTTTCGATGTTCGGGGACTCGCAAAGTAACGCAGGGGCGCGGAACTCCGCGCCCGGATAATCAGTAAACGCCTTGATCAAGCATCGAATCGGCGACTTTTACGAAGCCGGCGATGTTCGCGCCGTCAACGTAGTTAATAGTACCGTTCGCCTGCTTGCCATACTTGACACAGGATTCATGAATCGACTTCATTATGTTTTGAAGCTTCTGATCGACTTCCTGGGCGCTCCAGTTGTAGCGCATGCTGTTCTGGGACATTTCGAGACCTGATGTGGCGACTCCGCCAGCATTGGAAGCCTTACCAGGAGCGAAAAGTATACCCTTGTCGAGTATGATCTTGGTCGCTTCGAGAGTGGTTGGCATATTCGCGCCTTCACATACGCAAAGACAGCCGTTCTTCACGAGTTCCTGGGCATCTTTATCATCGAGTTCGTTCTGGCAGGCGCATGGCATGGCGACATCGCATTTGACAATCCAGGGGCGCTTGCCGGCATGGAACTCCGTCTTGAACTTTTCGGCGTAATCCTGAACGCGATCGCGACCGCTGGAGCGCATCTCGAGCATAAACTCTATCTTATCGCCCTTGACGCCATCTTTATCATAAACAAAACCGTCGGGTCCGGAGATCGTGACAACTTTTCCACCGAGCTCGGTGACCTTCAAAGCTGCGCCCCATGCTACGTTCCCGAAACCGGAAATAGCGACTGTCTTGCCTTCAATACTGTTACCGCGAGTTTTGAGCATTTCCTGGGCAAAATACGTGGTTCCGTAACCTGTTGCCTCAGGGCGAATAAGACTGCCACCCCAGTTATGGCCTTTACCTGTGAGGACTCCTTCGAAGCCCTTGGTGAGACGCTTGTACTGCCCATACAGGAAACCGATCTCGCGTCCGCCGACCCCGATGTCGCCTGCCGGAACATCAATGTTCGGCCCGATGTGGCGATACAGTTCGGTCATGAAGCTTTGACAGAAACGCATCACTTCATTATCGGACTTGCCGCGTGGATCAAAATCGGATCCGCCTTTACCGCCACCCATAGGAAGCGATGTGAGCGAATTCTTGAATACCTGCTCAAAAGCCAGGAACTTCAGAATGCTGAGATTTACCGTCGAGTGGAAGCGCAAGCCGCCCTTATAGGGCCCGATCGCATTGTTCATCTGAATGCGATAACCCTTGTTGACTTGAATCTCGCCCTTGTCATCGACCCAGGTGACCCGGAAAGAAATGGCTCGATCAGGCTCTACCATACGCTCCAGGATCTTGCCCTTCTGATATTTCGGGTGCTTCTGTACAAACGGCATTAACGAGGCGACAACCTCGTAAACAGCTTGGTGAAATTCGATTTCACCGGGGTTCTTCGCCTTTACCATGTCCATGAATTCCGCAACGCTTTTCATAATTCCCTTCCTTACTCCGGTTGAGATTCGGATGGAGAACACTACGCTCCGGTCCTGATAAAATCTTACCACTAACAGGCAATCGTCTCAAGTTTTATATTTCACAGACTATCAGATTTCCCGGACTTCCAGGGATAGATGAACAATATATCTATGAATGAATATAAATATATGTATACCATCAGATCATACCAAATCCCGGACTGGAGGCTTTGCGCAGTATCATGCACATTAATGGCTTTGCCGGTCTGCGCAGCTGAGACTGCCTGATTAACGACTACCATTACTTCTTTTGTCCAAAGTAACATGCAAGCGACAACCGCACCTATGATCAACCATCCGCGCATGCGATGACCAAGCTTCAAAGCGGCGGCGCCGGGACATAACACATTCCATATGAGCAAAGTCCAGATCGATGGAGAAGCCGGCGGAGGGTTTAAAGAAATTTTTGTCCCCGCAATGGGCATTGACACGGGATTCCCACTCTCGTCGACCAGCATCGTTTGACAAAATCGGCATTTGATTGCCGCTTTCATAATCAATTCCGCGCAAAACGGGCACTTGCGAGTTGTCTGATCTGAAGCGTCTGTTTCTCTCTGCATATTCATTCGAAAACCGCCGCTTCAACCGTGACATTAAGTGACAAATGAACCGGGCCTTCTGCCTCTACTTTGAGATGATCGCCAGATTCGAGAGGGCCAACGCCGGCTGGGGTTCCTGTCAGAATCACATCTCCGGGCTCCAGGGTCATGCAGGCTGATAAATGCTGTATCAACTGTGGTACCGGAAAAATAAGCGAGGAAAGCCGGTCATTCTGCACGATTGTCCCATTCTTTGTTGTTGTGATACTGCAATCCAGCCAACTCTGCTCAAAAGATGCAATTCCGGGGCCGAGCGGGCAAAAAGTGTCGAAACCCTTCGCACGGGTCCACTGGCCATCTGTTTTCTGAAGTTCGCGGGCGGTAATATCAATGGCAAGAGTGACTCCGGCAATGAATTTAAGCGCCTCGGAGGCTGAAATGTTTCTCCCGCTACGGCCGATAACGAAAGCTACTTCCCCTTCGTAATCTATGCGACCAAAACCTTTTGGTAACAGGACTTTCCCATTGTGCCCGATGAGAGAACTTGGCGGTTTTGAAAACCAGAGAGGCTCCTTCGGAATTTCATTGCCGAGTTCCCTGACGTGCGGCCGATAGTTGCGGCCGACGCAGAGAATCTTTGTTCCGCCGAATGGAGCGGCGAGAGAGCCTGAAGGCGCAGCAGGCGCTTGCGACGGTATCCTTCCATGCCGATGAGACAACGCGGCAAGGCCATCAATAAATGACACGGCACGAAAACAGTTTTCTTCGGGGTTTAAGATGCGCCATTGTTGGTCAAGGTTTTCAGCGGATGGCTCAGCTATACGGTATAACATGTTTCTCCTAAAAATCAGTCAGACCAAGCCGAAATCTGAAAGATCCGGCCTGGTCTGACGGGGTTACTATCAGAGATTCTTGATTATTGCGTCGCCGAACTCAGAGCACTTGACCTCGTGCGCGCCTTCCATCAGACGTGCAAAGTCGTATGTGACTGTTTTCTGAGAAATGGCCTTGCTCAGAGCCTTGGTGATCAGCTCTCCCGCTTCTGTCCAACGCATGTATTCAAACATCATGACTCCGGAAAGAATTACGGATCCCGGGTTCACTTTGTCCTGGCCTGCATACTTCGGAGCTGTCCCGTGAGTGGCTTCAAACAAAGCATGTCCGGTAATATAATTGAGGTTTCCGCCGGGAGCGATACCGATGCCGCCAACTTCAGCAGCCAGAGCGTCACTGATGAAATCTCCGATCAGGTTCATTGTTGCGATGACATCATAATCGGCGGGGCGAGTTAGAATCTGTTGCAGGAAGGCATCCGCAATACAGTCTTTGACCAGCAGTTTGCCTGCCGGAGGGTTGCCGCCGCAATCATCCCAGCCTACAGCGACGTTCGCGAACTCTTCCTTTACCAGTTCATAGCCCCATTCCCGGAAGCCGCCTTCCGTGAACTTCATGATGTTTCCTTTGTGGACCAAGGTCAGACTCTTGCGCTTGTGCTCAATAGCATAATTAAGCGCGGCCCGAATCAGGCGTTTGCTGCCCTCGATCGAAATCGGCTTGATGCCGATAGAGCTCGACTCCGGGAAACGTATTTTCTTGACACCCATTTCTTTTCTAAGGAATTCGATGATCTTTTTAGCTTCGGGAGTTCCGGCTTTCCATTCGATTCCGGAGTAGATGTCTTCTGTATTTTCGCGGAAGATAACCATATCTACCGCTTCAGGTTTTTTAACCGGTGAAGGAACTCCATCGAACCAGCGGACAGGGCGCAGACAAGTGTAGAGATCCAGTTCCTGGCGGAGGGCGACGTTGATACTGCGTATGCCGCCACCGACCGGTGTGGTCAGCGGCCCTTTGATCGAAACCAGATACTCTTTTATTGCCTCAAGAGTGTCTTGAGGAAGCCATGTATTGGCTCCATATACCTCGTTCGATTTTTCACCGGCATATACTTCCCACCAGGAGATCTGACGTTTGCCACCATATGCTTTCTTGACGGCCGCGTCGAACACGCGAACAGCTGCATGCCAGATGTCCGGACCGATACCATCGCCAATAATGAATGGAATGATCGGTTTCTCCGGGACGTTGAGCTTGCCGTTTCGCATGGTGATCTTTTCACCGACGGTGGGAGGAGTTATTTTCTGATAGGTTGCCATTGAACTGTCCTTTCTGAGTCAGAATGCCTATGATATTTTCGCACAATTTATGAGAAATGGCGGGAACTATTTTCCCGCAGTGGCCTTATGTTTCGCATATGCCAGCTGACCACCGGCCTTGAGAATCTCGATGTCCCGGGGGCTCAGCGGATGAACAACTTCGAACCGCACGCCCTGTGTCTTATTCTCCACGAATAACGGGCCGTTGAGGTCTTTCACATCCAGGTGCAGCTTGTCACCAAGCTTTATTTTTGAATA